>NZ_JBWKOZ010000005.1:240988-576774 GCF_059416325.1 Variovorax sp. GW821-FHT09D05 | reverse complement strand
GAGCTTCAAGCTGAGAGAGGGTGTTTTCGAGAAGATCCGCCGGGTCTTGGGCGTTGTCTTCGGAAGCTACCGGCGTGTGAGGCCGGGCTATAGTCTTGGTAGCCATTTTTGTGCGTTCCTTCCAAGGCAAGTGCACGAACTTGGTTAGACGGCTGGGGTGCTCGTAACACCTCGGCCGTCGCCTTTTGATACCTCGCATCTGCATCGCTGCTTTCGCACCGACAACCTGCCGCGAGGCAAGCAGCCTTCGAACATCTAGGTGGCTTGGGTGTGTTGCGCCTTTCTTCTTCCCTTGTTGGGGTATCGAGTGACAGGGGCATCCACTCTAGAGAAGAACCCGGCGAAATAGCCGCTACATGCGACATGAAGTCTCGGCGACCGCCAACAAATGCAGCTTCCGCAGCGGCTCTGAACGATCACGCCGACGGGGTGCCTTGCGCAGCGAAATAAAGGAGGAGGCCGCAGGCCGGGGGACATTCGCGGAGCAAGGTACCCCATCGGCGTGAGCGTCGCCCCGAATGAACCCGAGCCCTACGGCATCCCGCGCGCCAACAGATGGTCGACCAACCGGCGCTGCGGAAAGCTCAACGCCTCCTGCCGCGTGCACAGATACATCCGTCGTGAAGCCCAAGCATCGGTGAGATTGATGAAACGCAGCTTCATCTCCTTGCGATAGGTCACCGCAGCCCCCTCGGGCAGGATGCCCACGCCCATGCCCGCTTCGATCATCCGGCACACCGCCTCGAAGCTCTTCACGCGCACACGCAGCTTCAGCACCTTGCGCGCGCTCATGGCGGCGTCTTCCATCGTTCGGGAGATGGCGGAGTCGTCTTCCAGCCCCACGAAATCGAAGTCGAGCAGTTCCTCGAACGACACCTCGCGCCCGCGCCACGGATGCTTCTGCCGCACGATGGCCACCAGCCGGTCGGTGCGGTAGGGAATGAAGTTGAGCGCCGGGTCGGCCGCCTCGCTGGTGATGACGCCCACGTCGGCCTGCCGGTCGCGGATGGCCTGCACGATGTAGACGCTGCGGTGCTCTTCCACGCTCACGCGGATCTCGGGGTAGCGCTGGCGAAAGCTCGCCACGTCGTCGGGCAAGAACTGGCCCATGGCCGAGGCATTGGCATGCAGCCGCACGCGGCCGGTGGCGCCCTGTGCGTAGTCGGACAGGTCGGCCCGCATGCGATCGACGTCGCGCAGGATCTGGCGCGCATGCATGGCCAGCGATTCGCCGGCGCCAGTGGGCGTCACGCCCTTCGAGGTGCGGTTGAGCAGCGCGACGCCCAGGTGGCCTTCGAGAATGGACAGGCGGCGGCTCGCGGCCGACAGCACCATGTGGCTCTCGGCGGCGGCCTTCGACAGGCTGCCGTGCTCAATGGCGCGCAGGAAAAGCGCCAGCGAATCGAGGTCGGGTCTCATCGGGTTCTCGTCGTGCTGCGGGGGCCGCCATTGTCGGGCCAGCGGGCCAGCGGGCCGGCTCGAGACGGCCGAAATCCTTTCGGTCGATCGCACCTGCAAAAGACAGATCTTCCGTAAAGCGCCGCGCTTTGCCAAAACGAAGAAGCACTTTCAGAAGACAAGGCGGAAGAATCGTTGCTGCCTCGCCGTCTACCCCGGCGAGGCATCTCGCGAGCCGGCCCTCTACCGGGGCCACGCCCGCATTTCAACGAGTCCTACCCGGAGTCTTTTTCAGTCATGGCATCCCACGAACTGGCCAGCGTTGCGCTGGACGACAAATACACGGCCACAGAAGGCCGGATCTACCTCAGCGGCATCCAGGCGCTGGTGCGCCTCATGCTCGTACAGAAATGGCGCGACCAGAAGGCGGGGCTGAACACCGCGGGCTTTGTTTCGGGCTACCGAGGCTCGCCGCTCGGCGGCCTGGACGAAGCGCTGTGGAAGGCGCAGCCGCAGTTCGAAGCCAACGCCGTCAAGTTCTTGCCCGGCGTGAATGAGGAGCTGGCCGCCACCGCCGTCTGGGGCACGCAGCAGGTGCACCTGACCGGCGAAAGCACGGTCGATGGCGTGTTTGCCATGTGGTACGGCAAGGCACCCGGCGTGGACCGCTGCGGCGACGTGTTCAAGCACATGAGCCATGCGGGCACCTCGCCCAACGGCGGCATCCTGCTGGTGGCGGGCGACGACCACGGCGCGTCTTCTTCCACGCTGCCCAACCAGAGCGACCACCTGTTCGCCGCCTCGATGATCCCGATGCTCTATCCGCAGAGCGTGGAGGAATACATCGAGCTGGGCCTGCACGGCTTCGCGATGTCGCGCTTCGCAGGGCTGCCGGTGGGCTTCAAGGCGCTGGCCGACACGGTCGAATCTTCCGGCTCTATACCGGCCGGCGCGCTCGACGAGCACACGCGGCTGCCTTCGGACTTCGTGTTCCCGCCCGGCGGCGTGCACGCGCGCCTGTCGACCGACACGCTCGGCGTGCAGGCGCGCAAGCAGGAAGCGCTGATGCAGGACTACAAGATCTACGCCGCCATCGCCTATGCGCGCGCCAACCGGCTGAACCGCGTGACCATCGACTCGCCCAAGGCGCGGCTGGGCATCGTGGCCTCGGGCAAGTCGTACCGCGATGTGCTCGAAGCGCTGGAAGAACTCGGTATCGATGCAGACGAGGCCGCGCGCATCGGCATTCGCCTCTTCAAGGTGTCGATGCCGTGGCCGCTGGAGCCCGATTCGATCCGCGAGTTTGCCGACGGGCTCGAAGAGATTCTGGTCGTGGAAGAGAAGCGCCAGATCGTCGAGTACCAGCTCAAGGAGCATCCCTACAACTGGCGCGAAAACGTGCGCCCGCGCGTGATCGGCAAGTTCGACGAACAGGGCGAGTGGGTGCATCCGCGTGGCCGCTGGCTGCTGCCGGCAACGGCCGATTTCTCGGTGGCGCAGATCGCGCGCGTGATCGCAGGGCGCGTGGCGCGCTTTCACACCAGCGACCGCATCCGCATGCGGCTCGCCATTCTTGACGCGAAGGACGTGGTGCTGGGCAAGGCCGTGGCCACGCCCTCGCGGCCAGCCTGGTACTGCTCGGGCTGCCCGCACAACACCTCGACCAAGGTGCCCGAAGGCAGCCTCGCGCTCGCGGGCATCGGCTGCCATGTGATGGCAACGGCCATCTACCCCGAGCACAACAAGACGACGACGCACATGGGTGGCGAAGGTGCGCCATGGCTGGGGCAGGCGTGGTTCTCGAAGCGCAAGCACGTGTTCGCGAACCTGGGCGACGGCACGTACTACCACTCGGGCTCGCTAGCGATACGCGCGGCCGTGGCCGCTGGCGTGAGCATCACCTACAAGATCCTCTACAACGACGCGGTCGCAATGACGGGTGGGCAGCCGGTCGACGGGCCCATCACCGTGCCGCGCATCGCGCACCAGATGGCGGCCGAAGGCGTGAAGCGCCTTGCGCTGGTGGCAGAAGACCCGACGCGCTGGGCCGACCGCAGCGTGCTGCCGCCGGAGCGCGACGGCTTCGTGCTCACCGTGCACCACCGCGACGACATGGACACGGTGCAGCGTGAGCTGCGCGAGTTCGAGGGCGTGTCGGTGCTCATCTACGACCAGGTGTGCGCAGCCGAGAAGCGCCGCCGTCGCAAGAAGGGCAAATTTCCGCAGGCCGCGCGGCGCGTGTTCATCAACGACGCGGTGTGCGAAGGCTGCGGCGACTGCGGCGAGCAGTCGAACTGCACCGCGCTGCTGCCAAAGCAGACCGACCTGGGCCTGAAGCGCAGCGTGGACCAGAGCGCGTGCAATGCCGACGAGTCGTGCATCAAGGGTTTCTGCCCGAGCTTCGTGACGGTGGAAGGCGTGAAGCCGCGCAAGCAGGCGCCGGTGGCGGCAAAGGCTCCGGCGGAAGAGGCCGCCCTGCCCGATCCGGCACCGCTCGCGCTCGAAGGCATGCACAACATCCTGATCACCGGCATCGGCGGTACGGGCGTCATCACCATCGGCGCGCTGATCGGCATGGCGGCGCACCTCGAGGGCAAGGGCGTGAGCGTGCTCGACATGACGGGCATGTCGCAGAAGAACGGCTCGGTAACGTCGCACGTGCGCATCGCGCGCGACGCGGCGCAGCTGAAGGCGCAGCGCATTCCTACCGGCGAGGCCGACCTGATCCTGGGCTGCGACATGCTCACAGCTGGCGCGCCCGATGCCATCGCGCGCATGCGGCCGGGGCGCACCTATGCGCTGGTCAACACCTTCGAGCAGCCGACGGGGCATTTCGCGCAGCAACCCGACTGGGATTTCCCGGCCGCGCAGGTGCGCGCGCTGATCGAAGAATCGGTCGAAGGCCGCGCGGACTTCATCGATGCGACGCAGTTGGCAACGCGGCTCATGGGCGATGCGATTGCGGCAAACCTGTTCCTGCTGGGCTTTGCGTTCCAGAAGGGCTTTGTGCCGCTGTCCGCCGAGGCATTGAACAAGGCCATCGAGATCAACGGCGTAGCCGTGAAGGCGAACCAGGCTGCGTTCCGCTGGGGCCGCAAGGCGGCGCTGGATCTTGCCGCAGTAACGCTTGAAGCCGCGCCTTCGAAGGTGGTGGCGCTGCAGCGGCCGCAGAGCTTCGAGGCGCTGGTGGCGGACCGCACCGCATTCCTCACGGCGTACCAGAACGCGGCGTATGCGCAGCGCTATGCCGAGCTGGTGGAACGCGTGCGCGTGGTCGAACAGCGCGAGCGCGGCAGCATGCAGCTGGCGAGGGCCGTGGCATCGGGCCTGTTCAAGCTCATGGCCTACAAGGACGAGTACGAGGTTGCGCGGCTGTACACCGACAAGCGCTTCATGGAAAAGCTGGGCGAGCAGTTCGAAGGCAAACCGGTGCTGCGCTTCCACCTCGCCCCGCCGGTGCTCGGCCGCCGCGACGCCGAGGGCCGCGCGGTGAAGACGAGCTTCGGGCCGTGGATGATGAGCGCGTTCCGCCTGCTCGCGAAGTTGCGCGGCCTGCGCGGCACGGCGCTCGACCCGTTTGGCCGTACCGCCGAGCGCCGCATGGAGCGGCAGCTGATCGAGGACTACCGTGCGATGGTCGAGGACGTGCTTGCGCGTTTCGATCGCATCGACTTCGACACCGCGCTGTCGCTGGCACGGCTACCCGAGCAGATCCGCGGCTTCGGGCATGTGAAGGAAGAGAGCGTGGTGTCGGCGCGCGTGCGATGGGGTGCGCTGGTGAAGCAGCTGGACGTGGCGCCAGCCGCCCGTGCACGCACCCCGCAGCAGGCGCAACCCGTGGCGGCCTGAGCCCCGAGCCAGCGGCATTCGAGGGGGCCTGCCGGCGATCAGGGCAAAATTCTGATCGCCGCGCCGGTCGGCCCCTGTCTCCCATGCCGCCAATCACGCCCGCTCCTGCGCCACCCCCAACCCGCCCGCGCCGCCGCTACCGCGCGGCAGCCGCATGGGCGGCCGTACTCGCACTGGCGCTGCTGCTGATCGGCCTCGCAGCCCAATGGGCCGCGAGCCGCGAAGCTAACTTCCAGGCCGACTCGATCCGCCGCGCCATGGAAGTCCACGTGCTGGGCCTGCGCGATGCCGCCGGCAAGTACAGCTACCTCCCGTTCACGGCAAGCCTGCATCCGGATGTGCTGGCCGCGCTGGCCCATCCGCAAGACTCGGCGGTGAAGCAGCGCGCCAACCGCTACATCGAGGAAGTGAACCGCCAGGCGGGCTCTGATGCGCTCTACCTGATCGACCTGCAGGGCATGACGCTGGCGGCCAGCAACTGGGCGACGCCGCAGACCTTCGTCGGCGAGTCGTATGCCAACCGGCCCTACTTCATCGACGCCCGCGCGGGACGCAACGGCTTGTTCTACGGTGTGGGCCAGACGACCGGCGAGCCGGGGCTCTTCATTTCGGCACCGGTGCGGCCGGACGGCGGCGCAGTGCTGGGCGTGGTGACGGTCAAGGTCAGCCTGCGCCAGTTGCAGGATGCCTGGACCTTCGCGCGCGACCCCATCTTGCTGACCGACGCGCGCGGCATCGTGTTCCTGAGTTCGGTGCAGTCATGGATGTACCAGGCCACGCGAGCCCTGGGCGCCGCCGAGATCGAAGGCATGCGGCGCGACCAGCAGTACGGCGCGCGCACGAACTTTCCGGCGCTGCCGTGGAAGGTCGATCGCGACGAAGGCGGGCCCGGCTACCTCGTGCGCACCGACCTCGGCGGCCAGCCGCGCCGCTTCCTGGCGGTGGACGAGCCGCTGCCCGATCTCGGCTGGACGCTGACGGTGATGGCCGACCATGCCGAAGTCACTCGCGCGCGCGAACGCGCCTGGATGCTGGGCCTGCTGTGTGCCAGCCTGCTGCTGCTGGGCGGCCTGTACTGGCAGCTGCGCGAACGCCGCTTCGCCGAGCAGCGCGATGCGCGGCGCGACCTGGAACTGCGCGTGCGCGAGCGCACCCACGAACTCGACGAGGCCCACGCCTTCCGCAAGGCGATGGAAGATTCGCTGCTGGTGGGCATGCGCGCACGCGACCTCGACGGCCGCATCATCTACGTCAACCTGGCCTTCTGCGAAATGACCGGCTACGGCGCCGACGAACTGCTCGGCCGGCTGCCGCCCTACCCCTACTGGCACCCTGACGACGTGACGCTGCACTGGCGCCACTACGACGCCATGATGAGCGGCGAGCCCGCACATGCGGGCTTCGAGTCGCGCCTGCGGCACCGCGACGGGAACGAGGTGATCACCATGGTCTACACCGCCGCGCTGATCGACGCCGACGGCAAGCACAGCGGCTGGATGAGCTCGGTGGTGGACATCACCGAGCAGAAGCGCGCCGAACTGCGCCAGCGCCAGAACGACGAGCAGCTGCAGCACGCCCAGCGCCTGGCCAGCCTCGGCGAAATGGCCTCTACGCTGGCCCACGAGCTGAACCAGCCGCTGATGGCGCTGAGCAATTTCGCGAGCGCCGCCAAGGCTTTTGCGGAACAGGGCAACCAGCAGTTGCTGGTCAGCAGCCTCGACGAGACCATGGCCCAGGCCCAGCGCAGCGCCGAGATCGTGCGGCGCATCCGCGGCTTCGTGCGCCAGCGCACCGCAGGCACCGAAGACTGCGCGGTGGCGGCGCTGGTCAGCAACGCGCTGGCGCTGCTGCAGGGCGAGATGCGCATGCGCCAGGCGCGCGCCGAGGTTCGCATACCGGCAGGGCTGCCCGAGGTGCGCGGCGACCGCGTGCTGCTCGAACAGGTGCTGCTGAACCTGCTGTCCAACAGCCTGCACGCCATGCAGGCCACGCCACCGGAACAGCGGCTGGTGGAGATCGAGGCCGAGGTGCTCGAAGGGCGCATGCACATCCGCGTGGCCGACCGCGGGCCGGGCATCGACGCCGCGCTGGCCGAGCAGGTGTTCGCGCCCTTCTTCACCACCAAGACCGGCGGGCTGGGGCTGGGCCTGAACATCTGCCGCACCATCGTCGAGGCCCATCGCGGCCGGCTGTCCTTTGCCAACCGGGCCGGCGGTGGCACAGTTTTCACCCTCGAACTGGAAATCACACCCCAATGAACGCCATGAGCGCTCTTGCCAACAACCTGTGCGTGGTGGACGACGACGAGGCCGTGCGCCGCTCGTTGGGCCTGCTGCTGCTGTCGCGCGGCTATGCGGTGCAGACCTTTGCCTCGGGCGAGGCCTTTCTGGCCGGCGCCGATTTGCAGCGCGCGGGCTGCGTGATCCTGGACCTGCGCATGGACGGCGTGAGTGGCCTGCAGGTGTTCGATGCGCTGCGCGCACAAGACAGCCCGCTGGTGGTGATCTTCCTGTCCGGCCACGGCGACATACCGATGGCCGTCGAGGCCGTGCAGAACGGCGCCTTCGGCTGGTTGGAAAAACCGTGCAACGACGAACGCCTGCTGGACAGCATTGCCAAAGCATTGAAGCAAGCCGGCGAGATCGCCGCGCGCCGGCAGGCCCGCCAGGCCGCGCAGGCACTGTGGGACAAGCTGACGCCGCGCGAGATGCAGGTGGCCCGGCTGGTGGCCGAGGGCAAGCCCAACAAGCAAATCGCGCAGGAGCTCGCGCCGCTGGAGCAGCGCACCGTGGAAACCCACCGCGCGCATGTGTTCGCCAAGCTGGGATTGGCGAACAGCCATCAGTTGGACCGGTTCCTGCGGGAACACGCCCTGTAGCGACCCGACTGGAAGCAAGGGGGCCCAATGCGCGAGCCCATGGCAGGACCGGAAGTGGCTCGGCGAGCTTCTTGCTTGACCTCATCGCCGCAGCCAGTCGCGTTGCGCAGGAGGACTCCGATGCCGAACTTTTACTTGCCGCTCTCTGGCAATGTGCGCCAGGAAATCAATCCCTGGACTTGGTTTACCAAGATCGCCAATGGGCAGCTTGGGTTCATCAACATCAATATGGGCAAGTCGTCAGACCCTGCTCTGGAGCAGCAGATTCTGGATGACGTCGGAAGCTACGGACGGCAGATTGGACAACTCGGTGATGCGCTGGAGGCGGTTCTCGCGCACATGAAGACCGACACCTGGGAGCCCAAGGCCAAGGAAGCGGTCGATGCCTTCAGGTTCCAGCTCGCCGAGATTCGCCGGCTGAAGCAGAGCCGGGCTGACAACAAGACCTGACATTTCTCGGCGGCATATCGAACTGACCTGGGGCGGGCTTTGCGACGTCTTCTGGTCCGGGGACCTCACCAAGGCCGTGCCGTTTCAGTGTCGTTGCATCGCAGCGCTGCTCTCGAGTTGATGGCAACTTTCGGCGAGGACCAAGCGTTCGCAGCGCCTATGCTAGGCGGTCAAGAACAAGTTCCCTCCCCGGCCACTGCCGCGAGACAACCCGACCATGCACTCGACCGGAACCCTGCGCGGCATCGCCGCGATGCTGTTGGCTTGCGCCTTCTTTGCCTGCATGGACGCGCTGCTCAAGAACCTGGCCGGGCACTACCCGCCGGTGCAGGTGATGGCACTGCGCGGTCTCACGGCTCTGCCCCTGGTGTGCCTGTACATCGCCTGGCGGCGCGAGGCAGCCGGCGTTTTCAGCCGCCGGCTGCGTTGGCGCCTGCACCTGCTGCGCACTGCGCTGAACATGACGATGCTCGTGCTCTTCGTCCATGGCCTGAAGACCCTGGGCCTGGCAGAGGCCTACACACTCACTTTCATCGCTCCGATGCTGATGGTGCTCATCGCCGTGCCGATGCTGGGCGAGTCGGTCCAGCCGCGGCACTGGATCGCGATCGGGCTGGGCTTCATCGGTGTCGTGATCGCACTGCGGCCTGAGCAGGGTGCCTTCCTCTCGGTGGGCGCTCTGGCGATTCTGGTGGCCGCAGTCTGCTATGCGCTGTCGAACATGCTGGGCCGGCTCATCAGCCGCACCGAATCGAGCGCCGCGCTGGTCTTCTGGACCACGGCCGGCATGGCAGTGGGCGGCGGTCTGCTGTCGGCGCCGCAATGGGTGCCAATCCAGGCTGAACACACGTGGGTGCTTGCGGGTTTGGCCATCAGCGGCTTTCTGGGCCAGATGGCTATCGCCGAGGCCTTCCGTCACGGTCAGGCCGCCGCCATCGCCCCCTTCGAATACAGCGCCCTGGCCTGGGCGCTTGTGCTGGACTGGGTGTTCTGGCAGGCCGCGCCCGACGCATGGACGCTGGGCGGCGGGGCATTGATCGTTGCGAGCGGACTGTGGCTGGCGCGAAGCGAGGCGCCAAAATCTGCTCGGCCAAAGAGGCAGGCCACCTGATCCGCGGCGAAGCGGGCGTGCGAAGCCGCATCGGGCAGACAAGATCAACGGCTCAGGGCGCCAGCGTGAGCTTGAAGATCTGGTTGCCGTTGGATGCGCCCACGTAGATGGTCCCGTCGCTGGCGACCGCCACACCAATCGGAAAATTGAAGATGATCGCCGCGCCGGTGCTGTCCCGCAGTGTGCTGATCTCGCCCGCAGGCGTGACCACTCGCGCCACGCCATCCCAGGCATGCGTCAGGAACACGTTGTCATGTGCATCCACCGTTACGCCGTAGGAATAGCCGAGCTTGGCCGGCGTGGCGGCCGTTCCGTCGACCACATTGGAAACAGCGTTGCCGTTGCAATCGCCCAGCAGCGTGCTCACTGTGGCGCTGGCCACATCGATCTTGCGCAAGCATGTGCCGTCGGTGTCCGTGTCGTACAGCGTGCTGCCATCACGGCTGATCGCCAGGCCCTGCGGGCGCGCCATCTGGGCGGCCGTGCCGACTCCGTCGAGGTAGGCCTGCGTGCCGTCGCCCGCGAGCGTGCTCGTGGTGCCATCAGCTGCGACCTTGCGCACGCGCTTGTTTTCCAGGTCTGCCACGAACAGGTTGCCTGCGCTGTCCAGCGCAATGCCGGCGGGGTCGTTGAACATTGCAGCGGCCGGGCTGTCGGCGTACCCGCTGGTGCCACTGCCCACCCAGGTGCTGTAGGTTGTGGCGTTGGGGGCGATCTTGTTGATGCGATGCTGGTCGCTCACGTACAGGGTACCGTCGGCGGCCAGTGCCAGGCCATACGGCGTGTTCATGGTCGTCCCCGGCGTTACTTCCGCGCCGCTGCCGCTGGCCGTGTCGATCCTGTAGACCGAACCATTGCCTCCCATGGCCACGTAGAGGTTCGCGCCGCTGGCATCCAGAACGAGTTGATAGGGACGGTTGTATGTCACCCCGGTGGTCGCCAGCACGTTGGCGACCCAGGGTTTGACCGTCAGCGTGGCGGCATGGCTGGTCACACTGCCATTGGGGCCCGTCACTTGCACGCGCAGCTGCTGGCCGCTGTCGGCCAGTTGATTGGCAGCTGTGGTGAAGCTGTCGCTGGTGGCGCCGGAAACATCGGTCCAGTTGGCACCGCCATCAACGCTGCGCTGCCACTGGTAGGTCGTGGCACGCACAGCCTGTACCTTCAACATGGCGGTCACGCCCTGGCCAATGGTGGTATCCGATGGCTGTGTCGTGATGGAGGGCGCGGTGTCTTCCTGCGTCGGTGCCGGCGTCTGCGTTCCCTGAGGAGCAGGTGCAGGAGCGACAGCGAAGCCGGGGAAGCCGCCGCCTCCTCCCCCACCACCGCCGCAGGCGGCCAGCACGAGGTTCATCATCAGCAGCGCGGCAGGTGCACGCCATGCGCGGGAAACGGTACGAGTGGTATTCATGATGGGCCTTCCTTTTTTCAAGTGGAGTGAACGAGAAGGCCTCCACGGTAGGGTCGGCAACGCCTGCGATCTAGTGTCGAAGGTCATCGCCGAGCAGCAAAAAAAGATGCTCAGGAGCGCATGCAAGCGTGCGTCGTATCGTGCCGCGTCAGCGATGCAAGGGCCTGCAGCAGCCTGTCGGCAGCCACCGGCTTGAGTAGCACCTGCAACCCGGAGTCGAGCATCTGCCGCTGTCGTTGCGGCGCGGTTTCCCCGGTGATCAACAATACCTGCAAGCCAGGGCTGAAGCGCGCGCTCAGTCGCTGCGCCGCGGCAAGTCCGTCGGCACCGTCGGCCAGCCGCACGTCGCACAACAGAACTTCGACAGGGGTACTTCCATGTGCGGCTTGCACCAGCACGGCCTCGGCTTCGGCCTCGCTGGCCACTGCATCGATGGTTACGCCGTGGGCCTGCAGCAGCCCGGTAACGGCCTGGCGGATCGCGGCTTCATCATCGATGAGCAGCACGCGCTGCGGCAATGGCAAGGCAGCGCCTGGGCATGCAGCGAGTGGCACGACACCCGAGGCGGTCACCGCCGGAAGCACCAGGCGAAAGCGACTGCCGTGATGCAGGCGCGAGCGCACCTGCAGCGGGTGCGCCAGCAGGCGTGAGAGCCGCTGCACGATGGACAGGCCGATGCCCAGTCCCTGTGCTCGATCGCGCCCCGGATTACCGATCTGGTAGAACTCGTCGAAGATGCGGCCGAGGTGCTCATCCGCGATGCCGATGCCGGTATCGCATACGTCGATCCACACCAGCGGACCGCGCGCGCGGGCTGCCACCACCACGCCGCCACGCGCCGTGTACTTGAGCGCGTTGTCCACGAGATTGGACAGCAGCCGCTGCAACAGCTGCGGATCACTCAGCACCCAGCAAGGCGTGGCACGCAGCCGCAGTTGCAGATCCCGATCGGCCGCCTGCGCCACGAACACATTGTTGAGCGCGAGGAACAGCGGATTGAGCTCCACGGGTCGAATCTGCGGCGCCACCTCGCCAGCATCAAGTCGCGAGATATCCAGCAGGATGTCGAGCGAATCGCCGAGCGTTCCAACCGCGTCCATCAACCGCACCGCGTGATTCCATTCCTCGGTGCCCTTGAGCTTCTTCTCAATGACGGCTCCGAACAATGCGATGGCGTGCAGAGGCTGGCGCAGATCGTGGCTCGCCGCGGCAAGAAAGCGCGTCTTCTCCTCGCTGACACGCTGGGTTGCGGCAATCTGATGGCTCAGCTGCTCGGCCAGCGCCTCCTTTTCGAAACGCATGGTCAGCGCAGCTGTCAGCAGCCGATGATGCTGCAGCGCGAACATGATCATGACGCACATGTACAGCAGGCAGCCGGTGGCAAGGAACAGGTGCGTGCTATCGCCGCGCCAGGCCAGCGCCAAGGTCAGGCTCGCCATGCTGGGCACGATGAAGCGTGGAATGTTGCGCTTGAGAACTGCCAGCGACAGTGCTCCGCCGGCGCAGCCGCCCATCATCATCACGATGACCATGACCCAGAGCCCCAGGTTGCGCCCCGGCGGAACGCACAGCCACGGCGCCAGGCCCCAGACACAGGAGCGCAGCAACACGTTGCGCGCATTGAAGCGTGCCCAGTACTCGGGATGGGCGGCAGCATCAGGACTGCGCTGGTAGCGCCGATAGGCTCGTCGCAGCGTTAACGCCAGGTGCAGTGCCATCCACAGCAGGACTTGCCAGCGCCACGTGGCCACGAACAGGCCGATGCCCAGCGACTGTGCCGTGAGGAAGTCCGCGAGATAGGCTGCCGGCGCGTTGGCATGGACCGCGGCCACCTGTTCGCGCAGCACCCGCTCGGCCAACTCGGGCGGATGCAAGTCATTCATTGCAGGCATGCGGGGCATCGCCACGTCGAAGGCCGCACGGCGCGGTGGGCTCACTTCAGACTGCTGATGAGCTGGGCTCGCGAGCGCACGCCGAACAGCAACAACAGGGTAGACACATGGTTCTTGACCGTGCCCTCGGTCAGGTGCGACAGCTGTGCGATCTCTTTGTTCGACTTGCCGGCCAGCAGCCAGTCGAGGATTTCGACCTGGCGCGCATTGAGCTGCGGCTGCAACTCAGTCGTCGCCGTCGCTGGCGTCGTGCGGACAGCGACAGGGGCCGTGGACGGCGAGGCTGGCAGAGCGACCAGATCGTTGTCCCTCACGTAGCGCAACACCTCGCCCAGGTGACCTGTCTTGGGAAGAAAGGCCTGCGCCCCGAGCGCCATCACCCCTTGCATCAACGCATGGCTGTCCTTGCCCGATAGCACGACCACGCGCGATGCAGGAAAGGCACGCCTGAAACGCACCAGGGTATCCAGGCCCTGGGAGTCGGGCAGATCGAGATCGAGCAGCACCAGAAGATGCGACGTGAGATGGAACTCGTACAAGCGCAATGCGTCGGCCAGGGAGCGTGCCTCGTACACCGGCACGCTGCCGGTCTCCGCAAGCAGCAGCGCCCTCAGGCCCAGGCGCACCAACTCGTGGTCGTCGACCACCAGGATGCCCCGCGCCGGTATGGCAACGCTGGCCTCGCTACGCAACGGCGCGGCATGCAGCGGCAGGGGGGTGGCAGTAGCCATGGTCCGGGCATCTTAGTGCGGATGGCTGCGAACCTGAAATGACCAAAGTCATGAGATCCGCGGCTCTGCCATGAGCAACATCTGCCATCGGTAGGAGGTTCGGGCTTCACAACATCGCGCGACGTTTCCCCATATCGACACCATCCTGCATCTTTGGATGGAACGCCTTAAGCAGCAGGGCGGCATTGAAATCACGCATGTCTCCACCGGAGAGCCACACAGTCCTGATCGAACTGATGAGCGATCAAGCCGCTCTCTCGTTGCTCACTACCGGTTCGGTTTGGCGCTGACGCTCGTGACGCAGAGGTTCAATTGCCGCGCAAATAGAGAAAGGCATAGGCAGAAGGGCATATGCCTTCGGGACATCTCATTGCAGGGCGTATTGAGCAATCGGCCCGCAGACCGGCATCTCTCTCGTTGCCGCCGGGGTACTCAATACGCCAGCGGTTTGGACGGCATTTCCACCGAAGCTAAAGGTGAGCTGCTCGTACTCGCTACTTGGACCACGCGGCTTGTCTGCTTGGAGCGTGTCGGCAGCTCGAACCGCGGCTTGCCAAGCACTTGAGTCGCCACCCGCGATGCGAACCGCCGTATCAAGAAACGCACGCCGAAGCACGACAGCTTGTTGAACAGCCCGGGCACAACCGTGCGCTTTCCGCGCAACATCGCGCGGCAGCTAAATCATCTGCACCACGACCTTGCCCTTGGCGCGCCCACTGTCGACGTAAGCCAGAGCTTTGTGGGTGTCCTGAAACGGGAATACTTTGTCGACGACCGGACGGATCGCACCAGATTCGACGAGGGCGGTGATCTCGCGCAACTGCGCCCCATCAGCCCGCATGAAGACGAAGGTGTATTCACCCCCGATCTTTTTTGCCTTCTTCCTGATGCCGAAACTCAGCAGGCGCAGCACCTGCTGGAGCGGCCAGGCCAGTCCTCGCGCGATGGCGAACGTCGGGGTGGGTGGCCCGGAGATGGAGATGAGATGCCCGCCCGGCTTGAGAACCTGGAGGGATTTGTTCAGCTCGTTGGTGCCGAGGCTGTTCAGCACCACGTCGTAGCCGCGAAGCACCGTGGCGAAGTCCTGCTGCTTGTAGTCGATGACGACGTCCGCGCCCAAGGCCTTCACCCAGCCGATGTTGGCCGTACTGGTGGTCGTGGCCACGAACGCGCCGAGGTGCTTGGCAAGCTGGATGGCGGTGGTGCCGACGCCGCCGGAGCCGGCATGGATCAGCACCTTCTGCCCCTTCTTCAGCTTGGCAGTTTCGACCAGCACCTGCCAGGCCGTCAGGGCCGCCAGAGGAACGGAGGCGGCCTCGACCATGCCGAGATTCGCGGGCTTCAGCGCCAGCGACGACTCCTTGACGGCAATGAACTCGGCGAAGGTGCCGATGCGATCGTCGTCAGGGCGTGCATAGACCTCATCACCGGGCTTGAAGTTGCGAACGCGAGCGCCGACCCGCACGACCGTTCCGGCCATGTCGTTGCCCAGGATCAGGGGGAGGCGGTAGGGAAGAATCAGCTTGAATTCACCGCTCCTGGTCTTCGTGTCCAGGGGATTGATGCTCGCCGCGTGGATCCGGATCAGGACGTCATCGTCCCGGACCTCGGGGTCGGGCATTTCGCCGATGCGGCCAACTTCTTTCTTTCCGTAGCGATCGATGATGAAAGCTTTCATGGGGTACTTTTTTCAGTCATTGAGGAAGGCCAGCGCCTTGGGCACGAACTCGCCGTGGTACTGGAAAATCCCGCCATGTCCGGCGTCCTTGTAGATGACCAGTTGTGAGCCAGGAATGCGACGCGCCATGTCATGGCTGTTCACGGTGGGCACCATGATGTCGTTGTCGCCATTGGCGATCAGCACAGGGATGCGGATGCCGCCCAGATCCTGCGGCACCTGCCGGCCCCAGGCCTTGATTGCCTTCAACTGTCGCAGGAAGGCACTGGGCGTTGGCCCATTGTCCCGATCCGTCTTGCGCTCCTTCAACCGCTCCAGGAAGGCTTTGGCGGCTTGACGACCATTGGCCGTGGAGGTGAAGAACAGGTAGGTCTTCGGATCGCGCAGTGTCAACAAGCCTTTGACCATCAGCGGCCAGGAGACCGCCCCTACCTGGTCGATGCCTTTGCCGCCCGCCGGCCCCGTACCGGTCAGGATGAGCCGGCGCACCAGGCCGGGGGCTTTCAGCACAATGTCCTGCGCCACGAATCCTCCGAGGGAGAAGCCAAGCAGATCGACCTTCTCGAAACCCAGCGCGTGGATCAGTGCGATCGCATCCCGTGCCATCGCGTCGATGGTCACAGGTGCCGTTCCGCCCGAAGCGCCAATTCCCCGGTAGTCGATGGCGATGATGCGATGCCTGCGGGAAAGCCCATCGACGATACGCGGGTCGAAATTGTCGAGTACCGCGCCCCAGTGGTTGAGCAGAACCAGCGGCACGCCACTACGCGGCCCGAGGTCACGGTACGCGAATGCAGTCCCGTCGACATCGATCGATCGGGTGGCGGTGTCGATGTAGGGCACGCTCGATCCTGGGTGCCGGTCGGTAGGGGTCAACGTCATCGTCATCGTGTTGGCGGTCAGGCGTTCACATCGACGATGGTGCGCCCCTGGACCTTCCCTGCGAGGACTTGACTGGCGACATCAGGCACCTCTGCCAGGCCAATCACCTTGATGGTCCGTGCAAGCTTGCCCAGATCCAGGTCGCTGGCCAGGCGCGACCACGCCTGCAGCCGCACAGGCTGCGGCGCATTGACCGAGTCGATGCCGGCGAGGGTGACGTTGCGCAGGATGAACGGCAGCACGGATGCCGGCAGATCCGCGCCCTGTGCAAGACCGAAAGCCGCGACCACCCCGCGATACCGGGTCTGCGCCAGGACGTTCGCCAGCGTATGGCTGCCCACCGAATCGATGGCCCCGGCCCACCGCTCCTTGGCGATCGGCGCGCCCGCTTCGGACAGGGTCTTGCGGTCGATGACGTCCGCCGCGCCCAGCGCACGCAGGTAGGCGGCTTCGTCGAGTCGGCCGGTCGACGCGATCACGCGATAGCCCAGGCCCGACAGCAATGCGATGGCCACAGAGCCGGAGCCGCCATTGGCGCCGGTCACCAGGATGTCTCCACGCTCGGGCGTCAGACCGCCATGCTCCAGTGCGAGCACGGCCAACATGGCGGTGAACCCGGCGGTGCCGATGGCCATGGCATCCCGGGTCGAAAAGACCTCCGGGATCTTGACCAGCCAATCACCGCTCACCCGCGCCTTCTGCGCGAAGCCGCCGTGGTGCGTCTGGCTCAGTCCCCAGCCGGTCGCCAGCACACGGTCGCCGGCGACGAGGCCGGGGTAGGTCGACGACTCGACGACACCGGCAAAGTCGATGCCCGGAATCAGCGGAAACTGGCGAATGACCGGTGACCGGCCACTGAGCGCCATCGCGTCCTTGTAGTTCACCGTCGAGTACTCGATCGCGACGGTGACGTCACCCGGCATCAGATCTTCGTCCTTGAAGTCGACCAGGCTGCTTGAAATGGTGTCGCCAGTCTTGCTGGCGAGCAGTGCCTTGAATGTCATGTGCCGTCCGTTCCGTTCTGAAGCTTTTTGCCGTTTCAGGCGACGGTTCGATAGCGCTCTGCCACATGCGCCTGCCGGATGTCCCCGATCAAGGTCTGCCGTGCCGCGTTCAGCACCTCCCAGCGCGCGCCATCATGCAGCGGCGGGATGGTCACGAGTTCGCGGCGGTCGAATCCGACCAGTGCGGCATCTACCAGTTCTTCCACTCCCATCAGATCAGGCATCGAACTGCTGTCGATGCCCGCGCGCTCCCAGATCTCGGTACGGGTTCCGGCTGGCAACACCGCCTGCACGTAGACACCCTTGGGCGTGAGCTCCAGGCTCAGCCCCTGGGACAGGAACAGCACGAAGGCCTTGGTCGCGCCGTAGACCGACATGCCGAACTCGGGCGCCAGGCCGACCACCGAGCCGATGTTGACGATCGCGCCTTTGCCGGCCCGCGCCAGGCGCGGGGCGACGGCGCTCGCCAGCCTTACGAGTGCGGTGGTGTTGAGGCTGACCAGGCGGGCGACATCGTCTGTCGATTGGTCGATGAAGTGACCGGACAGTGCAGCCCCGGCGTTGTTGATCAGGGTTTCGATCCTGGCGTCTTCGCGCAGGCGTGTCTCGACTGCGGCCAAATCGCCGGGCTGGGTCAGGTCGGCCGGAAGGATATCGACGGCAGCGCCGGTTTCCTCGCGCAGGCGCGCAGCGAGCGTTTCCAGCCGCGCCTTGTCGCGTGCCACCAGCACAAGGTCGTGGCCGCGGCGTGCGAAGCGGTCGGCATAGATGGCGCCAATGCCGGTCGAGGCGCCCGTGATGAGAACAGTGGAATGGGATGTCATGTGTTTTCTCTTGATCGAAAAGGTCGTTGGTCAGGCAGAAAAAGGGGGTGCGGGCGGCATCACTCCTTCAGGAACTGGATCGCGTGTTGCCCCAGCGGCTAGAGGCGAATTTGTCGTCATCCACCTCGAAGAAGGGGGGCAGTCAGGTGGGCATCGCTCATTTCCAGAAGCCTTCCGAGGTGAGTCGGCTTAATGATGTCGATTGTCATCTTTGTTGTCAAGGGGTTTGATGATGATTAACATCAATGTATATTCATGACTTCACTGATGGCACATCTAGAGAGATCCTGGACATGAAGGTCACCAAAGCGCAGGCCCAGGCGAACCGGGCACACATCGTCGAGACGGCCTCCACGCTGTTTCGCGAGCGAGGCTATGACGGGGTGGGGATTGCGGACTTGATGGCGGGCGCAGGATTCACCCATGGTGGCTTCTACAAGCACTTCGGGTCCAAGGCCGACCTGATGGCAGAAGCGGCAACATGCGGTTTTGCGCAGACGGCGGCCAAGGCCGAAGGCGTCGATGCGATGGAGTTCGTCAAGCACTACTTGTCCCGTGAGCACCGCGATGCTCCTGGTGACGGTTGCACGATGGCCGCACTATGCGGAGATGCCGCGCGTCAGACGGAGTCGATCAAGACGGCTTTTGCGGCCGGCGTTGAAAGCTTGCTGGCGAACCTGGCAAACCAGTGCGGCGCGACCGAGGAAGGCGATCAGTGCGGCGACGCGCGTGCCAAGCGGATCGACGTCATTGCACAGGTAATCGGCGCAATAGTGCTGTCACGGGCGTGTCCTGACGACTCACCACTCGCCGATGAAATTCTGGATGTCTGCCGCACTGCAGTCCTGTCGAGGCTTTCCTCGCCGACCCTTGGCTCCTCCCCTGCCTAGATCAGCCAGTCCAGTTTCTTGCACACGCTGAAAGATGACCGCTTTGCGGATTTCGACGTTTCCGCTGACCGTTAACCCGCCAAGACCATCCCCATCGGAACTCACTCGCAGAGCTTGATCCAGCGTTCAAGTCGCCCCACCACACGCGGAGTATTGAGCCGGGCAATCGACCCTTCCATGTCCTCGGCGCCTTCGCTCTGGCACAGCAGTACAACCTCTTCACGCACCGCGCCAGTACCAAAGAACCCTTCGCGATCAAGTTGTTCCATCGCAGCGACGCAGGCTTCGAAGAGGCCCGCGTGCAAGACGTCGAACTCAACACTGCAGGGCAAGTCGTTGCGGTGGCAGGGCAGAATCATGCGGTAGGCGATGTCGAGGAACTCGTCGCCCTCCGAATGGGGCCACTCGGCGGAGCACCAGATCTCGCTTTCGTCGTCCATGTCGCCGGGCTCGCCCAGCGCAAGAATGCCAGCGGCGTGGACGATGGTCATCGCGCTGTCGTCACTGCCGAGCGCGAAGAGGCGGATGGTTTCGTCGGGGTGGGCCGCGCGAATGGCCTGGAAGGCGCGGCGAGCACCATCGCGAATCTCGGCGCTGAGCAGGGGGAAGTCGATGCGAGCCGGGTCGTGTGTGCCCTGGCGCACCCGCTTGTAGCCCTGGGCCTCGATCTCGCTGCTGCGCTGCACGAGGGCGTCCTTCGCGGCCTGCGGACTGGCAAACTCGGCGACGCTGGAGCGCCCCATGGTTTTCACCTTGCCACTCGCGGCCCACAGTGAGCTGCCGAACTGGCGCAATTCGTGGAAGTCGGTGGGCACCTCGTTGTCGAAGCGGTAGAACAGTGACCATGTCATGGCGGCGAGAACTCCTTCTGGCGGGGCGCGGTGTCTCCTGAATTTGAACATCAGCTTGTGCGCAATCACGCTGCCCGTTCGACCCACTGGGCGCGCCAAGCGGGGGCGTCGAAGGGATCGGCAAAGTATTGAGTCTCGCGCGACACCTTTCCACCCCGGAACTCCATGATGCTCACGGTGAAGGCGCTCTTGCCACCGTAGTCGATCGCATACTCGGTTATCCAGAGACTGCCCTCCCCCACGATCCGCCGGACCACAAACCCAGATGGCTTGCCGGGGTGATGGCTGCGAAGTGCCTGCAGGTTGTGCCGGCCGTGGATGATCTCGCCTGACTGCGGGTAGGTGCACACGGCATCGTCGTGATAGATCTCATGCTCGACGACCTGGTCGCCTGCGGCGGACGCAGCCCAATGTCTGTCGATAGCCGTCCGGATGATCTGCTCTTCCATCATCGACCTCCATTGCGAGCCCGTTTGCTTGCGGCACCCCATTCTAGGTATTTACCCTTGCGTACCGATACGTAGCCGCCCGGCGGCAGGCTACGGACGACAACCCGGCGGCGGCCGGACAGACTCGGCGGGACGGCTTCGCGCGGCTTTGCGGCGGGCCGCAGCAAGAGACAAGCAAGGACCCCTTTCCATGACCGCCATCGCAAGCAGTGCGACCGCCGGCGCCTCCAGCCCCGACGCGACCACCGCCAACAACACCCCCTACACCTTCGAAGAAAAGCGCAAGCGCATCTTCGCCATCTTTGCCGCCTCGTCCGGCAACCTGGTGGAGTGGTTCGACTTCTACGTCTACGCTTTCTGCGCCATCTATTTCGCGCCGGCGTTCTTCCCCAAGTCCGACCCCACCGTGCAGCTGCTGAACACCGCTGGCGTGTTCGCTGCCGGCTTCCTCATGCGCCCGATCGGCGGCTGGCTGTTCGGCCGCCTGGCCGACCGCAAGGGTCGCAAGACTTCGATGGTGACTTCGGTCGTCATGATGTGCGTGGGCTCGCTGGTCATCGCCTGCCTGCCGACCTATGCACAGATCGGCGCCGCTGCGCCCGCGCTGCTGCTGGCCGCACGGCTGCTGCAGGGCCTGTCGGTCGGTGGCGAATACGGCACCACCGCCACCTACATGAGCGAAGTGGCAATGCGCGGACAGCGCGGCTTCTTCTCGTCGTTCCAGTACGTCACGCTGATCGGCGGCCAATTGCTGGCGGTGGTTGTCGTGGTGGTGCTGCAGCAGGTGCTCGACGAGGCCGAGCTCAAGAGCTGGGGCTGGCGCATTCCGTTCGTCATCGGCGCTATCGCCGCGGTGGTCGCACTCATGCTGCGCCGCACGCTGACCGAAACCGCCAGCACCAAGACCCGCGCCGCCAAGGGCGCCGGCTCGATGCGCGAACTGTTCACGAACCACAAGCGCGCCTTCTTCGTGGTGCTGGGCTACACGGCCGGCGGCTCGCTGATCTTCTACACATTCACCACCTACATGCAGAAGTACCTGGTGAACTCGGCCGGCATGTCGATCAAGACCGCAAGCAACGTGATGACGGCATGCCTGTTCATCTACATGTGCATGCAGCCGCTGTTCGGCGCGCTGTCGGACCGCATCGGCCGCCGCACCAACATGCTGCTGTTCGGCGCATTGGGCGCGCTGATGACGGTGCCGGTGCTGAGCAACCTGCAGAACGTGAGCAGCCCGCTGGTGGCCGGCATGCTGATCACGCTCGCGCTGGCGGTGGTGAGCTTCTACACCTCGATCAGCGGCATCGTGAAGGCCGAGATGTTCCCGCCCGAGATTCGTGCACTGGGCGTAGGCCTGTCGTACGCGGTGGGCAATGCCATCTTCGGCGGCAGCGCGGAATACGTGGCGCTGGGGCTGAAGTCGATCGGGCACGAGTCGTACTTCTACTGGTACGTGACAGGGATGATGGGAGTGGCTTTCCTCGTCAGCCTGCTGCTGCCGAAGCAGGCCACATACCTGCATCACGACAAGTAGAGAGAGCGACAACGCAGGACGGACCTTCGGAGAAGAAGCTCTCCAGGGTCTGCGGAGCCACCAGGAAACATGAGGGCAAAGCCATGTCGAGACGGACGGTCCACAACGCAACCATCACCCCGAAGCTGCCGTTCGACATGGACACCGGCGCGAAGGTCACAGCCTTGCGAGCCGCCGGCATCCCGGTCGACGCGGAGAGCAATGAGCTGCAAGGCTTTCTCTTCGTTCGATCCAGCGATGGGCTGAAAAGCCGGAACAACATCTTCCGATGGTTCGCCAGCGAGGTGGTGGGGCATGACCAGCGGCGTGATGTTGTCAGTGCGCCGCCTCAAGACGAACGCAGCGTCGCACCTTCAAGCAACATGCTCGATCTCTGGCTCGCCCACTCCCTTCAAGACTCCATTAACTGCCACGGGCCCGCGTTGCAGTACGAGCCGGACAACCTGCCGACCGCAGATCGGATGTAGCCGTTGCTGTTGCCGGGACACCGAAGCCACATGCTCTACAAAAGGCCTGCGTCCTGGCCCGCGCGCGCCAGGCGTGCCGCCCGGTCGGAAAACAGCGGCGCATCGGAATAGCGTAGCGTCCCGTGTACACGGGTCTCGTCGAGTTCCAGCCGTTGCACCGCGTCACGGAGCTGAAGAACATCGGCATCGTGCTCTCCGTACAGGGCCTGCATTCGCACCAGGAGGTGCTGCAGGCGAGCTTGATCCTTACTCATCGCATCGTCCTTCCTTACAAGATGGGGAAGCCGCCAGCGGGATGGAACTGCCACCCTGCGCCAAGCTCGACTCTATAGGTCAACAGTGGGCAAGGTCCGGGTCATTTTTGTTTCGAAGCGCCACTCGCTGCTGTCGCCCGTGCCTCTCAAGAGAAATACGCGTCACGGCGCGGCGCTTGATCGGCCAGGAACAACTGTCTTCGGTATCGGGCCATGCACCTGCCGGTTGCGGCCTTTGCGCCTTCCTGCCTCTGATATCCGGCACACGGCGTGGGTATGCATACTGCGCCCATGCTCGCGCCGCCCCTGATATCGCACCTTCGACCCACCCGCTGGGTGGGTGCCTTCCTGGCGTTCACAAGCCTGTCCGTGCATGCAGAACCTGTTGCGGATTTCTTTCGCATGCTGGGCTGGTCTGCAGTCATGGGCCTGGGTCAGCTGGTGGCCTGGGCCTTGGGGTTGGCGTTTATCTTCCTGATGACGTTCCTCGTACCCGGAGCAATCCTGCGGGCACTGGTGCGCGCCCCGCTGCTCTGGGCTCTATGCCTGCTGATGGTGCCTCGCTGGCGCGTGGGGCCATGGGGCTGGAGCAGCGTCCTGCTGGGCCTGGCAACCGCCGCTTTGGCTGCCTGGCTTATCGAGCGCCGCTGGAATGACGACGACGTGGATCTCGACCTTACTTGACACATCAGGATCAATCGATGGGTTTGCTTCGCAGGGCAATTGCGCTTGTCATCTTCCTCGGCGCGACTTACAGCGCGATCGAGATGCGTTCGGGCAGTAGCTCTGCGCTGGGAGGGATCTTCCTCATCCCCGCAGTGCTTGTCGCCTTCTTCGCGCTCGTCGTCGTCATATTCAACCTCCCGATCCTGGGAAGTGCCCGATTCGAGGACAGCGGTTTTGAAAACACCGTGCTGTCGCCGTGGCAGTTGAAGGCCTTCGGCATTTTCCTGGCTCTCCTCTTCGGGGGAGCACCTGTCTACATTGCCGTTCGAGGCCTTTTCAAAGGCGTCATTTCCGCGCCATGGGGAGCACCGGACATCGTGCTGGCACAGGCGCCGCTTCGCTTTGTGCTTGCCTGCGTCGTCTTTGCCGGAGCAGGCGTGCTGCTCGCAGTGCTGATCGTGAAGGGAATCTGGCGAGCCAGTGTTCCGCGCCGTTGATTCGGCTGTCTTGCGCTGAACTCAACCCGATGGCTCATTGCGTCTTCTTGCCCAAGGGGAACAAACCGATGGACCAGAAGACATGTCCAGAAACGACGGGACAGATCGACTTCTGTGAAGTTTGGGACGCGGGAGTTCGAGAAAAGCGATTGTTTGAGATCATGTAGCGACGGCCTGCGAAGGTAAGTGCCTCAGGTCGGATCGGAAGCCTCGTAGACCAGCACTGCAGCGGCCAAGTCCTCCAGCGCGGTACCCACAGCCTTGAAGACGGTCCGTCCGTCACTTTCGGCTCGTCCCTGAATCCTGCCCGCGGCCAGATCGGCCAACTCTCCCGCTACATCTGCGGCGGCGAACACGCCGCGCGACATGGGCCCGAGCAGTTCGCCGCTCTTGTGCAACGCTTCTTGCGTATCGACAAACAGGCGTGCGCCAGCAAAGCAGGCATCGTCGGCTTCGCGCATCTGCGGCGTGAAGCTGCCGATCAGGTCGAGGTGGCTGCGCGGCCGCAGCCACGCGCCCTGCACCAGTGGCTGCGTGGCGAGCGTGGCACAGCTCACGACGTCGACATCGTTCACCGCCTTGGCGAGGTCCGGCGCGACAGCCGCCTCGATGTTCTGCGCGCACAGCCGCGCAGCGAGTGCCTTCGCTGCGGATTCGTCGCGGTCCCACACCACTACTCGTTCGATGGGAAGCACGGCACGGTAGGCCTCGGGAACAAGACTGCCGACACGCCCGCAGCCGACGACCAGCAGACTGCGCGCACCCGCAGGCGCGAGATAGGACGCGGCCAGGGCCGATGCGGCAGCGGTGCGCCGCGAAGTGATCTCGTTGCCGTCGATCTGCGCCAGCGGCTCGCCGGTGCTTGCGTCGTACAGCACATAGGTCGAGAACAGTCCGGGCAGGCCGCGCTGCGCGTTGCCCGGGAAGATGGTCACGGTCTTGATGCCCAGGTAGCGGTCGCGCTGCCACGCCGGCATGACCAGCACGGTGCGGGGCGGGTCGTCCGCCCCGGCCTGGAGCGAATGCGTGTGCCGTAACGGCACCTCGCAGCCAGCGACGAACATCTCCCGAAGCGCCGGGATCAAGCGTTCGAAGGGCAGCGCACGGCGGGTGCTTTCCGTATCGATGATTTTCATAGGGTTGCGGATGGAATCAAGTGGATGGAAGTGCCCGCAGTCATGCCTCGAGCACCACGTCTTCGAGAGGGACGGCTTGGCAGGCGAGGCACACGGACGGGTCTTCCGGCTCGCTGCCGTGCAGATGACGGACCTTGCCGGCCAGCAGGCGCACGGCGCAGCTCTCGCATTGGCCTACGCGGCAGCCGCTGGCCATCTGCAGGCCGAGCGATTCGCCAAAAGTCAGCAGCGTGCCCTGTCTGGGCGTCCACGTCGCGGGGGCATGGCCCGAGCGCGCGAAGTTGACGGTGAAGCGCTGGTCGCCGTCGGTGGGCGGCGCAGTGGGCGAGCGGAACACTTCGCTGAAGATGTCGAAGCGCGGAACGCCCCGCGCCATCAGCCCGTCGGTCACGGCGTCCATCATGGCGGGTGGTCCGCACATGTAGAAACGGGCGCGCTGCGCGATCAGCGCATCGTCCACCACGCTTGCGTCGATGTAGCGGTTCGACTGGTAGTCGATGCCCAGGCGCTCCTGCGGCCGTGGTGCGTTGTAGTGGTCAACGACCCGCAACTGCGGCAGACGCGCGCGGTGCTGCGCGATACGCTCGCGAAAGGCGTGTGTCGTGCTGTTCTGGTTCGCGTAGTAGAGCCAGATGGCCGGTCCTTGCGTGCCATCGGGAAGCGATTCGAGAAGGCTGATGAAGGGCGTGATGCCGATGCCGCCCGCGAAGAAGACCAGCGGTTGCGGCGAGTGGCGCGGCAGCACGAAGCTGCCTGACGGCGCACGTAGCGTGAGGGCGTCGCCGACCTTCAGCGCGCAGTGCAGATGGCTCGACACGCGCCCCTCGTGCGGCGTGCCGTCGGCCGAGCGGCCGCGCTGGTGGCGCACGGCCACGCTGTAGCTGCGCCGGCCCGGCACCTCGGCCGCGCCCGTGAGCGAATAGGCGCGCGTGACTTGCGTGCCGTCGTCGAGATGCAACTGCATCTCGACGTGCTGCCCTGGGCGATAGTCGGGCAGCTTGCCGTCGTCGACCGGCTCGAAGTGGATACCCAGCACGCCATCGGCCTCGGGCCGCAGCTCGCTGACGCGGAAGGGACGGTAGCCGGACCACTTGCGCTGCCGCGTCCCGGTAGCCGGGTCGCGTTCGATGTCGCAGAGAAAGGAACGGTGCGGCACCGAGCCGCTCACCGGGTCGCAGCTGTCGGCGGATATCAGCGCGTTGAAGTTGCTGCCCAGTGCTCCTTCGATCGGCAGGCCGTCGCGGTCGAGCTCGGGGCAGCCCTGCCACCAGCCGAACTCGGCAACGATGACGTCGTCCGCCAGTTGAGGCGTGACGCGTGCGACGAAGCGGGCTTCGCCCACGCGCGTGCGGATGCGCATCCAGTCACCGTCCGCGATGCCCTTGGCGGCCGCCAGTGCGGGGCTCAGCTCGGCCACCGGATCGGGCGCGCGCTTGCGCAGCGAAGGCAGGCTGCGGTGTTGGCTATGGCAATAGAAGCCGTTCTTGGCCGAACTCAGCACATAGGGGAAGCGGCCCTGGCGCGTGGCCTCCGCATCGCGCGGCGTGTCGGCCGGTTCGACGAAGGTGGCGACCGGCGGCTGGCCGTGGCGCAGCAGGGTTTCGGAATAGAGCTCGACGCGGCGCGTCGGGGTGTCGAAGCCGCGCACGCCGGTGGGCGTGGCGCGGGCGTATTTCTGCTCGCTTGCGTCGATGGCGCAGGCAATGCCTTCGGGCCGGGCGCGCAACTGGTCGACCGTGAGGCCGAGCGGCTCGAGCATGTGGTTCCAGCCAGCGTCGAGGCGGCCGCCGAAGAAGCCGTCACCCATGCCAAGGCGGGTGGCCAGTTCGAAGATCACATCGTTGTCTGAGCGCGATTCGCCGCGCGGCGCAACCATGCGCTGGCGCAACTGCACCCAACCGGCCGCGCGGTCGTCGATCTCGAAGCCGATGCGCAGGCCTTCGCGCTCCCATGGCGTGTTGACCGGCAGCAGGATGTCAGCGTACCTGGCGGCGGGTGTTTCGAACAAGTCGCAGTGCACGTGGAATTCGAGCTGCGACAGCGCCCGGTGCGCGAGCGCGGTGTCGGCCTGCGACACGGGCAGGTTGGTGCCGAAGGCCATCATCGCGCGCACCTTGTAAGGCTCGCCTTCGAGAATCGCGCGGTAGGTGTCGCGCGCCGTCACCCAGCCGTGCGCGGGGGGGCCGATCGGGCGCTCCGCAAGACCGAGCGCCTTGGCGCGCTGCGCGTCGGGCAGCAGTGAGAGCGAGTTGACGGCGTTGACGCCCGGACCGACGCGAACGCGGTTCGCGCCGATGCGGTCGAAGCTGCCGCACAACGCATACAGCGTGGCGACCGCGCGTTCGGCCTGTGTGGCGTTGGTGTGCTGGCCGATGCCAGTCCAGGCGTGATAGGCCACGCGGCGGCAAGTGCCGAAGAGGTCAGCGACCGCGCGCAACGAGGCTTCAGCAACGCCGGTGATGCGTTCGACATCCGACGGCGTATAGGCGGCGCAGCCCTGGGCCAGCAGCTCGAAAGCCGGAGCGCACGACAGGCGATGCCCGCCCACATCGATCTCGACCGCGCCGCGCAGGCGGAAGTGGGCTGCGTCCTGGGCTTGCGCCGCCTGCGCGGTGTCATAAGGCACCGCACAAGCGAGCGCCTCGTTCCACGCCACGAAGCGGTTGCCCTCGGCATCGGGCCACAGGTCCTGCTCACGCAGGAAGTGTCCGTTGTCGCCGCGCACCAGCAACGGGGCATTGGTCCAAGCGCGCACGAAGTCTTCGTCGAAGCGCGCGTCCGCGATCAGCAGGTGGATCAGCCCCAGCGCCAGTGCCGCATCTGTGCCGGGTCGCACGGGCAGCCAGGTGTCGGCCTGCCGCGCGAGCGCGGTGGGGCGCGGATCGATCACCACCATCTTCGCCCCCTTCGCACGACCCCGGCCAATGGCATTGGCCTGTGCCAGCCAGGTGTTCGCGGGGTTGTGACCCCACAGCACGATCAGTTCGGCCTGCGCGTAGTCGGCCGCGGGCATGCCGCAGCCGAAGGTGAAGGCGTGCGCGAAGTCCTTGTGCCAGTTGCAGACCTCGGTCGCGTAGCAGATGTTGGGGCTGCCGAAGAGGCGCACGAAGCGCTCGATCCAATCGATGCTGTCCGTCAGTGGCGTGCCGCTGGGCGTGGTCACGGCGAACACCACCGACTCGGCGCCGCTCTCGGCCTTGATGGCGCCCAGCCGCTGCGCGGTCTCGGCCAGCGCCTCGTCCCAGCCGATGCGCACCCAGCCCGGATCCGCTTCGGTCTTGGGCCTGGTGCGGCGCATCGGGTAGCGCAGGCGGTGCGGGCTGTGCACAAGCTCGGGCGCGGCCTTGCCCTTCATGCACATCGCCTGGCCGGTAGGGTGCGAGGCGTCGGGCCGTACCGACACCAGCATGTCGTCGCGCACCTCGTTGAGCGTGCCGCAGCGCGAACGGCAGAGCGTGCAGTAGCCCTGCTTGGTTTGCGTTGCCGCCGTCGTCGTCACTTGCATCCGGAACCTGCGTGATTCAAGGCATTCAAGGAATCACCGGCGCGACATAGCTCAGCGTGCGACCGAAGACCCAGAGCATGAAGAGCACCAGCGGCGCATGCACCAGCAGTTGCAGGAAGGTAAAGCCCACGATGTCGCGTGCCTTGAGCGAGAGCACGCCCAGCAGCGGCAGCATCCAGAACGGGTTGATCAGGTTGGGCAGCGCCTCGGCCGCGTTGTAGACCTGCACGGCCCAGCCCAGGTGTACCTTCAGGTCGTTGGCCGCCTGCATGACGTAGGGCGCCTCGATGATCCACTTGCCGCCCCCCGAGGGAATGAAGAAGCCCAGCACGGCGGAATACGCCCCCATCACCACGGCGAAGCTGTCGACGTTGGAGATGCTCACGAACAGGTGCGCGATGCGGTCCGACAGCGTGATGCCTCCGTCGCCCTTGGCGGCGGTCAGCATGGCCGCGATGGCACCGTACAGCGGGAACTGGATGATCACGCCCGCCGTCGACGGCACCGAACGCGACACCGCGTCGAGAAAGCTGCGCGGGCGCCAGTGCAGCAGCAGCCCGATCATGAGGAACAGCAGGTTGTAGGTGTTGAGGCCCGAGATCGCGATCAACGGGCTCTTGGCCATGAACTCCTGCGCCAGCCAGCCGAAGCCCAGCGCGCACAGGAGCAGCGTGAGCAGCGGGCTGCGTTCGAACCACTCGCCGGGGCGGCGCCCAGCGGACTCGGGGGAGGCCGGCTTCGCTTCCGTGAGGTCCACGCCCAGATCCTGCGCCGTGACCGCGTGCTTCGCGTCGGGCGCCGACCACAGCGCGATGGCCACCGACACGACGATCAACACCAGCGCCATGACGACCGACTGCCACAGGAAGATGGTCTGGCTGAACGGGATCACGCCGGTGATGTCAAGAATGCTCTTGGGCAGACTGCTGGCGTTGGCCTGCAACTGCGCCGCCGACGAGCTGAGCCCCAACGCCCAGGTCGCGCCCATGCCGAGGTAGGCGGCCGCGCCGCCGGCACGGTAGTCCATGCGCAGGTCGAGACGGCCGGCCAGCGCGCGTACGTAGAGCGCGCTGAAGATCAGCGAAATGCCCCAGTTGAAGAGCGACAGGATCATGCTGATCGCTGCCACGTACGCGATGGCCTGCCGCCCCGACACGGGCAGTGCGGCCAGCTTGCGGATGAGCCGCGCGGCCGGCGGCGAGGTCGCCACCACGTAGCCGCCGATGGCCACCAGCGCCATCTGCATCGTGAAAACAATCAGGCTCCAGAAGCCGTCGCCGAAAGACTTGGCCACCGCCTGCGGGCTCGATCCGTTGAGCAGCGCGGCGCCCGCGACCACCACCACGGCGATGGCCGCGAACACGAAGGCGTCGGGAAACCAGCGCTCGGCCCAGGCCGTGAAGCGCAGGCCCAGGCGGCTCAGCAGCCCGGCATCGGCCTGGGCGTCCTGGGGTACAGGAGGGTGGATGCCGGGGCCGGCGGAAGTCTGTGATGTCGATGGCATGGGTTTCTCCTGCTACTGCTGCTGGAACTGTGGGCGTCCTCGTCACACGCCTGACATGGCGTGCTGCGCGGATGTTAGGAACTACCATCGACAATTCATAATCTCTATTTTCAATAGAGCGATATAGGATGTATCTATGTCGATAACGATCAAGCAGCTGCAACACTTCGTGGCTGCCGCGCACACGGGGCAGGTGTCCCGCGCGGCCCAGCGCTGCTATGTGAGTCAGCCGTCGCTGACCACTTCGCTCAAGAACCTGGAGTCCACGCTGAAGGTGCAGCTCTTTACGCGGCACTCCGACGGGCTGCGGCTCACGGTGCAGGGCGAGGGCTTTCTCCGGCACGCGGAGCACATGCTGCACACGCTCGAGGCAGCGGTGGAGGAAACCCGCAACTCGGTGTCCTCGGTCGAGGGGCGGGTGCAGATCGCCATCACCGACACCGTGTCCGAATACATGCTGCCGAAGATCATCGGCGCGATGCGCAGGCAACTGCCGCTGGTCGAGTTCGAGCCCGTGGAGCGCAACCGGCTCGAGATCGAGGATGGCCTGCGCAGCGGCGAGTTCGACCTGGCCGTGGTACTGGTGTCGAACCTCTCTCGCGCGCCGGACATCCGGCGCGAGAACCTGCTGAAGTCGCAGCGCCGCCTGTGGACGTCGTTCGACCATCCGCTGGTGGCGCAGAAGTCGGTGTCGCTGCGTGAGATCGCGCAGCTGCCCTTCGTGCTGCTGGACATGGACGAGCACGTGGACACCGTTGGCCGCTACTGGGGCGCGATGAAGCTCAAGCCCAAGGTCGTGTTCCGCACCAAATCGATCGAGGCCGTGCGCAGCCTCGTTGCACAGAACGTGGGTGTGACCATCTTGTCGGACCTGGTGTTTCGCCCTTGGTCTCACGACGGCGGGCGAATTCGCAGGACGGTGGTGTCGAGCGCGGTGCCCTCGATGGACCTGGGGCTGGCCTACCGGCGCGGAGCCGTTCTTTCCGAGGCCACTGCAGCCTCCGCGAGTACCTTGCGGTTGCTGGCCAAGACGCTGACGAGAGAGTCACAACCGCGTATGGACGACGAGCCGCAGTAGTTCACTCCAATCAACAAATGGCGGGCCCGGGAATACCCTCTGACCTCCCCAAAGTCTTCTTGCCTACATTTCTTGTATGCAAGACAAGGCGCTGCTTGCATGCAAAACCTAGACAAGACAGACAGGAGACTCCATGCCTCGCTTCGCCAAATCGCTTTTCGGTCAGGTGGTCATCGCGCTGGTGCTCGGCGTGCTCGCGGGGCTCTTCGCGCCCGAGTACGCCGTCAAGCTCAAGCCGCTGGGTGACGGGTTCATCAAGCTGATCAAGATGATCATCCCGGTGCTGGTGTTCTGCGTGGTGGTGCATGGCATTGCCGGCGCGGGAGACCTGAAGCGCGTGGGCCGGGTGGGCGTGAAGTCGCTCATCTACTTCGAGGTGCTGACCACCATCGCGCTGGCGATGGGCCTGGTGCTGGCCTTCGTGTTCCAGCCCGGCGCGGGCATGAACGTCGACCCGTCGAAGCTCGACCCGGCCGCGATGAGCGCCTATGCCTCGAACGCCGACAAGCTCACGAGCGGCGGCACGGTCGAGTTTTTGATGAAGCTCATTCCGACCACGGTGGTCAACGCCTTCGCCACTGGCGACGTGCTGCAGGTGCTGCTGTTCGCGGTGCTCTTCGGCTGCGCGCTCACGCTGCTGGGCGAGCGTGGCAAGCCTGTGGCCGTAGTGGTCAATGCGCTCTCGCTGGTGCTGTTCAAGATCATGGGGATCATCATCAAGCTGGCGCCGCTGGGCGTGCTGGGTGCCATTGCATTCACGGTCGGGCAGTACGGCATCGGCTCGCTCAAGCAGCTGGGCATGCTGGTTGCGCTCTTCTACGGCGCGGTGCTGATCTTCGTGTTCGTGGTACTCGGGCTGGTGATGCGCATGTCGGGCTTCAGCCTGATCAAGCTGCTGCGCTACCTGCGCGAAGAGCTCACCATCGTCTTCGCCACCACCTCGTCGGACAGCGTGCTGCCGCAGATCATGGCCAAGCTGCGCCGCATGGGCATCCGCGACTCGACGGTCGGCCTGGTCATTCCCACGGGCTACTCGTTCAACCTCGACGCGTTCTCCATCTACATCACGCTGGCGGCCGTGTTCATCGCACAGGCCACCAACACGCCGATCTCGATGACCGACCTGCTGACGATCCTGGCGATCGCACTGGTCACGTCGAAGGGTGCGCACGGCGTGCCGGGCTCGGCCATCGTGGTGCTGGCCGCCACGCTGCACGCCATTCCGGCGATTCCCGCCATCGGGCTGGTGCTGGTGCTGTCGGTCGACTGGTTCATGGGCATCGCCCGCGCACTGGGCAACCTGATCGGCAACTGCGTGGCGACTGTGGCCATTGCGGCGTGGGAAGGCGACATCGACCGTGAACGCGCACACGCAGTGCTCGACGGCCGCTACTCGCCCGACGACGAGCCGCTGGCCGAGGCCGTGGTGAACACCGCAGGCACCTCCACCGCCTCGAGCGCCCACTGAAGAAGAAAAAGAAAAGAAACATGCCCGCCGACGTCAGCCCCACCGTCATTGCCGAACGCGTCGTCGAGGCCATCCTCGCGCAGAAGCTCGCGCCGGGCGAGCGGCTCGGCGAGCAGGCGCTGGCCGAGAACTTCTCGGTGAGCCGCACGATGGTGCGCGAGGCGCTGATGCAGCTGCAGGCGCGCGGTTTTGTCGAAGTGCAATCGCGCCGCGGCTGGTACGTGGTGGAGCCTTCGGCCGAAGAGGCGCGCGATGCTTTCTCCGCACGGCGCATCGTCGAGGCCGGCATCCTCGAAGCGAGCGAGGGGCGGCCGCTGTCGAAGGTGATCCGCAAGCTGCGTGACCACATCGCCGACGAGCAGCGCGCCATCGAAGGCGCCGATGCCGCCACGCGCGCCTTCCTGCTGGCCGACTTCCACGTGTGCCTGGCCGAGCAGATGGGACACCAGCTGCTGGTCGACGTGCTGCGCGACCTCACGGCGCGCACCACGCTGGCGGCCACGCTCTACCAGTCGAAGCACGAGGCGGGGCAGTCTTGCTCGGAGCATGGCGCCATCGTCGCGGCGCTCGAAGCCGGCGACACCGCCGGGGCGCGGCGGCTGATGCTCGATCACATCGGCAATGTCGAGCGCTCGCTCGAGGTCGATGCTGCCGCCGAGCCGGACGCGCCGAGCCGGCTGCGCGCCACGCTGGCGCCTGTGGCGTTGCCGCGCGCCAAGCGCTGAAGCCGTGCATTAATACCGGTGGTAGCTATCTGTTCGATAGCAGGCATAGCCCGCCGGGCCATCGCTTCCGGCGGATTTCCTCCCCAGTCCTGTTGCGCCGCACAAGGGCGCGCCCGCTGACACGGCCATGGGTTCCGGCTCGGCTACAGTCCGAGACAACTATGAACTCACCCCAACTCCAGCGCGGCGTGTTCCTCGCCCTTCTCGCCGCCGTGACCGCCGCCTTCCTCTGGGTGCTGATGCCGTTCTTCGGCGCAGTGCTGTGGGGGGTGGCGCTGGCGATCCTGTTCACGCCGCTCTACAAGTGGCTGCTGAAGAAGATGCGTGGCAAGCCCAATGCCGCTGCGCTGTCGACGCTGGCCATCTGCCTGTTCATCGTGATCCTGCCGCTGGCGATGGTGGGCGTGTCGCTGGTGCAAGAGATCGCGCTGGTCACGCAGAACATCCGCTCGGGCCAGATCAACTTCGCGGCCTACTTCCAGCAGATCCTCGATGCCTCGCCGCAATGGCTGCTGAACCTGGTCGAGCGCTTCAACCTCGGCGACATGGCGGCCTGGCAGGCTCGCGTGTCGGCCATCGCGGGGCAGGCCAGCCAGATCATCGCGAGCCAGGCGCTCACCATCGGGCAGAACACCTTCGACTTTGTCGTCAGCTTCTTCGTGATGCTGTACCTGCTGTACTTCCTGGTGCGCGACGGCGCGACGCTGTCGAAGACGATGCGCGATGCCGTGCCGCTCGCCAAGCCGCACACGCACTACCTGCTCAACAAGTTCACCACCGTGATCCGCGCCACCGTGAAGGGCAACGTGGCTGTGGCCATTGCGCAGGGCACCATCGGCGGGCTGGCCTTCTGGTTCCTCGGCGTGCAGGGCGCGCTGCTGTGGGCGGTGCTGATGGCATTCCTCTCGCTGCTGCCCGCCGTGGGTGCCGCGCTGATCTGGGGGCCGGTGGCCATCTACTTCCTGGCCACGGGGCATTTCTGGCAGGGCGGCGTGCTGATCTTCGTTGGCGTGTTCGTGATCGGCCTGGTCGACAACATCCTGCGCCCCGTGCTGGTGGGCAAGGACACGCAGATGCCCGACTACATCGTGCTGATGTCGACCATCGGCGGCATGGCGATCTTCGGCATCAACGGCTTCGTGATCGGGCCGGTGATCGCGGCGCTGTTCATGGCCGCGTGGAGCCTGTTCGCGGATTCGGGGCACGTGGGCAACGGCCACGAGGCGGCTGAGGGCGCGGAAAGCGCCGGAGACAAGAAAAAGGGCTGAGGCAGGCACGGGCGCCGGCCCGTTTGCCCCCGCCCGCGCGCATTTCACGCGCGCAAACCTGCGTTTCGTCACATGGCGCTGGGCACCGCGCCCAGCCTGCGAGATCGTCGGGCCTCCAACTTCCAACGAGGCCTGCCATGCAACTTCCCGCCCTCCTGTCCCGCCCGGTCGTGCGCGCCCTGTGCACCGCCGTGGCCCTCGCGCCTTTCGGCGCCCTTGCCGCCGACCTGAGCCTGAGCGTCGCCGACGGCCCCACCGCCGAAGCCACGCTCTACGTCGCGCTGTACAACGACGCCGCCGGCTACGCCGACAGCAAGGCCGTGGCCTCGCAGACCGCGCCGATGCGCGAAGGCAAGGCCCGGCTCGTATTCGCGGGGCTGGCGCCAGGGCGCTACGCGCTGCGGGTGTTTGCCGACGAGAACGGCAACGGCAAGCTCGACACCAACCTCATGGGCATGCCGACCGAGCGCTACGGCTTCTCGAACGACGCCAAGGGCAACCGCGCCCCGCCCTCCTTCGAAGCCGCGGCGATCAGCGTCGACGCCGACCTGCAGACCGTCATTCACCTGCACTGAGGAGTAGACCGCCATGGAACGACGCGAACTCCTGCGCCTGCTGGTTTCGGCCGGCGCCCTGCCCTTGCTGGCACCGCTGGCGCGCGCCGCCGGCACCGACGACTGGCAAGCCCAGTTCGAAGCCGCCAGCGCGCCCTGGAAGACCGGCTTCGCCACGCCCGCAGGCGACCTGCCGCTGACCCGCGCCACGGTGCGCGGGCGCTTTCCCGATGCCGTTGCCGGCACGCTGTTTCGCATCGGCCCGGCCGGCCACGACCTGGGCGGCGAGCGCTACCACCACTGGTTCGACGGTGACGGCATGGTGCACAGCTTCGTGATCGACGGCGCCGACGTGCGCCACCAGGGCCGCTACGTCGCCACGCCCAAGCGCGTGGCCGAGGCGAAGGCCGGCCGCCGCTTGTTCGAGGCCTTCGGCACCATGCCGCCGGGCGTGGAACCGCCAACCTCGGCCGACAGCATCAACGTCGCCAACACCAGCGTGCTGCCGATGCGCGGCGAGGTGCTGGCGCTGTGGGAAGGCGGCTCGGCCACGCGCATCGATGCGCGCACGCTGGACACGCTGGGCGTGAAGACCTGGCGCGCCGACCTAGCGGGCATGCCGTTCTCGGCCCACCCGAAGGTCGACCCGGACGGCACGATCTGGAACTTCGGCGTGAGCTCCGGCCAGGGTCTCCTGGCGCTGTACGAGATCGCGCCCGAAGGCATGCTGCGGCGCGCCGCCGTAGTGCCAGTGGCCGACATGCCGATGGTCCACGACTTCGCCGTGACCGAGCGGCACCTGGTGTTCCTGATGCCGCCACTGGTCTACGACGGCAAGCGCAAGGAAGCCGGCGCGAGCTTCCTAGACGCCCACGTCTGGCGGCCCGAACTCGGCATGCGCGCGCTGGTGGTCGACAAGCAGAACTGGGAAAAGCGCCAGATGCTCACGCTGCCGGCCGGCTTCCTCTTTCACGTCGGCAATGCCTGGGAAGAAGACACGCCGCGCGGCACGCAGATCCACATCGACTACGTGCGTTCGGACACCGCCGACTCGGTGTTCACGACCAACCGCGAAGTGATGCGCGCGCGCATTGTGAGAAGCACCCATCCACACCTGACCGTCGCCACGCTGAATCTCGGCACTGGGGAGGCCACGCAGAAGGCCCTGCCGCTGGAGGCCGAGTTTCCGCGCATCGACCCGCGCCGCGTGGGCATGCGCCACCGCAACGTGGTTCATGCCACGCAGATCCGCCCTGATATTCCGGGCTTCGGCTCCATCGCGCGCACCGACGTCGAAACCGGCCGCAGCCAGCGCTTCAACTATGGCGCGCAGGCCATGGTGGAAGAGCATGTCTTCGTGCCAGACGGCTCGAAGCCGGGCTGGGTGCTGGGCACGGTGCTCGACTTCGGCCGGCAGAAGACGGTGCTGTCGTGCTTCGCGGCCGACCACCTGGCGGCGGGGCCGGTGGCGCAGGCCACGCTGCCTTATGCGTTGCCGCTGGGCCTGCACGGCGCCTTCGTGTCTGCCTGAAGAAGCTCAGGCCGCCCACCAGCCTTCGTCGAAGCGCCCCTGCAGGAAGGCCACGAAGCCCGACACCTTGCCCGGCACCAGCTTGGGCGAGGGAAAGACGGCGTGGATCTCCTGCTCGGGCAGCGCGTGGTCGCCGAGCACTTCGCGCACCTTGCCCGTGGCCAGCGAGTCGCTGGCCACGTAGCGCGGCATCAGCGCAATGCCCAGCCCGTCGCGCGCCGCGGCCAGCACGGCGGAAAGATTGTTGGAGCGGAAGCGGCCGGACACCGGCACCGTCACCGGCTCGCCCTTGGGCGTGTGCATGCGCCAGAACTCGTCGCCCACCACGCTGCTGTAGATGAGCGCCACGTGCGCGCTCAGGTCCTGCGCCCGCTTCGGCGTGCCGTGTTTCTTAAGGTAGGCCGGTGACGCGACCATCGCCCACGGATTGACCCCCAGGTAGCGTGCGCCCAGCGAAGAATCGGCCAGCTTGCCCATGCGGATCGCCACGTCGATGCCCTGTGCGATCAGGTCCACGTAGCGGTCCTCGAAGCTCAGGTCGAGCTGCACCTGCGGATGCCGGCGCATGTATTCGAGTGCCAGCGGCACCACCACGCGCCGCCCGAATGCCACCGACGTGCCCACGCGCAGCAGCCCCTGAGCCTGGTTCTGCCGCAGCTGCACGATGCTGTCGGCCTCCTCGGCCTCGCGCACGATGGTCTTGCACTTCTCGTAGTACAGCGCGCCCGGCTCGGTGAGGCTCACGCCGCGCGTGTTGCGGTTGAGCAGGCGCACCTTCAGCCGCTCTTCGGTGGCCGCTATCTGCTTGGTCACGGTGGGCTGCGTGGTGTTGAACTCGCGCGCCGCCTTCGAGAAGCTGCCGGTCTCGACCACGCGCACGAACATTTCCATTGCCAACAATCTGTCCATGGGCCGGATGGTAGTCACTTATTCCGCCATGGAATAGGTTTTATGGTCCCCAGCCGTCTTCTTCGAATGCCCCCCGCTTCCTACAGTGGGACCACCTCAAGGAGACTCAAATGGCAAAGATGACAGCGGTGCAAGCCGCGGTTCTGGTGATGGAAAAAGAAGGCGTGACGCAGGCCTTCGGCGTTCCAGGCGCGGCAATCAACCCGATGTATTCGGCGCTGCGCCAGCGCGGCAGCATCTCGCACATCCTCGCGCGCCACGTCGAGGGCGCCTCGCACATGGCAGAGGGCTACACCCGTGCCATCGCCGGCAACATCGGCGTGTGCATCGGCACCTCGGGCCCGGCGGGCACGGACATGATCACGGGCCTGTATTCGGCCTGGGCCGATTCGATCCCCATTCTCTGCATCACCGGCCAGGCGCCGCGCGCGCGGCTCTACAAGGAAGACTTCCAGGCGGTCGACATCGAGTCGATCTCCAAGCCCGTCACCAAGTGGTCGGTCACGGTGCGCGAGCCGGGCCAGGTGCCGCAGGTGTTCCAGCAGGCCTTTCACCTGATGCGCTCGGGCCGCCCGGGCCCGGTGCTGATCGACCTGCCCTTCGACGTGCAGATGGCGCAGATCGAATTCGACATCGACAGCTACGAGCCGCTCAAGCCCTACAAGCCGACCGCCACGCGCGCCCAGATCGAAAAAGCCATCGGCATGCTGAATGCGACCGAGCGCCCGCTGATCGTGGCCGGCGGCGGCGTCATCAACGCAGATGCGGCCGACCTGCTGGTGCGCTTTGCCGAAGCCACCGGCGTGCCGGTGATTCCCACGCTGATGGGCTGGGGCGCGATCCCTGACGACCATCCGCTGATGGCCGGCATGTGCGGACTGCAGACCAGCCACCGCTACGGCAACGCGACGATGCTGGCGAGCGACTTCGTGCTTGGCATCGGCAACCGCTGGGCCAACCGCCACACGGGCTCGGTCGATGTGTACACCAAGGGCCGAACCTTCGTGCACGTGGACATCGAACCCACGCAGATCGGCCGCGTGTTCACGCCGGACTTCGGCATCGTCTCGGACGCCAAGGCCGCGCTCGAACTCTTCGTTGAAGTGGCGGAGGAAATGAAGGCCGCAGGCCGCCTGCCCGACCGCCGCGGCTGGGCCAAGCAATGCATCGAGCGCAAGAAGACGATGCTGCGCAAGACCAATTTCGACGACGTGCCGATGAAGCCGCAGCGCGTGTACCAGTGCATGAACAACAACTTCAGCAACGACACCTGCTACGTGAGCACCATCGGGCTCTCGCAGATCGCCGCCGCGCAGTTCCTGCACGTGTACAACCCGCGCCACTGGATCAACTGCGGCCAGGCCGGCCCGCTGGGCTGGACCATTCCCGCCGCGCTGGGCGTGCGCGCCGCCGACCCGACGCGCAAGATCGTCGCGCTCTCGGGCGACTACGACTTCCAGTTCATGATCGAAGAGCTGGCCGTGGGCGCGCAGTTCAAGCTGCCGTACATCCACATCGTGGTGAACAACTCCTACCTCGGCCTGATCCGCCAGGCGCAGCGCGGCTTCGAGATGGACTACTGCGTACAGCTCGCCTTCGACAACATCAACGCGGGCCCCGATGCAGGCATCGAAAGCAGCTACGGCGTGGACCACCTGAAAGTGGTCGAGGGCCTGGGCTGCAAGGCGATCCGTGTGAACAAGCAGGAAGAGATCGCGCCGGCCATCCGCCGCGCCGAGGCGCTGATGTCCGAGTTCAGCGTGCCGGTGGTGATCGAAGTGATGCTCGAGCGCGTGACCAACATCGCGATGGGCACCGAGATCGACAACATCACCGAGTTCGAGCCGCTGGCCGAGACCATCGCCGATGCGCCGACCGCTGTTGCGGCCATGCTGGATTGAGACTGCAAGAAAGAAAAACGACATGCCAAAGTTCGCAGCCAATCTCACGATGCTCTTCACCGAGCTGCCTTTCATGCAGCGCTTCGAGGCTGCCGCCAAGGCGGGCTTCGAGGGGGTGGAGTACCTCTTCCCCTACCCCTTCGAGAAGAAGGAGCTTGCCGCCGCCCTGCGCGACAACGGCCTGCGGCAGGTGCTGCACAACCTGCCGGCTGGCGACTGGGACAAGGGCGAGCGCGGCATCGCCTGCCACCCCGACCGCACGGGCGAGTTCGCCGAAGGCATCGGCGTGGCGATCGACTATGCAACGGCGCTCGGCTGCCCGCAGGTCAACTGCCTCGTGGGCAAGGTGCCTGCCGGCGTGAGCAGGGAGCTTGCGCACAAGACGGTGGTCGACAACCTTCGCCTTGCCGCACGCGAACTCGAAGCGGCAGGTTTGCGCCTGCTGATCGAGCCCATCAACACCTTCGACATTCCGGGCTTCTTTCTCACGCGCACCGACCAGGCGCTGGTGCTGATCGAGGAAGTCGGCTCGGCCAACCTGCGCGTGCAGTACGACATCTACCACGCGCAGCGCATGGAAGGCGAGCTGGGCAACACGCTCACCAAGCATCTCGCGCAGATCGGCCACATCCAGCTGGCCGACAACCCGGGCCGCGGCGAGCCGGGCACGGGCGAAATCAACTACCCATGGCTGTTCAAGCACATCGATTCGCTCGGCTACGACGGCTGGATCGGCTGCGAATACAAGCCCCGCGCGACCACCGTGGAAGGCCTCGGCTGGCGCCAGGCTCTCACGCAGTAGCAATGAACATCGCGAACCTCGAGAACATCGGATAAGGAAACCAGAGACATGACGACCCAACAAAAAATCGGATTCATCGGCCTCGGCATCATGGGCGCGCCCATGGCGGGCCACCTGCTCGACGCAGGCCACCAGCTCTTCGTGAACACGCAGGGCAACACGCCCGAGCCCTTCATCTCGAAGGCCACGATCTGCGCCTCGGCCGCCGAGGTGGCGCGCCAGGCCGACATCATCTTCATCATGGTGCCGGACACGCCCGACGTTGAAAAAGTGCTGTTCGGCGAGCCGGGCACGCAAGGCGTGGCCGAGGGCCTGAAGGATTCGCGCGGCAAGATCGTGGTGGACTGCAGCTCCATCGACCCGATTGCCACCAAGGGCTTCGCCAAGCGCATCATCGCGCTCGGCGCCGGCTACATCGACGCGCCGGTCTCCGGCGGCGAAGTGGGCGCCAAGGCCGCCAGCCTCACGATCATGTGCGGCGGCGACGAAGGCACCTTCGAGCGCGTGAAGCCGCTGCTCGACAAGATGGGCAAGAACGTGACGCTGGTGGGCGGCGCGGGCGACGGCCAGGTCTGCAAGGTGGCCAACCAGATCATCGTGGCGCTGAACATCGCGGCCGTGGGCGAGGCGCTGGTGTTCGCCTCCAAGGCCGGCGCCGATCCGGCCAAGGTGCGCCAGGCGCTGATGGGCGGCTTCGCCAGCTCGCGCATCCTCGAAGTGCATGGCGAACGGATGATCAAGCGCACCTTCGCGCCGGGCTTCCGCATCGCGCTGCACCAGAAGGACCTGAACCTCGCAATGCAGAGCGCGCGCTCGCTGGGCGTGGCGCTGCCGCAGACAGCAGGAGCCGCGCAGCTGATGAATGCGTGTGCGGCGCTGGGCTACGGCCAGCTCGACCACTCGGCGCTGGTGCGGGCTTTGGAAGCGCTCGCCCAGCACACCGTCACTCCAGACTGAGCCTCAGGGTTTCGCAGCAGCCTCTAGAGACTCTTTGAGGTTGCGCCGGCGCCATGCCCAGGTCTTGATGGCCTGCGGCAGGATGCCTAGGCACGACGCGTAGTACGTCACCTTGAAGCCCCAGAAGCGCGGGCCGATGGGCGTGTTGCGGAACAGGTCGCCGGCCAGGATGGACAGCAGCGCCTCCTGCATCCGCCAGACATTGCGCGGGTTCATGAACAGACGGCGAATGGCCGGCGAGGTGATGCGGTAGATGAACCACGAGAACATCTGCGGCCCGCGCTTCATCACCTTCTCGTAATGGCGGAAGGCTTTTTCGGCTTCCTTCGCCTCGCCCTTGAGCCAGTGGTCGGCCGCGGTGGCGGCCTCGAAGCCGCTGTTCATCGCCAGGTACACGCCCGAGGAGAACATCGGGTCGACGAAGGCGTAGGCGTCGCCCACCATCATGAAGCGGTCGCCGCGGCAGAACGCGGAGTCGTAGGCGTAGTTGCCGGTGGAGGTGGCGCCTTCCATCAGCGTGGCGTTCTTCAGGCGCTCGGCCAGCTTGGGCGCGAGCGCAATGGTTTCCATCAGGAATTCTTCGAGCGTGCCCTTGCGGTTCTTGAAGTACGCGGGCGAAGCCACCGCGCCGACGCTCACGGTGCCGTCCTTCAGCGGGATGTACCAGAACCAGCCGTGGTCGAACCAGAACAGCGTGATGTTGCCCTCGAAGCGGCCCGGCCGGCGCTCGGCGTTGGCGAAGTGGCCGAACAGCGCGGCGCTGGCGTGCTTGCGGTTGCGGCGCTTGGCGTCGAACTGGTTCGACAGCAGTGTGTCGCGCCCGCTCGCGTCGATCACGAAGCGCGGGCGCCAGGTGGTCTCAGCGCCGTCGTCGGCCTTGACCTTGACCAGCGGGCGGTTGTCTGGCGTGCCCTTGCCGGCCTCCATGTCCACGCCTGTGACGCGCTGGCCCTCGAAGGTGCGCGCGCCGCGATTGCCGGCGTGGCGGAACAGCAGTTCGTCGAACTCCGAGCGGCGCACGTGCACCGCGTACGGAAAGCTCTTGTCCATCGCCTCGGCAAAGTGAAAGTGGCTGGTGTGGTCATGCCAGGGCGAGACGAACTCGGCGCCGTGCTTGCGGATGCCGATGGCCTCGACCTCGGTGCGCACGCCCAGCCGGTCGAACAGCGGCATGTTCATCGGCAGCAGCGATTCGCCGATGTGAAAGCGCGGATGCTGCGCCTTCTCGATCAGCACCACGTCGTGCCCCTTGTCCGCGAGCAGCGCGGCCACCGTGGAGCCCGAAGGGCCGCCGCCGATGACCACGACATCGGGGTCGTTGCTGGTGAAAGGTCCGGATGTCATGCGCTGTTGCCCCTCATTGGTTTTGTCGTTGTTCGAGATTCCCCGGCCAATACCCTGTTAACCGTAGGTAACGATCTGCAGTTTAGCGAACCGGCCAGCCCTCCTTATCAAGCTAAAGATATAGATCCAGGCGTTTTCGGCATTCACCCTGTAAGAAGAGGCCACGCTTTTGCGGTAGCCTCATTGCCCGTCAGAAACAAGGAGACTTTCATGGCTGCACCCCTTTCCCCTGCAGAAGAAGCACTTCGCGAGGCAGCGCGCGAATACCACCGCTCGCCCGTCAAGGGCAAGATCTCGATCACCCCGACCAAGCCCCTGCTGAACCAGCGCGACCTGTCGCTGGCCTATTCGCCGGGCGTGGCGTACCCCTGTCTCGACATCGCCGCGGATCCGGCCACGGCCTCCGAATACACCGCGCGCGGCAATCTCGTGGGCGTCATCACCAACGGCACGGCCGTGCTCGGCCTGGGCAACATCGGCCCGCTGGCCGCCAAGCCGGTGATGGAAGGCAAGGGCTGCCTGTTCAAGAAATTCGCCGGCATCGACGTGTTCGACATCGAGCTGGCCGAGAACGACCCCGACAAGCTGGTCGACATCATCGCGGCGCTGGAGCCCACGCTGGGCGGCATCAACCTCGAAGACATCAAGGCGCCCGAGTGCTTCTACATCGAGAAGAAGCTGCGCGAGCGCATGAACATTCCGGTGTTCCACGACGACCAGCACGGCACGGCCATCATCTCGGCCGCCGCGCTGCTCAACGGCCTGGAGCTGGTCGGCAAGAAGATCGAGGACGTGAAGATCGCCGTCTCGGGCGCCGGCGCCGCCGCCATCGCCTGCCTCGACGTGATGGTGGGCCTGGGCGCCAAGCCCGCCAACATCTACGCCTGCGACTCCAAGGGCCTGATCTACATGGGCCGTGCGGGCGGCTTCGACGAATCCAAGGCACGCTACGCCCAGAAAGACACCGGCGCCCGCACCCTGGCCGACGTGGTGAAGGACGCCGATGTGTTCCTGGGCTGCTCGGCCCCGGGCGTGATGACGGCTGAGATGGTCAAGACCATGGGCACGCAGCCCATCATCCTGGCGCTGGCCAACCCCGAGCCTGAAATCCGCCCCGAGCTGGCCAAGGCCGTGCGGCCGGACTGCATCATTGCCACGGGCCGTTCGGACTACCCGAACCAGGTCAACAACGTGCTGTGCTTCCCGTACATCTTCCGCGGCGCGCTCGATTGCGGCGCCAGCAAGATCACCGAAGAAATGAAGCTGGCCTGCGTTCGCGAGATCGCCGACCTCACCAAGGCCGACATCAGCGAAGAGGTGGCCACCGCCTACGCCGGCCAGGAGCTGGCCTTCGGCCCCGACTACATCATTCCGAAGCCCTTCGACTCGCGCCTGATCCTGCGCATCGCCCCGGCCGTGGCCAAGGCCGCCGCCGCCTCGGGCGTGGCCTCGCGCCCGATCGAAGACATGGACGCCTACCGCCAGCACCTGACGCGCTTCGTCTACCAGACCGGCATGTTCATGCGCCCGGTGTTCAGCGCCGCCAAGATCGCCACCGCCAAGCGCGTGGCCTACGCCGAAGGCGAAGACGAGCGCGTGCTGCGCGCCGCCCAGTGGGCCGTGGACGAAGGCCTGGCCAAGCCCATCCTGGTGGGCCGCCCCGCAGTGATCGAGGCGCGCATCAAGAAGGCCGGCCTGCACATCCGCACGGGCATCGACTTCGAGATCGTCGACCCCGAGGACGATCCGCGCTTCCGCATCTACTGGGAAAGCTTCCACAAGCTCATGGGCCGCCGCGGCGTGACGCCGGAGGCCGCCAAGACGATGGTGCGCCGCTCGAACACCACCATCGCCGCGCTGATGATGCACCTGGGCGACGCCGACGCCATGATCTGCGGCCTGGTCGGGCGCTTCGACGTGCACCTGGAGCACATCCGCAACCTGATCGGCCTGAAGCGCGGCGCGCCAGGCTTCGCAACGCTGAACGCGCTCACGCTCGACAAGCGCACGGTGTTCATCACCGACACCAACGTGAACGAAGACCCCAGCGCCGAGTTGCTGGCCAGCATCGCGCTGATGGCCGCCGAGGAAGTGCGCCGCTTCGGCTTGCCGCCGAAGGTGGCCTTCCTGTCGCACTCGAACTACGGCACCTCCAGCCGCGGCTCGGCCCGCAAGATGCGGCTGGCGCGCGACCTGTTCGCGCAGATGGCGCCCGACATCGAATGCGACGGTGAAATGCACGGCGACGCGGCGCTGTCGGAAGAAATCCGCCGCACCGCCCTGCCCGAGACCACGCTGAGCGGCGAAGCCAACCTGCTGGTGTGCCCGAACCTCGATTCGGCGCACATCCTCTACAACGTGCTGAAGATGACGGGTGCCAACGGCATCACCGTCGGCCCGGTGCTGCTGGGCGCCGCAAGCTCGGCGCACGTGCTGACGCCGTCGTCGACGGTGCGCCGCATCATCAACATGACGGCGCTGGCGGTGGCGAAGGTCACGGTCGACAAGTAAGAGCCTTCAGTCGGTGGGTGTTTTTGCCCGCCTTCGGTGCCAAAAACGCGGCCTCGCCGCGTTTTTGCATTTGAGGGGTGCAAAGGCGCACCGTCTCGATCCACTGGAAGGGTTCGCACCAATCGCGTGCGGGCACCGTTTTTGCTTGAATGCCGAAGCATTCACCTTCCCCTAACGGATCGATCTCCGCATGAACAAGCGCCAACTGCTCCAGTCCTTCCTCGCCGCCTCGGCCATCTGCTTCGGCCTCACACCGGCCCTTGCACAGAGCCCGACGCCGATCAAGTTCCAGCTCGACTGGCGCTTCGAAGGGCCGGCCGCGCTGTTCCTGCACCCCGCGGCCAAGGGCTACTTCAAGGCGGCCGGGCTCGACGTGACCATCGACGCGGGCAACGGCTCGGGCGGCACCGTCACGCGCGTGGCCTCGGGTGCCTACGACATGGGCTTTGCCGACCTCGCGGCGCTGATGGAATTTCACGCCAACAACCCCGACAGCCCCAACAAGCCGGTCGCGGTGATGATGGTCTACAACAACACGCCGGCCTCGGTCATGGCGCTCAAGAAGAGCGGCATCACCAAGCCGGCCGACCTTGCCGGCAAGAAGCTGGGCGCGCCGGTGTTCGACGCGGGCCGCCGCGCGTTCCCGATCTTCGCCAAGGCCAACAACATCGGCGCCGTCAACTGGACCGCCATGGACCCGACGCTGCGCGAAACCATGCTGATGCGCGGCGACATCGACGCCATCACCGGCTTCACCTTCACCTCGCTGCTCAACCTCGAGGCGCGCGGCGCCAAGACGGCCGACGTGGTGGTGCTGCCCTACCCCGACTACGGCGTGAAGCTGTATGGCAACGTCATCATCGCCTCGCCCAAGCTCATCAAGGAGAACCCGGCGGCAGTGAAGAAATTCCTCTCGGCCTTTGCCAAGGGCGCGAAGGAAGTCATTGCCAACCCGGCCGTGGCCATCGAATCGGTGAAGGCGCGCGACGGCATCATCGACAGCAAGCTCGAAACCCGCCGCCTGCAACTGGCCATCGACACCGTCATCAACAGCCCTGACGCACGCGCCGAAGGCTTCGGCGCGGTCAACGCAGGCCGCATGTCGCTGATGGCCTCGCAGGTGTCGGACGCCTTCAACACCAAGACGCGCGTGAGCCCCGACGCGGTGTGGACCGCTTCGCTGCTGCCGCCCGCCGCTGAACTGAACATCCTGCGCAAGTGATGGCGGACGCATCGCAAGACGCGGCTGCCCCCTTCGTCGACTTCCAGGACGTCTGGCTCGCCTACAACGAAGAGCTGCTGCGCGCCAACCACTTCGCGGTCGAGGCCATCGACCTGAAGGTCAAGCGCGGCGAATTCATCGCCATCGTCGGCCCCTCGGGCTGCGGCAAGTCGACCTTCATGAAGCTGACCACCGGGCTGAAGATGCCGTCGATGGGCCGCATCCGCATCGACGGCCAGCCTGTAACCGGGCCGCTCAAGATATCGGGCATGGCCTTTCAGGCGCCGTCGCTGCTGCCGTGGCGCACCACGGTCGACAACGTGCTGCTGCCGCTGGAAATCGTCGAGCCCTACCGCTCGAACTTCAAGGCCAAGCGCAAGGAATACGTCGAGCGCGCACGCAAACTGCTGCAGAAGGTGGGCCTTGCGGGCTATGAAGACAAGTTTCCGTGGCAGCTCTCGGGCGGCATGCAGCAGCGTGCGAGCATCTGCCGCGCGCTCATCCACGAGCCCAAGATGCTGCTGCTCGACGAGCCCTTCGGCGCTCTCGACGCGTTCACGCGCGAAGAGCTGTGGTGCATCCTGCGCGACCTCTGGACCGAGCAGCAGTTCAACGTGATCCTGGTGACGCACGACCTGCGCGAATCGGTGTTCCTCGCCGACACGGTGTACGTGATGAGCAAGAGCCCGGGACGCTTCGTGGTCAAGCGCGAGATCGACCTGCCGCGTCCGCGCGAACTCGAGCTCACCTACACGAAGGAGTTCACCGACATCGTGCTGGAGCTGCGCGGGCACATCGGAGCCATCCGCAATACCGGCATCAGCGCGGCGCAGACGGCCGCGGCCGTGTCTCACTGAGCGGGCGCACCATGAAGAACACCAAGCAAATCGAACGCTGGTCGCCATGGCTGCTGCTGGTCGCGGTGCTCATCCTGTGGCAGGTCATCTGCGCTGGCTTCGAGGTTTCGGACTTCATCTTCCCGAGCCCCTGGCGCATCTGGACGCAGTTCTGGGAATACAAGGAAATCATCGCGGGCCACGCATGGCGCACCTTCTGGGTCACGATGGCCGGCTTTGGCCTGGCGATCGTGGTGGGCGTTCTGCTGGGCTTCGTGATCGGCAGCTCGCGCATCGCGTACGCGGCGATCTACCCGCTGATGACCGCCTTCAACGCACTGCCCAAGGCGGCCTTCGTGCCTATCCTCGTGGTGTGGTTCGGCATCGGCGTGGGGCCGGCGATTCTCACGGCCTTTCTGATCAGCTTCTTCCCGATCATGGTCAACATCGCGACCGGCCTCGCCACGCTGGAGCCGGAACTCGAAGACGTGCTGCGCGTGCTCGGCGCCAAGCGCTGGGACGTGCTCATGAAGATCGGCCTGCCGCGTTCCATGCCCTACTTCTTCGGCTCGCTGAAGGTGGCGATCACGCTGGCTTTTGTCGGCACCACGGTGAGCGAGATGACCGCCGCCAACGAAGGCATCGGCTACCTGCTGATCTCCGCCGGCTCGGCCATGCAGATGGGCCTGGCCTTCGCGGGCCTGATGGTGGTGGGCGCAATGGCCATGCTGATGTACGAGCTCTTCAGCGTGATCGAGAAGCACACCACGGGTTGGGCGCACCGGGGTTCGCAGAATCAGTAAGTAGGCCGCGCCGGATTCAACATCGGTGCCTGCCACGGATCAGGTGAGATGCCAGCGCCGGCTGTGCTGCCCCTGCTTCGCGAACACGTGGGCGAGGTGCTTCTTGACTGTGTTGACACTGATGCCGAGTCGCTCGGCGATCTGCTTGTTGGTCATGTCCCGGTACATCAGCGAAAGCACCTGGTCCTCGCGTGCGGTCAGTTTGATTGCAGGTGATATCGCGCAGGACGCCGGCCGCCCGCCGCCTGCCTTCAATCGCAGCACAGACAGATAGAGTGCCTGCAACACCGGGCCCGGGAAGCCCAAGGTGCCCGCCAGCACGGCATCCAGCGATTGCGCGAACTGCTCTGCGCTCGCTGCCCACTCGACGCAGCCGCGCGCCTGACTCCGGATCGCTGCATCCAGCCCCAGCATGGAGGGCTCCTCCCAGCCGAGGAGCCAGTCGGTGGCTGGAAAGCGGCGGCGCAGATCGTCCAGTTTGTTGACTCTCTCCGGCGAAATCAACGCGATGTCCACCAACAGCAAACGAGGCGCCTGCTGCCGGCAGCAGGCTTCCAGGTCAGAGATGCTGTTCATTTCCGCGTACTCGACCTGATACATCTGCTCGGCCCATTGCCTCGAGGCCAACAGGCCCAGCCCGGACAGCGGCGATGCGCGACCTGGACAGGTTGCGACGAGAACCGGAACACGGACTTCGACCGCAGGGCACGGGGCAGGAGATGGAATCTCCAGGCAAGCCGGCTGAAAACAGCTCGATGTCCACAGCGTGGGTGGCGCAAATGGCGACGGGGGGCGGAAGTCTTGCGTGAACGGCCGCGGATCTGCGTTCCACGCAGGTTCCAGCCCAGCAGACGACAGTGGGATTTCTTCCATGGCTTCCCCCGGGGCACTTGTTTTGGAGGTATCCGGAGGTTAATGATAAAGACCGCACCATCGTGCAGATAGGTCCGCGGACCTCCCAAGGTATCAAAAGGTTAAGGGCATGAGAGCGCACGCCCGGCACGACGCGTCATCCTTTGGGTGACAACTTTTATCCCATGGACAAGGCGCCGTCTGACGGCACAGCATGCCTCCTCTGCTGATACGTGAGCCTGGTTGATTGACGGCGAACGCGCCTCAATCGGGTGCACTGATTCCGATCGGCGGGTTTTTTCTCAACCAAGGAGTGTTTATGCCCGCGCTAAATTTGACGGCTGGCTCGACCGTCACCCTGGACGAATCCGCCAATCTGCAGAACCTTGCCGCTACTCCCGCCGTTGCCGGCGACAGTAACGACAATGACATCTCCGCAAGCTCGCTGCCGACTGCCTTCAGCAGCCGCCTGGCGGCCCAGAGTGTCGGGACCGCCATCAACGCCGCGTTGAGTGGCTACAACGGGTCCAATACCGGCACCAACGCATTCACATTCAGCATCTCCGGCACGGTCACCGATGTGTCCTTCACGGACACGAACGGCGCTCCGCTCAATGGCTTCGACAGCGGCCTCAATACAGCCGACGGCGAAGACATCTTCCTTTACACCGACACGACCAACAACAACGTCGTCTACGGGAAGACCGCCCTCAATGTCGTCGTGTTCGCCGCCTACCTGGAGGAAACGGGAACCCCGGTGACCGGCGCCAAGATCTGGATGGTCCAGTACGAAGCGATATCGGACCCGGATGCCACCAACCCCGACGATGCAGTCAACCTGCTCGACAAGGTCTTCGTCAGTGTCAGCCAGGATACGGAGTTCAACCTCGCAGGCGCGCCATCCGGCCAGAACCTGTTCCTGATGTTCACAAAGGACAATCCGACGATCGTCAACGGCCGGATTTCCGACGTGTCGATCATCGCGACGGGGAAGGACCCGGCAAATCAGTCCGGGGCCAACCCCAACAGCACCGCCGACGATATCAACATCACGACCGGCGACACGATCAACACCAGCAAGGCCGGCGGGCCGACCACGTTTGGCACCAACAGCCAGATGATCACCGAGCAGGAAGGCATCCGCTTCACGTTCGTGACCGGCGCCAGGGCGGACGTCACCATTCCGACCCTGGACCAGAACGAGGCCGATCTGGAATCGAACATCGACTTCACCGGCATGTTCGGAGCAAGGACTGCCGATTTCGACGTTGTGCAGTTGCAAAGCGGAAAGACCGCCCAGGTCAAGATCACCGCATACAGCACGGCGCTCGAGGCCGGCAACAGTTTCATCGAGGGCTATTCGGGCGACCAGGTGATTTCGATCACGAGCGTGCGCGTGCTCGACTCCGTCACCGGGGCGGCCCTGGAAACCTTCTCGAACGGCGCCGAGGGCGGACAGAGTTCGGCCATCGTCATCAGCGTCACCGGCGGCATCGCAACAATCACCGGCGTCAAGTCCGGCTACTCGATCGAATACACGACGTCAGCGGACCACAACCGCGTACTCATCGAAAACGGGGCCGACCTCAATGCCTCGGGCAACACCCACGCGGACTTCGACATCGGAGGCTTCCGGCTGCTGCGGGTTTCCAACGCAACGGCAGAGGTCGGCTCCATGATGGTCTTCGAGGACGACGGCCCGTCCATCGTGCTGGCAACGCCCACCGATACGGCGCTGCTCAACACCCAGGACGCACAGACCGTCGGAGCAGCCACCGACTCCGCCACCCAGGACTTCGCGACGGCCTTCGGCACAACTTCGAGCAGCTTCGGCACCGACGGGGCAGGCACCACCGACTCGACCTTCGCGCTCGGCGTGAAGACGCAGGGCGAAGACTCCGGGCTCAAGAGCGATGGCGCCACCATCTACCTGTACCTGCTGAACGGCAAGGTCATCGGCTCGACCTCCGCCACCGAGGCCAGCGTCTCGGCAGCCAACACCGTCTTCGACCTGGCCGTGAACGCAACCGGCTCGGTAACGCTGCAGCAGTTTGCAGAAATCGACCACGCGCTGCCGGGTGCTTCGTCGAACTACGCGGCCCAGCAGGCCACGATGGCCGACGATCTGATCACCCTGACCAATGCCGTGACGCTCACCGATCGCGATGGCGACACCGCCGCCGATTCCGAGCTGCTCAACATCGGCGCGAACATCAAGTTCGACGACGACGGCCCGTCCATCGTGCTGGCAGCGCCCACCGACACGACGCTGCTCAATATCCAGGACGCACAGACCATCGGGGCAGCCACCGACTCCGCCACCCAGGACTTCGCGACGGCCTTCGGCGTGACCTCGAGTGGCTATGGCGCCGACGGGGCGGGCAGCACCGCATCGACCTTCGCGCTCGGCGTGGCAACGCAGGGCGGCGCATCCGGGCTCACGAGTGACGGTGCGGTCATCAGGCTGTACCTGGTTGCCGGAACGGTCATAGGTTCGACCTCCGCCACCGAGGCCGGTATTTCGGCAGCCAACATCATCTTCGATGTCGCCGTGAGTGGCGCCGGTTCGGTAACGCTGCAGCAGTTTGCAGAAATCGACCACGCGCTGCCGGGTGCTTCGTCGAACTACGCGGCCCAGCAGGCCACGCTGGCCGACACCTTGATCACCCTGACCAATGCCGTGACGCTCACCGATGGCGATGGCGACACCGCGACCGATTCCAAGGTGCTCAACATCGGCGCCAACATCAAGTTCGACGACGACGGCCCGACGGTGACCGCCATCTCCGACCTCACCGGAGCGAACGACGCGCAGCCCATTGCGGGAACCTACAACTTCTCCATTGGCGCCGACGACGTGGACAACTCGTCGACCGACGGCATCGTGCTGAACAGCCTGACCGGAACGACCGGCGGCGGGCGGCCCATCACCGATACAGCCGTCTCTCACTTTGCCGAAGACGCCACGACCGTCACCTACAACTTCAGCTTCAACTACTACCCCGGGCCAACGTCGACGACAACGCAGGCGGCAACAGGCACGGTCGTCTTCAACAAGACAGACGGTACTTACGCCTTCGATCTGGATCAGGTCTTCGGAGGACAAACGACGTTCTCCACGAGTGCGCCGCTGGCATCCTTCAACTACGACACGGAAGGCAACAACTCGCCGGAGATCGTGGTCCAGAAATACAGCAACGACTTTTTCGGCGTGCTGTCAGCCAGGGCCTCCTCGCCTCCGAGTGATTCCAGCGATCTGTTGGCGGGCGGCAATCACGCGTTCCTGACGGGCGAAACCTTCACCAGCCAGACCGCGGGTTTTGTCAACGTCGCAACCAACACCCTCGGGGTGAACTCCGATACCGTCCAAGCCGGCGAGTTGCTGAACTTCGACTTCTACAAATCGAATCCGGTGAGCAACCCCAATCTGACGAGCCCGCCGCAGCGACCCGGGGCGACCATCGTCGGTACGGACACGGCCTACGCTGACGCGATCAACATCACGATCGATCAGATCACGGACGGCGAAGATGTGGCGGTTCTGCTGAAGCTGTTCAATGCGTCGACCAACACCACCACGACCAGGCTTCTGATCGCCAACTCCGCGGCGGACTATCAATCGGCCGGAGGAGGCCTGAAGGTCGTCAGCATCGGCGAGGACGACTACGACAGCGCCAATTTCCAGATCACGGGCGTGCAGGTCCTGAGCAGCACCGAAGAAATCACTGGCACGGGTATCAGCCTGAGCGGCCATAACGCGGTGAATCTGACCGCGACCGGTTCGAACTATGCCGATACGGCGGACAACGATGTGTTCAAGATCATCAAGATCGATGTGATCACGTCGGCGACGATCAATTCGGACGTGGACCTGAACTTTGTGGGTCAGGTGATCGACGGCGATGCCGACTTCGCAGGCTTCAACTTCGATGTCCACCTGGAGATCGATGGCGTGGCCAACCTGATAGGCACAACCCAGCAAACGGAGGCGATCGCGTAACGAGCTCTGGAGCAAGGGGGCAGCAGAAATGCTGCCCCTTCTCACTTGGCCTGTATTCAGGCGTACTGATGTCGAACCTACGGGGTGGTATGAAGCCTCAGGAAAAGTCTGGCGAATTGCGGCAGGCGGTGACAACGCTCCACTCCTACTTCGTACGGGCGGCCTGGTTCAGTGTTTGCTCCGGCCTTTTGCTGCTGGCTCCGAGCGGGTACATGCTGGAGGTGTACGGGCGCGTCGTGAACAGTCGCAGCACGCTCACGCTGGCCATGCTGACATTGCTGGTTCTGGCCGCCTACTGCCTGATGGAAGTACTCGATTGGGCTCGCTCGGAAGTGATGTACCGGGCCGGGCAGAAACTGGATCAGAAGATGCGCAACCGCGTGTTCGTCGCCGTCTTCGAAGCGGGGCTCAAGCGGTTGCCGGGCGGAACCGTGCAACCGCTCAACGACCTGCGGACCTTGCGGGAATTCCTGTATTCGCCGCCATTGCTGGCGCTGATGGAAGCGCCGGTTTCGCTGGTCTTCATGGGGCTGCTGTTCGCCATCAGCCCGGTGCTGGGCTGGTCGGCTGTCGTGGGCTCGCTGCTGCAGGTGTTTGTCGGTTGGATCAACGACCGGAACACGCGGCCGCCGCTGGTGTCGGCCAATCGATGCGCGATCGAAGCACAGCAGTATGCGGACGCTGCGCTGAGAAACTCGCAGGTCATCGAGTCGATGGGCATGCTGCAGGACGTCCATCGCCGCTGGATGGGCAAGCGACGCGATTTCCTGCAGCGCGAGGCCCTGGCTTCGGACCGTGCTGGGGCCTGCCAGGCCGTCAGCAAGTTCCTGCAGGTCACCATGGGTTCCCTGTTGCTCGGCCTGGGCGCCTGGCTGCTGCTGAAGAACCCGCTCAATGGCAATGCCGCAATGATGGTTGTCGGCTCGATCCTGGGCGGCCGTGCCTTGGCGCCGCTGGTGCAGCTCGTGACGCAATGGCGCGCGGTGGTCAATGTCTGCGATGCATGGCAACGCCTGGACAGCCTGTTGAGCGCCATTGCCCCGAGACCGGAAACGATGTCCTTGCCACCACCCAAAGGCGCGCTGCAAGTCGAAAGCCTCGTGGCAGGCGCGCCAGGCAATGGTCCGGCCATCCTGAAGAACGTGGCCTTCGCCCTGGCGCCCGGCGAGGTGCTTGCCGTCGTGGGTCCCTCTGCCGCGGGAAAGACGACCCTGGCACGCCTGATCGTCGGCCTTTGGCCTGCAGCGAGCGGCAAGGTGCGGCTGGACGGCGCAGACGTGTTCGCGTGGGACAAGAGCGAACTCGGCCCGCACATCGGCTATCTGCCGCAGGATGTGGAATTGCTCGACGGCACATTGGCCGAGAACCTCGCGCGCTTCGGGGAGGTGCGACCTTCGAAGGTCAAAGCGGCAGCATTGGCCGTCGACCTGCACGCGTACATCACGAGCCTTCCGTTGGGCTACGACAGCCCGATCGGACCCGAAGGGGCCGTGCTGTCGGGCGGGCAGAGGCAGCGGGTCGCGTTGGCGCGCGCGATTTATGACGAGCCAGCGCTGGTGGTGCTCGATGAACCGAATTCGAGCCTCGACGACGCCGGCGACGCAGCATTGGCAAGCGCCATCCTGAATCTCAAGGCGCGCGGCACGACGTTCGTCGTCATGACGCACCGCACCAGTGTGCTGGCCGTGGCGGACAAGATGCTGGTGCTGTGCGACGGCACGATGCAGGCGTTCGGCGCACGCGACGAGGTCCTGGCTGCGCTGCGGCAAGCCACCGAGCAGGCGGCGGATCGGATGCGCAAGGCAGAAAGCAGCCTTGCATCGAAGCGGCGCGATGCCGGAAACGCTGCAAGCATCGCGCTTCAGCCGCACCCACTGCCATGAAGAAACCTGCGTTCTTCAACCGCAGCGAACTGGGGCGCGCTCTCTGGGGGTTCCGAAGAGAGTTCTTGCTGGTTGGATCGTTGAGCTTCCTGACCAATCTGCTCATGCTCGCGCCGACCATCTACATGCTGCAGATATTCGACCGCGTGCTTGCCAGTCAGAGTGAACTGACCTTGCTCGCGGTTTCCTTGATCACGCTGCTTCTTTTCGGGGCGCTGGCCTTGTCGGAATGGCTGCGCTCGCGTCTGCTGGTGCGGGCCAGCCTGCGCTTCGACCGGCAATTGAGCACCCGGGTGTTCAACGGGAGCTTTCAGGCCTACCTCGGCCAGTCGGTATCCACCGTGTCAAGGCCGTTCGCAGACCTGAACCAGATCCGCCAGTTTCTGACCGGCATGGGCGTCTTTGCGCTCTTCGATGCACCCTGGACGCCGATCTACATCGCGGTGATCTTCTTTCTTCATCCCTGGCTCGGCGTCCTGGCGCTCGGGTTCGCCCTGGTCCAGGTCGCACTGGCCTGGTTCGGACAGAGGAAGACCGTCGCGCCATCGGAAGCGGCCCTGAAAGCCGCGAGCGAGACGATGAGCGACCTGCAGGGCAAGCTTCGCAACATCGAGGTGCTCGAATCGATGGGCATGGTCGCCAATCTGCAAAAGCGCTGGAACCGCCAGCATGCGGCCTGCATGGACAAGAGCACTTCCGCTCATGGCTTTGTCAATCGCGTCGCCGGCTGGAGCAAATTCATACGCTACAGCCAACAGTCGCTCGCGCTGGGGGCGGGCGCGCTGCTGGTGATCGATGGCCAGTTGTCGCCGGGCGCCATGATTGCGGCGAATGTGCTGATGGGCCGCGCCCTCGCGCCCATCGACCAGTTGCTCGGCACGTGGCGGGGTTTTGTCTCGTGCAGCGCTGCACTCGAGCGTCTCGAAAAGCTGTTGGCCGACTTCCCCGGGCAGGCCCCTGTCCCTCCCCGGGCCGGACCTACCGGCGAGATCAGCCTGCAAGGCATCTTTGCGGGGGCTGCGGGGCGCGCGGCGCCCATCCTGAAGAACATTTCTTTTGCGGTCCCCGCAGGAACAGTGGTCGCGCTCTTGGGACCTTCCGGTTCGGGCAAGTCCACGCTGGTGAAAGTCATGGTCGGAATCTGGACCGCATCCCGCGGCGCGGTGCTGCTCGATGGCGTGCCGATCCGAGGCTGGAACCGTCTGGAGCTGGGTCCGCATCTTGGCTATCTGCCGCAGGACGTCGAGTTGTTCGCAGGCTCCATTGCCGAGAACATTGCGCGGCTCGGCGAGGTCGACTCGCGCAAGGTCATAGAGGCCGCATGCAGCGCCGGCCTGCACGAGACGATCCTGCGCTTTTCCAAAGGCTACGACACCCTCATCGGGGACGCGGGCCACCTGCTTTCCGGAGGGCAGAGGCAACGAATCGGACTGGCCCGGGCGCTCTATGGTGACCCGTCGCTCATTGTTCTGGATGAGCCGAATGCCAACCTGGACGATGACGGGGAAGCAGCGCTGCTGCGAGCCATACGGGAATTGAAGGCCAAGGGGAAAACGGTGTTCCTGGTAACCCACCGCCAGGGCGCGGTTGCCGTGGCCGACCGCCTCATGGTTCTGGGCGATGGCGAATTGACAGCAGACGGACCACGAGATGCCGTGCTCGCGTCTTTTCGTCGCCCTCAGCCTGACGTGCGACCGGCGGCCCTGGTGCAGTCGGCCTGATCCGGCGCCGTCCTGTACTCGACTCATCTCGCAAGGAGTTCCAAATGGCCAAACCGAATCTTCTCAGAGACGTGACTTCCATCCCCTCACCTGCCAAGGACGATCGGTCGCAGGATGCCGATGGACTCGGGAACGAGTTCGGACGCGCAGGGCGAATCGGCGTGTGGGCCTTGGTCGCCGGATTCGGCGGGTTTCTGCTGTGGGCCGCGTTTGCTCCGCTGGACGAAGGCGTGCCCAGCCAGGGGCAGGTCGCCATCGACACGAAGCGTAAGGTTGTCCAGCACCAGATCGGAGGCATCCTCAAGGAGGTGCGGGTCGGCGAAGGCGATCAAGTCCAGGAAGGCCAGCTGCTGTTCAAGCTCGACGACGCCGCAGCCAGAGCGAGTTTCGAAACCGTGCGGCAGCGCTACCTGGGGTTTCGCGCCATACAAGGCCGCCTGCTGGCCGAACAGGGGGGACAGGACGCCATCGACTTCCATCCGGACTTGCAGGCGGCAGCCACGGACCCGCTGATCCGGCAGCAGATGTTCAACCAGGAGCAACTGCTCAAGTCGCGCCGCGCCGCCTTGCGCGCCGACCTGCAATCGATCGAAGAGAACATCCAGGGCCAGCAAGCGTTGTCCCAGGCTTACGCAAGCATGTTGAGCAGCCGCCGGACCCAGCTTTCGCTTCTCGACGAGGAATTGACCCAGACACGCAAGATGGTCGCCGAAGGGTATGCCCCGCGCAATCGCCAGCTGGAGATGGAGCGTCAAATCGCGGAGTCGAGCACATTCATTGCCGAACTCATCGGCAACACGGGCCGGGCCCGGCGGTCGGTCGCGGAGCTTCGCCAGCGTGCCATTGCCAGGCAGCAGGAATACCATAAGGAAGTGGAAACGCAGCAGGCGGAAGTCAGCCGCGAGGTGCTTGGGGACTTCGAGAAGTTCCTCGCCTTGCGGGACGAACTGGGCCGCACCGAGATCCGCTCGCCCGCTTCGGGCCAGGTGGTGGCACTGGTGGCGCAGACCGTGGGCGGCGTGATCGCACCGGGGCAAAAACTGATGGATGTGGTGCCTGCCAACGAGCCCTTGCTGCTTGAAACGAGAGTGCCGCCTCATCTGATCGACCGCGTCCACGCCGGCATACCGGTGGACGTGCGTTTCTCTACGTTCGCCCATTCTCCGCAGCTCGTGGTGCAGGGCAAGCTGGTTTCGGTCTCCGGCGATTTGTTGACGGACCCCCAGACCAACACGAGTTATTTCCTCGCGCGAGTGGCGGTGACGCAAGAGGGCCTGAGAAAGCTGGGCAAACGTTCGCTGCAGCCTGGCATGCCGGTCGAGGTGGTTTTCAAGACGGGGGAACGCTCGCTGCTCATTTACCTCCTGCATCCGCTCACCAAGCGCATCGCAGCCTCCATGACGGAAGAGTGAGCAGTGAAAGAAACCGCGCTGGCATTCGCTGCTGCCGGCCTTCTCTGGGGGCCGGCCTGGTCGCTCGACTTGTCTCAGGCCTACGGGGAAGCACTGGAACAGGACTCGACGATCCGGTCGGTGCGGGCAGCCACGGATGCCCGGCGCGAACGCCTGCCGCAGGCCCGCGCGCAACTGCTTCCCAACTTGTCGGCAAGCGTCTCGCGCTATCGGAACTGGCTGGAGAGAACTTCGCCGGACGCCTCCGGGCACCTCGTCACGTCCAACCTGCGCTACACCAGCAGCAGCGAAGTGCTGAGCTTGAGGCAACCCATCTTCCGCATGTACCAGATGGCCGACTACCGCCAGGCTCGGGCGCAGGTCGACGATGCCGAGGCGATTCTCGAACGCGAATTGCAAAACGTCGGCGTTCGGGTGAGCGGCGCCTATTTCGAGGCACTGCTGGCCGAGGAGCATCTCGCGCTGGTGCTCTCGCAAAAGACGGCTTACACGACCCAGCTCGATGCCGCGCAGAAGCGGCTCGGTGCAGGTTTCGGCACGCGCACCGATATCGATGAAGCACGCGCGGCCCTGGACCTCAACGTCGCACAGGAATTGGAGGCGCGCCAGAACCTGGACTTCACACGCAGGCAACTCCAGAGCCTGGTCAACCGCCCGATCGACGGGCTGGCGTCGCTGGACCCGTCCAGGATGCGGCTCGTTCGGCCGGCGCCCGACCGGGTGGAAGACTGGATCGAGCGGGCCGAGCTCAACAGCCCGGAACTCCGGTCGCTCGGCGCCCAGGTTGAAGCAGCCCGGCACGAGCTGGAGAAGGCACAGGCAGGTCACTACCCGACGCTGGACGCCATCGCCCAGTGGTCCCGCAACGACAGCGACACGATCACCAGCATCAAGACCCGTTACAACAACAGGTCCATCGGCTTGCAGCTCAATATTCCTCTCTATTCGGGCGGCCATGTGAGTTCCACCGTGAGGCAGGCGCTCGCAGACCAGCAGCGGGCAGAAGAGGCCCTCGAAGCCCTGCGCCGCGACCTCGGGGTGCGACTGCATCGCGAGTTCCGCGGCGTGACCGAAGGCATCTTGAGGGTCAAGGCCCTTGAACAGGCGGTGCGCTCCGCGGAGCAGGTCGTCATCTCGAATCGCCGCTCGTTCGAGGCCGGCAGCCGCACCTTGCCCGACGTGCTGAACTCGGAACATCAGAAGGTTTCCGCCCAGCGTGATCTAGCGCAGGCCCGTTTCGTCTACCTGATGTCGCGGATACGGTTGCAGGCACTCTCTGGCGGCGCCAAAGCCGAAGTCATTGACGAGCTCAACGGCTGGCTCACGCGCTGACGGCGGCAGCGATCTAAATCGGCAGGCCGAGGACACACAGGCGCTACACGCGAGCGAAGCGCGCCGGTCCCTCCACTGTCCAGCCGCTGCCGCAGGCCGGATCGAGGTCGCGATGGCACTGCGTGAGCCCGTCGTCCAGGTCGAGGGTGACGCCGATCCGCCAATGGCCGGCGGCGCCGCGCTCCACCTGCAGCACGGCGAAGCCGTTGCCGGTGCTCACGGCCGCCGTGACCATGGTGGCGCCGAAGGCTCCTGGCGTGGCGCCGAGGTCGACCTGGCCGTCGAGCCAGAACGCGTCGGGCCGCGCATTGACGAAGGTCCAGGGTGCATACAGGCCCGAGGACACGACCGAGATCACCTCCACAGGCTCGCCCGCCGCCTGCAGCCAGAGGCTCGACACGCTCGACATATGGCGGTCGCCCGACAGCACCACCACGTGGCGCGCGCTGGTGTCGCGCAGCAGTTCGAGCAACGCGCGCTGCGAGGCCGGGTACCCGCTCCAGTCGTCCAACCCCAGGCGTTGCGCGGGGTCGCCGAAGACGGCCGCACGCGGCATCGGGAACAGCGCCACCGGCGACACGATGAACTTGGGCAGTCCGGCGGGCGCGGCCTCCAGCCACTTCTTCAGGTCGCCCATGCCGGCCTCGGCACGGATCGCCGCCTGGTCCAGCGGCGCGGCAGGGGTCGCGGCTTGCGCTGCGGTGCGCAGCGCCCGCTGCTGGCGGGTGCTGCGCGTGTCGAGCATGTAGAACGGAAAGCCGGCCGGCGCAATGCGGTAGTCGAAGGGGCGCTGGTCGCGGCCCGGGCCGATGTCGTGCACCAGCTTGTGCTGTTGCGCGAAGTAGCCGTCGAGCGCGGCGCGCACGGCCGGCGTTCCATAGGGGTCGGGGCCCGGCTCCCAGTCGTCCATCACCTCGTGGTCGTCGAGCAGCGGATAGGTCGGCAGCGAGGCCATCACTTGGCGCAGCGCCTCCAGCCTGAAGGTGAGCGCATAGGCCTGGCCGACGTCGTCGCCGCCCGCCGGCACGAAGAGCCCCGCGGTCTGGTCGACATACACCTGGTCGCCGGCCAGCACCAGCAGTTGCGGCTTGTGCGGTGGCGCGAGCACCTCGAGCCGCTGCGCGAGCCGCCGGTACGACGCCTGTGCAGGCACCCGGTCGACCAGGCCCGGCACGTACTGGCAACTGGCGAGCGCGAAGCACAGCGCGGCCTGTGCGGGCTCGCCCTCGCGCTGCACGGCGCTCGTCCATGCGGGGTCGAGGCGCACCACGGCACGCTCGCGCTGCGCGTCGGTCGCTGCGTCCAGAGTTTGCATCACCTGGCGGCGGATGGGCTCGATCGGCTCGTCCTGCGGCTGCGCGAACAGCCCGGCCTCCAGCCGCCGGCCCAGCACGTCGACGGGGCCGCGTGCCATGGGCAGGTCGTCGTGCGCCGTGAGCACCGCGAAGCCCTGGTACTCGGCGAGCCGGTCGTCGAAGAGGTCGATTTCCACCGCCTCCTGCAGGAGTTTTTCGCGCGTGGTCTGCAGTCCCACCATCCATGCGAAGTCGAAGCACCATCGCCCGCCGCGGCGCCACGCGGGCACGAAGACCACGGCGCGCGCCGACACATGCGCGGGCGGCGGGCGCAGCGCCAGCCGGCAATGCAGCCGGCCCGCGTTGCCGGCCACGCGGCTCGCATGGCCGAGCCATGGGCCGGTCCACGGCAGGCTGGCCCGCCAGTCGGGCGGCACCGGCGTGTCGGGGCCGGGCTTCTTGTCGAAGGCCTCGAGGAACCGCACGATGCGCGGAAACACGTCGCTGCAGGCCTTCTCGCCGATCAGCGTGTCCTGGTGGCCGTAGGCGCCGAGCACCAGCAGCTGGTGCGGGGTGCCTTCGCCGAGGAACAGGTCGCCCCCCGAAAGGTTCGAGGAGTCTGGCGGGTCCGGCAGCTCCGGGGGCTCCCGCGGCAGGCCACCGTCCTTGCCGAACACGCGCTTCAGCAGCCAGAAGCTCTCGTACGAGCCACGCCAGTCGAACACCGCGTTGCGCTGCCCGTGCAGCATGAACACCGGAAAGTCGAAGCGCTCGCCGAGCTGCTCGAAGCCGACCGCGTGGCCCTGTCCGCCGGCGTCGGTCAGCACCTCTTCGCGGGCGTAGTTGCCGACCTGGGCGAGGCCCCGCAGCTTCACGAAGCCGTATATCGAATCGAGCGCATCGAGCGTGTCCTTGCCGATGTTGTGTAGCCGCATGGTCTGGCCGAAGATCGCGTCGGCCCGGTGCCGTACGGCCGCGAAGCCCGGTGCCTTGCGCAGGCGCTGCGCTTCGCCGTCTTCATCAGGGTAGGGAAAGGTCGCCAGCAGGCCGTCGACGAGCAGGCGCTGCGTGTGCGTCAGCGCGGGTCGCGTGTCGAACTCGTCGATGCCGATGAACTGCTGCAGGTAGCCCGCCACATAGCCGCGGAAGCGGTTGAAAGCCGTGGCGCGCAGCAGCGGCCCCACCTGCGACAGCACCACCGCGCCAATGGACGCATGCAACCCCGGCAGGCGCAGCACCGCCACGCTGAACATGGCGGCGCCGATGCAATGCGCCACCACGTCGACCTGGACGGGCGCTACTTCGTCGGGCGTCGCATACGCCGCCTGCACGGTGCGCAATGCATCTGGAATGTCGGCCTCCGCCACTTCGTCGAACGACCAGTAGGCCCGCGGCCGGCACGAGAAGCCGATGCTGGTGCGCAGGTCGAGCACCCAGACCTCGCGCCCGGCCTCGAGCAGGCTGTGTACCAGGTTGCCGGGAATGCTCTTGTGCGCGAAGGTGGAACCGCTCGCGCCGTAGCCGTGGATCAGCATCACGGGCCGCGTGCCCGCGCGACGCGCCGGCGGGCGGTAGCGCGACAGCAGCCGCGGCGGCGCGCTGCCCGGGCCGGCGGCGGTGTCGAGCTCGACCGGCTCGGGCCGTACGCCGTACACCTCGCCGGGCAGCCGCTCCCAGTCGCGCTTCGGCGAGTCGGGCGGCGGCACGAAGTGCAGCAGGTGAATGTGCAGCACGATGCGCAGCACCCACAGCGCCAGCTCGGCCAGGTCGCCCAGCTGGTTGGGCATGTCCTGCTGGTGCTCGACGCGCAGCAGGGGTTGCAGCTTCTCGACGAAGTAGGAAGGGTCCAGCACCATCCGGCCCAGCGGCTCCTCACCGAGGGGGCCGATCCGCTGCAGCTCGCCCTCGCTCAGCTGCCGCCACGGGTTGCCGCCCTCGACGAACGCGATGCGCTTGGTGAGCCGCAGCCGATCGCCCTCCTTCAGCGGCGCGCCGTTCTCGACCCGCGCCACCGTCCAGTCGTATTCGATGAGGCGCACCTGCCCCAGGTGGGAACACAGCGCCATCAGGTCGGCCATGACCGGACCGTCGAAGGCCAGGTTCTCCTCGCAGTTGCCGCCGTTCGGGCCCGCCACGGACGCGCGCGAAGGCAGCAGGACCTCCGCCAGCGCCTGCAGCTTCCTGCGCGCCAGCGCGTGGCTGCGCAGGATGCGCTCGATGCTGTCGCACTTCTCGCGCACCAGCATCGACGCGGTGCCGGTGCAATGCGCGATGGGCGCTTTGTTGCCCTTGCCGAAGCGAAGGATCACCGCCGGCTGGGCCAGCGTGCGCGGCGTCGCGCGAAGGGCCGGTATGTCGACGGGCTCGAATTCCACCTCGGTGCTCAAAGCGAAGGACTGGCCGTCGATGTGCACGCGGCCCGTCATCCGCTCGCACATCGAGACACGCGTCGGCGCGGACGTGCGGGGATGGGTCAGGTCACGGCGCAACGGACGCTCCGACGCCGGGGGTTGCGGCGAATCCGCCAGCGCCAGGCCCCAGTCCGCGGCCAGCATCGGTACTGCGCGCTCGGCCAGTGCCGCGATGGTGAGCGAAGGGTTGATGCCGAGCGACACCGGCACGATCGAGCCGTCGAGCACCGCCAGGCCAGGCAACAACGCGGCATCGGCAACACCGTCGTGGACGCGGCCCCAACTGTCGACCACGCCGCGCTCGCGCCCTTCGGCCATGCGGCAGCCGCCCAGCGGGTGCACGGTGAGCACCGAGCCCACCGGAGCCACCAGGGACTCGAGGCTGCGAAACGGCGGGAGCGGATTCCACAGCGGGTTGGGCAGCACGCGTCCGCCGAGCCCGCCGGCGCCGTCGTGAGCCACATGCAGCGCACGCATCTGCGCCGCGAACACCGGCAGGGCCGCGACCTTGTTCCACGCGACGCGCACCTGCGCGTCGGCCAGCACCGCGTCGCTGCCGCCTTGGCCGACCGGTTCGATGGTGCCGGCGGCGCCGTCGTCGCCCATCATTCCGTAGACCGGCGTGCGGCGCAGCATGTCGTCGTCCACGGCCAGCGGATCGTGCACCTCGTCCGGCGCGTGCAGGTCGAGGTCCATGCGCGCGAGCGCCTGCAGGGCGTCTGTGGTGCTCACCACTTCGGCCAGCAGGCGGCGCAGCGGCGCGGGAATGGCGAACTCCTCGATCACCAGCGGGCGCTCGCCCTGCTTCGCGCGGGTGCGCAGCAGCCCGGTGATGGTCGGCCCGATGCCGCGCTGCGCCGGCGCGTCGCCTTCGGCCGCGCTGGACAGCGCTTCGTCGTCCTGGCCGGCCGCCACCGCAATCATGTCGCCGTTGGCCGAGAAGCCCGCGCCCAGCGCCTGCGAGACGGGCAGACCCGCGGCCCTGGAGCGCAGCAGCAGCTCGGTGGAGCCCAGCGTGCCTGCGGCCACTACCACCCGCCGCGCGCGCACCACGTAGGGCCGGGCGTTGTCGGTGCGTGCCTTGCGCCGGTTGGTGAAGAAGAACTCGACCGCATAGCCGGCCCCCCCCGGCAGGGCCACGATGCGGTGCGCGGTGCCACCAGTGAACAGGCGCGCGCCCCGCGCATGGGCCAGCGCCAGGTAGTTGGTGTCCAGCGATTTCTTGGCGCGGTGGTTGCAGCCGCTCACGCAATCGCCGCAGCGCAGGCAGCCATGCATCGCAACCTGGGCCGGCGTGCGCGTGCCGTCGGCGAAGGCGATCGCAACGTGGGCCTTGCCGCGCGCCGCATGCAGCCGCGCACCGGCTTTCAGCAAGGAATCGAGCTTCGACACGCTCTCGGGGATCTGCTCCAGGCCCAGCATGGCTTCGGCCTTGTCGTAGCCGTCCGCCAGCGCGGCGAGGTCGAGGCCCGCGGGCCAGGCGCCGCCCTCGAAGGCATCGGGCGTTGCGCGTTCCATCACTGCCGCATTGATGAGCGACCCGCCGCCCAGCCCGTTGCCTAGCAGCGCATTCACATCGCCGCCCAGGCGCAGGTCGAACAGCCCCGAGGCATTGCCGCGCGCGGGCCTGCCGTCCTGCATGCTGAAGCGCACGTGTCCCGGCAGCTCGGCAAAGGTGGCCGGAAATTCGCCCGGCAGGTATTCGCTGCCGCGCTCCAGCACGTAGACCCTGATTGGTACCACGCTCGGTGCGGTGCCCGGCGATGCGTCCACCGGCAGCGCGCCCGCCAGCCGTGCCGCCGCCACCGCGCCGCCGTAGCCGCTGCCGATGACCAGCACCTCGCAGTGCAGCGCGTCGGGCGGTGCCGCGACGATCTCGCGCACCAGCACTTCAGCGCCCTCCGAGAGCAGACGGTCGCCCGGGGCATCGTCGTGGTGGCGGCCTCCGTTGTTCATGTTCGACTCCTCGCGGGTTGGTCGCGAACTCAGGAACCTTCGATGGCCGCGGCCAGTGCGCGGCCGAGCCTCTGGTCATCGACGGGCTTGCGCAGCAGCGGCAGCGCCTGTCGCCGCGCCGCCTCGACCACCGCCGGGTCGGTATCGGCCGTGACCATGACGATGGGTAGCGCGGGCTGTGCGCAGCGCTGCTCGCGCAGGCGCTCGGCGGCATCGAAGCCCGAGACGCCGCCGCCGAGCCGGCAGTCAACCACCACCGCGTCGGGCTCATCGACCTGCCCCAGTGCTTCGTCGAGCGTGGCGGCGGACAGCACGCGGCAGCCCATCGCTCCCAACGCGTTGAGATAGGCGCCGCGCACCATCGGGTCGTCCTCCAGCACCAGCACGCAGCGCCCGGCCAGACTCCACGGCGCACCTGCGCCGTCACCCTCGCAGCCGTCGACGCCGACGGCTGCGGCGCGCGGCAGCCGCAGGCGAAAGCAGGCGCCCGCGCCAAGGCTGGACTCGAGCTCGACCGGCACGTCCAGCAACTCGGCCATCCGCCGCACGATGCCCAGGCCCAGGCCATGCCCCGCGGCGGTCGCGATGCCTGGGCCCGTCGCCTGGAGTTGCACCAGGTCCTCGAACACGATCCGGTGGTTCTCGGGTGCAATGCCGGGGCCGCTGTCCTGCACTGTCAGCTCGACCTCGGCGTCCGATGCGCCCGATACATCCGACGCATCCCGCGTGCAGACCCGCACCTCGACCCGTCCATCCGCGGGCGAGAACTTGATCGCGTTATCGACGAGGTTGGCCAACATGCGGCGCAGCAGGTCGGGGTCGGTACGCACCGCCAGACCAGGCGGGCAGGTGATGTGCAGACCGACCCGGCGCGCTGTCGCCGCAGCGCCGAAGCTGGCCATCACGGCTGTCAGCAGCCGGTCGATCCGCACGCGCTGGGGCTGAGCCACCACCACGCCGGCATCGAGTTTCGAGACGTCGAGCAAGGCGTCGAGCATGGCGCGCAGCTGCTCCAGGCTGCTGTCGACCACTTCGACGATCGCGCGCGCATCGGGCGCCATCGCCACGTGCCGCAACGCACCCACGTTGAGCGCCATCGCCTGAAGGGGCTGGCGCAGGTCGTGGCTGGCGCCGGCCAGGAAGCGGCTCTTGTCGTTGTTGGCGCGCACCGCCTGGTCGCGGGCAATGGCCAGCTGCGCGCGCTCGAACTCCAGCGAAGTAGCCAGCGCCTGGTTCTCGGCGCGGATGCCGAACGACTCCTCGAAAGTCTGCAGGTTGCGCCGGGCAAAGCGCGTCTGCACCCCGAAGAACATCAGCACCAGCGCGCCCACGCCCCAGCCGAGCCAGCCGCCGGCCACCAGCCACATGGCCGCAGTGGGCATGAAGAGCAGCCCCGCGTAGGCCAGGAAAGCGGGCATCACGGTCGCGCTGGTGGACACGGCACCCGCGCCCCAGGACACCAGGATCATCGTGAGAACCGCGTCCAGCGTCGGGTCGAGCCAAGCCATGAACAGCGCCGCGGAGCCGTTGCAGGCGCCGATCAGCACATTCCAGCGCACGGTGGCGCGCAGTCGCGCGGCGATCGGGCGGGCCCGGTCGGCGGCCATGCGCGCGAGCGCGGCGGCACGCCACTCGCGGCTGGCGATCACCGCCGCGAACCAACCGAGCACCCAGGGTGCCGAAACGTCGCGCCAGACGATGGCCGCGACGACAACGGCGGTGAGCAGAATCTGCCAGCGCAACCCCACGGCCTGCTCGGCGACCACCTGCAAGCGCCGTTCGTCCAGCTCGTCGAGTGCGGCCGCCATGTTCACGTGGCCTCGAGCGCCCATGCCGCCTGCGCGTCGAAGACGCGGCACAGGGCATCGGTGCGGTTGCGCGCGCCAAGCGCCCGGTAGACCATCGACAGGTGCACCTTCACCGTGCCCTCGGCAATCAGCAGTTGGCGCGCGATCAGCTTGACCGGCATGCCCCGCATCGCCAGCGCCAGCACCTGGCGTTGGCGCGGCGACAGCTCGATGCGCAGGAAGCCGGCGAGATCCTCGCGCGGCAGTTCGTCGGGGTCGCGCGCGCGGGTCACGTCATCGGCCAGCACGAACTCGGCCGGCAGGTAGATCTTGTGGCGCAGCACCACGCGCAGGGCTGCCTCCATGTCCTCGAGCCGGTACGACTTGGGGATGAAGCCGGCCGCGCCGGCCTCGATGACCTCGCGCACGCGCTGCGGCGAGCTTTCCGCAGACTGCATGCACACGGGCGTGGCCTCGAAGTGCGCCTTCACGGCCTTGAGCGCAGCGAGCCCGGAGAGTTGGGGCAGGTGGTAGTCGAGCAGCAGCAAGTCGACACCGGCTGGGTCCAGCTGGCAGGCCTGCTCGGCGTCCCGCACCGCTTCGAAATGAAAGGGGCGGCCCGGTTCGATCTCGGCGGCCATTCGCTCCAGCAGGAGTCGGGTGCCGTTCCAGACGATCTCGTGGTCATCGACCAGAAGAACCTTCATACAGACCTCTCGTCTACGGTGGCTCTCCCCGTCCTGAATGCAGGTTAGCGCAAAGCCCCCCAATAAGCGAGTGCGCGCACCTACACCAACGGCCTAGTCGGATGGCCACGCCGGCACCGCGCCGCAGCCTAGGCGCTGCGTTCAATTGTTGCGGCGGGCACCGCGCGGAAGACTGGCTGCATCGATCACCACTGCGCATGCGATGCACCGAGGACCGCCATGAACACCCCAAAGTCTTTTGCCGCGCTGCGTGCCGCATGGGAACCCCTTGCGTGCCGGTTCTGCATCTTCGCGCTCCACCACGCGGTGCTCGCCCGCGCGCTGTGCGCCGCGGCCATGGTCGCGGTCTCGCTGCTGGCGGGTTGCGCTGCATTGCCCGACAACGTGCACCGGGTCGCGTCGCAGGCGCGCACCGACGTCGGGGACAGCGCGCTCGCGCGCATCGCCGCCGCGTCGCTGCCGGAACCGGACGGCGCGACGCCCGAAATACCCGACGTATCCGGCGTGCGCCTGCTGCCGGACGGCGACCAGGCCCTCGACGCGCGCATCGCACTCACGCAGGCCGCACGGCATACCGTCGACGCGCAGTACTACGTGGTGACCAACGACACCTCGGGGCGGCAATTCCTGCGCGAGCTGCGCGACGCGGCCCGGCGCGGCGTGCGCGTGCGCCTGCTGGTCGACGACCTGTACGCGGGCGGGGACGACGAGATGCTGGCCGGGCTGGCCGCGCACGCCAACGTGGAGGTGCGTCTCTTCAACCCGCTGCCGGTGCGCAGCGGCGGCCCGCGCACGCGCGTGCTGCTGTCGCTGCACGAGATCGGCCGCGTGAACCGGCGCATGCACAACAAGCTCTTCATTGCCGACAACAGCTTCGCCATCACCGGCGGGCGCAACATCGCCGACGAGTACTTCGGGCGCAGCAAGCCAGCGAACTTCATCGACATGGACGCGCTGCTGGCCGGGCCAGCGGTGCGCGCGCTGTCGGCGAGCTTCGATGCCTTCTGGAACGGACCGATGTCGTACCCATTCGAGGCCATCGCGGCCGGAGACCGTCCGGCGCCGGCCCATGCGCGCGAACGCTTCGCCGCGCTGGTCCATGGCCTCGGTCGCTTCATGCCTCCTGCCAACGAGCGCGACGCGCTGGGGCGCGGCCCGGTCGGCGCGCAGCTGGCGCGGGGGCGGGTCGAACTGGTGCCCGCGAAGGTGCGCGTCGTAGCGGACGCAGTGGTGCAAGGCCCCTTCGCCAGTGATGCCAGCGGAAGCGTCGAGGAAGCCGGAGGGCCGCAAGGCCGCGAGAGCGCGGTCATGGCCGCGAACCTCGATCTTTTCCGGACCGCACGCTCCGAGGCGCTCGTCGTCTCGCCCTACTTCGTACCCATGCCCCGCATGATCGAAGCACTCGCCCATGCGAGCCGCGAGGGCGCGAGCGTATCGGTGGTGACCAACTCGCTCGCCACCACCGACGAGCCGCTTGTGCACTACGGCTACGCGCGCTACCGCAGCGCTCTCCTGAAGATGGGCGCCACACTGTACGAGCTGATGCCAACTGGCGAACCACATACGGCCTGGAGCGACACCGAAAGCGACCGCGGCTCGCTCGGCCGCCTGCACGCCAAGCTGGCGGTGGTCGACCGGCGCTGGTTCTACGTGGGGTCGATGAACATGGACCGGCGCTCGGCGCACTGCAACACTGAACTGGGCCTGATCGTCGACAGCCCCACGCTTGCAGGCGAGCTGGCGGACCTGATCCAGCGCGTGCGCATGCCTGCGAGCTTCACCGTGAGCGAAGCACCGCTGCGAGGCGGCCTGCAATGGAGCTTTCTGCGCGACGGACGCCGCTGGGTGCTGCACCGGGAACCGGAATCGAACTGGGCCCAGCGACTGCGCTGGTCATTGCTGTCGCTGGTGGTGGACGAAGACTTTCTGTGACTGCGCACCACCGGTGCAGTCGTGCAAAAAATAGGTCACCGCGAGCATGGCCCAGGACTACTATTCAATCGTTCACGTGCGGTTTCGCACGAGGCTGCCGCGGACCGTTTGCTCACTCGTGCAAGGAGAGTAGCTATGGCAAGTCCGATGAATGTCAACAAGCTTCAGACGAAATCCCATGACGAACCGGATGAGGTTCGGGAGCCCGAAAAGACCCGGGTCGAAGTGGTCCGCCTCGAGGGGTACACGCTCGGACGCTTCAAGTTCGAGCCCGGGTGGCGCTGGTCGAAGTGCATCAAGCCGGTCGTGGGCACGGACAGTTGCCAGGTGGCTCACGTCGGGTATGCGGTTTCCGGTCGAATCACCGTGCAAATGAATGACGGCTCGCAGACCGTCATCGAGGAAGGCATGTCGTACACCATCCCGCCGGGGCACGACGCATGGGTCGAAGGCAACGCCCCGTTCGTCGGACTGGAGATGATGAGCGCAGAGGAATACGCAAGTCCAGTAGCTGACCCAAAGTGAGAGGCCTCAGGGGCAGGCCTCTTCGGGATGGTCGAACGGAGATGCGATCCGTACGGAACAACAGTCGGACTGACAATCGGCTGCAGCGGCAGCGGTCCTTGCGCCCGCGGAACCGTTCGACTCCTCCTTCCTCAGCGATACATGTTTGCCCTGACCCGCCTGACCATCGACCGCGCCAGAAAAGAGCGCTTGCCCCAAGTCGCCGGAAGCCTGGCGTTCACGACCTTGCTGTCCATCGTTCCCCTGCTGGCGGCGAGCCTCGCGCTGCTCACGCGATTCCATGCCTTCACGCGGTTCAAGGATGCGCTTCAGGAGTTCTTTCTGAGCAGGCTGCTTCCCGCGGACATCGCACGCACAGTGCTGAAGTACCTGAACCAGTTCGCCGCGAACGCCAGCGGCCTGACCTGGGTCGGTTCGCTCTTCTTGCTGGGCACGGCCATCGCGATGTTGCTCACTGTGGAGAACGCGCTGAACCAGATGTGGAAGATCCGGAGGAACCGGCCGTTCTTCAAGAGGGTTGGCCTGTACCTGCTGATGTTGGCCGTCGGGCCACCCGTTCTGGGGCTGAGCCTGTGGGCGACGTCGTATCTGCTGGGCGTTTCCATGGGCCTCATCGGCGCACTGCCATCCTCGCTTGCATTCGTGCTCGACCTCGGGCCGCTCATGCTCGGCGTGACCGTACTGACGAGCATGTTCTACCTCGTTCCGAACACCAAGGTACGGCTGCGCGACGCCTTCGCAGGCGGCCTGATCGCCAGCGTGGCTTTCGAGCTCGGCAAGCGCGGCTTCACCACCTACCTCGTCAAAGTGCCAACGTACAAGGCGCTATATGGGGCGTTCGCAGTGCTCCCCATGTTCTTGCTGTGGGTGTACGTCTCGTGGCTGGTCACGCTGGTCGCGGCCATGATGACGGCTAACATGGCGCTCACCCGACGGCAACCGGCAGGCAAGCCTGCTCGGGCCTAGCAGCCAGGAGCAGGCGTTCGCGAAGAACGGCTTTCAGGATGCTTGCCAGACGGCCACTTTGCAGCAATCTGGCCGCGTCGATCAATGCGACGTCACCCACCCCTGCTTCCCCGGCAAAGGAGGCATCGCGAAGCTCGACTTCAGGCGCGCAACCTCATCGCTCGGAGTGAGCCCGAAGAAGCGCTTGAACTCACGACTGAACTGCGACGCGCTTTCATATCCCACCTCGATGCTCGCCGCGGACGCGGTCTTCCCATTTCGCAACATCAGCAGGCGCGCCTGATGAAGGCGTACCGACTTGAGGTACTGCATCGGAGAACTCTGGGTGACGGCACGAAAGTGAGTGTGAAACGTCGGGATGCTCATGCCCGCCTCGCGAGCCAGGCGGTCGACGGTAAGACGGTCGCCGAACGTGGTGTGGATGCGCCGCACGGCCTTGGCGATCTTTCCGAACTGCCCCTGGCTGGCCAGCGCCGCGCGCATCGATGCTCCCTGTTCCCCGATGAGCACCCGAAAGTAGATTTCGCGCACGATCGCCGGCCCGAGCAACACAGCCTCTACGGGCGAACTCATCGCCTCGAGAAATCGCAGAACGGTCTGCATCAATGCGTCGTCGATCGGCGTCGAGAACATGCCGACTGGTGCCGTCTTCGAACTCTCGATAAGTTCATCAACCTGCAACGCAAGACCCGCGAGGACGGTGAGATCGAGGCTGAAGTAAATCGCGAGCAGAGGCTCGTCGGCACTGGCGTCGGTCTCCATGGTGAACGGCACCGGCACGGACACCGCGAGGTAGTGCTGGGCATCGTAGAGGTAGACCTGATTTGCCCAGAGGCCGCGCTTGCGTCCCTGGCAGACGATGACGATCCCGGGTTCGTAGAGCACAGGGGTCGAGGCCAATGGGCGATCGGAGCGCAGGAAACGCACGTCCGGTAGCGCCGTCAGCGTGTAGCCCTCTCGAGGTGCGAGCCGCTTCAAGAGCGCCACCATGCTGGCCTGGCGCTCCTCGCGGAGTCTGCCAGCGCGGTCGATGGTTGATGCGCGCGATTTACTCATTCATCGTACTGTGCATCAACCCTGGCAAAAAGTAACCGAGAGCGGTTGGACTTCATAGAAATAGGCAAGCCAAACATAGGATTGCGACTGGCTCCGGGCGCCCTCTATTTCTAAGATCGACGCATGCAAAACACCAGGACTTTCTTCATTACGGGCGTCGGTAGCGGCCTCGGCCGCGCCATTGCGAACGCCGCATTGCGGGCGGGCCACCGAGTCGTCGGAACCGTTCGTACCGAGCAGGCAGCAACCGAATTCGGCAGGCAATTTCGCGGGGAGGCTCATGTGAAGCTGCTCGACGTGACGCAGTTCGACTCTGTCGCACCACTCGCCGCTGTCGTCGAAGCTGAGATCGGGCCAGTGGATGTCGTGATCAACAACGCAGGGTATGGTCACGAGGGCATCCTGGAAGAATCGTCTCTCGATGAAATGCGCCGCCAATTCGACGTCAACGTTTTTGGTGCGGTCGCAGTCATCAAGGCGTTTCTGCCGTTCATGCGTCAGCGTCGGCGCGGCCACATCATCAACATCACGTCGATGGGTGGCTACATCACGATGCCCGGCATCAGCTACTACTGTGGCAGCAAGTTCGCCCTCGAAGGGATCTCCGAGACGTTGGCGAAGGAAGTGAAGGGCCTGGGCATCGCAGTCACTGCTGTTGCCCCAGGATCTTTCAGGACAGACTGGGCTGGCCGCTCGATGGTGCGCAGCGCGCGTTCCATCAGCGACTACGACAGCTTGTTCGATCCAATCCGGCAATCGCGCATGGACAAGAGCGGCAAACAACTGGGCGATCCGGACAGGGCTGCAGATGCGATCCTCACTCTGGTGAACATGCCGGAGCCGCCGGAGCATTTGCTGATCGGCAGCGACGCGCTCGGGCTGGTAAGCGCAAAGCTCGACGCGATGCAGACGAGTTTGACGAAGCACGAGGTCCTGACTCGCTCCACCGATATCGCGTGACGTCGCATCCATCTATTCGACCGATATATTCCATCGAAACAAACAGGCTTCCTGGATAGATCGCGCATCCCTAATCTTCAGGTCATGCAGCTCGCCGAGCTGTCCAACCAGGAGATTCAGAGATGCCCAAAGTCCTCGTTCTGTATTACTCGTCGTACGGCCACATCGAAAAGATGGCCGAGGCCATTGCCGCTGGTGCGCGTGAAGCCGGCGCCCAGGTCGACGTGAAACGCGTCCCCGAGACGGTTCCCGAAGCGGTCGCAAAGTCTGCGCACTTCAAGCTCGATCAGGCAGCGCCCGTCGCGCGCGTTGCCGATCTGGAGAACTACGACGCCATCGTCGTAGGCACCGGCACCCGCTTCGGCCGGATGTCTTCCCAGATGGCCGCCTTTCTCGACCAGGCCGGTGGGCTGTGGGCCCGCGGCGCACTCAACGGCAAGGTCGGTGCGGCCTTCTCGTCGTCGGCCACCCAGCACGGCGGCCAGGAGACCACGCTCTTCTCGATCATCACCAACCTGCTGCATTTCGGCATGACCATCGTGGGCCTGCCGTACAGCCACCAGGGCCAGATGAGCGTCGACGAGATCGTCGGCGGCGCGCCCTACGGTGCCACCACCGTCGCAGGCGGCGATGGCTCGCGGCAACCGACGGCGATCGATCTGGCCGGCGCGCGCCATCAGGGCGAGCTGGTGGCCAAGACCGCCGCGAAGCTCTTTGCCTGAGCACCCGCACCCTCCATCTGTAGAAGCGAGAAAGACATGGTCTCCAACGACTTTGCAGGACGGGTGGTACTCGTCACGGGTGCGGGCTCCGGCATCGGCCGGGAGGCCGCCAAGGCCTTCGCGACACGAGGGGGCCTCGTGTATGCCGCCGACCTGAGCGAGCACGGCCTTGCCGAAACCATCGATCTCATCACCGAGATCGGCGGGAAGGCCCGCGCGCTCATCGCCAATGTGGCCGTCGAGCAAGAAGTGGCCAACGCCATTGCACGCATCGAACGCGAGGCCGGCCGGCTCGACGTGGCCTTCAACAACGCCGGCATCACCGGCAAGGCGCAACGCATCGAGGACTACCCGACCGAAGACTTCGACAAGGTGATTGCAGTCAACCTGCGCAGCGTCTTTCTCGGCATGAAGCACGAGCTGCCGCTCATCAAGAAAAGTGGCGGCGGCGCCATCGTGAACACGGCGTCCGTGGCCGCACTGACGGGCCCCGGCGGGATGAGCGCCTATGCGGCTTCCAAGCACGGCGTGCACGGCCTCACGCGCGTCGCCGCGATGGAAAACGCCGCGCACAACGTGCGGGTCAATGCCCTCGCCCCCGGCTGGACGGAAACGCCGATGGTGAAGGTCGCGAGCGACCAGAACCCGGCCTTCGCGAAGCTGGTTTCCACCGCGATTCCTGCCAAGCGAGGCGGTCATCCCGCGGAGGTGGCCGCCGCCGCCGTGTGGCTGGCCTCCGATGCCGCGAGCTACGTGATGGGCCAGATGCTGGTCGTCGACGGTGGAATGACCATCGGCGGCTTCGAACTTTGAACAAACCGAACCGACAAGGAGCAACACCATGAGCAATTTGAATGCAGGCGAGATGGCAAAGGCCGTCGTTCGCCGCAATACCGAAGAAGTGCAAGGGCGCGGAAACTGGGCCCTGTTCGACGAGCTGTTCTCGGACGACTTCCTCGACCACACGCCACAGCCGAACTGCACGCCCGACAAGGCCGGTGCGCTGGGCCTGTATCGCATCCTGCGGGAGGCGTTCCCCGACTTTCACGCCGAGATCCATTGGCAACGCGCCGATGGCGATGTCGTCACTACTTACAAGACCTATCACGGCACGCAGCAGGGAACCTTCCTCGGCATCGCGCCGACCGGCCGCGCGATCCATTTCGAAACCGTGGACGCGATGCGCGTGCAGAACGGAAAGATCACGGAGCACTGGGGTGTTGCCAATCTCTTCTCCGTGCTTCAACAGCTGGATGCATGGCCCCGCGCCGCAGGAGACAAGTCATGAACACCAACATTCTTCAGGACAAGGTGGTCGTCGTGACCGGCGCCGCAAGCGGAATCGGCAAGGCAGTCGCCGTGCAGGCCGCAAGGCACGGAGCGAAAGCGGTGGTCGTTTCGGACGTGACGCCAGAGCCCCGCGAAGGAGGCCGCACCACGATGGAGGAGATCGAGGAGCTGGGCGTGCTGGCGCGCTTTCATCGCGCAGACGTCAGCCAGCGGGCACAGGTCGACGACCTTCTGAAAGCAGCCGACGAGTTCGGCGGCGTCGATGTGATGGTCGCCAATGCGGGCATCACGCTGCGCGCCGACGGGTTCGACGTTGCAGAGGCGGACTACCGCCGGCTCATGGGCATCAACCTCGACGGAACGCTGTTCAGCGCGCAGGCGGCAGCCCGCAGCATGAAGGCACGGGGCAAGGCCGGGAGCATCGTTCTCATGGCCAGCATGGGCGGCATCTCGGGCGCGGGCATGACGGTGGCTTACTCCACCAGCAAGGGCGGCGTGGTCCTGATGGCCAAGTCGCTGGCCGATGCACTGGGGCCGGATGGCATCCGTGTGAATGCAGTCGCCCCGGGAACGATCGACACGCACCTGCTGCGAACGAGCCCCGGCATTGCAGAGGCTGCAGAAGGCTTTCGCCTGCGCACGCCACTGCGGCGCCTTGGCAAACCTTCCGAGATCGGCGACGCCGTCGCGTGGTTGGGCTCGGACCTGTCGAGCTATGTGACGGGCACTGCGCTGCTCGTCGATGGCGGCCTGCTCGCCGTGATTTGACCCGAAAGAAAGACATGACCACCACCATCCGCTTCCATCAATACGGTTCTCCCGAAGTCCTCCAAGTCGAGGACGACAACGTCGGCATGCCGGGGCCCGGACAGGTTCGCCTGCGCCACGAGGCCATCGGCGTCAACTTCATCGACACCGCTTTTCGCCAGGGCGTGATGCCCGTCCCGCTGCCCTCAGTGCCTGGGGTCGAGGGCGCCGGCATCGTCGAGGCCATCGGGCCGGACGTCACAGACGTCAAGGTCGGCGATCGCATGGCTTACTTCCTCGCGCCGGGCAGCTACGCACAAGTGCGCCTGGTCGATGCAGCCGCGCTACTCAAGGTGCCTGACGATCTCTCTTCGGAACAGACCGTCACGGTGCTGACCAAGGGCCTGACTGCCTGGGCCGGGCTGAACGGCTTCCATCAGCTCAAGGCAGGAGAGAAGGTGTTGGTGCAAGGCGCGTCGAGCAGCGTGGGCACCATGATCTCGCGCTGGGCCAAGACAAAAGGCGCCACCGTCATCGGAACGGTGGGCTCGCAGTCGAAGCGAGCAGCGCTCGAAGGCACCATCGATCACGTATTGCTCTCTGGCGACGCCGACCTGGCCGCACAGATTCGAAGCATCGCGCCCGAAGGCGTCGACGTGGTCTACGAGTTCGTCGGCAAGGCCACTTTTGCAGCATCGGCAGCGGCCGTGCGCGATGGAGGAACCATCGTCACCATCGGCGCGGCTTCCGGCGCGCCAGACATCGACCGGGCGGGCCTTGCCGCTCGCGGCGTTCGCATCGTGGGCGGGCCGATGGCGCAGCACGTGCAAGGTGCCGTGGCCCAGGCGACCGGCGAGGTGTTCGACGCGTACCGCAAGGGTGTCTTCGGCACGCTCGACGTGGCCCGCTATCCGCTCGTCGAAGCGGCACGGGCGCACGAGGACATCGCGGCCCGGCGCAAGTCGGGGGCGATCATCCTCGTGCCCTGATCCTGTGAACGCATCGATCCTGGCAACTCGCTGGACACCCAGCGGGGAAGCAGATATTTTCCCGGGAGTTTCATCGATGGGAGCGATAGATGCTGGACGGCGTTTCAATGGATCAACTGCGCACCTTCATTGCGGCCGCCGATGAGGGCAGCTTCTCGGCCGCCGGGCGCAGGCTGCGCCGGGCCCAGTCGGTGGTGAGCCAGACGCTGGCCAACCTCGAAGGGCAGATCGATGTGCAGCTCTTCGACCGTAGCGGGCGCTATCCGAAGCTCACCGAGGAAGGCACCGCTCTGCTTGCGCAGGCCCGCTCCGTGGTCCACGGCATGGACGGCTTCAAGGCCACGGCGCGCACGATCTCCGAAGGGCTCGAACCCGAGTTGTCGGTGGTGGTCGATGTCATGTACCCCATGGACTCGCTGACGGTGGCGGTCGGTCTCTTTCGGGCCGCGTTTCCGCACACGCCGCTGCGCCTCTATGTCGAGGCACTGGGCGCCGTGGCGCAACCCGTGCTCCAGCGCGGCTGCAGGATCGGCATCATGGGGTCCATGCCCCTCGTTCCGGAGGAGCTCGATGCCGAGAAACTGCTCGACGTTCCGATGGTGACCGTGACTGCCTCTTCGCACCCGCTGGCCGCACAGAAACGCGTCATCGCGTCGCGGGAATTGGAGCAGCACGTTCAACTCGTCCTGACGGATCGCACCTCGCTGACCAGCGGCAAGAGCTTCGGCGTGTTCACTTCATCGATATGGCGGCTCGCAGACCTGGGCGCAAAGCATGCGTTTCTTCGCGCGGGTTTTGGCTGGGGGCACATGCCGCTTGCCATGGTGCGCAGCGACATCGAGTCAGGGCTCCTGACCCGGCTGCAGCTGGAGGCCTTTCAACCCACCACGCCGCCGATTGCCATGTTTGCCGTGTACCGCAAAGACCTGCCGCCGGGGCCTGCCGGGCGATGGTTCCTGGAGCACCTGAAGGACACGGCGCCAGCGGGAGATTCACCGAAGTAACGCGAGCGCCCTTTGCTCACTCGGCCCCGCGAGGCCGCTGCCCGAGATGCTCGTGCAGGAACTCGATGAAGCGTTGGGTCTTTGCGGGCAGCAGGCGGGTTTCAGTGAGCGCATAGACGGAAGTCGGGGTGCCGTGCCACTGCGGCAACACCAGTCGCAGGCGACCTGCCGCGACATCTTCGGAAGCGATCTCCTGCGGAAGCAGGATCACGCCCAGGTCGAGGGTCGCCAGGCGCCGGAACATCCCGACGCTGTTCACCTGAAACCGTCCTCCCACCTCGACCTCGACGACCTCTCCTTCGCGCTGCAGCGTCCACTTGTTTGCCTTGGGAAGGCCCAGGCACTCGTGTCGCGCCAGATCGCTCGGGTGCATTGGCTCGCCGGACAGCTCGAGGTAGCGGGGCGAGGCATAAACCTGCACGGGTAGTCGCGCGAGCAACCGGGCGATCAGGTTCGAGTCCGCGAGCTCGCCCATGCGGATGGCCACGTCGAAAGGCTCGGTGACCAGGTCCACCCGCCTCGGCGTGAGATCGAACTCGAAGCTGATGCCGGGGTAGCGACGAGCGAACTCCGCGACCAGGGGTGCCATGTAGATGGTGGCGAAGTCCACCGGCAGCGACGCGCGCAGCACGCCGCTGGGCTGCGCCAGCATCTCGCCCAGTTGCTCGTGAGCGATGCGCGCTTCTTCGACGATGCGCCGGCAGCGCTCGAAGTAGAGCTGCCCCGCCTCCGTCAGCTCGACCTTGCGTGTCGTGCGATGCAAGAGCCGCAGGCCGATGGCTTTCTCCAGTCCGCTGATTCGCCTGGACAGCGTCGAACTCGGCACGCCCGAGGCATCGGCCGCGCGGCGAAAGCTCCTCGCGTGGGCGACCTCCACGAACAAGGCCATGTCGTTCAACAGTTCCATCTTGATTGCGCCATTTATGGATCAATGAAAGCCATTTTGACGTATTTATCTCTTAAGCAGATTAATCAAAGATGCGTCCATCGCACCGCACAACCCAAGGAATTCACCATGAGCCAACTGTTCACCCCCGTTCGCATCGGCCGCTACATTGCGCCGAACCGCCTCGTCATGGTCCCGATGACCCGCTCCCGCGCCGACGGCGACGGCGTCCCGAGCGACCTGACGGTCGCCTACTACGCCCAGCGCGCCAGCGCCGGCCTGATCATTTCCGAAGGCGTGTTCCCGTCCGCAATGGGCAAGGGCTACGTGCACACGCCCGGCATCGAGACCGAGGCACAGGTCGCAGCCTGGAAGAAGGTGACCGAGGCCGTGCACGCTCGCGGCGGCCGCATCTTCATGCAGCTGATGCACACCGGCCGGATCTCGCATCCCTCGCTGCTCGACGGCGCGACGCCCGTGGCGCCTTCGGCCATCAAGCCCGAGGGCCAGGCGTGGACGCCTGCCGGTCAGGTCGACTTCGTCACGCCCCGCGAGCTGAGCCTGCTCGAGATCGCCGACGTCATCGAAGACTATCGCCAGGCCACCCGCCGCGCGCTTGAGGCCGGCTTCGACGGCGTGGAGCTGCACGCAGCCTCCGGCTACCTGCCTGAGCAGTTCCTCTCTTCCGGCAGCAACCAGCGCCAGGACATCTACGGCGGTTCGGTCGAAGGCCGTGCCCGCTTTGTGCTGGACGTGCTGGATGCGATGGCCGCAGAGGCCGGCGCCGACCGCGTCGGCATCAAGATTTCGCCGGAGATGAACTTCAACAGCATCACGGATGCTGCGCCTCAGGAGACCTACGCCCACCTGGTCGAACAACTGCGCGGCTGGGGTCTGGCCTATCTGCATGTCACCCTCTTCGGTGCGCAGTTCGACTACCACGCCCTCCTGCGCCCGCGCTTCGAAGGCGCATACCTGATCGGCGGCGGCCTCACCCAGGACAGCGCCGAAAGCGCACTGCACGAAGGCAAGGCCGACGCAACGGTGTTCGGCAGCGCTTTCCTTGCGAACCCCGACCTGCCGGAGCGCTTCCGCGTGGGCGCCGCGCTCAACGCAGCCGACCGCAGCACCTTCTTCGCACCGCCGACCGCCAAGGGATACATCGACTATCCGGCGCTGGCTGCGGCCGAGGCTGCCTGAAGCAGAAGCCGAACTGGAGCTACACCATGAAGATCGAACGATTTACCGCCGACAACACCGCCTTGCTGCTGATAGACCATCAGGTCGGCACGATGCAACTGATCAAGAACATCGACAGCGAACTCGCGGCCAAGCAGTCGATTGCGCTGGCCAAGATGGCAAAGATCCTCAACATCCCGACCGTGATCACGTCCAGCCAGGAAGACCACGCCCAGGGCCCGATCCTTCCGAAGATCGCCGAGATCCTGCCCGAAGCGCACGCTGCACGCATCAAGCGCCCTGGCGTGGTCAATGCCTGGGCCTATCCCGACTTCCGCAACGCAGTGCTCGCAACCGGGCGCAAGCAGCTGATCATGGCGGGCGTCACCACCGACGTTTGCCTGATCTTCCCGGCCATCGACGCCGCAGTCGAAGGCTTTGCCGTGCAGGCCGTGATGGATGCATCGGGCTCGCCCAGCGATCTGTCCGAAGAGTTTTCCCGCCAGCGCATGCACGACGCGGGCGTGGTGCTCACCGCCACCAACACGCTGATGGCGGAAATCGCGCAAGACTGGTCCACGCCCGCCGGGCAGCAGCTGATCGGCTTGTTGTTCAGTGATGTGTTTCCGGCCCTTGGTGCCGGCATCGTTTGAGCCATCAGCCGAGCAGCAGCGAAGCTTCGTCGCGCCAGTAAGCCACGGCAGCGAGCCAGCCTTCCCACACGCAGCCGTTGCAGCCGCGACCGCAGCAGGTGGTGGGCTCGGGCGGCGGTGCGCGCATCGCAAGCCCTGCGGCATCGAGCAATGCGTGCACGCGCGCGATGAGCGCTCGCGCGCCGGCGAGGTTCGTGGGTTCGGGCAGCCGGTCGATGGCATTCATGGCGGGCAGATCTTCATGCTTCGAGGTTCAGCTCCAGCCGCATCTTCGCCCCGCCCGACTCGCTCGACCCGATCGTGAGTTGCCCGCCGTGCAGGCGCGCAACCTCGGCCACGAGATGCAGCCCGAGCCCCGCGCCGCGCCCGCGCGGCACGAGCCGGTGAAACGGCGCCACCACGCGCTCGCGGTCCGCTGCCGGAATGCCGGGCCCGGAGTCGAGCACCTCGAAGCCCGATGGCTCCCACAGCCGCACCTGGATGTCGCAGCCCTGCCCGCCATGCTCGATGGCGTTCTGGATCAGGTTGCTCAGCGCGCGTTCGAGCGAGGGCGCATCGCCGCGCACCCACAACGGCTGCGGCGCATCGACCGACAGCGTGCAACGATTCATGATCGCCAGCGGCGCGATGTCGCCCGCCACGCGCTCGCACAGCGCCTTCAGGTCGACCTGCTGCTGGTCGTGCACCGCGACGTGGTCCAGCCGCTGGAGGTCGAGCAGTTGCTCGGCCAGCGTGGCGAGCCGCGCCGAGGCCTGCATCAGCTTCACCTTGAGCGGGCCGTCCTGCAGGCCTTCGAGATGGATCTGCAGCGTGGTGATCGGCGTGCGCAGCTCGTGTGCGGCGTCAGCGAGGAAGCGCTCCTGCCGGTCGTAGCCTTCGTTGAGCCGGTCGAATGCGCGGTTCACGGCGTTGACCAGCGGGCGGATTTCGCTGGCCACGTTGGCCAGCGGCAAGCGCGTGGTGCGCTCGTGCACGTCGATGCTCTCGGCATGCTCGGCCGTAGCCACCACGCCCTTGAGGCCGCGCTTCACCACGAAGGGCGTGGCCAGGATCACGCCGAGGCAGGTCACCAGCGCCATCGGCGCCACCAGAAAGAGAAAGGCGATGCCCGTGCCCTTGAGCGTGTTCCTCACCGTCAGCGGGCCGCCGGTCTGCACCATCACGGCCACCAGGCCCGCACGCGTCTGCGCGCGCTCGAAGCGGGCCTTGGGCCGGGTGTTGTCGTCCTCGGGGTTGAGGGCCATGCGCTCCATGTCGCCGAGCGCGTTGAAAAGCGTGGAATAGACAGGCGGCACGTCGCCACTGCGCACTTCCGAGCCGTGGGCATCGCGCGCGATGAACCAGAACGGCGGGTCGGCCTTCTGTAGGCGCTGCACTTCCGCCGTCGGCTCGACCACCAGTTGCCCATCGGGGCCGCGCGCCAGCGCGCGCTGGATCACTGTGACGGTCTCCTGCCCGGTCTCGTCGACCACGCGGCCCAGCACCCAGGCCAGCCCGAGAAAGCCGCCCATCACCAGCGAGCCGACCACCACCTGCAGCAGGATCAGGCTCCAGATCAGCCGCCAGCGCAGCGAGAGCAGGCTCAGCGTCATGTCATGCCGCCATGCGGGCCGCGCAGATCAGGTAGCCGACACCGCGGATCGCATGGATCTCCACCTGCGCACCGGCCTTGTCGAGCTTGGAGCGCAGCCGCGACACATGCGTGTCGAGCGCGTTCGACTGGATCTCGTCCTTGTGGCCGTACACACGGTCTTGCATGGCCTCGCGAAGCACAGTGCGGCCGCGGTGTTCGAGCAGTGCCTCGAGCACCAGCAGCTCGCGTCGCGGCAGCGTGAGGCAAAGATCGCCCACATGGGCCTGCCGCGTGTGATGGTCGAAGCGCAGCTGCCCGAGCGTCATGACGAGGTTCGCGCGCACTGCTGGGCGCCGCGCCAGTGCGCGCACGCGCGCCATCAGTTCGTCCATCGAGAAGGGCTTGGCGAGGTAGTCGTCCGCACCGCCGTCGAGGCTCAGCACGCGCTCGGCCACGTCGGTCATGGCCGTGAGCACCAGCACCGCGGTGGCGATGTGGTTCTGCCGCAGGAAGGCCACGAGCGAGAGGCCGTCGCCATCGGGCAGGCCACGGTCGAGCACGATCACGTCGTGCTGCGCCGACAACGCTGCCTCCTCGGCCTCGCGCAGCGAACTCGCCACGTCGACCACTGCCTGGTTCTGCCGCAGCGCCGAGGCCAGGGCTTGCGCCAGGTCGACTTCGTCTTCGACGAGCAGGATTCTCATGAGGGGTGCGACAAGGGCTGTGTGCAAAAAAGAAGCGGGCCATTCTAGGAGAGGCCTCATTGCAGCTCATTGCAGAAAGCGCAATGTTCACGCAATGCAGCTGCATAAGCTGGAGCACTGCATGACCTCCCGCCCGGCGACTTCCTCCCTCCACCCTTTCGTGCCCTGGTACGTGGCATTGGGCCAGCGGATCGCCACGCTCTGGGTGGTGAAGATGATCGGCACCACGGTCGGCATCTCGGGCTTCTTCGTCGTGTACTTCTGGGTGATGCACAACCCGCCATCGGAGCCGATGGTGATGCCGCTCACGCGGCTCGACCACTGGGTGGGCGTGAGCGACGACGCGATGGTGCTCTACGGCTCGCTGTGGTTCTACATCTCGCTGGCGCCGGCCTTCGCGAAGGACAAGGCAGAGCTCTGGGCCTGTGCGCGCGACGCCGCCATCATGGCCGCCGTCGGCCTCGTGGTGTTCTGGCTCTTTCCTACGACGGTGCCGGTGTTTGCGGTCGACTGGGCGCAGTACCCGGCTCTGCAGTTTCTGAAGGCCACCGACGTGGGTGGCAATGCGTTTCCATCGCTGCACGTCGCGTTCGCGGTGCTCACGGCCGTGCTGCTGGAGCGCCAGCTTCGCAGCGTGCAGGCGCCCGTGTCGCTGCGCGTGCTGAACCTGCTGTGGGCCTTCGGCATCGTCTACTCGACGCTGGCAACGCGACAGCACGTGCTGCTCGATGTGCTCGGCGGCACGCTGCTCGCGGCCGCCGTGAGCTGGGCCGGCACCACGCGCGACTGGCTGGTGTGGACCGAGGCCTGAGCCCGGAGGGCGTCAGGCAGCGCTCGCGGCGACGGACCTGAAAACCTCCAGGGCCGTGTCAATTTCGCGCTCGCCTGTATGACGATGGGTGACGCAGCGCAGCTTGTGCCTGCCCCAAGTCCGGGCCAGCACGCCCAGCTTGCGCAGCGCGGCTTCCCACTGAGCCGCGTCGAGCCCGGTGGCGCTCACGTCGACCTGCACGATGTTGGTCTGCGGCTCGTTGGCGGTAAGCCCACGGAGCTGGCCGATTCCGTGAGCGAGACGGCGCGCGACCGCGTGATCGTCCGCAAGCCGGCCCACCATGGTGGTGATGGCAACCAGCCCCGCGGCCGCGGCGATCCCGACCTGGCGCTGGCTGCCCCCGAGCAGCTTTCTGTGCCACCTGGCACGCTGAATGGTGTCCGCCGGCCCGGCAAGCACGGCCCCCATGGGCGCGCTCAGGCCCTTGGACAGGCACAGCGAAACGGTATCGGCAAAGGCCGTGATCTCCGCAGCTGGCACGCCCAGTGCCACTGCCGCATTCATCAAACGTGCGCCGTCCAGGTGGACGGCAGCGCCCGCATCCCTGGCCACTGCAAACACCGCCTGCATGTGGGTGAGCGGCAGCACCGCCCCGCCGGCGTTGTTGTGGGAAGTTTCCAGACAGACGAGCCCGGTGCGCAGCTTGTTGCGGCCCGGCCCCAAGGCCTGCGCGAGCAAGCCCAGGTCCATGACGCCGTCGACGCCGGCAATGCCCTGATAGAACGACCCGGTTAGCGCGGCCGCGCCGCGCTCGGTCACGTAGATGTGCGATGCCGCTTCGGCAAGCACGACTTCCTGCCGCCCGGCCTGGGCGAGGATGGCAAGGAGGTTGGCCATCGTTGCGCTCGGGACATACAGCGCGGCCTCCTTGCCCAGCAGTCGGGCGGCCTCGGCCTCCAGCTCCAGCGCGGTCGGGTCGCCGTCGAGCCCGTCGTCGCCGAGAGGAGCAGAGGCGATGCGGTCATACATCTGCTCTGTGGGCAGCGTCACCGTGTCGCTGCGAAGGTCCACCGGCGGATACATGCTGTCTTGGGTCATTCGGCAGTTGCGCCGGTCGCCTTCACGACCTCCGCCCATTTTTTTCTCTCGCTGTTCAGGAATGTATTGAACGCTTCCGGCGTTCCGGTCCGCACGTAGATGCCGCGCGCGGCGAGGTTGGCCCGGACATCCGCCGAATCGAGCACCCGGTTGATCTCCGTGTTCATGGTCCGGACGATGTTCTCCGGTGTCTTCGCGGGCACGACGACGCCGTAGAGCGTGTAGTACTCGAAGCCCTTGAAACCGCTCTCGATGAAGGTGGGAACGTCAGGCAGCGATGGATCCCGCGCTCCCGAAGTCACCGCGAGCGCCCGCAGCTTGTGGTCCTTGATGAGCGGCAGCGCCGAAACGAGGGAGGAGATGTAGAAGTCGACCTGTCCGCCCAGCATGTCCGTCATGGCCGGGCCACCGCCCTTGTAAGGCACATGCAAAACGCTGGCTCCCGCCGTCACGCGCAGGTTCTCGGCCACCAGATGCCCGACGGTTCCGTTGCCGGACGATGCGTACGCAAGTTGCTTCTTCTTCGAGCCCGCCAGCAGCGAAGCAAGGCTGTCGTACGGACTGGAGGCATTCACCACCAGCACCGACACGCCCGTGCCGACCAGCGCAACCGGCGCGAGGTCCTTCGAGGGATCGAAGCTGAGCTTCTTGTAGAGGAACTGGTTGACCGTCAGGTTGCTGGTTTCGCCCAGCACGGCGGTGTAGCCGTCGGGCGGCGACTTCGCGCCGAACTCCAGGCCGATGTTGTTGCCGGCACCGGGCTTGGTGTCGACGACGACCTGCCACTTGGCCTGCTCGCCCAGCTTGGCCGCTAGCAGGCGGCAGACGGCATCCGTGCCCCCACCTGGGGGACTCGGCGAGACCAGGTGAATGGGACGCTCGGGCACCCACGCCGCGGCGGCCGCATGCGCTGCGGCAAGCGCGAGCCCCAAGGTGCATGCCAGGCTCCTGGCGCGCGCGAGACGATGGCGTCGGATGTCGTTCATGAGCGGGTGGTTCCGATCGGGCAGGTTGAATGAATTCAGCGAATCCTAGGCCCGCCATAAAATGAGTAAAGCGAGATATACAAATATCAACTGTGAGGATTTCTCATGAATCTCACGATGCTGGTCACCCTGCGCACCATCCTCGAACAGGGCAGCTTCACCGCCGCGGCCGGCGTCGTGGGCTGCAGCCCGAGCGCGGTGAGCCTGCAGGTCAAGCAGCTGGAGCAGTATTTCGGCAAGCCGCTGTTCGACCGCTCCACCCGCGTGGTGGCGCCAACGGTCTTTGCCCATGAGGTAGTGAGCGCGGTGGGCGACTTCTCCCACCGGCTGCAGATGCTTCGCTCCCGCCCGGTGGTGGAAGTGGCGGGCCGCATCAGGGTCGGCGTGATCACCAGCATGCAGAGCGACGTGCTTCCGCAGGCGCTGCATGAGCTTCGCCGGAAGCATCCGTCGCTGGATGTGGTGGTTCCCCCGCTGAACGACAGCGACGAAATGATCTCGGAGCTCAAGGCGGCGCGGCTCGACGTCGCGTTGCTCGTCAGGCCGGAAGCCGGCGGCTCGCGCCGGCTGGTCTGGCGGGAGCTGCACCGCCAGCCCTACGTGTTGCTGGCGCCGCCGAATGCCTCCGGTAAAACCGTCAGGCAACTGCTGGAAGCCTACGACTGGATCGGCTACGACCTGTCTCTTTCGGGAGGACGCGTCGCCGCGCGATACGTGCGCAGCCTGAAACCCGATGCGCGCTGCGTGATGGAGCTGCGCTCGATGGACGCCATCGTTGCAATGGTCGCCCAGGGCCTGGGAGTTTCCGTCGTCCCGCAGCCCAGGCGTCCGCTGGTCGATGCCTATGCGGTGCGCGAAGTGGGCCTGGGAAGTCGTGCTCCGTTTCGCAAGCTCTCGCTGGTCTGGCGAAACTCGGACGAAGGCAGCCGCAATGTCGAGGCGGTTGCAGAGGCCTTCGCAACCGCCTTCGGCCTTCAGCGAAAGCCGTGAAAAGCCGGCATTACCAGAAGATCCAGAGGGCCAGGCCACCGAAGATGGCCCACTTCACGAGGTAGTACACGCGCTTGTCCCAAGCCTTCAGGCGCTTGCCGATCACGCGGATCTGGTAGATGTACTTGAAGGCGCGGTTGATACCGCCCGTCTTGTCGCCCGCGTCGTTGGGCGAGCTGGCGGCGGCCAGCAGGTTCTTCGCGAACCAGCGGTTCACGGCGCTGGCCCAGCGGTACTTCAGCGGGCGCTCGATGTCGCAGAACAGGATCACGCGGTCGTGGTCGGTCGTGTTCTCGGCGTAGTGGATGAAGGTTTCGTCGAACACCACGGCTTCACCGTCGCGCCAGTGATAGCGCTGGCCGTCCACGTCGATGTAGCAGCCTTCGACACCCGGCGTCCACAGGCCCAGGTGGTAGCGCAACGAACCGGCGAAGGGGTCGCGGTGGCGCACGAGGCGGCTGCCCGGCGGCAGCTCGGCGAACATCGCGGCCTTGATGGTGCCGATGCCCTTGAGCAGCTCTGTGGTGCGCGGGCACAGCACCGCGGCCGAGGGATGCGCCTCGTCGTACCACTTCAGATAGAAGCGCTTCCAGCCGCTCTTGAAGAAGGAGTTGAAGCCCACGTCGTTGAACTGGCTCGACGCCTTGATGCTGCCGCCATTGCGCATGGCCAGCGCTTCTTCGCGGATGACTTCCCAGTTTTCTTCGAGCACGCGCATCTCGGGGAACTGCGCGGGCGACAGGTACGGCGTACCCGGCACCTTCGAGAAAAGGTACATGAAGACGTTCAACGGGGCCAGGAAGGTCGAGTGATCAGAGAGCTGTCTGAAGAAGCGATGCCGCACCTGGCCGCGGAAATGAACGTAGAGCGCACTGAGCGCGAAGATGGCAAGAATGACCCACTTCATTTGGAAAGTGTCCTGTAAACAGCACCGGGTAGTGTAATTCTTTGCACCAAATTGGCCCTGCCCTGGTCCTTTGGCCGTGCGCCGGGCGAGGTTTCAGCTGCAGAGCATTGGCTGCGGCGTATCGGCCATGGCCAGCGGTAGCCGCACGGTGGCCAGCAGGCCGCCGTGCGCGGTTTCACCAAGCGCGACCTCGCCGCAGTGCCGGTCGACCACCGACTTGACGATGGCCAGCCCCAGCCCGCTGCCGCTCTGGCTCTGGTCGGGATTGCGGAAGAAGCGGTCGAACACCCGCTCGCGCAACGCGGGCGGAATGCCGGGCCCCTCGTCTGCCACCGTCAGAAGTGCCTGGGTGCCCTCGCGCGCCACATGCACGACCACCGTACTCCCCGGCGGGCTGTACTTGATGGCGTTGTTGATGAGGTTGTCGATCATCGAGACCAGGCTTTCGCGCTCGCCGAGCACCGGCACGCGGTCTTCGCTCACCAGTTCCAGCTCGACGTTGCGGGCGCTGGCCAGCCCTTCGATCATGGCCAGCCGGTCTTGCACCAGCGCGTCGAGCGACAGCATCACGGGTAGCGCGTTGTCCGAAACCGCGTCGCTGCGCATGAGCTGCAGCAGCTGCCCCACCAGCCGCGCCGCGCGGTCGTTGCTGCGCAGCAGATTGCCCATGAGCTCGCGCTGCTGTTCGTCGGTGCTCTGCTCTTTCAGCGCCTCCACATTCACTCGCATGGCCGCCAGCGGGGTGCGCAGCTCGTGCGCGGCGTCGGCGATCAGGCTGCGCTCGCGCGAAGTGCTGTCGCGCACCCGCTGCAGCAGGCTGTTGATGCTCTGCACCAGCGGCTGCAGTTCCTTGTGCGGCGGCGCGTACGACAGCGGCGTGAGGTCGGCCGGCCCGCGCTCAGCGGTTTCCTGGCTCACCCGGCGCCACGGCCGCAGCGCAAGGCGCACCGACAGCCACGCGGGAAACACCAGAAAAGGCAAGCTGATGACCAGCGGCAGCAGGTAGTAGCCGCGGTACATCACGGTGACCGTCAACCGCCAGACGCTGGGCTCGGCCAGCATCACGCGAACGTCCGAGGTGGGCGAGGCCAGCGTGCGCGCGCGCCACTCGCGGTTGCCCGCCTTCACGGTCTCGACGCGGTTCGGCACGGTATTCAGAATGACAGGCACGGCCGCCGTCGAGCGGTAGATCAATTTGTCGCCCTGCCAGACCTGCAGCACCGGCGAGGTGTCCGAAGCGGCGTCGCCGTCGCCCATGGTTTCGAGCAGCGCAGCCTCGAAGGCGGCCAGGGTTTCCTGTTGCTTGTCGGGCTGGTCGGCCGTGTTCTTCGCGATTGCAATCACCGACTGGAAGATCTTGTCGAACTTCAGCAGCTCGGGGTCGTCGTAGGAGTCGTACAGCAGCAACGCGATGGCCATGGTCCACAGCAAGGCGACCACGCCCATCTGCGCCAGCAGCAGGCGCCGCATCAGGGAAGGTTGTTTCCAGTTCTTCCAGCGCTGCGCCAGCGCCTGCCTCATTTCTGCGTGCTCCGCACGAGCGACTGCACGTCGATCACGTAGCCGATGCCGCGCACCGTTCGGATGTAGCCCTGGCCGATCTTCTTGCGCAGGTTGGAGATATGCACTTCGAGTGAATTGCTGCCGTTGGCCTGGCCACCGGGCAGCACCTGCTCTTCCATCACGCGGCGCGTGACCACGCGGCCGGTGCGCTTGAGCAGCAAGGCCAGCAGGTCGAACTCGCAGCGCGAAAGCTCCACCGGCTCGCCATCGACGATCACGCCGCGCGTGGGCTCGTGCAGCGCCAGGCCGCGCATGCGGATGGTCTCGTCGTTGAAGCCGTAGCTGCGCCGCGCGAGCGCCCGCACGCGCGACAGCAGCTCGGCCAGCGCAAAGGGCTTGACGAGATAGTCGTCCGCGCCGTCGTCCAGGCTGCGCAGCCGGTCGGTCAGCGCGTCGCGAGCGCTCAGCACCAGCACCGGCAATATCTGCCGGTCGCGGCGCAGGCGGAACAGCAGGTCGAGCCCGTCGCCGTCGGGCAGGCCGAGGTCGAGCAGCACCATGTCGAAGGTGCCGCCGTCGAGGGTGCGCAAGGCGTCGTCGAGTCTGCGGACCCACACCACATCCATGCCTTGATTGGCCAGCGCGATGCGCACGCCGTTGCCCAGGTCAAGGTCGTCCTCAACAAGCAAGAGATTCATGAGCCTCCACGTGAACGAACCACTCCGTTTCCGGAATGTGGCCGGAGTATCAGCGACACGCCGGTGAAGCACTTCAGGAAATCTTCATGAATGCCGAAGCAGCCCTTCAGGTGGGGCCCGGACACTGGAGCGACTCCTCACCACACAGAAACGGAACACCGACGTGAATCGATCGCCCACCCTCCTGGCCCCTCGCGACCAGCCGGATCGCAACCGCCTCCGGCGGCGGGACATTCTCCATGCCATGGCACTGACCAGTGCTGCAGGGCTCGCCGCCTGCGGTGGTGGCGGCGGCCGCGGCGGCGTTGGCATCGGGCCCGGCATTGGCACGGATGCCAGTCCTGCTGCTCCCGCCGCTGCCGGCCCAGGTGCCAACCCGGATGCCCCCCCGAACACCAACCCGGGTGTTGGCGATGGAAGCCCAAGGAACGACAGTGGCGAAGGCAAAGTCTCCGTCATCGACCGCCGTATCAAGGTCTCGAGCTCGCCCGAAGTCTCGCTGCAGGTGCGCGACTGGCAGCCGCCCCGCAGCACCGGCCCGGTCTTTGTATTTCTGCCCGGGCTTGGCGCCAACGCGCGCAGCTTCGACGGCCTCGCACCCGCACTGGCCGCCAAGTCGCGCGTGATCGCGATCAGCCGCCGCGGCTACGGCCTCTCGGACAAGCCGCTGCCCGTGAAGACCGCCACGCAGTACTACGAGGTGGACACGCTCGTGGCCGACCTGAAGGCCGTGCTTGACGCCCTCGGCGTACGGCGCGCGGTGCTGGGCGGCCATTCGATCGCAGGCAACGAGCTCACGCGCTTCGCGGGCCTGTATCCCGAACGGACGCAGGGCCTGATCTATCTCGACACGACCTTCGATTACACGGTGGGCGCAGACAGTGGCGGCGAGGACGTACCGACGAACTCACTGCTCGAAGAACCCAAACCGAAGCCGGAGAACGGCCGCTCGCTGCAGGCTGCCATCGCCTTCTCCCGCCGCAATTCGAAGAACTGGTGGCCTGTGCTGGAAGCGAACTTGCGCGACAGCCTCGACATTCATGCCGACGGAAGCGTGAGTCTCAACACACCCAGCGAAGTGAATGACGCCATGGAAACAGCCGCCCACTCGTTCTCGCCCGACTACAAGGCCGTGCGCGCACCTTCGCTGGTCGTGACCGCCCTGCCTGCGGACACCCGCGACATGTTCCCGTGGCTGGAACTGCCGCTCGATGCCAAGACGCAGAAAGATGCCTCGGACTACGTGCGCATGATCCGTAGCGCGGCCATCACGAATTCGAACCGGCTCGTGGCGGCGCTCAACACCCCGAACCGGCTGACCCTCGACAACAGCAACCACACCGACTTCTTCATGGAGCGCGAGGCCGATGTGCTGCGTGCCATCCAGTTCATGACATGGGCTTGAGCCATGCCGATGCCTTTCAAGCGCGCAGCAGCTTGATCAACGCAGCGAGCTCCTCGCCGCCGAGCCCTGCCGCATCGGCCCGCTGGAAGAGTCCCGCGGCGAAGGCCGGAAACTCGGTGTTGATGCCCGACGCCTGCGCCGCCTGCAGGATGCGCTGCGTTGCCTCGACCGAGATGCGCATCGGGCTCTGCGAGATGCTGAAATCTCCCGACTGGATGACGGAGCCCTCGTGCTGAAGAAAACCCGCGAAGGTCGGCATGATGCCCGCGACGATGCGGCCGTATTCCGCCACGTCGAAGCCTTCGTGCTCGGCGATGCGTGCGCCGTGAATGAAGCCGAGCATCGTGCCGTAGATGGTGGAGAGCGTGGCGAGGTCCATGGCCGCCGCGGCGCTCGCCTTCTCGCCCAGGTAGACGATGCCGCCGGCCAGCACCTTCAGCCACGGCTCGGCCTCGTCGAACACGTGCTTTGCGCCGGACACCAGCAGCGGCGTATCGGGCCGGCCCATCTGATCCGGCGCGGCCTGGATCGCGCCTTCGAGATACGCAGCGCCGTGGCGGTGAGCCCAGACCTCTGCATCGCGCGCGTCCTGCGGGCTGCCGGTGGTCAGCTGTATCAGCAGGCGGCCGTCCATGGCGGCCGCGACTCCGTCGAGCGCGAGGATCGCATCGGCGCCCCGGTAGTCGTAGACGCACATCACCGCGACGCGGCTCGCACGCAACGCCTCGCCCGCGCCGCGTGCGAGCACAGCGCCCTTCGCGACCAGCGCATCGGCCTTGCCGGGCGTGCGGTTCCATACCGTGACCTCATAGCCCTGATCGAGATAGAGCTGCGCGATGGTGAAACCCATCGAGCCCAGGCCCAGAACGGAAACTCGCTTGTTGTTCATGACGATTCGACTACTGTCTGTGAAGATGGTCGAATCGTAGAAATTTCGCTTCCATATGGTCAAGTACCTACAATAAAGTCAGGTACTTACCAAAACGTATGTATTGGGTATTTACGGGGCATTCCACGGATAAGAAATGAAATCTAAGAAACCCTACAACTGCGGCATCGGGCCTGCGTTCGACGTCATCGGCGGCAAATGGAAGGCCGTCATCCTCTGGGAGCTGAACGCGCAGGCCTATCGCTTCGGCGAGCTCAAGCGGCTGCTGCCCGACATCAGCGAGAAGATGCTCATCCAGCAGCTGCGCGAACTCGAGACCGACGGCATCGTCCATCGGGAGGTATTCCACGAAGTGCCGCCGCGCGTGGAGTACTCGGCAACCAAGCTGGGCGCCACGCTCAATGCGGCACTCGGGCCGCTGGCCGATTGGGGCGACCGCAATGCCAAGCGCATTGAAACCGCACGCGCGAAAGCCGAAGCGGCCAAGTAGGCCGGCACACCGGGAGCACCGAATGTCGTTGCGGAAGATTTCATCGGCCGTTCTGCTGGCCACGTCGGTGGCGTGGGGCCTCGCGCAGGCGCAGTGCGCGCCCTCGCCCATCTACGCCGGCCCGCCGATGCGCTCGGCGCCCGAAGCTGTATGGCAGAAGGACTTCAAGCGCTCCATCGACGGCGAGTTGCCTGTCGAGCTGCAGAAGGCACTCGGCGACGCGCTCGACAAGATGCTCGCGCACATTCCCGCTGCCAGCGTGGCTGTCGCGATTCCCGGCGAAGGCATCTGGTCCGCCACGCGCGGCCTGGCGCGCAAGGAACCGCCGCAACCCGTCGTGCCCGACCAGCCCTTTCAGGTCGCGAGCACCGCCAAGACCTTCACGGCCGCTGTCGTGCTGCAGCTCGTCGAGGAAGGCAAGCTCAGGCTCGACGACACCATAGACAAGTGGTTTCCCGACGCGCCGAATGCGAAGCTCACAACCATCGAGCAACTGCTGCGCCACACCAGCGGCCTCGTGAGCTTCAACGCGCTACCGTCGCTGGGAGCGGCCTACCGCACGCCCGCCGACGTCATCGCACTCGGCATGTCGCAAAAGCCGCAGTTCTGCCCCGGCACGAATTGGAGCTACACCAACACCGGCTACGCAATGCTCGGCGTGATCGTCGAGAAGGTGGACGGCGCGCCGTTCGCAGACGTGCTCACGAAGCGGCTCATCAAGCCCCTTGCGCTGAAGCACACGGCCATGCGCAAGCCGGGCGTCGAACTGCCCGTCGCCATGGGCCATGCAGCCGGCCGACCAGTCGACGCGCCGGACCAGTACGCCACACCCTACGCCGCAGGCGCGCTGGCATCGACCGCAGGCGATCTCGCGGTGTTCTGGCACGCATTGCTCGCGGGCAAGGTGCTGCCCGGCGAAGCGGTACACCGCATGTTCACCGGCATGCCCGCCATGCTCGGGCCCTATGCCGGGAGCAACGCGTTCTATGGCATGGGCGTGCAGCTCTACGACGTGCCCGACGGCCCCGGGTTGATGCTCGGGCACAGCGGCGGCATCGAGGGCTTCACGAGCATCGTGGCCTACGTGCCGGCCGACGATGTGTACATCGCCGTGTCGTTCAATGAGAAGAAGGTGCCGGCCGAGGCCGGCCTGTGGGCGCTGCTGCGCGCGGTACGCACCTACCGCGTGCTGCATTGACCCAACCCGGTCAGTCCGCCCAGCCGGTCTCGATCTCGGTCTTCACCTCGGTCATGAGCTTGTGCACAGGGCACTTGCCGGCCACGCGCAACAGTTCGTCGCGCTGCGCTTCCGTCAGGTCGCCGCTCAGCCGCAGGCCCGACTTGAGGCGGTAGACGCCCTTGCGCTCTTCGCTGTCGTCGCGGTCGACCACGACCTCGATGTCTTCCACCGGAATGCCCTTGCGCCGCGCATAGATCAGCACCGTGAGCGCCTTGCAGGCCGCGAGCGATGCGTCGTACAGGTCATGCGGCTCGGGGCCGGCGTCGCTGCCGCCACCAGCGGGCGATGCATCGACCGGAATCTCGTGGTTGCGGATCTTCAGGATGTGGCGCGTGCCGGTGGTGCCGTCGCGGTGGATCGAGATCGTCATGCAGGTGTCCTTGGTAGGGAGTTGCGGTTCAGGAGGAAAGCGTCTTCACGTATAGGATGGTCGTGAACCCGCTGTGCCATTCGAGATCGGGGTAGCGGTCGGCCTCGCGGTAGCCGAGCGCGAGGTAGAAGCCCTGGCTCTGCGTGTTGAAGGTGTCGGTTTCGAGCCGCGCGAGCGCCACGCCGTCGGCGCGCATGCCGTCTTCGGCGAAGGCCATCAGGGCACGGGCGATGCCCTTGCGCTGGTGCTCTGCCGGCACGTGCAGCGCATGCACGAAGTCGTGCTCCCAATGGACCATGCCGACCACCTCGCCGTCGATCTCCGCCACGAAGAAGGCGGGGCCCATCTCGTCGATGTAGCCCACGGGCTCGCCGCTCTCCTTGTAGGCCTTCGCGGCCTCGGGCGTGAGCTGCGGCAGCCAGGTGCCGGCGAAGGTGTCGTCGAGGATGGCCTTCACCGCGTCGAAGTCGTCGAGGCGCCAGGGCCGGATGGCGATGTCGGGAATGTCGTGGTTCGTGCTCATCGGTTCAGCGGTCGACGGCCAGCATCAGCGTTTCCTTGATTTCTTCCATCACCACGTAGCTGTGCGACTCGGCCGCCACCGGCAGCTTCTTCAGGATGTCGCCCAGCAGGTGCCGGTACTCGCTCATGCCGCTGAGCCGCGCCTTCACGAGGTAGTCGAAGCTGCCTGACACCAGGTGGCATTCGAGCACCTCGGGCATGTGCAGCAGTTCCTTGCGCACCTTGTCGAACACGTCGCCGGACTTGGCCGAGAGCTTGATCTCGACGAACACCAGCAGCGTCTTGCCCAGCGCCTCGGGCGACACATGCGCGTGGTAGCCGGTGATGACGCCGTCGCGCTCCATGCGCTTCACGCGCTCGGCGCAGGGCGATGCCGACAGGCCGATGTGCTCGGCCAGCTCGGTCATGGAAACACGGCCCTGGCGCTGAAGCAGGTCGAGGATCTTGCGGTCGATTCGGTCGAGTTCGGGCATTTCACTTCGCGCGCGGCTTTGGACGATTGGCGGCAGTGTATTTCACTGCCAAACGTCTAAAAACAATGGAATCCACTGCATTGTGCACTTTAGATTCCACTCATTCCATCTGAATCAGTGAATACACCATGAAAGTCATCGTTCTCGGCGGCGGCGTGATCGGCACCACCACGGCCTACTATCTCGCGCGCTCGGGCGCCGAGGTCACCCTGCTCGACCGGCAGGCCGGCCCCGCCGAGGAAACCAGCTTCGGCAATGCCGGCCAGGTGTCGCCGGGCTACTCCACGCCGTGGGCTGCGCCGGGCATTCCGCTGAAGGCGATCAAGTGGATGTTCAAGAAGCACGCGCCGCTGTCCATTCGCCCCGACGGCACGATGTTCCAGCTGCGCTGGATGGCCGCGATGCTGCGCAACTGCTCGCCCGAGGCCTACGCGGTGAACAAGGAACGCATGATGCGCGTGGCCGAATACAGCCGCGGCTGCCTGCAGCAGCTGCGCGCCGACACCGGCCTGCAGTACGAGCAGCGCACCGGCGGCACGCTGCAGCTGTTTCGCACGCAGGCGCAGCTCGACGCGGTGCAGCGCGACATCGCGGTGCTCGAAGAATGCGGCGTGCCTTACGAACTGCTCGACCGCGATGCGCTCGCCGGCGTCGAGCCCGCGCTGGCTGGCGCGCGCGACCGACTCACAGGCGGCCTGCGCCTGCCCAACGACGAAACCGGCGACTGCCACCTGTTCACGCGCGGCCTTGCAGAAATCGCGCGCGGCCTGGGCGTGGATTTCCGCTTCGGCCAGACCATCGACGGACTGGAGACGGACGGCAATCGCATCACCGGCGTACGCACCACCACCGGCAAGATCCTTACGGCCGACCGCTACGTGATGGCCTTCGGCAGCTACTCGCGCGCCGCCATCGCCTCGCTGGGCCTCGACATCCCGGTGTACCCGGTCAAGGGCTACTCGCTGACCGTGCCGCTGCTCGACGAATCGCTCGCGCCGCAATCGACCGTGCTCGACGAGACCTACAAGGTCGCCGTCACGCGCTTCGACAATCGCATCCGCGTGGGCGGCATGGCCGAACTCGGCGGCTTCGACCTGCGCCTGAACCCCAACCGCCGCGCCACCCTCGAGAAGGTCGTGACCGACCTGTTCCCCGGCGGCGACGTACCGCGCGCCACCTTCTGGACCGGCCTGCGCCCGATGACGCCCGACAGCACGCCCATCGTCGGCGGCACGCGCTACGGCAACCTGTTCCTCAACACGGGCCACGGCACACTGGGCTGGACCATGGCCTGCGGCTCGGGCAAGCTGATCTCCGACATGGTGATGGGGCAGCGGCCGGAGATCCGCACCGACGGTCTTGCGATGGACCGCTACGAACAGGGCTCGTCGCGCGCAACGCGCCCGAACCCGGCAACTGCTCCTGCTTGATGCGGAGGCCGCTCAGGCGGCCTTTGCAATCGGAATCACGGCACTGCTCATGCCGCGATAAACCTCCGCCTCGCCATGCTTCGCAAGCAGCTGCATCAGGTGCTTGCGAATCAGCATGCCGGGCCGGTCCGACTCCATCGAGTACTCCACGCCGCGCCGGCGCGTATCGACCAGCGCATCGGGGTCGGTCGATTCCAGGATGTCTTTGTCCTCGCGCGTCACAGCATCGTCGAAGTCGATCAGCATCTGCGCGGTGCAATCGGCCTCGGTGTCGTTGCGGAACAGCCATTGGCACAGCTGCATGCGACCATCGTCGATGGGCGTGAAGCAGTTGATGATGATGTGGCGCACGCCGCTCGGGTACTCGATGTCGAGCCGGCGCGAGAACGGCAGGAAGTAGGCGTTGCGCATGTGGCGCGTGGTGATCGGGTCGGTCACGCCGCTGATCGCATGGAACTTCACCGGGTTGGTCGCTTCGATGACCGTCTCGGCATAGAAGCCCGATTCGTTTTCCACCAGCTCGTACTTGCTCGGCTTCGGGCTCGCGGCCACGCCGAAGGTGGCGCGGTGCACGAAGCTGAAGTGCGAGTTGTCGAAGGAGTTTTCGAGCGCGCGCATCGGGCTGGTCTGCCACTCTTCGTAGAACTGGAAGATGGTGCGGTAGCCCGGGTCGTCGAATTCGGGAATGGCGGGAATGTCGGCAATGGGCTCTTCGAGCGCCACCCATGCATAGCCATAGCGCGCGGTGCAGCGGTAGGCAGCGGTGCGGTACTCGGGCGAGATCTTGCGATCTGCTTCGTACTGCGGAATGCGGATGACCTGGCCGCTGCGGTCGTACGTCCAGCCGTGGTAGCCGCACTGGATGGCGCCGGTGCCGCAGGCCTGGCCTTCGCTGTCCACGCACCAGCCCTTCGACAGCTTCGCGGTGCGGTGGCAGCAGCGATCGCGCAGCGCAGCGGGCTGGCCGTCGGCATCGATGAAGAGAACGATGTCTTCGCCCAGCAGCCTGAAAGGCTTCGGGCCCTGTGCCAGTTCGGTGAGCGGCATGACGGCATGCCAGAACTTGCGGAAGACGGGTTGTTGGGTAACGAGCATGCGCGGACTCCTTCTTTGTTGCGTGGGGACGAACGTGAAAGAGCAATTTCCTGCCTGGATGCGTGGGGCATCGCGCGGCTGAACGCTTCTACTCTGCGCAACATGCCTTGCAAATTGCGCGCCCGGATTGTGCGCCCGGCCAGGCTGCCCCTCCAAGCCCTCACCCTCAATGCCCGAGCAAAATGCTCGAAAGGGCCCTTGGCATGCGTCGTGCATGACCTGCTGCAAGAGTAGAAGCGTTCAGCAGCGCACGCACCACGAACGTGCGCCCGCCCGGAAATTGCTCTTGAAACGCCTTCTGCCCTGCGCAGGGGGATTCAAGACCCGAAGCTTCCGAGGCCCCACATGCAACGTCGATCCTTCCTCGCGGCCAGTGCCGCCACCCTTGCCGCCCCTGCCGTCTTCGCTCAAGGCAGCAACGGCAAGCTCACCCCGCTAAAGTTCACGCTCGACTTCCGCATCAACGGGCAGACCTCTCCCTTCTTCCTGGCGCTGGCCAAGGGCTACTACAAGGACGAGGGGCTCGACGTGAGCATCGACACCGGCGCCGGCTCGGTCGCCTCCATCACTCGCATTGCCAGCGGCGTCTACCAGCTGGGGCTGGGCGACATCAGCTCGCTGGTCGAGTTCAACGCGCAGAACCCCGGCACGCCGATGGTGCAGGCCGTGTACCAGTACTACAACCGTGCACCGTTCGTGATCATCGGCCGCAAGGACCGCGGCGTGACCGGCGACTTCAAGAGCCTCGCGGGCAAGAAGGTCGCGGCGGCGGCCGTCGAATCGACACGCCGCGCCTGGCCGATGGTCGCGCGCAAGCAAGGCATGCGCGGCGACGCCTTCCAGTGGCAGACCACCGACTTCAGCGCACGCGACAACGTCATGGTGCGCGGCGACGTCGACGCCGCCACCTACTTCCACGACTCGGCCGTGTCGTTGTTCGCGCGCATGAAGCCCGAGGAGCTGTCGGTGCTCAAGTACGCGGACGCGGGCGTCAACCTGTACGGCAACGCCATCCTCGCGAGCAGCAACCTCATCGCGCAGAACCCGAAGGTAGTGGCGGCCTTTCTGCGCGCGAGCAACCGCGCCATCGTCGAGACCTTTGCCAATCCAGCGCCTAGCATCGCGGCCATGCGCCAGCGTGAGCCCATCCTCGACGAGAAGATCGAACTCGAGCGCTGGGGCATCACCGCGCAATACGTGGGCGCGGCCGACACGCGCGGCCACGGTCTTGGCGATATAAAGAAACTCACGCTCGAACAGCAGGTCGACGAAGTGGCCGATGTCTTCGGCCTCAAGGTCAAGCCCGCGTCCGACGCCATCTTCAACACTTCAATGCTTCCATCGCGCAGCGAACGCTCCCTCCCCAAGGCATGAACTCCAACAGCGACAACACCACCACCTATCCCGCCGAAACCACGCTCGACGAACGCGACGGGCGCTACCTGCGCAAGGCCATCGTCTGGTCGCATGCAGCGCGCCGCCGGGGCAACCGGCCCTTCGGCTCGGTCATCGTCTCCGCCGCCGGAGAAGTACTGGCCGAAGCCGGCAACAGCAATGCCGAAACCGGCGACTGCACCGCCCATGCCGAAGTCAACGCACTGCGCGCGCTGGCCGGGCGCAAGCTCTCTCGCGAAGAACTCGCGGGCGCCACGATCTACGCATCGGGCGAGCCCTGCGTGATGTGCGCCGGCGCCATCTTCTGGTCGAACATCGGGCGCGTGGTGTTCGGCATCGATGCCGAGCGGCTGCGCGTGTTTCGTGGCGAGCGGCAAGACCAGCGCGATGCCGAGCTGTCGTGCCGCGACGTGTTCCGCGCCTCGCCGCATCCCATCGAATGCATCGGGCCGGCGCTGATCGACGAAGCGAGTGCGGCCCACGACGGCGCCTGGAAGATCTGAGACACCGCAAGCGAGCGCACTAGACTCGCTGCATGCCCTGGCACGCCCGTCTCCATCTCGCTTACCAACAAGAAGCCGCCCGCACCGTCGCCCGCTTTCGCCATGACGGTCCGCTGCGCATCCTGCAAAGCCTGTACCCCGAGGGCGACACCGTCTGCCACAACGTGCTGGTGCATCCGCCGGGCGGGCTGGTGGGCGGCGACACGCTCGACATCGACATCGAGGCCGCCGACGGCAGTCACGGACTGATCACCACGCCCGGCGCCTCGCGCTTCTACCGCTCCGAAGGCGAGCTGGCGCTGCAGCGCACGCGCATCCGCCTCGCGGCCGGCGCGCGGCTCGAATGGCTGCCGCTCGAAGCCATCTGCTACAGCGGCTGCCAGGCGGAGAACCGGCTCTCCATCGAGGTCGCGCCCGGCGCCGAGCTGATCGGCTGGGACGTCACCGCGCTCGGCCTGCCGAACGCCAACCAGCCCTTCGAGCGCGGCACCTACCTGCAGCACATCGAGGTGCCCGGCGTGTGGCTGGAGCGCGGGCGCATCGACGCGGCCGACCACCGGCTGCTGCAAAGCCCCATCGGCCTCGGCGGCCACCGCTGCATGGCCTCGCTGTTCTTCGTGGCTGGCTCGCCGGTGGCGCGCGCCCGGCGCGATGCCTTGCTTGCACAAGCCCGCACGCTGCTCGAAGCAAGCCCGCTGTTCGACAGCGCCGGCGCCACCAGCCCGCACCCCGAAGTGGTCGTGCTGCGGGTTCTGGCACCCGTGGTCGAGCCCGCGATGCAGCTGCTGCGCCAGGTCTGGCAGGCATGGCGCAGCGAGCTGTGGCAGCTGCCCGCGGCCACGCCGCGCATCTGGGCGACCTGAGGCCGATCTCCCCCGATCCCCCGCGCCGAGGGGCGAATCTGTAGGCACTGTCTGACGGACAGCCGCGTTGCAAAGGCGCAACCTGATTCTTTTGCCCAGCGGATGACGAGGATCGGCCATGTCTCCTGACGACACTCCCGACGCGAACACGCAGCTTCACCGGCACCTGGCGCGGTTCAACGCCGAGCGACTCAGGCTCGGCAGCCCCTCGCCCGAGTGGCAGGACGACCTTGCCCGCGAGCATGCGTGCCGGCTGCTCGAAGGCAAATACCTCGGAGCCCTGCGCGCTTCGGTGCAGGCGGCAGCGGCATCGGCCGGCAACGCGGGCCACTTCATCGGCTGGTTCGAATCGCTGGCGCACACCGGCCCCGGCCAGCATCACCCGCTGTTCGACTGGCTGGCCGACGAGGCCACGCTGCCGCAGATGCGCTGGTTCCTCACACAGGAGGCCGCGGGAGAAGCCGGCTTCGAAGACCTGCTGGCCTACACCCAGGTCAAGCTGCCGCCACAGCCCAAGCTGGAATGCGCGCGCAACTTCTGGGACGAGATGGGGCACGGCAAGCAAAGCGCCATGCACGGCCAGATGCTGGAGCACATGGTGCGCGAGCTCGACCTGCACCCGGCCATCGACACCACCGTGTGGGAGTCGCTCGCGCTCGCCAACACCATGGTCGGGCTGGCGACCACGCGCCGCTACGGCTACCACTCCATAGGCGCGCTCGGCGTCATCGAGCTCACGGCGCCCGGGCGCGTGAAGCAAGTGGCGGCCGGCATGCGCCGCCTGGGCCTGAGCGGCCGCGCGCGCGCCTACTTCGACCTGCATGCGGCGCTCGACGTGTCGCATTCGCGCGCATGGAACCGCGAAGTGATCCGGCCGCTGGTCGAGGCCGATCCGGCCTGCGGGCAGTTCATCGCCGAAGGCGCGCTGATGCGCCTTGTCTGCGGCGAACGCTGCTTCGAGCGCTACACCGCCGAACTGCGGCACGCCGAGGAGGCCACCGCATGCTGAACGCGGCCGGCGTGCTGCGCCAGGTGGCGGCCACGGGCTACCGATTCACCACGGTCACCCCGCTGACCCACCAGCGCGTGCTCGCGCGGCGCGGGCGCGAGCCGGGCGCGACGCTGCGAGACATCTTCGGCTGGAACCTGTCGTTCGAAGCGCGCGCGGTGCCGCCGGAATTGCTGGCCGACATGGAGCGTGCCGGCATCGTGCGGCACACGGGCTCGCTGCTGCGCAGCACCGTGCGCATCGCCAGCCTGGGCGACGACCTGTTCTTTCATTCGGCCTATCCGACGGTCGAGGAGAACGCGGTGTTCTTCGGGCCGGACACCAGCCGCTTCGCGCGCTTTCTCCACCACGCGCTCGCCCGGCGCAAGGCGCAGCCTCATGTGCGCGTGCTGGACGTGGGTTGCGGCAGCGGCGCGGGCGGCATCGCGGTGGCGCGTGGGCTGGCGGCCATGGGCACGCAGGCGACCGTCGTGATGAACGACATCAACCCGCTTGCGCTGCAGTACACGGCCATCAATGCGGAAGTGGCCGGCATTCCCGTCACGCTCGCGCAAGGCGATGCGCTGTCGGCGGTCGAGGGCGAATTCGATCTCATCGTGTCGAACCCGCCTTACCTCGACGACGGCGCGCAGCGCGCCTACCGCCACGGCGGCACGCGGCTCGGGCGAGCGCTCAGCGTGCGCATCGCGGCCGAGTCGCTGAAGCGGCTGGCGCCGGGCGGGCAACTGCTGCTCTACACAGGCGTGGCCATGGTCGATGGCGAAGACCCGTTCCTTGCCGAACTGCAGCCCCTGCTCGCAGCACCCGGCTTCGACAGGTCGTATGCCGAGATCGACCCCGATGTGTTCGGCGAGGAGCTGGAGCGGCCGGTGTATGCGCACATCGATCGCATCGCCGCAGTCGGCCTCATTGCCACCCGCGCAACGGAGGCCGCGTGATGGCCGCCGGGCTCGACTTCGGCGTGGACACCGGCCGGCTGGCCGTGGTGCGCGAATGCAGCGTGCTGGAGCGCATGCCCAAGTGGCTCATCTGCGTTCCGCTGGTGATGCAGTGGCTGTGGCTGTCGCTGCGCTACGGCGGCGCCACCGTGCCATCGGCGGCCAACCCGCACCTCACTTCCGGCGGGCTGGTGGGCGAAGGCAAGCTCGAATACTTCCGCGGCATGGGGGCGCTGGCGCGCTCGGTCACGGCCGACTACTGCGCGGTGTTCAACGACGGCACGGCAACCGAAGACTCGCTGCGGCACACCATGGCCAACGGCGGCCTCGCGTTTCCAGTGGTCGCCAAGCCCGACCTCGGCCTGTGCGGCTACGGCGTGCGCCTGCTGTCCGACATGGCAGCGCTGCTGGCCTACCTGGCCGTCTTTCCTCGCGGTGAAACGGTCGTGCTGCAGCGCTACCTGCCACAGGAAGGCGAGGCCGGCATCTTCTATGCGCGCGACCCCGACACTGGCAAAGGCCGCATCATCGGCCTGGCGCTGCGCTACTTCCCGCGCGTGACGGGCGACGGTCGCAGCACCGTGGCACAACTCGTGGCGGCCGACGCGCGCGCCCGCCGCATCGCGCGCTCGCCGCGCCACGAATGCAGCGTGCCGCCCGACAGCGTGCCCGCGGCCGGCCAGCAGGTGCGGCTGGCCACCATCGGCTCGACCCGCGTGGGCGGCCTCTATCGCGACGGCGCGGCGCTCATCACGCCCGAGCTCGTGCGCGCCATCGACGCCATCGCGCGCGACATGCCCGACTTCCGTTTCGGGCGCTTCGACGTGCGCTACCAGAGCCTGCGCGAACTCGGCGCCGGGCGCGGCTTCACCATCATGGAAATCAACGGCGCAGGCTCCGAAGCCATCGAGGCCTGGGACCCCGACACCGGCGTGGTGCAAGGCTTTCGCATGGTCTTCGCCAAGCAACGGCTGCTGTTCGCCATTGGCGCGGCGCAGCGCAAGGCCGGCGTGCGGCCCATCGGCCTGCTCGCGCTCGCACGGCTCAATCGGCGGCAGAACCGCCTGGTCGACCGCTACCCGCCCTCCAACTGAGTGAATTGCCGCACGCACATGGACATCACCGCCACGCACGCCCTGCCCCACCGTTCGCCCACGCCACTCGCGGCCGCTGCGCCCGTGCTGGAAACCCGCTGGGCCGATTGCGAAGAAGACGTGCGCGACGCCCAGCGCCTGCGCTTTCGCGTGTTCGGGCAGGAGATGGGCGCGCGCCTCACGCCACCCGAAGGCACGCCGCCCGGGCTCGACGTCGACCGCTTCGACGCCTTCTGCGACCACCTGCTGGTGCGCGCCATCGACCCGCTGCACGGCCCCGGCCCGCTCATCGGTACCTACCGCGTGCTGACGCCCGAGGCGGCGCATCGCGCGGGTGGCTTCTACACCGACACCGAGTTCGACCTGTCGCCGCTCGCGCCGCTGCGCGGCCGCGCGCTGGAGCTGGGCCGCTCGTGCGTGGATGCCGAGTGGCGCTCGGGCAGCGTCATCATGGCGCTGTGGGCAGCGCTGGGGCAGTACATGGTCGACCACGCGCTCGACACCATGATCGGCTGCGCGAGCATCGGGCTCGACGACCAGGGCGCGACGGCCGCGCGGCTGTGGCACCGGCTGTGCCGCACGCACCTGGTCGAGCAGCGCTGGCGCGTGGAGCCGCGCGTCGCGCTGCCGCTGGACAACGGGGCAGACGCTGATGCCGACAGCGACACAGCGCCTCCCGCCGCCCCGCCGCTCATCAAGGGCTATCTGCGCTGCGGCGCACGCCTGCTCGGGCCGCCCGCACTCGACGTGGCCTTCAACACCGCCGACCTGCCGCTGATGCTGCGCGTGGACGAGGTGTCGCCGCGCTACCGCCAGCACTTCTTCGGCATGACCGCGTGAGCGCGGCGGCCCCACGCGCGCGGTCCAAGCGCGCGCTGCGCTCGGTGGTTGCCGCGCAGTTCTTCAGTTCGCTGGCCGACAACGCGCTGCTGATCGTCGCCATCGACCTGCTCATGCAGCGCCACGCGCCCGGCTGGATGACGCCCGCGCTGCGGCTGTTCTTCTATCTTTCCTACGTGCTGCTCGCCGCCTTCGCAGGCGCCGTGGCCGACGCGGCGCCGAAGGGCCGCGTGCTGATGGCCACCAACCTCATCAAGCTGGGCGGCTGCGCCCTGCTGCTGTGGCAGGTGCAGCCGCTGGTGGCCTACGCGCTGGTCGGCCTTGGCGCCGCGGCCTACTCGCCGGCCAAGTACGGCATCCTGCCCGAGCTGATTCCGCAAGAAGAACTGGTCGCCGCCAACGGCTGGATCGAGGCAGGCACGGTGCTGTCGATCCTGTTCGGCGTGGCGCTGGGCAGCACGCTGGTCGGCAAGGGCCTTGCCCTGCCCGCCATCGGCGCGGTGTACCTGCTGGCCGCCGCCTGCACGCTCGCGATTCCGCACAGCCCGGCACGCGACCGCGCGGCGCTGGCGCATCCGGGCCGCCTGCTTCGTGATTTCGGGGGCTCGCTGGCGCTGCTGTGGCGCGATGCCGATGCGCGCATCTCGCTGGCCGTTACCAGCCTTTTCTGGGCCGCGTCGGCCACGCTGCAGTTTCTGGTGCTGCGCTGGGCGGCCGAGCGGCTGGGGCTCACCCTGTCGCAGGGCGCGCTGCTGCAGATCGCGGTGGCCATCGGCATGGCGGCTGGCGCCGTCGGTGCCTCGCGCTGGTTCCCGCTCGGGCGTGCGTTGCGCGCGCTGCCGATCGGCATGGCACTGGGCGCCGTGATATTGCTCATGACTCTGGTGACGCAGCCCGCCGTGGCCGCCGCGCTGCTGATGGTGATCGGCACGCTCGCGGGCCTGCTTCTGGTGCCGATGAACGCGCTGCTGCAAAGCCGCGGGCTGCTGTACATGCACCCGGGCCAGTCGATCGCGGTGCAGAACTTCAACGAGAGCCTGGCCTCGCTGGCGATGCTGGGGGTGTACGGCGCGCTGCTGTATTTCGATGCGCCGCTGCTGCCGACGCTGGCAGGCTTCGGCGGCTTCCTGGTGCTGGCCATGGGCGCGGCCCTCCTCTGGTCGCGCCGTCGGCGGCCGCAGGAGCGCTTCGGATACAGTCCCGCACCTAACCGCCTCTCGACCCGCAGCCAGAGTGAATCTCCGAAAATCCGCCAATAGCCTGGTCGTTCGTCTCCTCGTGATGGGTCTGGCGATGGCAGTCGTGGGCACCGCCGCCAGCTACATCCAGCTCACCCGCTTCCTGCGGGAAGACCTGACGAAATCGGTGGCGACGCAGCAGATGGCGCTGGCCGCTTACGTGGCCCGCGATGTCGACAACTACCTGGACGAACGGCTGTCGTTCCTGGAGCGCCTGGCTGGCGCCCTGCCGCCGGAACTCCTGGCGCAGCCCGAGCAGCTGCATGCATGGCTGGCGGAACGCAGCGCGCTGAGCGCCTTCTTCCCCCTCGGCCTGGTGGTCACCGATGTCACCGGCAAACGACTCGACGGGCGCGACAGCGCCGTACAGCTGGAAACGGGCGGTCCGGAATTCACAGCCGCATCCGCCGGGAAGCGCGCGGTAGGCCGCCCACGGTCCACGGCTTCTCAGCACTCGGCCCTGCCCATGGCCGCACCCATCCGCAACGGTGCCGGCCAGGTGGTCGCCGTGCTGCTCGGCACGGCAGACCTCTCGGCCGATGGCCTGCTCGACCACCTGCAAGAGGGGCGCGTGGGCCAGGCCGGCGGCATCCTGGTGATCTCGCCGCGCGACCGCATCTTCGTCGCCTCCACGGACGTCTCGATGTCCCTCACGCCGACCCCGCCCGACGGCGTGAACCCATTGCACGACCGCGCCATGGCGGGTTTTCGCGGCAGCGGGACGACGCGCAACGCCAAGGGCATCGAAGAAATCTCCGCCATTGCCTCGGTGCCGAACAGCGGCTGGTTCGTGGTGGCGAGGCTGCCCGTTTCAGAAGCGCTGGCCCCGGTGTCGCGCATGCAGACCTTCATCCTGCAGCAACGCGCGCCCGCCGTGACGGCGGTGCTCGTCGTGATCGGCCTGATCATGGCGTGGCTGCTGCGGCCACTGCTGCGCGCCGCCGACCAGGCCGACCGCATGACCCGCGGCGAACTCGCGCTGACGCCGCTGCAGGTGGTGCGCAACGACGAGATCGGGCACCTGACGCAAGCCTTCAACCGGCTGCTGGCCAAGCTGCTCGACAACCAGGAGGCGCTGGCTCGCCTGGCCCACCACGACACATTGACAGGCTTGCCCAACCGCAAGTTGCTGGACGAGCGGCTGCAACAGGCGCTGGTCCATGCCAGGCAGCGCGCGCAGCAGGTAGCCGTGCTCTACCTCGACCTCGACGGGTTCAAGGACCTCAACGACACATTCGGCCACGAAGCGGGCGACAAGGCCCTCGGGGAAATCGCACACCGGCTGCGGGCCCTGGTGCGGCCCACAGACACAGTGGCGCGCATCGGCGGCGACGAATTCGTTCTGCTGGCCACCGACTTCGAAGAGCCCGCGGAACAGGCCGCATTGACGCTGGCACGGCGATGCATCGACGCGATTGCCCAACCGCTGCAGCTGGAGCATTCAAGCATGGTCATCGGCGTGTCGATAGGCATCGCCCTGGGCAGCGGCAGCGAAACGCCGCAAGACCTGCTCGCCACGGCCGACAAGGCCATGTACCGGGCCAAGCAGGGCGGGCGCGGCAGCTACGCAATGATGTAGGCGACAGCAGGAGCCCTACGCCGGCATGTCGGTACGCGGCAGCCGCAGGTGCTTCTTCAGCGTCTCGAACACCTGCCGCGTGACCGGGTTCACCACATGGCTGCGCACATAGAGGTAGTACGCCAGGTCGGGCAGCCGCGGCATGCCGTCGCCCGCGCCCAGCACGCGCAAGCCCGCGTCGAGCTGCTCCACGCCGCGCGCCGTCACGCCCAGCCCCGCGCGCAAGGCGGCCTTGATGCCGATCAGGCTCGACGAGGTGTAGCGCGGCGTCCAGGCCACGCCCGCCGCGTCGAGCGCCTCGTGGCCGATGCGGCGGAAGATGCTGGGCCCGTCCGCCATGATGAGCGGCACCGGCTTCGTCGGGTCGTGCACGTAGCTCGCGGCGCACAGCCACACGGTGGGCGAAGTGCGCAGCACCACGCCTTCGAATTGCGACTGCTCGTCGGCGCGGTTGGAGATGATCATGTCGACCTCGCCGCTCTTGAGCGATGTCATGAGATAGGGGCTGCGGCCAATGTGGATGTCGAGCTGCAGCAGCGGCGAGGTGCGCGCCACCTCGGTCAGCAGCAGCGGCAGCATGGTCTCGGCCACGTCGTGCGGCGCACCGATGCGCAGGTTGCCTTCGAGCTGCCCCTGCCGCAGGCTGCGCAGCGCCTCGTCGTTCAGCGCCAGCATGTGATGCGCGTAGGTGAGCAGCCGTTCGCCGTGCTCCGTGAGTCGCTTCTGCCGCCCCTGCTTGGCGAACAGCGGATGACCGATCTGCTCCTCCAGCCGCTGCATCTGCTGCGTGATGGCCGACTGCGTGCGCCCCAGGTGCACGGCCGCCGCCGCAAAGCTGTTGAGGCTGACGACGGCCGCAAAAGAGCGCAGCAGTTCGAGATCGAGCGTGGGCATACATTAATTTTATTGATGTGTTTCCTGCTCTGCTTGGATTGTTGCGTCACGCCCCCGTCACTACAGTGAATGCACACCAAACAGGCAACCCCACTGGAGAAACTGCATGAGCACCCCTTCCGAGCAACGCCGCCAGGCCGTCGAGGCGTCCATCGCCGACATGAAGAAAGCCATCGGCGGCGCTGAAGCCACCCGCGAAAAACTCGATGTGGTGCTCGATTCGCTGCAAGACCTGGCCGCGCACACCGAATACTGGGGCGCCGCCGACTTCCCGCCGCCCGAGGCCGGCGAGCACCAGGCCCGCTACCTGATCGCCGAAGACCCGGACCAGAGCTACGCGCTGTACCTGAACGTGATGCGCCCGGGCAAGAAGATCGTGCCGCACAACCACACGACCTGGGCCTGCATCGCGGCCGTGGAGGGCACCGAGCACAACCGCGTGTACGAGCGCACCGACGACGGCAACGTGCCGGGCGTGGGCAAGCTGAAGCAGACCGAACTGGTCGTCGTCGCGCCGGGCAAGGGCATCGCGCTGATGCCTGAAGACATCCATTCGGTCGAGATCCAGGGCGAGCAAGTGATTCGCCACCTTCACATGTACGGCCGCGCGCTCGAAACGCTGAACCAGCGCACCGCCTACGACCTGGCAGCAGGCACGTACCAGACCATGGGCATCGGCGTGCAGACGCGCCGCTAAGCGCTCCCTTTCCGGCTTTCCTTTTCCTCATGCGGGCCGCGCGCTGCGGCCTCGCAGGACTTCGTTCGTCCCAACGACTTGCTCTCATGACCTCCTTCATCGATCCGAAGACCCTCAAATCCTGGCTGCACGACGGCGGCGAAATCGCGCTGCTCGACGTGCGCGAGCACGGCCAGTACGGCGAGGCGCATCTGTTCTATGGCGTTCCCCTGCCCTTCAGCCGGCTGGAAATCGATGCGCCGCGCCTCGTGCCGCGCCGCGGCGTGCGGGTGGTGGTGTACGACGAAGGCGATGCCAACGTGGCCGAACGCGCCGCCGCGCGGCTGGCCGTGCTGGGCTACACCGACGTGCACGTGCTGCAAGGCGGCGCCCGCGCATGGAAGGCCGCGGGCTACGTGCTGTTCGCGGGCGTCAACCTGCCTTCGAAGACTTTCGGCGAACTGGCCGAAGAGGTCTATCACACGCCCCGCGTCAGCGCCGACCAGCTCGCCGAGATGCTGGCGCGCAAGGACAAGGTCGTGGTGCTCGACGGCCGCCCCGTCAGCGAGTTCCACAAGATGAACATCCCCAGCGCCACCTGCTGCCCCAACGGCGAGCTGGCCTACCGCGTGCGCCAGCTGGTGCCCGACACCACCACGCCCATCGTCATCAACTGCGCGGGCCGCACGCGCAGCATCATCGGCGCGCAGACGCTCATCAACCTCGGGCTGCCCAACCCCGTCTATGCGCTGGAGAACGGCACGCAGGGCTGGTACCTGGGCGACCACACGCTGGAGCATGGCGGCACGCGGCGCTATGCGGACGACAGCGGCAACACCGACCTGCGCCCCGCCGCGAAAGCGCTGGCCGCCCGCTTCGACGTGCCGGCGGTGAATGCGCAGACCGTGCAGCAATGGGCCGCCGACACGAGCCGCAGCCTGTTCCTGTGCGACGTACGCACGCCGGAAGAATTCGCGGCCGGCAGCCTGCCCGGCGCGCAGCACACGCCCGGCGGCCAACTGATGCAGGCAGGCGACCAGTACTTCGGCGTGCGCGGTGCCCGGCTCGTGCTGTTCGACAACGACGGCGTGCGCGCACCGACCATCGCGAGCTGGCTGCGGCAGATGGGGCATGACGCGAGCGTGCTCGAGGGCGGGCTGGCGAGTGGCCTCTCGCTCGCGCCTGCTGCAGCGCCGGGTGCACCCGCACTGGCCACCATCGATACGCAGGCCCTCGCTGCGCGCATCGAGCGCAACGAGGTGGCGGTGATCGACCTGCGCGGCAGCATGCAGTTTCGCGCCGGCCATATCCCGCAGGCGCGCTGGTCGATTCGCCCTCGCCTCGCAGGCGACGTGAAGAGCGAGACCCGCCAGCTCGTGCTGGTCGCCGACGATGCCGCGCTTGCGGCATGGGCTGCCGCCTCCGAGCTCGCAGGCCACTCGCCCGCGCCGCTGCTGCTGGCCGGTGGCATGGCCGCATGGCGCGCCGCAGGACTGCCCGTCGAGGCCACGCCCGCGCTGCCCGCCGACAGCGACTGCATCGACTACCTGTTCTTCGTGCACGACCGGCACGACGGCAACAAGGAAGCCGCGCGCCGCTACCTCGCATGGGAGACCGGCCTCGTCGCGCAGCTCGATGCGCAGGAGCGGGCCGCCTTCCGCCTTCCCACCGCCGCATCGCACGCCTGAGCCCGGCTTTCGCTTTCTGTTCGTCCTTGTCCGTTCCTATTCCAGGAGTTCCGTCATGTCGTTCGCCAGCCGCATCCCGCACCTTGCCCGTTTTGCCGTCGCCGCCGCATGGCTCGCGGCGCTCGTCTTGCAGCCAGCCACAGCCGAACCGCTCGCACCGCGCAACGGCTATCCGTCGCAGACGGTGAAGTTCATCTCGCCCTTCCCGCCCGGCGGCGGCAACGATGCAACCGCACGCCTCGTGACCACGCGCCTGCCGGAAATCATGGGACAGGCGGCAGTGGTCGACAACCGCGGCGGCGCGGGCGGCAACATCGGCGCCAAGGCCGTGGCCGACGCCAAGCCCGACGGCTACACCGTGCTCACCTCGCAGGTGTCGATCATGGCCGTGAACCCCACGCTGTATGCGGCGCCCGGCTTCGACCCGATCAAGAACTTCATTCCCATCACGCAGATCAACGCCGCGCCGCTCGCGCTGGTAGTGGATGCCAACTCGCCGCTCAAGACTTTCGCCGACCTCGCCACCAAGGCCAAGGCCAGCCCCGGCAAGGTGACGTATGCAACGCCCGGCAACGGCACGCTGTCGCACCTCGTTGGCGTGGTGCTGTCGAAGGACGACGGCATCGCCATGACGCACGTTCCCTACAAGGGTGCCGGCCCCGCACTCACAGACCTGCTCGGCGGACAGGTCGATGTGCTCGTGACCTCGACATCCTCGGTCGCGGGCCTGGTGCAGAACGGCAAGCTGCGCGTGCTGGCCGTGACCAGCCCGCGCCGCATCGGCGTCTTCAAGAATGCACCGACGCTCGAGGAACTGGGCTATGCCGGTGCACGCTTCGAAGACTGGTACGGCTTCTTCGCACCGGCCGGCACACCGCCCGAGCGCGTGGCCTATCTGAACGAAGCCATCGTGCGCACGCTGCGCATGCCTGAGGTGACCAAGCTCGTGAACGACGGTGGCAGTGAAGTGGTGGCCAATTCGCCCGAAGCCTTCGCCGCGCAGTTGCGCCAGGACATCGACCGCTGGTCGCGCATCGTCAAACTTTCCGGTGCGAAGGCAGATTGACGCACCATCGAGGCTTGGCCAACGCTTGAACACCATGTCCAACTCGCACAAAGACTTCCCTGGACTCTCCCTCGACACCCGGCTCACGCGCACCGGCAAGGCACCTTCCTATGCCGGCGGCGCGCCCGTCAACACACCGCTGGTGCGCGCGAGCACCGTGCTGTTCGACAGCGTGGGCGCGATGCGCGACGCACGCGCGCGGCGCGACGACGAGCGCATCTTCAGCTACGGCGCACGCGGCACCCCGACCACCTTTGCGCTAGAAGATGCAGTGAGCGAACTCGAAGGGGCCTACCGCACGCGGCTCTTTCCGACCGGCCTCGCGGCCATCGGCATGCTGCTGCTGTCGTACCTGAAGCCGGGCGACCATGTGCTGATGTCGGACAGCGTGTACGAGCCCACGCGCAACCTCGTGCATTCGTTCCTGGAGCCGTACGGCATTCGCAGTTCGTTCTTCGCGGCGGACGGCAGCGGCATCGAGGAACTGTTCGAGCCCAACACGCGGCTGGTGTACGCGGAGTGCCCTGGCTCGCTGGTCTACGAGATGTGCGACCTGCCGAAGCTCGCGGAGCTGACGCACGCACGCGGCGCGCTGCTCGCGGCGGACAACACCTGGGGCTCGGGCTGCCAGTACCGGCCGCTGGCGCTGGGCGCGGACATCTCGACGATGGCCGCCACCAAGTACCTCTCGGGCCACTCGGACGTGATGATGGGCACAGTCGCCACCACCGAAGCCGCATGGCGGCCGCTGAACGAGCGCTGCGATGCATTCGGCATGACCGTGAGCCCCGACGACGCATGGCTGGTGCTGCGCGGCATGCGCACGCTGTCGGCTAGGCTGCAGATGCACGAGCGGCATGCGCTGGAAGTGGCGCATTGGCTTCAGAAGCGGCCTGAAGTGGCCACCGTGTTCTGCCCTGCCTTGCCGCAGCATCCGGGGCACGATATCTGGAAGCGCGATTGCAGCGGCACGAACGGGCTGCTTTCCATCGAGCTGCAGCCAGGCATCGAGAGCGCCGCGGTCGAGCGCTTCGTCGATGCGCTCACGCTGTTCGGGCGTGGCTCATCGTGGGGCGGCTATGAAAGCCTGGTGGCATGGACCAACATGCGCGCGGCGCGCCGCGTGACGGACTGGAGCAAGCGCGGGGCGGTTGTGCGGTTGCACATCGGGTTGGAGGCGCCGGAAGATCTGACGGCGGATCTGGCGCGTGGGTTCGATGCGATGAGTGCTCCGGCGCAGAAGGCATAGCACTCGACCGAAAAGAAGCTCTGAATTCTTCAGCTAGCGAACTTCAGAAGTAGCTGAGGATTTTTGGCCAATGCGGCACGACCGGTCGACACCAGCAACGAATAAGTGATTGCGAGCGCAGCGACAGGTCTGTCTTCGGGATGAACAGCATCGACTATTCGCTGAGCGCATGAGCGGAGCACCGTCGCCATCCCCAGATCGGAAAAATGTTCGGACAGCGTCATGAAGCCGCTGACCACGAGCGCAGAGTCTTCTGGAAGCACACGGGCATAGCGCCAGCCCTTGGCCTCGATGCTGCCGACGATCTGATCCAGACCTCTTCGCTCGCCAAAGAAGATCGCACGCACAGCCATGAGGAGAAGCAACGCGGCGTAGCGTGTTGCTGCCGATTCATCGATCCTGGTCGGAAGGTAGCCCTTGAATTTGAAGGTGCCTTCCGCCGCCGCGACAGGCAGTTGCCCTAACTCCGAGGCAAGCGCCGCAAAGCCGTTGGCCTGACACCATCGCTTCAGCGTGGTGAGCGGAGCAAATTCGAACTCGCTCGCGATCGCGTCCAGAGCATTCTTGATTCCGTTGTCCCGCTGCAAGGCCTGTTCGGCCATTTCACGCAGATAGGGATGCGGGCTGTCGACGAGTTCCTCGAGGTCGACCGGGCTGGGACGAAGCCGCGCCTGAGGTAGTTGCTCTGTCGGAAACACCAGAAGCACGCCGAGTTTCTGGTGATCGAAGACGAGGTCGGTTGCGGCAAATGAATGGATGGGCATCGGCGCCAGGCTCGGTTTCGTTGGTCAAGAGAGTGCGTTCTTCATTGCCTGTAGGTACTTCCTGTCTCAACGCGCCTCTTCCGCCTTGGCCGGGGTACGGCTAGCCACAGCTTGCGTGAAGAGCAGACTCTCATCCGGCACCTGTTTGAACGGAACGAAGATCGGCTCCCCGTTCTTCGGGCCATACCCCACGGCACCGCTCTCGACGATCGCCCCGGCAATCGCGCCACCCAGCGCACCGGCAATGCCGGCCTGTCCGACCGAGAGCCCCGGAGTTTGCACAATGGTGTTCACGATCACGCCGTTCACCATCGTGCCCTGATCCCGGAACTTCGGCAGGTAGAACAGGCGCATTGGCGGAGATGCGCCCTTGTCCTTCGCCAGCCAGAACCCTCCCACGGCCAGTGGCTCCTCGGTGGTGCCATCGGCATTCTGCTGACCGCCAAGCACCAGCAGGGCACCGTTGCCGAAGTAGTACCGACCGGCCTTGTCTTCCATGGTGGCCTTGTAGGTGCCGGGCAACAAGCCGTGGTAGTGCCGCACGCCGGGCGCTGCGCCTGCGATGGCGGAAAACATCAGCTTCTCATGGAGTTCGATGGAATCCCCGGAGATGCGCTTGAGATTCGGGTCATGCGATGCGCAGCCTGCCAGCGCCAAGGCAGTAGCAACCAGCAGCGCCACGCATGAAATCAATGCTCCCGCACGCATTGCGAAGTGGAAGGCACTTCGTTCCACTCTCTCGTTGTGTACTTCTCTCTGGGCCATCACTCCGCTCCACTCTTTGGTGACACAGGAGTCTACGGTGCGGAGGCGTCGGGGAAGAAAGATCATCAGCGCCATTGCGCCAGCGCCTGCAGCACCTCTTCGTCGCTGGGCGCCTCGAATGATTCGTACCAGGCACCGACGGCGAAGAAGGGCTCTGGCGTGTGCAGGCACACCACCTCGTCGGCATGGGTCATGGCGGGGCTCATGCTGCCGATGCCGGTCAGCGCTGACGGGTCGGCCGGTGTCTGCAGCGCATGGCACGCGAACGCGCTGCCCAGGGGCACGGCCACGATGACCGAGGCTGCGCCGAGTGCCCTTGCAGCAATCACCGCTGCGCGCATCGACAAGCCGGTCGCCAGTCCGTCGTCCACCAATAGGACCGTCATGTCATGCAGGTCGAGCGGCGCGCGATCGCCCCGGTATGCGCGCTCGCGCCGCTGCAGTTCGCGCTGCTCCCGTTTCAATGTGCGCGCCATACCGGGCGCTTCTTCGCCCGTCACGCGAATGCCGCCGACTGCAATGGCGCCGGCGGCGTATTCCTCATGGCCGGGCAGGCCTAGTTTGCGCACGACCAGCACATCGAGTGGCAGGTGCAGCGCGCGGGCCACTTCAGCACCCACCGGCACGCCGCCTCGCGGCAGTGCGAGGACGATGCAGCCCTGAGCATCGCAGTACTGGCTCAGCAATAACGCCAGTTGCTGGCCAGCATCGGAGCGATCCTTGAACATCGCATCCCTCTTCGTTCGCGCTTCATTCGCGGCTGCCCGGCGCGTGGGCGTCGTTGCTTTCAAGAACGGTCTCGGACCGCATCCCCGCGCCGCCGCCACCACCGCCGTCACCTTTCGCACCGCCACCACGCCCACCACCGGCCCCTTCGCCACGATCACCACGCGCAGGCGTGCCTTTCGCCCGCACGGGGCCTTGCCTGGGAATGCCCAGTTCCGCAGGAACGGGGTCGAGGTCGAGCACGTCGCGGATGAATGTTCGCAGTGCCACAACCAGTTCTGCAGTCTCGACAATGCGGCCCGCAACCATGTCGCTGGCCGCCTTGGCGGCGAGGCGCACGTGCGTCTCGGTGCCCAGCAGGATCACGTCGGACAGCGCGGCTTCCACTGCATCGCGAATGCGGCGACGGCGGTCCGATGCGGACACGTCTGCATGAGCAGCCGCATCCTCTGCCGCCGCAGCCCCTGCCCGTTGCCGAAGCTCACGCAGATGACTGGGGTCGACGGCAAGGTCGCCGGTGAACGAACCGCCCAGCACCTTGTAGGCCGCAATGAGCGTCTTCAGCCGCTCGTTGATCTGCCGGTTCTGGCGCTCGCGACGCTGCTGCACGCTGTGCATCACGAGCAGGCGTATGCCGACCGCCACGACAGACACCAGCACCAGGCCCATCAGGGTCGTGAGCAGGCCTTGCCAGGAACTGAAATCGAGCACGTTGCGCATGGAGGACGGTCCTTGTGTCGAGGGCGACAGCACGCCCTCGTCGCCATGCGCCATTGTGCGACCAGTGCGCAAGCATGGCCGCGCTCAGGCACTACGCATTCAGCCGCAGGCGCTCTTCCCCGCAGGCGAGGCGCGCAGCCGGTTCAGGAAGGTCAGCTGCACCTTCGCCGTTTCGCTGCCCTGCACCGCCGCGCGGCGCATCCACATGCCCGCCTCGCAGCGGTCGGCCTTCACGGCGGTGCCGTAGAGCGCGGGGCCGGTCATCAGCACCATGCCGAGCATCTCCTGCGCCTCGGCATGGCCTTCGTTGGCCGCCTGGCGCAGTTGTTCGAGCATCGAGCGGTAGTCGCGCGCGGCCTGTGCCTCCAGCGCGAGCTGGAAGCGCTGCTCGGCCTGCAATTGCGTGCCGGCGTCCAGCGGACTGGCCGCGCAGAGCGCGGCCGCCAGGAGCAGCGCCGCCGAGAGCAAGACCCGCCAGCGCAACGACAGGCCGGCAAGCTGGTTGAATTCGGGTTGCATCGATGTTCTCCACGATTGACATGGAAGACATCGTCGCGCCGCCGCGCCAAAGAAAGAAGCTGGAATTGACACAGGCCGCCTCAGTCGGCGCCTGAGCCCAATGACGGCTCGATGCGGCAACTCCTGCAACGGCCCCGGCGTGTCGGCCCGGCGGCGCTCAGCGTGCCCGCGCGCGCGTCAGCAGGTAGTTCTGGTGCACCACGTTGTCGACGTAGTACGGCTCGGCAAGCGCATCGAACTCGGACCGCAGTGCCGCCAGCTTCTGCGGATCGCCCGCGAGACCTTCCACGAGCTTGCGCATCGGGCCGACCGAGCGCTCGAGGAACAAGCGGAAGTGCTCGATGCTCAGGGCCGGAAATTGCATGGTGCCGCGCCCGAAGAACGGCGCCTCGAAGTGCGGCCCCAGGCGCTCCGCGACGATGCCCGGGTTGCCCCATTGCGGCGGCGGCGACGCGCCGGTCGGAGGGGGCGGCGAGTTGCGCCCGATGAAGGCGAACATGCGCCCCACGAAATCCTCCGGCGGCCATGTGGCGAAAGCGATGCGGCCGCCGGGTTTCAGCACGCGGCGCATCTCGGCCACGGCAACTTCCGGACGCGGCGCGAACATGTGGCCGAACTGGCTCAGCACCACGTCGAAGGAGGCATCGGCGTACGGCAGGTTCTCGGCATCGCCTTCGGTCCAGGTGATGTCCCCATGCCCGGAGACGCCGGCGTTGTCGCGCGCGGCTTCGAGCAGCTCGGGCGTCAGGTCGAGCCCCGTGACGCGTGCGCCCCGGCGCGCCGCCGTGATGGCCACCACGCCCGTTCCGGTGCCGACGTCCAGCACCGCCTCGCCCTGCGCTACCTGCGCGAACCTGACGAGATGCCCGGCCACCGGGGTCGTGAACATGGCGGTCGGCGCAAAGGTCGACCACATCTCGCGCTGGCGGCCCTTGAACTCTGCAAACGGATCCTGGGACATATCGCCCTCCATGCCAGCCACAAGGCTGCGGACATGGACGGGACTCTAGGCCCCGGGAACCGGCCCGTACATCCCTAGAGACGGGGCTTCGATCGGAAAGACCTGTAACGCAATGCCGCGCCAGGCTCAGCAGCAGCGCCCCTTGCCCGCCCCATAGCGCGCCTCCAGCCGCTCGCGGAAGAAGGCCTCGTAGCTCATCGGCGGCCGGTCAGGGTGGGTGGCCGCCATGTGCGTCAGGTAGGCGTCGTAGTCGGGCAGCCCGACCATGAGCCGCAGCGACTGCTTGAGCGAGCGCGCAAAGTAGCGCCCGGCTTCCGGCAATGCGAGGCCCATGGCGTCAGTGGGCAGCCGTTGCGGCTGCCGCGCCCACGGGCTCGAACGGCGTCTCTTTGGTGGTCGGCCGGTTGGCCGCACGCGCCGCGAGGCAGGCCTTGATGCTGTACACCAGCACGCTCAGCACCACGAAGATGAAGAGCGCGCACAGCGCCGCGTCGAGACGGTCGTTGAACACGATGCGCGACATGGCCTCGGGCGTCTTGGCCGGCGCCACCAGCACGCCGTTGGCGATGCCATCGGTGTACTTCGCGGCGTGCGAGAGAAACCCGATCTTCGGGTCGGCCGAAAAGATCTTCTGCCAGCCGGCCGTGAGCGTGCAGGCCAACAGCCATGCGGCCGGCGCAATGGCCACCCACGCATAGCGCTCGCGCTTCATGCGGAACAGCACGACCACGCCCAGCATCAGCGCCACTGCGGCCAGCATCTGGTTGGAGATGCCGAACAGCGGCCACAGCGTGTTGATGCCGCCCAGCGGATCGACCACGCCCTGGTACAGGAAGTAGCCCCAGGCCGCGACGCACAGCGCCGTGGCAACGAGGTTGGCCGGCAGCGAATCGGTGCGCTTGAGCGCGGGCACGAAGCTGCCCAGCAGGTCTTGCAGCATGAAGCGGCCCGCGCGGGTGCCGGCATCCACGGCCGTAAGGATGAACAGCGCCTCGAACAGAATCGCGAAGTGGTACCAGAAGGCCATCATGGCTTGCCCGCCGATCACCTGATGGAGGATGTGGGCCATGCCCACGGCCAGCGTCGGTGCGCCGCCTGCGCGGCCGAGGATGGTGGTTTCGCCAACGTCCTTGGCGGTCTGCACCAGCATCTCAGGCGTGATCACGAAGCCCCAGCTCGACACCGTGGCCGCCACCTGCTGCGCGGTCGTGCCGACCAGCGCGCCGGGGCTGTTCATCGCAAAGTAGATGCCCGGCTCGATGCACGAGGCCGCAACCAACGCCATCACCGCAACGAACGACTCGGCCAACATGCCGCCGTAGCCGATGAAGCGCGCGTGGCGCTCGTTGTCGAGCATCTTGGGCGTGGTGCCCGAGGAGATCAACGCATGAAAGCCCGACACCGCGCCGCAGGCGATGGTGATGAACAAGAACGGGAACAGGCTGCCCGACCACACCGGGCCGTTGCCCTGCGCGAACTGCGTGATGGACGGCATCTGCAGCGTGGGCATCACGAACACGATGCCGATGGCCAGCGCGATGATCGTGCCGATCTTCAAGAAGGTCGACAGGTAGTCACGCGGCGCCAGCAGCAGCCACACAGGCAGGCTCGCGGCGATGAAGCCGTAGCCCACCAGCATCCACGTGAGCGCCTTGCCGTCGAAGGTGAAGAGCGGCGCCCATTCGGCGCTCTGGCTCACGGCCTGCCCGCCGAAGATGGCGAGCATCAGCAGCACGAAGCCGATCAGCGACACCTCGCCGATGCGCCCCGGTCGGATGTAGCGCAGGTACACGCCCATGAACAGTGCCACCGGAATCGTCGCAGCCACCGTGAAGGTGCCCCACGGCGATTCGGCCAGCGCCTTCACCACGATCAGCGCCAGCACCGCGAGGATGATGATCATGATCATGAAGGTGCCGAACAGCGCGATCATGCCGGGCACCACGCCCATCTCCTGCTTGACTAGGTCGCCCAGCGAGCGGCCGTCGCGCCGCGTGGAAATGAACAGGATGATGAAGTCCTGCACCGCACCGGCGAACACCACGCCGGCCAGGATCCACAGCAGGCCGGGCAGGTAGCCCATCTGCGCGGCGAGCACCGGGCCCACCAGCGGACCGGCCCCTGCGATGGCCGCGAAGTGGTGGCCGAACAGCACGTTCTTGTCGGTCGGCACATAGTCGAGGCCGTCGTTGTGGCGGTGCGCCGGCGTCTTGCGGTTGCCGTCCAGGCCCAGCACCTTGTCGGCGATGAAGAGGCTGTAGTAGCGGTAGGCGATCAGGTAGGTGCAGATCGCGGCGGCCACCACCCAGAGGGCGTTGACGCTTTCGCCTCGGGTCAGGGCCACGGTGCCTAGCGCGAAAGCGCCGACCACGGCCACGACCAGCCACACCAGATGGCGTCGGATGCTGTGCATGCGGATGTCTCCTCGTTATTGACCCGAGGAGTTTTGCCGGGCTGCGGCGCGGGCGCATCCGTCGGACTGCGCAGGGCGGGCGCGTGGCTTTGCGTAATGGAAAACCCGGATACGGCAAGCGCCGGGCCGCTGTGCAATGCCTGCGGGCCTACATGCATGAACCGGACCACGCGCGAAGATCGAGCCCGTCATCAGGGAGCGAAAAGATAGAAGCCATGGACACACAACCACGCTGCTGCATCGCAGGTGGCGGTCCTGCCGGCATGGTGCTGGGCCTTCTGCTGGCCCGGGCCGGCGTGCCCGTCGTCGTGCTGGAAAAGCATCTCGACTTTCTGCGCGACTTTCGCGGCGACACGGTGCATCCGTCCACGCTGGAGATATTGCACGAGCTGGGCCTGCTCGAAGCCTTTTTGCAGCGCCCGCACGACCGCATCGAGGAACTGCGCGCCACCATCGAAGGCCGCAGCATCCCCGTGGCCGACTTCACCCATCTGCCCGCGCACAGCAGGTTTCTCGTGCTGATGCCGCAGTGGGAGTTTCTGGACTTCATGTGCGACGAGGCCCGGCGCTACCCGGGCTTCGAACTGTGGACAGATGCCGAGGCCATCGGCCTGCTGCAAGACAAGGGCCGCGTCAACGGCGTGAAGGTGCGGCGAGGCCGCCGCGCGGGCCAGCCGCAGGATGTCGAGCTGCACGCCTCGCTGGTGGTGGCGGCCGACGGCCGGCACTCCGCGCTGCGCGATGCCGCCGCGCTGCCGCACATCAGCTATGGCGCGCCCATCGACGTGCTGTGGATGGCCATTCCCAGGCAGGCCGGCGACCCATCGGCCACTGCGGGCCACGTCGCGGGTGGGCGCTTTCTGGTGACACTGAACCGCGGCGACTACTGGCAATGCGCCTTCGTGATACCCAAGGGCGGCCACGATGCGCTGCAGGCCCGGGGCATCGGGGCATTCCATGAAGCGATCGGCAAGATCGCGCCCTTTCTCGCCGCGCGGCTGCCTGAGGCGCTGCCCGATTGGGACGCGGTGAAGCTGCTCGAAGTGACGGTCGACCGCCTCGAGGCCTGGTCATGCCGCGGGCTGCTGTGCATCGGCGACGCCGCGCATGCAATGTCGCCGGTGGGCGGCGTCGGCATCAACCTCGCCGTGCAGGACGCCGTGGCTGCCGCGAACCTGCTGGCCACTGCGCTGGCCGGCGCGGCGACCGAGAAGGAGATCGACACCCTGCTGCCCCAGCTGCAGCGCCGCAGGGAATGGCCCGTGCGCGTGACGCAGGCCGTGCAGCGCCTCATACAAGACCGAGTGCTGATGCCAGTGCTCGACGGCGAGCTGACGGCCACGGTTGGGCACGTGCCCTGGCCGCTGCGGCTGCTGGCACGATGGCCGCTCCTACGCAGGCTCCCGGCACGGGCCGTGGGAATGGGCGTGCGGCCCGAGCACGTAACTTCGCCGCGCACAAAATGAAAAAGCTGGCATTTCGTTACACAGCCGAGGTCTGGCGAGGCAGCCAGGGAGGCCTTCGAGAGAGGGCCCTGTTGTAGACTGCGAGGTTTTTCGAAGAGGTGCGTTCAAGCGCGTTCAGGAGGTTATGGGGCAAGTTTCAAGGCGCACAGGTTTCAACGGCTCGGCGCTCATTCGCTTGCTTTCACGACTGACCGACATCGACGCTCGCGAACCCGCGCAACCCACCGCTGACCGATTGAGCCAGTGGTTCGGCTGGACCGATGCCATCTCGCTGTCCGCAGCGCTCGATGGCGCACCGGCAACAACACAGGCCAGCACGCGCGCTCCCCGCAACACCGAAGAAAGCGAATGCCAACGCGTGCGAACCGCGCTGGCAAACGCCATCGTCCAAGACACCACCTTCGGCACCAGCAAGGACGCGACGCCAGACTTCACCCCCTACCGCCGACGCTATCTCGCCCGGCAACAGGCGATGGAAGCAGGCGTCGGCTCTTTGCGCAGCCGGCTGCGCTCGGCGCTGGCGGCAAAGTCGCCGTCCATGGCCCGGCTCGCGTCCGTGGACGTGGTCATGGCGCAGGTGCTGGAGGCGCGAGAGCACAGCCTGCTGTCGGCCGTGCCGGGCATCCTCGAAAAGCACTTCGAGCGCCTGCGCAAGGCCAGCCAGGCACCAGACGTGCCGGACCTGCCGGACGGCGAACCAGAGACAGATAAAGACAACAGTGCCCAGCCCGACGAAGCGTGGCTGGCCGTGTTCCGCAAGGACGCCCAGGACGTGCTGCTCGCCGAACTGGACTTTCGATTTCAACCGGTCGAAGGGCTGCTCGAAGCCCTTCGCACCCAGGCCACCAGAACTACATGACCCGATTCCTTCAATACGCTGTCTTTGTCGCAGGCCTGGCCGTCGTTGGCTGGGTGGGCGCCGGATACATCGGCACGAACCCGCTGGCGCTGGCCGTTACCGTGATCGTCGGCGCGTTCTACATCATGGGCGCGCTGGAGCTGCACCGCTTTCAGCAGGCTACGGCCACGCTGACGCACGCCGTGGCAGAGCTCTCTTCCCCGCCCGAGAGCCTCGGCACTTGGCTCGGCCAGCTGCATCCTTCGCTGCAGAACGCCGTGCGCCTGCGCATCGAGGGCGAGCGCGTCGGCCTGCCCGGCCCGGCGATGACGCCCTACCTTGCCGGCTTCCTCGTGTTGCTTGGCATGCTCGGCACCTTCATGGGCATGGTGGTCACGCTCAAGGGCACCGGCCTGGCGCTGGAGAGCTCGACCGACCTGCAGACCATTCGCGATTCGCTCTCCGCCCCCGTGAAGGGCCTGGGCCTTGCCTTCGGCACCTCGGTGGCAGGCGTGGCCGCATCGGCCATGCTGGGCCTTGCCTCGGCACTGAGCCGGCGCGAGCGGCTGCAGGCCGGGCAGATGCTCGACACGAAGATCGCGACCGTGCTGCGCGTCTTCTCGCTCAGCCATCAGCGTGAAGAGTCGTTCAAGCTGCTGCAGCAGCAGGCCCACGGCATGCCCGAGCTGGTCGGCCAGCTGCAGGCCATGATGCACGCGATGGAGCGGCAGACCCAGGCGCTGAACGAACGCCTCGTCAGCAGCCAGGACCGCTTCCACAGCAAGGCCGAAGCCGTGTACGGCAGCCTCGCCACTTCCGTCGACCAGTCGCTGAAGCAGAGCCTGACCGAAAGCGCACGCGTCGCCAGCGCGGCGATACAGCCTGTCGTCGAGGCCACCATGGCCGGCATCGCACGCGAAACCGCCACGCTGCACGACACCATTTCGCAAACCGTGCAACAGCAGCTCGATGGCCTCTCGAGCCGCTTCGAGGCCACCACCACCCGCGTGGCAGACACCTGGAAGACCGCGCTCGCCGAACACCAGCGCACGACCGAAGCGCTGTCGCAAGACCTGCGCGGCTCGCACGACCATTTCGCGCAGACCTTCGAACAGCGCTCAGCCGCGCTGGTAGACAGCGTTTCCGCCCGCCTCGAAAGCACCGTGAGCAGCGTGTCGAACACCTGGGGCAACGCGCTCGCGCAGCATCAGCGCGTCAGCGAGAAGCTGTCGGGCGATTCGCACCAGGCCCTGTCGGCAGCCGCGGCCACCTTCGAGCAGCATTCCGCCTCGCTGCTGGGCACCGTGGACCAGGCGCACGCAAAGCTGCAAACCGAAATGGCATCGCGCGACGAACAACGCCTCTCGGCTTGGACGCAATCGCTGACAGCCATGGCCGCGTCGCTCCAAGACAAATGGCAACAAGCCGGCGCGCACAGCGCGAGCCAGCAGCAACAGCTGCTCGACACCATGGCGCAGACCGCGCGCGAAATGTCCGCGCAGACCGAAGCGCATGCGAAGAGCACCGTCGCCGAGATCGCCCAGCTACTGCAAGCCGCAGCCGAAGCACCGCAGGCCGCGGCCGAAGTGATGTCCCAGATGGCATCGCGCGACGAGCAACGCCTCTCGGCATGGACGCAATCGCTCACGGCCATGGCCGCATCGCTGCAACAGGAATGGCAACAGGTCAACGCACACAACGCAAGCCAGCAGCAGCAGCTCTTCGACACAGTGGCGCAGACCGCACGCGACATGACGGCACAGACCGAGGCGCATGCGAAGAACACCGTGGCCGAAATCGCGCAGCTCCTGCAAGCTGCCGCCGAAGCACCCCGTGCCGCAGCCGAAGTGGTGACCGAGTTGCGCCAGAAGCTCGCCGACAGCATGACGCGCGACAACGCAATGCTGGAGGAACGCAGCCGCATCCTCGAAACGCTGGCCACCCTGCTCGATGCAGTGAACCACGCGTCCACCGAACAGCGCACGGCCATCGACACGCTGGTGTCCGCATCGGCGGACCTGCTGGAGCGCGTCGGCAGCCGCTTCACTGAAAAGGCCGATGCCGAGTCCGAGAAGATGGCCGCCGTTGCCGCGCAGATCACCGGCAGCGCCGTCGAAGTGGCCAGCCTGGGTGAAGCCTTCGGCCTCGCAGTGCAGATGTTCAGCCAGTCGAACGACAAGCTCGTGGGCCACCTGCAGCGCATCGAAGGCGCGCTGGGCAAATCCATTGCGCGCAGCGATGAACAGCTGGCCTACTACGTGGCGCAGGCCCGTGAAGTGATCGACCTGAGCATCATGTCGCAGAAGCAGATCGTCGAAGACATGCAGCAGATCGCCAGCAGGCAGCAGCAAGCGCCGGTGGATAGCGAAGCATGATGCGCGAAGAGCTCGACGCCAGCTTCGACGAGCCGGGCGTGCCGGTATGGGCGGTGTTCGGCGACCTGATGGCCGGCCTGCTCGGGGCCTTTGTGCTCATCCTGGTGTGCGCGCTGGGCATGCAGCTGGAGCTTGCGTCGAAGCTGGAAACTGAAGTCAAGCAACGGCAGGCCGAGGCCAAGCGCCTGCAGACGCTCGAACAGGCCCTTGCAGGGCCGCTCGCGGCCGGCCGCGTGACGCTGGCCAACGGGCGCATCGGCATCAACGGCAGCGTGCTGTTTGCCTTCAACTCCGCGGAGCTGCAGCCCGAAGGCCGGCAACTGCTGAAGAGCCTGGCTGCACCGCTGACCGCATACCTCAAGTCGCGCGACGAAATCCTGATGGTGAGCGGCTTCACCGACGACCGGCAGATGCGCGACAACGCACGCCAGTTTGCGGACAACTGGGAGCTGTCGGCGCAGCGTGCGCTGACAGTGACGCGTGCGTTGATCGAGGCCGGCATTCCGTCGTCGTCGATCTTTGCGGCCGCATTCGGCTCCGAGCAGGCAGTGGCGTCGAATGCAGATGCCGACGGGCGCTCGAAGAACCGGCGTGTGGAGATGGCGCCCACGCCGCGCCCTTCCAACGCCAACGCGAAGCCCCGTGACTGATCAAGAGGCTTGCCGCGACACCGGCGCGATGGTCGCCGCAGCGATCGCGCGTGGCGATCAGCGCTTCGACCCTGTGCGCTTTCGTGTCATCGAGGCGATGGCCAGGCGCGCGACTGCGCACGGCGGCGAAGCGCGGCGCATGCTCGACGACAAGGTGGTCGCGCTGTTGGCGGCGTATGGCGAGGATCTTCAGAAAGCAGCGCCTGCAGACGTTGCGAAGCCGCAAGCAGCAACGACTGAACGCGGTGCGCTCGCCGCGCTCGTCGACCACATCGCCCAGCACGCGCCGGTCATGGATGACAGCCCGGCCGCAACAGGCAAGGCGACGCCCGCCACCTCTTCTGCCTCTTCTGCCTCGTCGCCCTCCACCGAGCTGAAGTCGATCCGCTACTTCAAGAGCACCTGGTCCAAGCTCAGCGCCGACCGGCGTCTGACGCAGTCACTGGCAAAGGTACCCGAGAACGCCGGCCCCCTCAACTCGCATCACCTCGTGCACCGCTCGCTCACGCTGATGCGCGACCTCTCGCCGGAGTACCTGAACCGGTTCATGTCGTATGTCGATGCGCTGTCGTGGGCCGATCAGTTGAATGGCGCTGCTGCAGCAGCAAGTGCGGCGAGCCCGCGCGCCGAAAGCCCGAAGAAGAGCGGTCGCGGCAAGGCCAGCTGAGGCCGGAGTCAACCGAAGCGGAGCCCTCACCTCAGGGCTTGTTCTTCAGATGCGAAGTCAGGCGCTCGAACTCGTCGGCAAACGATGCAACGGCGGAACGAGGAAGCACGACCGCCTGCATCTCATCGGTAAAGAGATAGTGGTTCACGTCGTCTTCCTCGCGGGCCATGAAGCCCGCCCACAGAAGTTCTGACCGCATCGTTGCGGACTGGATCGTCAGCGCGCTGTCCGTGATGCTGACGGTCTGGGGCGAGAGAAACGTGCCATTGGGGGCGAACATGTGCTTGCGCCAGAGCGCCTGGGAAACATGGGGCAGCGACACCAGCAGCAGGAAGACGATCATCACAAGGTACGCCATGAACCGGAGATGCGGCAGCTCGGCATAGTCGTCCAGCACGCGCACGTACGCCGCGACCAGTAATCCGACGCCCACCCATACCGCCGCGCGCAACATGAACAGGGTGGACGACAAACCCGGCTTGCGGCCAACGCGGCGTCCGACGACCTTCTGAAGGCGCGCGAAGTCTGTCGGAGTGAGGGTGAACGATGCTGCCGACATGCTGCTTGCCGGACTCAAGGCCGCCGCGCCTGCACCGTCTGGCGCGACCAATAAACGCCATCCAGCCGATCAAGCCGCACCACGCCGCCAGTCGATGGCGCATGCACGAAGCGCCCCCCGCCCACATAGATGCCCGCATGCGACGGCGTGGACGGGCCGAAGAGCACGAGATCACCCGTGCGAAGCTCGGACATCGACACCGGGCTGCCGAAGCCGCTCATCCGCGCAACGGTGCGCGGCGGCGATTCGCCCACGCTGTTGAGATACACGTACCCGATGAGCCCGCTGCAGTCGAAGCCGCCATCAGGCGTGTTGCCGCCATAGCGATACGGCGTACCGACAAGGCCGAGGGCATGGATTGCGACGCTGTTCGATTGTTCGTCCGTCAACGTGCTGCTGACGGCAGGCCCCGGCCCTTGTCGTGGCCCCGATGGGCTTGCACAGCCCAGAACCAGGAGGCAGGCCCCCGTGAAAAGGAGCCGAAGCAGCCACTGCTGCAATGTGCGGGATTGTTGCGTTGTTGGCACAGGCGCGTCGTACATGTCGGATGGCTGGGCTCGTGAACGTGCACGAACTCTAGCGCGGAATGCGACGGCTTCCTGAAGATGAGGCCCTCCGAGGCCCGCGCTGCTGCGCCGACGCAACGGAGGGAAGAGAAGAAAAAGCGCTTACTGGCCTGCTGCAGGCGTGTTGACAGCGTCTTTCAGCGCCTTGCCGGCGGTGAACTTGGGCGCCTTGCTGGCCTTGATGGTCATCGGCTCGCCGGTCGACGGGTTGCGGCCCGTGCGCTCGGGGCGGCTTGCCACGGCGAAAGTGCCGAAGCCGATCAGTTGTACCGTGTCGCCGCTGGCGAGGGCGCGCGACAGGTTGTCGATGGCGGAATCGAGCGCGCGGGCGGCGTCAGCCTTGCTGAGGTTCGTGTCCGTGGCGATAGCGGCGATGAGGTCGGTCTTGTTCAAAACGGGGGTTCTTTCTTCAATCAGTAAAACGGTTGGGGGAAAAGTCCGTGACGCGAAAACGCACCGGGCTCGAACTTTAAACGCCCCACCGGGGGATCGAGACACGCATGCGTTTCAAAAGTGAAACATCGTGATCGATGCACGATGGTGCACGAAACTCGACCACAAAACCCGATGGAAAGTACCAACGATGTCAGGACGCCCTGCAGCTGAAGTTAGCCGCGTCGTTCATCGACGCACCCGCCGCCCCCGTGAACACCGGCCATGCCGGCCAGCGGCACATCGGCCGCGAGCGGTTGGCGTTCTGGTTGTTGTCGACCGAGGGAATCGTTTCGGGCGCCTGCCCCTTCTCTACCCAGTTGTCGAGCACCGCGAGCCCGTCGTAGCCGAGCCGGTACGGGCCCATGCCGTGGCCGAAGCCCGGCACGCTGTAGAAGCGAATGAATGAATCGACACCCGCCTGGCCGAAGGCGGCGACCTGGCGACGGTAGTAGTCCTCGGTGTTGTAGGGGCTGATGAAATCATCTGCCGTGCCGTGAGTGAGGATCAGCTTGCCGCCCCTGGCGCGAAAGGCTTCGAGGCTCACCGTCGTCACGTCGGTGATGCTGCCCAGCTGCTGCAGCCGTGCCCTGTAGCGCGCCGGCTCATAGCGCAGCGCATCGAGCGACGGGTTGCGCGTAGCGAAATACTTGGCGTGCGCCGCGCCAATGGAAAACAGCAACGCATCGGTGGCGGCCGGCGGGTTCGATGGCACGCGCGATGCGCCGAACGACGACACCGAGAACACCGCACCTTCGAGCACTGGCCAGCGCGGAAACACCTGCTGCCCCGCAACCGCAAACCCTGCGTCATAGGGCGATGCGATCTGCCGCACGGCAGCAATCTGCGCATCAGACAAGCAGAAGTCGCCGTTGTCAGCGCCACCAACGCAACGCAGCGTGGCCTTCACCTTGTCGATGCTGAAGACCACGTTGCAGGCCGCGACATTGCCGATGATCCCGTCCTTGGCGCCATCGAGCCCGTCGCAGGCGGCATACACCGCGTTGACCAGCAGCGTCTTCTTGGCCGGGTTCATCCAGCCCGCGCCGCCATTGGCATACAGCGCCTTGCCGACATGCAGCGACGCCAGTTGCAGCATCGTGATGTTGTACGCCGGGTAGTTGGCAATGGCCCCGTCGTAGTCGGCGGCATAGCGCGCCGCGGCATCGAGCGCCTCGTGCCCGCCCTGCGATCCACCGATGAAATAGAAGCGCCGTGGCGCCGCACCATAGCGCTGCCGGATGATCTCCAGCGCCACGTCGTGCGTCTTCTTTACCGACTGCTGGCCGTAGTTGAGAAGCGCCTCGTCGTTCAGCGCAAAATTGCCGTCGAAGTTGCCCGTGCCCTTGTGCCCGCCGTCGCTGCCCAGCGTGACATAGCCCTGGCGCAGCGCGTTGGGTGTGCCGTTGGGCTGCGCGGTGTAAGCGCCCAGGCCGGTGACGAGCGTGCCGTCATAGCCACCACCGCCCATCTGCAGCGCACGGCGGTTCCATGCGGTGGGAAGGTTGACCTGGAACTCGAGGCTGGGCGCCGAGGCACTCACGGGCAGCACGACACCCTTGACCGCGCAGTACTCGCCATTGGGGTTGTCCGCGGCATTGGCGGGGACGAAGCTCGCAGATTGAACGACCGCGCCCGAGCTCGGCTTGCCGATGGCGGAGGCCGCGATCTTCATGTCTTGCAGCGCCGTGCACGCGGCTTGCGCCTGGGCCGTCTGGGCGGGCGTGATTGCGGGCTCGCTGACAGAGGCGCATCCGGTGAGTGCGGCTGCGGTGGCCAATGCGGCCAGGCTGAACGATGCGCTGCGCCTGCGGAAATCTGGAGTTGCCATTTGTCGCCTGTCTGAGTTGTTGTTGGACGGGCGGCAATGCGCCCAAGGCACATGTTGAGCCATCGGCCGCGCTACCGCCGGTACAGCCGATTGCCAATCAACCCACCGGCAACGACACAAAGTGCCTGCACGAATATGGCGATCATGAAGGAATCGGAGAGGTCGTACTCACTGCGTGCCACGTTCATTTCATGCCAATGGCCGATGCCGACCAGGATGACGTTCGAAATGAACCCAAGCAGCAGTGCGCCTACGGCGATGAAAAGAATTCGAAGAACTACGTTCATGGCACGTACGCTGCATTCACTGGAAGCCGAAGACCAACAGCAAGTTGTTCGCGGGCATCACGTGCCGCTCGCGCAACGCGAGGCCTGATCGGTGCGCCTCTGCTGCCACGTCTTTCAGGCGACGAATGCCCCATGCGGGATTTCGGGCGCGCAAGTCTTCGTCGAACGCCAGGTTGCTCGGCGCCGTTGGGACTTCTTCTTCGAAGTAAGGCCCGTACGTGATGAGCAACCCACCAGAACGCAGATGCCGCGCGGCCCCTTGCATCAGGGCGGCGCATGTGGGCCAAGGTGCGATGTGCAGCATGTTGGCGCAGTAGATTGCGTCGAACTTTTCTTCTTGAGTGAATGCGGGGCTCTGCGATGGCCATTGAGGGGCCATCACGTCGAGCAGGAGCGGTGGGCGGAGATTGGGTAGCGCGGCTTCTGTGACTCGGCTTGCGAGCGCAGGGAGCATGCGGTCATCTGCGTCAGTGGGTTGCCAGATCCATTGGGGCATTGCTCCTGCGAACCACGCGGCGTGTTGGCCCGTTCCAGATGCGATCTCCAGAATGGCACCGCGCTCGCCGAGGATGCGGGTCAATGCATCGAGGATAGGCTGCTTGTTGCGATCGGCAGCGGGACTATGGGAAAGGTCGGGCATTCGACGGTACTTGGATGAGATGGTCTAAAAGAAACTGGGGCAGGGCCTTCCGAATGCTTGCCGCTCGTTCGACGACGTCCGCATTGCTGCGCTTGCAGCTATACGGAATCCTGACTTGGACAACATTGCTCTCCATCTGGCCGATCGGCCTCGTCAGCGTTGCGCACACCCCAAGCGTTAACACAACTGCCGATTAGTCTTCACGAATTCGTCAAATTGACTCATAGACTATGGATCACTGATTTTTGTACGAGCCTCTCGCAGCAGGCGTCCAAGTAGATCCTCGCCTTCTTGCCCCATCCCGTGATTATCCTCGTGCAACCTTTCGTAGAGTTGATCGCGCCGGAGCAGGATGGCCTCCTGAGCGCTATCCCATTGTGGGTCGGTGAGTGACTGCGGCTTTGTCTCTAGCTTCTTATCCACATCTTTGATTAAAGCGTCGTCTTTCCGCGCGGCCAGTAGAAGTCTGATACCCCATAGGTGGGCAAGTAGGTCGCCCAACTTGTATGGGTCGACAGATTTTTCGATCTGACAGTAGGACTCGATGATCGACCAGATGTTTGATATGCAAGTCCTCAGGACGTCGGGCCTCTGCTGGTTCAGAAACATCACGCCAATCATCATCAAGGCTTCGCAACATTCGTCAGCTCGCTGGCCGCTCACAGTCTTCTTGTCGCGGAAGGCGACCCAATAGAAAGACAAGGTAGAACTCAGCGATTTTGTAAGCTCAGCTTCATCCCCATGATCCGCACGAAGGGGTTGAGCGACAAGCTGGGCGAACACCTTGGCGATATGCCTGATTGATTGATCGATCTGCCAGAGAAGAAAGCTGTCACCGAACTCACAGGTCTGTGCCATCTTTCTGAGGTGCTCTGAAACGACTTCTACGACGTCAACGAATTCGTTGTACGGATTGATCCACCTGCGCTCTTCATTCACCTTCGGAAGCTCAATGGCAGCCTTCTCAACTAGATACGCGATCGAGTTTTCGTTGACTAACCCATAGGCTTGGTTGAGCGGATACGTCATGGTCATCCTGCCTGCCGCCGCCTCGTTGGCAAGAGCGGCGAGCGCGAGTAGTTCCATTTTTTTTAGCGTGTGACGGAAGACTGAAACGAAATTTCTGTCTTGTCGGTGAAGAAGCTGAAACAAGATGCGGAACATTGGCCTATTGACGGCCTCCGCTATCGACCAACTTCCGCTCTTAACGTAGAAGTACAGGGCGATCTGCGATAGCCCATCGATTACTGGAACATGAATGTCCGAGGCAGCCACATCCTTTGGGCTGACCTCCGATACCTTCGCCAGAATCTCTGCACTCTGAAAGACGACTTCATCTAGCCCCTTAGACTGCGCGCGTTTTACACACTCGAATGCGTAGTGCAATGGAGCGTAGGTAAGTGGCGCCGAACCCTGTCGAAACGATGGTGCGCCAAGTAGAGCCGTGTGAATTGCTATCTCTTGATAAACCTCAGATACACGAATCGCGGTAGTTTCGTCGGAATGCTCCACTGCGATGGCACTCACTTCCTGAAGAGCTTCGTAGGCTCGGCTCGTGATGACATCCACATCAGAGGCTCTTGCCAGGAACATCGTGCCAGGTGCCGCAGTGATCCTTAAGTTCAGCTTTCTGGACGTCAGGTAGTGATTTGTGATGTTACCAATAGCCAGCACCGCTGTTCTCGCAACCTCCCTCTCTCCACGCCCCGCTGCTCGTGTGGCAATTTCGGATAGATCTGCTATCCACGAGTTGATAGCACCAGGATGGCCCGGTAGACCAGGATAGACCATAGTCTCTAAGGCTTCAGGTCTCACACCCCTCCTTTGTTCTGCATCGAACAATTGAAATTGAAGGCGTGCGACCTCCACTGCTTGTGCTCGGATTCGATCGATCGAACGCCGTGCCTCTCTTAGTGCCAAGCCGATTGAATGCGTGGGATCGAGAAGCTGACATACGTGGCCGTGATACCACCGGAGTACATCGAGATTGATACCAACCGCTGCCAGCGAAATGGCGACCACAACGCTGACGGGAATTGGGAAAAGGCCCCGTACCGAGAAGGCAAAGCTCGATACACAACAGATGCTGAGGACGACAAACATCACGTAGGTGGCGCGGTCGCGGCGGTAGAGCCGCATGATGGAAGACGACCAGACTTCGGCTGCGCGCTGGATGGGAATGACTGAAAGCGTGAGAACAAGGGCTAGGATCGTTCCGTAGGTAGCCCCAATTGCAGACAGTACGGCCTCGAGTGGCTGAAAGCTATCTAAGCTCGTCCTTAGTTCTGGAACGGACAGGAGCACTACGCTGACTCCAATTGAACAAATGCTTACGACGCACGCTCCTAGCCAAGCCCGGATTTGCCGTCCAAACAACTGCGTCCGAAGACGCCATCGGACGAAACGCGGGAAAAAGAACTTGGTGAATCGATCTTTTGACTGTTCTAAAGCTCTTTTCAATGAAGCCACCTTCAATTTGATCCAAAAGTCACGGCACTAAACATCGATGATTCGCTCTTTGTTCATATCACGGTGCCTCTAGAGGTAATAGCATCCGCCTTCGCCATCCCTGACGCGCCCGATATTTTCGGCCGCAGCATCATCGCCAGATGATTGCCGCTAGAGGTCTTGGTGATCGACCGCTCGCCAGCGTGGTCAATTGATCAGTCTTCGACAGCTTGGTCAATACTGGTCTTGCGATGACTGCTAACAGCCTATTGTGTTGAAAAACTTGACTACATGATCTTCACCAAGCATTGCGATAGGTACTAGCTCCCTTAGCAGCCTCGCGATCGTCGATCTGAGGCAGATCTAAGAGATTGATCTTCCGTGGCTAGCTGCACAAATTACACCAAGCGAGTATCAGCCTGAAGCAGCTACAGACATTCGACGAAACGCTTAGGGCTGGGCCCCGTCACCCACCCCCACACTCCTGAAACAACTCCACAGCCTCCCGCGCCAAATCAGAAGCAATCCAAAGCAGATTCTCCCGATGCGCCTCGCCCGCCTCCTGGAACCATCCATCCCCGGCGCCGTAGAAGCACCACAGCAGTGAGTTCAACTGCTCCAGCTTGTTCTCAAGAAGATCGGACGGATCCCGTGCCGTGGTGGTCGCGTCCGCAGATGCCTGCCTTGCAGGCCCGGCCATAATTCGTTCAGCCATTTTGGTGTGCTCTCTTTCCAAAGTTGTTGCACGTCACTTGGTCAGACGGTCAAGGTGCGCGAACACCTTGGCCGTCGCCTTTTGTGCCTCACGTTCGCATCGATGCATGTCGCACCAATGGCCCGCCGTGAAGCGAAGCGGTTCATTCATTTATCTGGTTGAGGGTTCGCCCACATAGCGGGTCGTTCAATCACAAGGGCATTCACTGTAGAGAAAACCAGCCCGGCGCAGGAAGAAAATTCTGCCGAGAAATTCTCGAATAGCTCAGGTATTCGCCGGGCGGCAGCGCCAATACACAAAGCTCTGACAGTCAGTCGCTGAAGTTCACGAGCGCTGCCCAAACTCCCGCGCATGCTCCACCGCGTACTTGATGAGCTCCGCCTGCCCTTCGATGCCCAGCCGCCGCTTGATGCTCTGCCGGTGCGCCTCCACCGTGCGCACGCTCAGCCCCAGGTCACGGGCAATCTGCTTGCTCGACTCCCCTCGCCCCAGCGCCGAAAGAATCTCGCTCTCGCGCGGCGTTAGCAAAGGCCGCGGCTCCTGCGTGCGAAACAGCTTCTTCGACACGGCCGGGCTCAAGAAGGTGCCGCCCGCCGACACGGCCTCGATGGCCGCGACTATCTCCGCCGCAGGCGCGTCTTTCAGCACGTAGCCGCGCGCGCCCACCTGCAGTGCCTTCTGCACGTACTCGGGGTTGTCGTACATGCTGAGCATCACGATGTGCGTCGCGGGCTGGCGTTGCAGCAGCAGGGCTGCGAGCTCGATGCCGTTCATGTCCTTCATGCCGACGTCCATCAGCATGAGGTCGGGCCGCACGCTGTCTACCTGTGCGAGCGCTTCGGCCGCGCTGCCGGCCTCGCCGACGATCTCCAGGTTGGGCATGGAGCCGAGCCGGGCGCGCAGGCCGTCGCGCACCAGCGGATGGTCGTCGACAAGAAAAAGTCTGATGGTCTTCGTCGTCGTCATGTTATGGATGCGGGCGCTTCTTCGGCAGCCCTTGCGCTGCGGGTCGGCACTTCGGCCTCGATGGATGTGCGCCCGGCGTTGCTGCACATGATGAGCCGCCCGCCGATGGCCTCCATGCGCTCGCGCATGTTGCGCAGGCCAATGCCGCGCCGAGGGTCGAGTTGCACGGCCTGTATGTCGAAGCCGGTGCCGTCGTCGCTCACTTCGAGCCGCACGCCTTCTTCCTCGTCGAAGTGCAGCGCAATGTTCACGTGCTGTGCATTCGCGTGCTTGCGCACGTTGGTCAGCGCCTCTTGCGTGAGGCGGAAGAGCGCGGTCTTCACTTCGGGCTGCAGCTCGAAAGATTCGCCGCCCATCATCATCGACGCGTCGACGCCGCCCTCTTCCCTGAACTCGTCGACCAGCCGCTCCAGCGCGGCGGGCAGGCCCAGGGTGTCGAGCAAGGCGGGGCGCAGGCGGTGCGAAATGCGGCGCACCTCAATCAGCGAATCGTTGAGCCGCTGCAGCGCCTTGGCCAGCGCGGGTGGTGTGGGCTGACGCTGGCGGTCGAGCGACTCGACTGCCGATTCGATCAGCAGCTTGGCCGACACCAGCGTCTGGCTGGTGCCGTCGTGCAGTTCGCGCGCGAGGTGGCCGCGCTCTTCTTCCTGCGACTGCACCACGCGCCGCGCGAGCAGGCGCAGCTTGGCTTCTGCGGTGCGGTGCTCGCTCAGGTTCAGCAGCAGGCCGGCGGCGCTGACGACGCCGAGGCACAGCGCGGCAATGCCGGCAATCCACAGCAGCGTGGCGGTAACGTTGGCGTTCATCTGCCGGTCCAGCGTGTCCATGGTCGACTGGATGTCGTCGAGGTACAGGCCGGTGCCGACCATCCAGTTCCAGCGCGGCATGGCGGTCACGTAGCCGAGCTTGGGCGCCATCTGCGCACTCGACGGCTTGCGCCATTCGTATTCGACGTAGCCGCCGCCGTTTTCTTTCGCGCCCTTTATCAGCTCCTGGATGGTGTAGCGGCCGCGCGAGTCGCGCAGCTCCCACAGGTTCTGGCCGACCAGCTCGGGCTGGCGCGAGTGCATGAGGGAGTTGCCCTCCAGGTCGTACACGAAGAAGTAGCCGTCGTCGCCGTAGTTGAGCGAGGCCAGGCGGCGCAGGGCCTCGTTGCGGGTGGCTTCGTCGTCCTGGCCTGACTCGTACAGCGGCAGCAGGTTGCTCACGGCCAGTTCGACATAGCTGCGCAGCTCGCTACGGCGCTGGTCCATGTAGCTGCGCTCGATGAGGGCACGCTCACGCTGGGCGAGGTCATGCTCCTGGTGGCGCACCGCGAGGGCCACCAGCACCAGTGCGATGAGCAAAGGTGCAACGGCCAGCGCAACGATCTTGGTGCGGAGATTCATCGGGTGGCAAGGCTACCACTGAGCACTTTCGCCCTGGCTCCCCCGTGGGGCCCGGTCGTTCAGCCTTGCGGGTTCATCGCAGGCAGCAAGCCTCGATCGCTCAAGGCGTCCAGCAACGCATCCTGATCGGCTCCGCCTTCCAGTATCAGATCGAGCCTCTTTCCAGACTCCGGGCGAACGGTCAGGAAAGTGAATTCGTAGCCGATACCGCTGGCACGGCGACGGCTGACGCGAGCTCGCAGCAGGTCGAATTTCCAAGCACCGTCGATGCTGCGCAGCCGCGTGCCGTCGAGTTCGAAGGCTCGCACTCGCGAATGCGAAAAAGTGCTGATCTGCGAGACAGGAATGGCCCAGACCAGCCACGCGATCAGTGGCATGAGCACGCAGAGGCCCACCATGGTTTTCATGAATCCTGCATCTGACACGTTGAGGAGCAACGCGATGCCTGCGGCGCCAGCCAACGCATACCCCGCCCAGATCCAGGCGAGAAAGCATCGCCAGCAAAAAACCATGGCGCGGCTTTGCAGAGTGTCCGTTCGCGTTGCCTTGACGCTGCTTCTCAGCGCGAGATAGTGGTTGATGACCGGCGCCAGTTCATCGACAGGTGCCGTCAACATCAGCTTCTTGAATGGCCGTGTGTGAACGATCAGATAGCTGTCGCTGTCAGGAATCCCTTCGAGGGCCAGCACGTCGATCCAATCGACGTGGCCAAGCCCTTGCACGGAGAAACCGCCTTCGCCGACGTCGACGTGGGTGCATTCGTTGAACGGCTTTGCCCGGCCTTTGGCCGATTGCAGCCAATGCTTCTCGACCCAGATCCATGCACGCACGACGAACACCAGGCCCACCAGCCACAACGCTATGAACGCAAGCATGACCACCATGCCAAGCGCGATGTACCACCCCTTCGCATCCGGGTCGATAGCCCACGACGCCGCACCGACGATCAATACGGAGTACGCCGTGCAAAGCAGCAAGATGGGCCAGATACCGCTCGCGTCGGTTTGGGTTACCTGAATGGATCGCGAAAAAATCGGCGAGCTCATTGAATGCAACGCAAAGCGAACGAGTCTACGGTCGTTTGCGTCTGCTACCTGCCGACGGCCACGGCCGAAGGTTGCTGGCGGAACTCGGTCGCGTAGTAGAGCAGCGCCAGCAGCACATAGCCGCCGCCCAGCAGGCACAAGCCGCTCCATCCGTGGAAGGCATACACCGCCGCCGCAATGCCCGAGGCCACCGCGGCGCAGATGAAGATGAAGGTCATGAACAGCCCATTGAGCCGGCCGCGCAGTTCGGGCGCCAGCATGAACAGGCTGCGGAAGTTGAGCACCTGGCACAGCTGCACCGCCCCGTCGAGCAGGATGCCCGCCGCGACCAGCCCGGCCAGCGAGTGGTAGTGCATGGCGATTGCGCCGAGCACGAAGGAAAGCAGTGCGACGACGATGGCGGCTCCTGTGGCGGGCCGCGTCAGCCCCCTGTCGGCCAGCCGGCCCGCCAGCGGTGCCATCAGCGCGCCGGCAGCACCGGCCAGTGCGAACAGCGCAATGCCGCGCTGCCCCATGCCGAACTCATGCACCAGCGCCAGCGGCACGGCCGTCCAGAAGGCCTGGAAGCCGGAGAACATCATTCCCTGGTAGAAGCCGCGCCGGCGCAGCAGCGGTGTGTTCCACACGATGCCGGGCAGCGAGGCCATGGTGCGCGCGTAGCCCACCGAGGCATGCGGCTGCCGCTGCGGGAGCACGCGCCACAGCACGGCGATGAGGGTGGCCATCAGCACGGCCGACAACCAGAACACCGCGCGCCAGCCCAGCGCCGATGCCACCACGCTGGCAAAGGGCCGCGCCAGCATGATCCCGCCCAGCAGCCCGGCCATGATGTTGCCGACCACCTTGCCGCGCGTGGCCTCCGGCGCGAGGTGCGAGGCAAAGGGCAGCAGCACCTGCGCAGCGACCGCGCATGTGCCCACTACGAAGGAGGCCGCAAGAAAGGTAACGGCCGAGTCCGAGAGCGCAATGCCCACCAGCCCGACGACCGCGCCGAACAGCGCACCGACGATGAGCCTGCGGTTCTCGACCACGTCGGCCAGCGGCACCAGCAGCAGAAGGCCGGCGCCGTAGCCGAGCTGGGTGAGCGTCATGATCAGGCCGGCCAGCCCGGCGTGCAGCTGCAGCGTGTCGGAGATGGGGCCGATCAGCGGCTGGGCATAGTAGATGTTGGCCACGCACAGGCCGCAGGCGATGGCGAAGACCAGCGTGAGCGCGGGCGTGAGGCCTGTTGCGGTCGAAGCGGCCGGAGAGGCTGTGGGAGCGGAAGAAGACACGAGGAGTCCCGGTTGCCAGTTGCGAAGGGGGGTGGGCTTAGGGGTTAACCCGAAGCCCGGGCACCTTAGCACGCAGGGCCGATTACTGCAGGCGCGAGGTCAGTCCACGCTGGTGGGCCGGCCCGAGGCCACCCATGCGTCGAGCCCACCGGTCAGCGGCAGGGCCCGCCGCGCACCGCGCGCCAGCAGCACGCGTGCAGCCTGCGCGGCCGACACCTCGTTGGGGCAGTTGCAGTACAGCACCACGACGCGCCCGGATGCATGCGACAGGTCGAGGCTGCGCTGCTGCAGCGCCTTGAGCGTGTACGCCTCTGCGCCCGGAATACGGCGCGGGTCGACCTGCATGCCGGCCTGGCCGCGCACGTCGATCACCAGCGGTGGCTCTTCCCCGTTCAGCAAGTCGTGCAGCTCTTCCACCGAGATGCGCGGCATGCCCGTGAGCCGCATGAAGGCCCGCCGGCGCCAGTAGCGCACCGCGAGGATCACCAGCAACAGCACCCCCAGCGCGGCCGTGGCAATGCCGCCGGCCTGCGCCATGACGGCCAGCACTTCCTGGATCTGGTTGCGGAACACCCAGCCCAGCCCGAGGAAGAGCCCCGTCCAGACCAGCGCTGCGCCAATGTCGAAGCCGATGAAGCGCCGCACCGACATGCCCAGCGCTCCCGCCATGGGCGGCGCCACCACCGACACGCCCGGCACGAACTTGGCGGCCACGAGCGACATGCCGCCCCAGTCGGTAATGAGCGATTCGCCGCGCCGCACGCAGGTGTCGGGCGACAGCGAGATGCGGCACAGCAGGCGCATGAAGCGGTAGCCGAAGCGCCGTCCGGCATAGAACCACGCACCGTCGCCCAGCAGGTTGGCGACGACCGCGGCCGCCACCACGCCGGGCACCGAGACATCGCCCGCCGCCAGCAGCGCACCCGTCACCACCAGCACCGCGGCCGCCGGCACCGGCAGCCCGAGGCGTGCGGCAAAACTGGCGGCAAACACCACCAGGATCGCGTTCTGCACGAGCAGGGACATCAGCTGCGCCATGGCTGCCCTTGTCCGGATGCTGGATGAATTTGCGGTGGTTGCGTGCGGTTCATGCGAACCGCGATTCTCGGGCATGGCCCAAGAACGTACTGGGCACAGGCCATTGGCGGGCGGCTTCAGCCAGCGAGTTTTTCAGGGGGGCGCGCCACGCTGAAACCAAAGGTGTTCAGGCCGCCTTCGCTCGATGCGCTCACCTGGCCTCCGTGCATGCTCGCCACCGCCTTCACGATGGCCAGCCCCAGCCCGTGGCCGTGATGCTCGCCGCCGTCGTTGCGTGCGGCATCGACGCGGTAGAACCGATCGAACAGGTGCTGCAGATGCTGCTCGTCGATGGGTGCGCCCGGGTTCGACACGGTGATCCACGTCGAGGCGGCTTCTTCGCGCAGCGTCACGGCAATCTGTGCCCCCGGCTTCGAATGCTCTATGGCGTTCTGCAGCAGGTTCGACATGGCGCGGCGGAACAGCGCGCTTTCCAGCCGCGCCTCGGCCAGCACGTCGCCCTCGATGGCGACCTGCGTGCGCGTCTCGTCGAGCACGAACTCGAAGAACTCGATGGTCTTGCGCACTTCCTGCGCCACGGGCGTGAGCACCAGCCCGGTCGCCACTTCGCCGCGGTCGGCGCGCGCGAGGAACAGCATGTCGTTGACGATGGAGCGTACGCGCTCCAGGTCTTCGAGGTTGGCCTGCAGCACCTCCTGGAACTCGCCCGCGCTGCGCTGGCGCGACAGTGCCACCTGCGTGCTGCCGATGAGGTTGGCCAGCGGCGTGCGCAGTTCGTGCGCCACGTCGGCGTTGAACGATTCGAGCTGGCCGTAGGCCTCTTCGAGCCGGTTCAGTGCACCGTTGAAGGCCTCGGCCAGCGCCGAGAGCTCGACCGGCAAGGCCCCCGACTGCAGCCGCTGCGACAAGGTCTTCGGCCGCAGCGCCTGCGCCTCGGCCGAAAGCCGCTCCAGCGGCCGCAGGCCCACGCGCGCGATCCAGTAGCCGGCAATGGCCACCACCAGCGCCGACCCCAGCCCGAGCGCGGCCAGCGCGGTCAGAAAGGTCTGGCGCGTGCGCGCATAAGGCTCGGTGTTGCGCCCGACGATCAGCCGCACGGCCGGCCGCTGCGCATGGGGCTCGATGTGCACGGACAGCGTGCGAAACGGCCTCTCCTGCCCCGGCAGCACGATGCTGCTGGTGTGGCCGTTGGCCTCGCGCGTGAGGCCGTCGATTTCGGCCAGGCCCTTGCCGTACTGGAAGCGCGGATCGTCGCTGAGCACCCAGAAGCGCACGCTGCCGTCCTCTGGCGTGAGCGCATCCATGCGCGCCTGCACGCGGGTCCAGCGCTCGGGGGTATCGATGGCCTTGATCCAGAACTGCAGGCTCTTGAGCGTGGTGTCTAGCTCTTCGTACTGGTGCCGGTCCAGCTCGCGAATCAGCACCCTGTGCAGCGCGAAGCCGGTCAGCGCAAAGGTCGCGAGCGCCGCCGCGGCGAACATGATGACCAGCCGCGCGGTGATCGAGCGTTTCACGGTGCGGCGCCCTCCCCCTCGGCGGTGTTGCTGTCGCCGTCGCGCACTTCCATCACGTAGCCCATGCCGCGGATGGTGTGCAGCAGCTTCGGGCTGAAGGGCACGTCGATCTTGTCGCGCAGCCGCTTGATGGCCACCTCGACCACGTTGGTGTTGCTGTCGAAATTCATGTCCCACACCAGCTCGGCGATGGCGGTCTTCGACAGGATCTCGCCCTGGCGCCTTGCCAGCACGGCGAGCAGCGCAAACTCCTTGGCCGTGAGGTCGATGCGCGTGTTGCCGCCACCGCTGCCACGAGAAGCCTTGCGCGCCAGCAGGTCGACCTGCAGGTCGGCAATGCGCAGCTGCATCGGCTCCTGCTTGCGGCCGCGCCGGTTCAGCGCCTGCAGCCGCGCCAGCAGCTCGAGAAACGAGAAGGGCTTGACGAGGTAGTCGTCCGCGCCTTCGTGCAGGCCCTTGATGCGGTCTTCCACGCTGTCGCGCGCGGTGAGCATGATGACCGGCGTCTGCTTGACGGCACGCAGCGCGCGCAGCACCGAGAAGCCGTCCTGCCCGGGCAGCATCACGTCGAGCACGATCACGTCGTAGTCGTGCGTGAGCGCCAGGTGCTGGCCGTCGATGCCGTTGTGCGCCATGTCGACGGCGCAGCCCTGCTCGGTCAACCCCTTGGAGAGGTAGTCCGCGGTTCTCAGCTCGTCTTCGACTATCAGGATCTTCATGGCGTTTTTGTCTCTGTCTCCGTCCCCGTCCGTAGTGTCAGCCGGCGCTCATCAGTGCGCCTCGGCCGGCACCGGGGCCTTGCCTTCCTTTGCTGCCTTGCGGGCCTTGCGCGCTTCCTTGCGATTCATGTACCAGTAGTGGGCACGGTCGAGGTACAGGTAGACCACCGGCGTGGTGAACAGGGTGAGTGCCTGCGAGAGTATCAGCCCGCCGACCATCGCGTAGCCCAGCGGCCGGCGCAGCTCCGAGCCCGAACCGTGGCCCAGCATCAGCGGCAGGCCCGAGAGCAGCGCGCACATGGTGGTCATCATGATCGGGCGGAAGCGCAGCAGGCAGGCCTGGTAGATGGCGTCGTGCGGCGACATGCCCTGCTCGCGCTCGGCCTTGAGCGCGAAGTCGATCATCATGATGCCGTTCTTCTTCACGATGCCGATCAGCAGGATGATGCCGATCAGCGCAATCACGCTCAGGTCGTAGCCGCCTGCCATCAATATCAGCAAGGCTCCCACGCCGGCCGAGGGCAGCGTCGACAGAATCGTCAGCGGGTGGATGTAGCTCTCGTACAGCAGGCCCAGCACGATGTACACCGCCACCAGCGCCGCCGCAATCAGGTAGGGCTGCGAGGCCAGCGAATCCTGGAAGGCCTGCGCCGTGCCCTGGAACGAACCGGTGAGCGACTGCGGCAGGCCCATCTCGGCCTGCGCCTTGTTGATGGCGTTCACCGCGTCGCCCAGCGCATGGCCCGGCGCGAGGTTGAACGAGATGGTCACCGCCGGGAACTGGCCCTGGTGGCTGATCGACAGGTAGGCCGTCTTGCTGGTGTCCACCTTCACGAAGGTCGACAGCGGCACCTGCTGTCCGGTGAGCGGCGAGTTGAGGTACAGCTTGCTGAAGAGCGACGGGTCTTGCTGCAGCTCGGGCGTTACCTCCAGCACCACGTGGTAGCTGTTGAGCTGCGTGAAGTACTGCGCCACCTGGCGCTGGCCGATGGCGTCGTACAGCGTGGCGTCGATGGTGGCGGGCGAAATGCCGAAGCTCGACGCGCGGTCGCGGTCGATGGTGAGCACAGCGGATGCCGCGGCGTTCTGCTGGTCGGAGGCCAGGTCGGTAATTTCGGGCAGCTGCTTGAAGCGCGCGAGCAACTGGGGTGCCCAGGTGTTGAGCTCGTCGAGGTTGGCGTCGGTCACCGTGTACTGGTACTGCGTGCGCGAGGCGCGTCCGCCCACGCGAATATCTTGCCCGGCCTGCAGGAACAGGTTCACGCCCTGCACCTTGGCGAGCTGCGGGCGCAGGCGCGTGATGATCTCGTCGGCGGTGGCGGTGCGGCCTTCGTCCTTGGGCTTCAGGCTGATGAAGAAGTTGCCGGTGTTGTAGGTGGACGAGCTGCCGTTCATGCCGAAGCCGGTCACGTCAGGGTCCTTGCGCACCACGTCGGCCAGCTCGAGCATGCGGGCGTTCATCGACGCGAAGGATGCGTCTTGAGCCGACTCGGCAAAGCCCGAGATGAAGCCGGTGTCCTGCTGCGGGAAGAAGCCCTTCGGGATGATCGCAAACAGCACGCCGGTGGCGGCCACCGTGGCAATGAACACCATCAGCGTGATGAACTGGTGGTCGAGCACCACGTGCAGCCCGCGCTTGTAGCCGTTGAGCATCGCGTCGAAGCCGCGCTCGAACAGCTGGTACAGGCGCCCGTGTTTGTTGCCGTGCTCGTTCTTCAGGAAGCGCGAGCACAGCATGGGCGTGAGCGTGAGCGAGATCACCACGCTCACCACGATGGTGAGCGTGACCGTTACCGCAAACTCGCGGAAGAGGCGCCCAACGATGCCGCCCATGAGCAGCAGCGGAATGAACACCGCCACCAGCGACACCGAGATCGAGATGATGGTGAAGCCGATTTCGCTCGCGCCCTTGTAGGCGGCCTCGACGGCCGACATGCCCTCTTCGACGTAGCGGTAGATGTTCTCGAGCATCACGATGGCGTCGTCCACCACGAAGCCGACCGCGATGGTCAGCGCCATGAGCGAGAGGTTGTCGAGGCTGTAGCCCAGCAGGTACATCACCGCGACCGTGCCCAGCAGCGCGAGCGGCACCGTCACGCTGGGAATGAGCGTGGCCGGTACGTTGCGCAGGAACACGAAGATCACGCCCACCACGAGCGCGATGGTCAGCAGCAGCGTGAATTCAACGTCTTTCACCGAGGCGCGAATGGTCTGCGTGCGGTCGATGATGGCGTTGACGTCCACCGTGGGCGGAATCGACGCCTTCAGCCGCGGCAGCGCGGCGTTGATGCGGTCTACCGTTTCGATGACGTTGGCGCCGGGCTGCTTGGTGATGGCGAGCACGATGGAGCGGCCGTTCTGCACGTTGCTGCCTTCGGGCGCGGCGGCACCTGCGTAGGCCCAGCCGGCGATCTTGGCGTTCTCGGGGCCATCGACCGCCACGCCCAGGTCGCGCACGCGAATGGGCGCGCCGTTGCGGTAGGCCAGCACCACGTCGTTCCACGGTTGGGCCTTCAGCAACTGGTCGTTGGTGTAGACGGTGAAGCTCTGGTTCGGCCCGTCGATGGTGCCCTTGGGCGCATTGACGGTGGCCGAGGCAAGCACGGTGCGCACGTCTTCAAGGCTCAGGCCAAGCGCTGCGAGCTTGGCCGGGTCGACCTGGATGCGCACGGCCGGCTTCTGCACACCGCCGATGTTGACCAGGCCCACGCCGGAGATCTGCGAGATCTGCTGCGCGAGGATGTTGTCGGCGTAGTCGTTCACCTCGGTGAGCGGCAGCGTCTTCGACTGCACCGAGAGAATCAGGATGGGCGCGTCGGCCGGGTTCACCTTGCGAAAGGTGGGCGGGCTCGGCAGGTTGGCGGGCAGCTGGCCGGTTGATGCGTTGATGGCGGCCTGCACGTCGAGCGCGGCGGCGTCGATGCTGCGGTCGAGATCGAACTGCAGCGTGATCTGCGTGGAGCCCAGGCCGCTTGTGGACGTCATCTGCGACAGCCCCGCGATCAGCGAGAACTGCCGCTCCAGCGGCTGCGCAACGTTGGAGGCCATGGTTTCCGGGCTCGCGCCCGGCAAGTTGGCCGAAACCTGGATGGTCGGAAAGTCGACCTGCGGCAGCGGCGCCACCGGCAGCAGCGGAAACACCGCCGCGCCGACCAGCAGGATGGCCAGCGCCAGCAGCGTGGTGCCGATGGGGCGCTTGATGAATGCGGCGGAGATACTCAATTGCTGCTCCCGCTGGCGGCCTTCTTGCCATCTTTGCCATCTGCATTCTTGGCGGCGGGCGGTGGCTCGACGATGGTGGCGCCGGGCTTGAGCTTGTACTGGCCGTCGACCACCACGCGCTGGCCGGCCGTCAGGCCCTTGTCTACAACTGCCGTGCCGTCGGCGATCTGCACCACGTGCACGGGCACGTTCTCGGCCTTGTTCTCTGCATCGACGGCCCAGACGTAGGTGTTGTCCTGTCCGCGCTGGATGGCGGCGGCGGGCACGGTGAGCGAATCGGGCCGGCGGTCGAGCTGCAGCCGCACGTTGACGTACTGGCCGGGCCACAGCGTGTGCTGCGGGTTGGCGAAGCTGCCCTTGAGCTGCACGGTGCCGCTGGTGGTGTCGATCTGGTTGTTCAGCAAGATCAGCGTGCCGGTGCCCAGCATCTGCGCGCCGCTGCGGTCAAAGGCCACCACGGAGAGTGGCTGCGCGCTTTGCTGCTGCACGCGGTTGATGTCCTGCACCGCGTCTTCGGGCAGCGTGAACTGCACGGCGATGGGGTCGATCTGGTTGATGACGACGAGGCCGCTGGTGTCGGTCGCGTGAACGATGTTGCCTGGGTCCACCAGCCTCGCGCCGACGCGGCCGTTCATGGGCGACGAGATGCGCGTGAAACTCAGCTGCACCTCGGCGAATTGCACCTGCGCGGCGTCGTTCTGCACGGTGGCTTCGAGCTGGTTGACCAGGGCCTTCTGCGTATCGACCTGCTGCTGGGTGGCGGCGTCTTGCGAGAGCAGCGTGGTGTAGCGCTTGAGGTCGGCGCGCGCATTGACGAGCGTGGCCTGGTCCTTCGCCTTGGTGGCCTGCGCCTGCGCGAGCTGGGCTTGCAGCGTGCGCGGGTCGAGCTGCGCGAGCAGCTGGCCGGCCTTCACGTCCTGCCCTTCGACGAAGCCGACCTTGTCGAGCTGGCCATCGATGCGCGCCTTGACGGTAACGGTGGCCATCGAGGCGACGGTGCCGATGCCCGAGCGATAGACCTGCACGGTCTGCGGCGTGACGCGTGCGGTGGTCACCTGCACCGGCGGCGTCTTCGGCGCATCGGGCTTGGCGGCATTGGCCGCGTGGTGGGTGAGCGCCCAGGCGCCGCCGCCCAGCACGACCACGAGCGTGGCGGCCGCGAGCCAGGTGGAGCGGCGTTGGAACAGGGGGTGCGTTGTGGTGGTGTCTGCGGTCGTCGTCATGGCGTCAATTTCCGGAAGTCTTTTGTGCGGCATCGGCGGCGTTCCAGCCGCCGCCCGTGGCCGCGATCAGCGAGACGCTGGCTGCCAGCTGGCGGCCGAGCACCTGCGCGGCCGTGCGCTGGTTGGTGAGCGAGAGCGTCTGCGCCGTCACCACACTGAGGTAGGTGGCGGTGCCTGCGCGGTACTGGCTCAGGGCCAGGCGCTCGGCAAGTTGCGCGGCGCGCACGGCATCGGCCTGCAGGGCGGATTCGTTGTCGAGCACACGCAGGGTGGCAAGGTTGTCTTCCACCTGCTGGAAGCCGCCGAGCACGGTCTGCTTGTATTGCGCGACCGAGGCGTCGTAGGTGGCCACGGCCTGGTCGGTGTGCGCCTTGCGCAAGCCGCCGTCGAACACGGTCTGCGCCAGCGCCGCGCCGAGCGACCACACGCGGCTGGGCGTGTTGAACAGCGTGCCCAGCGTGGCAGCGCTGAAGCCGCCGCTGGCGCTGAGCACGATCTGCGGGAAGTACGCGGCCTTGGCCACGCCGATGTTGGCGTTCGCTGCCTGCACGCGGCGCTCGGCGCCAGCGATGTCGGGGCGGCGTTCGAGCAGCTCCGAAGGCAGGCCCGTTGGCGTGACCGGGAGCTGCACGCGCAGCGCGGCGGCCGAAGAAAGCGTTTCGGCCGTGGGCGGCTGCGACGACGATTCGAGCGGCGGCAGCGAGAACGACGCGGGCGCCTGCCCCGTCAGCACCGCGATGGCGTGTTCGAGCAGGGCGCGCTGGGCGTCGAGGTCCACGGCCTGGGCCTGGGCCGTCTTGAGCTGGCTTTCTGCCAGCGCCACGTCGGAGCGCAGCACTGTGCCGGCCGCGTACTGGTGCTGTGTGAGTTCGAGCGCCTTGGCGTAGGCGGTGGTGGTGCTGGCGTACAGGTCGCGCTGCAGGTCGATCACGCGGATCTGCAAATAGTCTTGCGCGAGCGTGGTCTGGATGCTGAGCCGCGCGCCGGCCAGGTCGTCGGCGCTGGCCTGCTCGCTCGCGCTGCCGGCCTCGACCGAGCGGCGCACCGCGCCCCAGATGTCGGGCTCCCAGCTGGCGGCGAGGCCGAGGGTGTCGGTGGTGCCTAGCTTGACGGTGCCGGTGCTGTTGCTTTGTGCACGGGTGGCACCGGCGTTGATGCCGACGGTCGGGAAGAAGTTGGCGCGCGCTGCCGCGGTGATGGCTTGCGCCTCGCGGTACTGCGCCTCGGCGACGCGGATGTTCTGGTTGGCCGCGTTGGCCTGCACGACCAGCGCACTGAGTGTGCTGTCGCCGTAGGCATCCCACCAGGGGTGGCTGGCGTCGATGGTCTGCGGGGCAGCGGTTTTCCAGGGGCCGCCTGTTTCCTTGTAGGCGACCGGCACGTCCATCTGCGGGCGGACGTAGTCGGGGCCGACAGCGCAGCCTGCGAGGACCATGACGGCCAGCGCGAGGGCCGCGCGCGAGAGAGGAGGTGCGTCGGAAAGAACCATGATGAAGGCACTCTAGGCACCCTCATCAAACCCCTCGCTGTCGACTAACTGACAGTTCTGACAGTTTCAGCGTCAGCGCGGGGCATCGCCCTTGCGGTACTCGGCAGTCAGCTCGTCGAGCTTCTGCTTCAGCGCCGGATCGAGCTTGTATTCGGCGGCGGCCAGCGTCGCGTCGAGCTGGTCGGGCCGGCTCGCGCCGAGCAGCGGCGCGGTGATCAGCGGATTCGCCATCACCCACGCCACGGCCAGCGTTGCCAGCGACACGCCCGCCTCGTCGGCCAGCTTGTGCAGCTGCGTCACGGTGTTGAAGCTGCGCTCGTTCCAGTAGCGGTCCTGGTACATGTTGCCGGCGGTGCCGAGCGTGAAGCGGGTGTTTTCCTCCGGCTTGGCTCCGGGCTTGTACTTGCCCGTCAGCAGGCCACCCGCCAGCGGGTTGTAGGGAATCACGCCCAGCCCCTCTTCGCCAACCAGCGGCAGCAGCTCGCGCTCGATCTCGCGGAACAGCAGGCTGTAGCGCGGCTGAACCGACACATAGCGCGTGAGCTTGTGCAGCTCGGCCTTGCCCAGCGCGCGTGCCAGGCGGTAGGCCAGGAAGTTCGACACGCCGATGTAGCGCGCCCGCCCCGACTTCACGATGACGTCGAGCGCCTCCAGGCTTTCTTCGAGCGGCGTTTCGCGGTCGTCGCTGTGCAGCTGGTACAGGTCGACGTGGTCGGTCTGCAGCCGCTTGAGCGAGGCGTCGATGGCGTCCAGCAGGTGCTTGCGCGACGCGCCCTGGTCCCAGCTGTTGGGGCCGACCTTGCCGACCGCCTTGGTGGCGACGACGAAACGGCGGCGGCCCGCGGGGCCCTGCTTCTGCAACCAGCGGCCGATGATTTCCTCGGTGCGACCGGTGGTCTCGACGGTGCCGCCGAGCGGGTACACGTCGGCGGTGTCGAGGAAGTTGATGCCGCCTTCGGCAGCCTTGTCGAGGATCTGGTACGACACCGTCTCGTCGGTCTGCAGGCCGAAGGTCATGGTGCCGAGGGCAAGGCGGGACACGGTAAGGCCGGTGCGGCCGAGCCGCGTGGTGGGAATGCTCATGGGGGTTGGCTCCTTGGAAGCGAAGGGGCCGTGCACATGCCTGGCCCGCTCAACCATCATAGGCACCGCATCGCCTGCGCGCAGGTCAGGGGGAAATGACCGTCACGCGCGCCGTCATGTAAGGGTGCACCGAGCACACGTAGTCGTAGGTGCCCGGCTTGTCGAAGGTGCGGGCGAAGGTCTTGCCGGGCAGCAGCAGATCGATGCCGGTGCCGCCATCCTTGAAGACCACGCCGTGCGGCGCGCCGTCGTCGTTCTGCCAGCTCACGCGCTGACCGGCCTTGACCGTGATCTGCGCGGGCTCGAAGGCGAAGTTCCGGATGGCCACGTGCGCCGAGCCGCCTGCGTGCGCGCCTTCGGAAGCTGCCGTGCGCTGCACCGCGACCTTGCGCGGCGCGTTGCCCACCGCCACCGTGTGCACCGGCCCACCCGCAAGATCGACCACGCTGACGTCGTTCGAGCCTTCGTTGCTCACCCACAGCTTCTTGCCGTCCGCCGACAGATCGAGCCAATGCGGCTGCTTGCCCACGCCGATGCTGCGCACCGCCGCACGCGTGGCCGGGTCGAACAGCATGACTTCACCCGGGCCCTGCACCACCACCACCCCGCTGGCCATGCCCGCGAAGTGCTGTGCGATGTGCGGCGACACGCCCGTAGGAACCGGCGCGCTCCACTGGTTGGTGGCGGGGTCGAGCACCTGCACTGCGGGCACGCCAGCCAGCGTGAGGTACAGCGCCTTGCCGTCGTGGCCGAACTCCAGGTCGCGCGGTGGCTTGTCGAGCGGGATCTCGGTGACCACGCTGCGGGTGGTCATGTCGATCACGACCAGCGCGAAATGGCCGGGCTCCTGCGACGCGACGTAGGCCTGACGCCCGTCGGGCCGGATGGCGATGGTGTGCGGCTTGGGCACCGGCACGGTGGCGCTCACACCGTGGGCCGTGGTGTCGACGAAGGCCACGCGATCGTCGCCATTGACGGCCACCAGCAGCCACTTGCCGTCCGCCGTCATGGCCAGGCCTTGCGGGCCTTTGCCGACGTCGATGTTGCGCGCGACGCGGTCAGTTGAAGCGTCGATCTCGCTCACGGTCGAGGCACTGGAGCCGCTGACGAACACGCTTCGCCCGCCCGGCGCGACGATGATGCCGTCCGGCCCGGCCGCCACCGGCACGGTGGCGACGACGCGCTCGGTGCCGGTGTCGATCACGCTGACGGTGCTGTCCTTGAAGTTGCCGACGTAGGCCTTGGGCCCGGCGGCCAGGGCGGGGGCGGCCGAGGCGGCCAGAGCCGAGAGCAGTACGAGGATGCGTGCGAAACCGGGAATGGCGAGCATGGTGAAAACCTCCTGGGGAATTGAACGGAAGCAAGCAGAATCCGCACAGGGCATGACGCATGGCGTGCCCTGCTTATTCCACGCGGGTCGGTAAAAAAGATGGAAAAAGATGGAATAAAGCGCCGGGCCACTCCGTCATGCAGGAAGAAGGAGCCCATTGAGCCTGTTGACGACCGATCGCACACGCCAGTTCGAAGCCGCAGCGTTGCCGCATCTCGATGCGGCGTGGAATCTTGCGCGCTGGTTGTTGCGCGACGACCAGCTGGCCGACGATGCGGTGCAGGAGGCGTACCTGCGTGCGTTCCGCTTCTTCGACGGGCTGCGCGGCGAGAGCGCGCGGCCTTGGCTGCTGGGCATCGTGCGCAATGCCTGCTACGACTGGATGCGGCAGAACCGGCAGTTGGCCGACCAGGTCGAATTCGACGAACTGCGCGACAGCGAGGCGGCTGATGGCCACTCTTCAGCGCAGGCCAGCGATCCGGCCCGGCAATGGGAGCAGCGCGCACAGGGCGAGCGCATCAATGCCGCCATCGACGCGCTGCCGCCGGTGTACCGTGAAGTGATCGTGCTGCGCGAGCTCGAAGAGATGCGCTACGAGGACATCGCGCGCATCGCCGGCGTGCCGCTGGGCACGGTGATGTCGCGGCTGTCGCGCGCGCGGGCCTTGCTGCGCGACAGCCTGCGCGACGAACGGCCTGCTGGCGACGCTGGAGGAAAGATCCACCATGTCAATGTCTGAAGAAGAACTGGGAACGCTGATCCGGCGTCACGCCGTGCGGCACACGCCGCCGGATGGGCTGGCCGAGCGCATCGGGCAGGCGGTGCGCGCCGAGGCAGTGACCGCACCCACGCCGGTGCAGCAGCCTCGTCGCGGCTTGTGGCAAGGTCTGGCATGGTTCGGCACGGGCGCGGCAACGGCCTGGGGCCTTGCGCTGATGCTGCTCGCGACGCCGGTGCCGCCGCAGGACGCGCTCGCCGAAGCCGTCACCGCAAACCACGTGCGCTCGCTGATGGCCTCGCACCTGGCCGACGTGGCCTCGTCCGACCAGCACACGGTGAAGCCGTGGTTCGCCGGCAAGCTCGACTTTTCACCGCCGGTGACCGACCTGGCTGCGGAAGGCTTTCCGTTGACTGGCGGGCGGCTCGACTACCTCGATGGGCGCACCGTGGCAGCGCTGGTGTATCGCTCAGGGCCGCACGTGATCAATGTGTTCGTCTGGCCGGCGGCCGATGCGAAGGCACAGGGCCCCGTGTTCTCCACGCGCCAGGGCTACCAGTTGGCGCGATGGGCCCAGGGCGGCATGCAAGCGTGGGCGGTGTCGGACCTGAACGCGGCGGAGCTTCGCCGCTTCGCGTCGCTGCTGCGCCAACACGGCGCGCCCGAGGGCGCAGCCCTCAGCAAGTAACCGTTTCGGGCCGGCGCGCTTCGGCACGCGCGCTCGCAATCGCCCAACCGAACACGCCCATGCCCGCCAGCGCCAGCAAGGCGCCGACCCAACCGGTCGAGGTCCAGCCCAGGCCCGCGGCAATGGCCACGCCGCCGAGCCACGCGCCGAGCGCGTTGGCCATGTTGAAGGCCGAGTGGTTGAGCGCGGCGGCGAGCGTCTGCGCATCGCCGGCCACGTCCATCAGGCGGATCTGCAGCGCCGGGCCGATGGCCACGGTGGTGCCGATGAGGAACACGTTGAACGCCGCGGTAAAGACGTTGTGCGCCGCGAAGGTGAACATCGCGAGCACCAGCGCCGCATAGACCAGCAGGCCGCCGATGGTGCGCATGAGCGACTTGTCGGCCAGGCGCGAGCCCACGAGGTTGCCGGTGACCATGCCCAGGCCGAACAGCGCCAGCACGAAGGGCACGCCGCCCAGCGGCATGCCTGCCACTTCGATGAGCGTGGGCTTGATGTAGCTGAACACCGAGAACATGCCGCCGAAGCCGATGGCGCCGATGCCGAGCGTGAACCACACCTGCTTGCGCTTGAGCGCGCCGAGTTCGCGCCAAGGGCTGGCGCCTGCGGGCGCTGCGAGGTCGGGGATGTCGCGGCGCAGCAGCGCGATGGCCACCAGCGCGATCACGCCGACGAACACGAAGGCGGCGCGCCAGCCGAAGATCTGGCCCAGCCAGGCGGCGATGGGCACGCCGACCAGCGTGGCGCCGGTGAGCCCAAGCATGACAAGCCCCACGGCCCGCGCGCGGCGCCCCGGTGGCGCGAGCGTAGCGGCCACGAGCGCGGCCACGCCGAAGTAGGTGCCGTGCGGCAGGCCGGTGGCAAAGCGCAGCAGGTTCAGCAGCAAATAGTTGGGGGCCGCGGCGCTGGCGAAGTTGCCGGCCGCGAACACGGCCATGAGCGCGATCAGCAGCGCGCGGCGGCGCCAGCCTGCGGCGAGCACAGCGAGCACGGGCGCGCCGATGACCACGCCGAGCGCGTAGGCGCTGATGACGTGGCCTGCCTGCGGGATGCTGACGTCGATGTCCTTCGCCACTTCGGGCAACAGGCCCATGATGACGAATTCGCCGGTGCCGATGGCAAAGCCGCCGACGCCAAGTGCGAGCACCGCGCGCAGGAAGTTGACGGGCGCGGCGGGAGAAGAAGAAACGGAAATATCGGTGTCCGCGCTGTCCAGCGCGGGTGGGGAGGCGTTCAAGGCCAGGCTCCTGGGAAGGTGCCCGGCGGCCGCGGGCAGAAGCCGGATTTTAGGGTAAACCCTGAATTTCTGCCGATACGCAGTTGCCCAAGGCCTTGTACTGGCAGGGCTTCGAAGCCCTGCCCAAGGGGTTCAGATGGCGACGAGCTGGCGCACGCCCTGCGCTTCCATGTCCTTGCCAAGGCCGCGGGCAATGACCTCGCCGCGCTCCATCACGAGGTAGTCGTCGGCCAGCTCCTGGGCGAAGTCGTAGTACTGCTCGCACAGCACGATGGCCATATCGCCGCGGTCGGCCAGCATGCGGATGACGCGGCCGATGTCCTTGATGATGCTGGGCTGGATGCCTTCGGTAGGCTCGTCGAGGATCAGCAGCTTGGGCTTGGGCGCGAGGGCCCGGGCGATCGCAAGCTGCTGCTGCTGCCCGCCGGAGAGGTCGCCGCCTCTTCTGTTGATCATCTGCTTGAGCACGGGGAACAGGTCGAACAGCTCCGACGGAATGGGCGTGCTGCCGCTCTTGTAGGCCAGGCCCATGCGCAGGTTTTCCTCGACCGTGAGCCGCGCAAAGATCTCGCGGCCCTGCGGGACGAAGCCGATGCCGGCTCTTGCCCTGTCGTAAGGCGTGGCCTTGTGGATGGGCTTGCCTTCGAGTTCGATGCTGCCGCTCTTGATAGGCACCAGGCCCATGAGCGACTTCAGCAGCGTGGTCTTGCCTACGCCGTTGCGGCCCAGCAATACCGTGACCTTGCCGAGCGTTGCCTCGAAGCTCACGTCCCGGAGGATGTGGGAGCCGCCGTAGTACTGGTGGATGTTCTTGACTGTCAGCATGGGTTCGGTTCCTCAGCGGCCCAGATAGACCTCGATCACCCGCTCGTCGGCCTGCACTTCGTCCAGCGTGCCTTGCGCCAGCACGGAGCCGTCGCACAGCACGGTGACGATCTCGGAGATGGTGCGGATGAAGCTCATGTCGTGCTCCACCACCATCAGCGAATGCTTGCCCTTGAGGGTGAGGAACAGCTCGGCGGTGCGCGCCGTCTCTTCATCGGTCATGCCTGCGACGGGCTCGTCGAGCAGCAGCAGCTTCGGGTCCTGCATCAGCAGCATGCCGATTTCGAGCCACTGCTTCTGGCCATGGCTCAGGTTGCCGGCCAGACGCGACACGCTGTCGGCGAGGTGAATGGTTTCCAGCACCTCGGCCAGGCGGTCGCTTTGTGCCGAGTCGAGCCTGAAGAGCATCGAGGCACGCACGCCCTTGTTGGTCTTCAGCGCGAGCTCGAGGTTCTCGAACACGGTCAGGTGCTCGAACACTGTCGGCTTCTGGAACTTGCGGCCGATGCCCAATTGCGCGATGTCCGCTTCGCGGTGGCGCAGCAGGTCGATGGTGCTGCCGAAGAACACGGTGCCCGAATCGGGCCGCGTCTTGCCGGTGATGATGTCCATCATCGTGGTCTTGCCCGCTCCGTTGGGGCCGATGATGCAGCGCAGCTCGCCTGGCGCGATGTCGAGCGACAGCTTGTTGATGGCCTTGAAGCCGTCGAAGCTCACGCTCACGTCTTCGAGGTAGAGGATGCGGCCGTGCGTGACGTCGACTTCGCCCGGCGTGACGTGGCGGCCGAAGTCTGCGGCACGGCCGCCCGATTCGGTGCTGCCGCTCGCGTAGTGAATGCCGCTGGCGCGTGCCGCGCGCTCGGCGCCGGCTTCCATCAGGTCGGGCGTCATGCGCGTGCTCCCTTCGCGTCCACGGGCAGCGAGCCCAGCGCATCGGGCTCGACGCCCTGCTCCGCCGCAACCGAGCGCCGTGCAGCATCCTGCACGGGCTCGGGCGACACCGGCTTCTTCTCCCTCGACACCCACTTGCGCACCAACCCCACGATGCCGTTCGGCAGGAACAGCGTGACAGCAATGAACAAGGCACCCAGGAAGTACAGCCAGTACTCGGGGTAGGCCACGGTGAGCCAGCTCTTCGCGCCGTTGACGATGAAGGCGCCGATGACGGGGCCGATCAGCGTCGCGCGTCCGCCCACGGCGGCCCAGATGGCGATCTCGATGGAGTTGGCCGCGCTCATCTCGCCCGGGTTGATGATGCCGACCTGCGGCACGTACAGCGCGCCGGCCACGCCGCACATGATGGCGGAGATGACCCAGATCGTGAGCTTGTACGGCAGCGGGTTGTAGCCCGAGAACATCACGCGCGTTTCGGCGTCGCGAATGGCCTGCAGCACGCGGCCGAACTTGCTGCCGATGAGCCACTTGGCGAACAGGAAGAAGCCCAGCAGCGTGGCGCCGGTGAGCGCGAACAACGTCATTCGCATTTCCTGCGTGGCGATCGGAATATTCAGGATGCGCTTGAAGTCGGTGAAGCCGTTGTTGCCGCCGAAGCCCGTCTCGTTGCGGAAGAACAGCAGCATGGCCGCAAAGGTCATGGCCTGCGTGATGATCGAGAAGTACACGCCCTTGATGCGCGAGCGGAAGGCGAAGAAGCCGAACACGAAGGCGATGAGGCCCGGCACCGCGACGATCAGGATCAGCGTGGCAATGAAGCTGTCGCTGAAGGTCCAGTGCCAGGGCAGCGTTTTCCAGTCGAGGAACACCATGAAGTCGGGCAGGTCGCTCTTGTAGTTGCCGTCGCGGCCGATCTGGCGCATGAGGTACATGCCCATCATGTAGCCGCCGAGCGCGAAGAACAGGCCATGGCCCAGCGAGAGGATGCCGGTGTAGCCCCAGATCAGGTCCATGGCCAGCGCGCAGATGGCGTAGCACATGATCTTGCCGACCAGCGCCACCGCGTAGTCGCTCATGTGCAGCGGGCTGTCGACCGGCACCCAGATGTTGAGCACCGGCGCCACGGCGCACACCACGATCAGCGCGACGAAGAAGGCCGTCCAGCCCTTGCCGCTCAGCAGCGGCCCCTTGGTTGGAAGTACGACCTTGCTCATGCCTCAGCGCTCCGGCCTTTCATAGCGAAGATGCCTTGCGGCCGCTTCTGGATGAAGATGATGATGAAGACAAGCACCGCGATCTTCGCGAGCACCGCGCCCGCCCAGCCTTCGATGAACTTGTTGAGAATGCCCAGCCCCAGCGCCGCATACACGGTGCCCGCAAGCTGGCCGACGCCGCCCATCACGACCACCATGAAGCTGTCGACGATGTAGCTCTGGCCCAGGTCGGGGCCGACGTTGCCGATCTGGCTCAGCGCGCAGCCGGCAAGGCCCGCGATGCCGGAGCCGAGCGCGAAGGCGTAGGTGTCGATGCGCGCGGTGTTCACACCCATGCACGAGGCGATCGGACGGTTCTGCGTAACGCCGCGCACGAACAGGCCCAGGCGCGTCTTGCCGATGAGCCAGCCCATCGCAAGCAATACCAGAGCGGCGAAGATGATGATGCAGATGCGGTTCCACGGCAGCGTGACGTTGCTCAGCATGGTGAAGCCGCCGCTCATCCAGCCGGGGTTTTCGACGCCGACGTTCTGCGCGCCGAACAGCGTGCGCACGAGCTGCTGCAGCATCAGGCTGATGCCCCAGGTGGCGAGCAGCGTTTCGAGAGGTCGGCCGTACAGGAAGCGGATCACGCCGCGCTCCAGCACCGCGCCCACGAGCGCCGACGCGAGGAACGAGACCGGAATGGCAGCGACCAGGTACAAGCCGAAGGCCGCCTCGGGCACGTACTTCTGGAAGATGCCCTGCATCACGTAGGTGGCGTAGGCGCCGATCATCATCAGCTCGCCGTGCGCCATGTTGATCACGCCCATCAGCCCGTAGGTGATGGCCAGGCCGAGCGCGGCCAGCAGCAGCACCGAGCCCAGGCTGATGCCGCTGAACACGGCGTTGATGCGGTCTCCCCAGACCAGCGCGCCGTCGATGCTGGCAATGGACGCGACGATGGCGGCCTTGACGTCCGCTTCGGTCTCGTCGGCCAGGCGCTGGTTGAGCAGCAGCTTGGTGTCGGGGTTGCGGTTGTTGCCCAGCTCCTTGGCGGCGATGAGGCGCTTGGCCTTGTCGGCGCTGGTGAGCATGCTGGCGGCGCGCACCAGTTCGAGCTGCGCCTTGATCTTCGGATTGGTCTCGGCGGCCAGCGCCTTCTCGACCATGGGCACGCGCGATTCGTCGGGCTCCTTGAAGAGCGCCTGCGCGGCTTCGGCGCGCACCGCGTCGTCCTTGCTCGTGAGCTTGAGAGCAGCCTGCGCGGCATCGAGCGCGCCGCGCATGAGGTTGTTGTTGACGACGTCTTCGGCGGTGTCGGGCACCTTCAGCTCGGCGCCGGTGACGGGGTCGTAGCCCTTGTCGTCCTTCATCACGAAGACCTTGTCTTCGGTGTACTTGACCGCGTCGTCGGACATGGCCTGGATGAAGGCGGTGGTCTTGTCGTCGGCCGTGAGCACGGCCTTGTTGAGTGCGGCGATGCGGGCTTCGGATTCGCCGGAGGCGATGGCCCGGGCTTCGTCGGCGGTCAGCGCGTGGGCGGCCGATGCCATGAGCAGCATGGCGGCGAGTGCGCAGTGAAGGGTTCGTCGAAGCATCATGAGAATGGAAGTTGGGTTGGCTCCCTCCCCCCACTGGGGAGGGAGAAACACACTTACATCGACTTGCCAGCGGGGTAGTCAGGCTTCTTGTCGTTGCCTTCGATGTACGGGCTCCACGGCTTCGCCTTCACAGGACCCGGCGTCTTCCACACCACGTTGAACTGGCCATCGGCCTTGATTTCGCCGATGAACACGCTCTTGTGCAGGTGGTGGTTCTTCTCGTCCATCTTCGACACGATGCCCGAGGGAGCCGTGAAGGTCTGGCCGGCCATGGCTGCGATCACCTTGTCGGTGTCGGTCGACTTGGCCTTCTCGACCGCCTGCTTCCACATGTGGATGCCGATCCAGGTGGCTTCCATCGGGTCGTTGGTGAGCGGCTTGTCCTTGTGGCCGGCGATGTTCTTGGCCTTGGCGTAGTCGCTCCACTGCTTGATGAACGCCGTGTTCGTCGGGTTCTTGATCGACATGAAGTAGTTCCATGCGGCCAGGTGGCCGACCAGCGGCTTGGTGTCCACGCCGCGCAGCTCTTCTTCACCCACCGAGAAGGCAACCACGGGCACGTCCTTGGCCTTCAGGCCGGCGTTGCCGAGTTCCTTGTAGAAGGGCACGTTGGAGTCGCCGTTGATGGTCGACACCACTGCAGTCTTGCCGCCGGCCGAGAACTTCTTGATGTCGGCAACGATGGTCTGGTAGTCGCTGTGGCCGAAGGGGGTGTACTTCTCGTCGATGTCGGTGTCCTTCACGCCCTTGCTCTTGAGGTAGGCGCGCAGGATCTTGTTGGTGGTGCGGGGGTACACGTAGTCGGTGCCCAGCAGTACCCAGCGCTTGGCGCCGCCGCCTTCCTTGCTCATCAGGTAGTCGACGGCCGGAATGGCTTGCTGATTGGGCGCGGCGCCCGTGTAGAACACGTTCTTCGAGAGTTCTTCACCCTCGTACTGCACCGGGTAGAACAGCAGGCCGTTCATTTCCTCGACCACCGGCAGCACCGACTTGCGCGACACCGAGGTCCAGCAGCCGAAGATCACCGACACCTTGTCCTGGCCGAGCAGCTGCTTGGTCTTTTCAGCGAACAGGGGCCAGTTGGAGGCCGGGTCGACCACCACGGGCTCGAGCTGCTTGCCCAGCACGCCGCCCTTCTTGTTGATGTCGTCGATGGCCATCAGCACCGTGTCTTTCAGCACGGTTTCAGAGATGGCCATCGTGCCCGACAGCGAGTGCAGCACACCGACCTTGATGGTGTCGGCAGCGAAAGCGGGCGCAGCAGAAATGCTGGCCAGCGCGACGGCGGCGGTGAGCGCCTTGAGTGTGAAACGACGTTGCATGTGGACTCCTGCTCCGGGTTGGTTGAACCTTGTCGCCAGCGCTTTGCTGGCGTGGGAGGGAGTCTGCGGAATGCACCAGGAAGGGGAAATACGCCGGGTGGCGTACACGGAGGTACTCAGGGCTCAGGCAGGTGGCGGCACGGGGTACTTGCTGGCGTTGGCGAGCATCTTGCTCTTTGCTGCCTCGATCACGTCGATATCGAGCTTGTCGGCGAGCTGCAGCAGGTAGAGGAAGACGTCGGCGATCTCTGTGCCGATCTCGGCGCGCTTGGCGGCGGTCAGATTGCGGCTCTTGGCTTCACTCATCCACTGGAAGTGTTCAAGCAGTTCGGCGGCCTCCACGGAAAGCGCGGAGGCCAGATTTTTGGGGGAGTGGAACATCTCCCATTGGCGCACCTGGGCGAAGTCGCGCAGGTCTTGGGTCAGTTGCTGGATATCGGTGGCCATGTCTGTCCTGTCGTGAGGACAGGAGAGTTTGGCACGGCCACCGCCGCGCCCGATCAGGCCCGCCGGCTTCCGCGATGGTGGAGCGCAGCCACGAGCAGCGCTGAAACCGTCAGATAGATCAGAGCCGCCCCGAACGCGCTCGCATACCCCGCCGCATCGGCCCCATGACCCAGCCGCCCGTAGAAGAGGATGCCGATCAACGCCACCCCCAGCGCATTGCTCGCCTGCTGCACCATCGACAGCACGCCCGAGGCCACGCCCGCATGTTGCGGCGGCAGCCCGGCCAGCACGGTGGACACCAGCGGCGCCATCACCATGCCGAGCCCCGCGCCTTGCACCAGCAGCAACGGCACCATCCACGCCACGACGTGCGAATGCCCCGCCCAGCCCGCCACGTTGACAAACTGCAATGCGTGCCCTGCAGCAAGCACCAGCGCACCGAGCGCGATGGGCGGCTTGCCTCCGAAGCGCCGCACGAGCCGCGCACCCGCCATCGACGTCGCGAAAAAGCCGACCGCCAGCGACGTGAAAACGACGCCCGAGGTGAGCGCATCGAGCGCCAGGCCCTGCTGCAGGTACAGCGCGAGCACAAAGTACAGCGAGGCATTGCCCACATAGAAGGCCAGCGTGGTGAGCAGGCCCGTGACGAAGCGACCGTTGGCCAGCAGCGCCGGTGCCACGAGCGGCGCACCTCCGCGTGCAGCGAGCCGGCGCTGTTGATATGCAAAGGCTGCGAGCAGCGGCAGCGCCGCTGCAAGGCACACCCAGCTCCACAGTGGCCAGCCCTGTTCGCGGCCTTCCACCAGCGGCAGCACCACGGCCACCGAACCCGCAGCCACCAGCAGCATGCCGGTCAGGTCGAGCCTGCTGTTGCCGCTGTTCGCCAGCGGCGGAATGACGCGCGGTGCAAGCATCAGCGCCAGCAGGCCGATCGGCACGTTGATGAGGAAGCAACTGCGCCAGCCCAGACCCGCCACATCGGCATGGATCAGCAAGCCGCCGACGAGCTGCCCGAGCGTGGCACCCAGCCCCAGCGTGAGCCCATAGGCCGCGAAGGCACGCGCCCGGTCTTCGCCTGTGTATGCCAGGCCGATCATCGCCAGCACCTGCGGCTGCAGCAGCGCGCCGGCCAGCCCCTGCAGCACGCGCGCCGCCACCAGCAGTTCGGCGTTCGGCGCAAAGCCGCAGGCGGCCGAAGCCAGCGTGAACAACAGCAGGCCCAGCATGAACATGCGGCGGCGACCGAACAGGTCGCCGAGCCGGCCGCCGGTGATCAGGCCCGCTGCGGTGGCCAGGCCGTAGCCGGCCACCACCAGTTGCAAGGTGCCCGCGCTCGCCAGCAGCTCGCGCTGCATCGACGGCAGCGCGACGTTGACGATGAAGAAGTCCAGCACCACCAGGAAGGTGCCGCTGAGCATGACCCACAAGCCCAGCCGCCCGGGCTTCGTCGCGCCCGTGCTCTGGCTTCCTGTGGAAGAAAGCGATGCTGCCGAAGCAGCGATGTTTGACTGCGTCATGATGGGCTCGAGTGTTGGGAGGAAGCGGTACTGCGGCAATGACCCCGGAGGTCATCGTCGGGGTTCAGACGGCGGGCGTCGGCAGGATGAACTGGTAGTCCGTGGCGATGTGGCCATCCTCGGCCAGCACCAGGAACTCCAGCCCGAGCGCGGCCACCGGGCCACCGGCTGCCGGGACCATGTGCCAATGGAACATCACCGCGTCGTGCAGGAACTGGGCGTCGCCCGCGCGGACGAAGCGGAAGCCGGCGTCACGCACGTTCTTCTCGTGCGAGCCGGTAACGCGCTGCTGCAGCGCCTCGTAGCCCTTGGCCTGCAGCGTGCGCACGTAGTGCTCGCCGTCGGGCACCCAGAGGCCGGCGATGGCGGCGCGGCGCGCGTCGGCATCGGGTTCGTTCCAGACGGCGACGTAGCGGTCGGCGAGCTCGGCAAATTCTGTTCTGGCGTTCATGTTCTGCTCCTGTTGTTTCTGTGTCTGGGAAGAGTGAGGCCGCAGTTTCTGCCTCCATCGGTGGACAGTGAATGCCTGGGAAGCCGACAATCTTGTCCATTCGTCCACCGCCACAGGAGTCTTCATGGATCCGCTCGACGACGTCTTCGCCGCCATGCGCGTGCGCAGCGCCCTGTATGCCCGCCTCGAAGCCGGCGCTCCCTGGGGCGTGAGCCTGGCGGGCGGCGAGAGCGCGCGCTTCGGGCTGGTGGTGCGCGGCGGCTGCCTGCTGGAGATCGAGGGCATGGCGCAGCCGGTGGCGCTTGCGACAGGCGACTGCTATGTGCTCGCGCATGGCACACCCTACATCCTGCGCGACCATCCGAACACGCCGACCGTGAGCTGTGCCTCGGTCGTGCGCGACCGCATCGGCGGGCTGGTGGAGCTTGGCGGCACGGGTACGGCGGCGTCGGTGATCTGCGGCTGGTTCCACTTCGACCAGCGCGCCGCGCGGCCGCTGCTCGATCTGCTGCCGGTACTGCTGCACGTGAAGATGGAGCAGGCCCGCGCCCTTGCGCTGCAAGGCACTCTGCAGCTGCTGGCCATGGAAACCGGCGAGCCGGGCCTGGGCTCCAGCCTGCTCGTGAGCCGGCTGGCCGACATCGTGTTCGTGCAGGCCGTGCGCGCGCACGTCGCGGCCAACGGCGAATCTCAGACGGGCTGGCTCGCCGCACTGGCCGACGCGCGCATTGGCCCGGCCTTGCGTGCGATGCACAAGGACATCGCGCGCGACTGGACGGTAGAGGCTCTTGCTTCCGTCGCGAGCCTGTCGCGCTCGGCCTTCGCGCAGCGTTTTCGCGAGCGGGTGGGGCAGGCGCCGCTGGAGTACCTCACGCAGTGGCGCATGTTCAAAGCCGGCAACATGCTGGGGCAAGGCCACGCTGCCCTGGGCGCGATCGCAGGGGCGGTGGGCTACGAGTCGGAGGCGGCGTTCAGCAAAGCCTTCAAGCGAGAGAAAGGGATGGCGCCCGGTGCCTGGCGGGCAGCGGCGCGCGAAGGCGCTGTCGCTGCATAGCCGCCCTTCTCTTCAGGCCTTCGCCGCGGCCTTGAACTGCGCGGCCGCGAAGGCCCATGTCATGCGCGTGGCGTCAGGCCCCTCGGGGTCGCTGAACAGCAGCTTCGATGCGCCGCCGCTCCACGAATGGCCCAGCCCCGCGATCTCGCACAACGTGACGAGCGTGCGGCCCTTGCGCTTGAAGTCGGTCACGCGCATCGAACGGCGCTTGCCGCGCTGCATGTTGCGCGACAGCCCGGGCTTCGCGCCCAGCGCGGTGGCCCACACCGCGGCGCTGTTGACTGCATTGCTCGGCGCAACGACTGCGTCGGCATCGCCGTGCAGCACCAGCATCGGCGGCAAGGTGGCGAAGACAGCCGCGGCGCCCATCGCCTTGCCGACTGCCGTGGAGGGCATCGGCGGCACGTTCTGTCCGCGCATTGCGCCAAGGGCCGTGGCCGGCGATTTCGCCGCGCCGGGCGCCACGCCCGAATGCATGACGACGGCGCGGAAGCGATTCGGGTAGCGCGTGGCCAGCAAGGCTGCCATGCTCGCGCCGGCCGAGAGCCCCGCCAGCGCCACGCGATCGCGGTCCACGGGGTACAGCATGCAGGCCTGGTCGATGGCGGCCATCAGCGTCGCGGCTTCGGCGTCGGCCTTGCCGGAGCGACGCTCGTACCAGTTCCAGCAGCCCTGCGGATGGGCGAGCCGGTCTTGCTCGAGATAGAGCACCAGGAAGCGCTGGCGCACGGCCAGCGCGTTCATGCGCGTGCTCGCGGCAAAGTCGCGCCCGGTCTGGCCGCAGCCGTGCAGCATGACCATGAGCGGCAGCCGCTCGCCCGGCTTCAGCTGCAAGCCGGCCGGCCGGAACAGGTGATAGCCGCGTGCACCGCCCGGGCCCATCGCCATGCCGCTGAGCCAGTCGCCTTTGCCGGGCGGCGGCTTGAGCCGCTTGGCCGCGGCGCGCTGGACCTGTCCCGCGATGCGCTTGCTGTTGCTCAGCGTGGCCTTGGTGAGCGCGCGCAGGTTGCGCTCGTAGGCGCGGGCAAAGACGGAAGCGGTGGAAGAACGGGCCATGGCGCGCAGTGTGAACGCAAAGCGCCGGCCGGCCTAACAACACCCGACAAGGGGCGGCCTTACCGCCCCGGCACACATCAGTAGATTTCCGGAACGATCATGTTGGCCGGAACAGGCTGGCGCAGATAGTCGTCGTGCCGCACGCGCGCGGGCAGCTCGACCGGCGGATGCGCCACTTCCTGGTACGGCATCTGGCCCAGCAGATGGCTGATGCAGTTCAGCCGCGCCTTCTTCTTGTCGACTGCCTGCACCACCCACCACGGCGCCTCGGGGATGTGGGTGCGCTCCAGCATGATTTCCTTCGCCTTGGTGTATTCCTCCCAGCGGCGGCGGCTTTCGAGGTCCATCGGGCTGAGCTTCCACTGCTTGAGCGGATCGTGGATGCGGCCGAGGAAGCGCATGTGCTGCTCGTCGTCGGTGATGGAGAACCAGTATTTGATGAGCTTGATGCCCGAGCGCACGAGCATCTTCTCGAACTCGGGCACGGTGCGGAAGAACTCTTCGTACTCTTCGTCGGTGCAGAAGCCCATCACGCGCTCGACGCCGGCGCGGTTGTACCAGCTGCGGTCGAACAGCACCATTTCGCCCGCTGCCGGCAAGTGCGCGGCATAGCGCTGGAAGTACCACTGCGTGCGTTCGCGGTCGTTGGGCGCCGGCAGCGCGGCCACGCGGGCCACGCGCGGGTTCAGGCGCTGTGTGATGCGCTTGATGACGCCGCCCTTGCCCGCCGCGTCGCGGCCTTCGAACAGGATGACGACTTTCTGCTTGCTGTGCTGCACCCAGTCCTGCAGCTTGACGAGCTCGCCCTGCAGGCGGAACAGCTCCTTGAAGTAGGCCTGGCGGGCGGCCTTGTCGGCGGAGGTCGGCGTTGCCGAGGCGGGGTCGAGGCCGTCGATGTTGCGGTCTTCGATCTCCAGCTCGAGCTCTTCGTCGTAGCTGTCGATCAGGTCGCGGGCGATGCGTTGCATCAGGTCTTCGTGGTCGGGAAGTGCGCTGGTCGGCATGGTGGGGCGGAAAGAGTGAAAGGGGCAGGAAAAAGCATGCTGCTCGCCGTATATGACGGCTGCGTGACGGTTTTGGGCCCGTTGACACGGAGTTGTCACACACCGCGAACACCATCTGCAGCTATTCCAACACCCAGAAACGCCCATGAACACGCTTGCAGCCCCGCATGCCGAGTTGCCGTCCGCGCCCGCCGCGCAACGGCCCAAGCTCGACTCCAAGCCCGGTCCGCTCACGCTGATCACCTTCGTGGGGCTGCTGGCCGCCGGCCTGCTCTTCACGGCCTGGAGCCTGGTGGGCGACGTGACGTCCTCCGGGGCGCCCGTCACCACCTGGGTGCCTTACATGCTTCTTGGCGTGGCGCTGCTGATTGCGCTGGGCTTCGAGTTCGTCAACGGCTTCCATGACACGGCCAACGCCGTGGCGACCGTCATCTATACCCATTCGCTGCCGCCCAACTTCGCTGTGGTGTGGTCGGGCTTCTTCAACTTCCTGGGCGTGCTGGTGTCCAGCGGCGCGGTGGCCTTCGGCATCATCGCGCTGCTGCCGGTGGAGCTCATTCTTCAGGTGGGTTCGGGCGCAGGCTTCGCGATGGTGTTCGCGCTGCTGATCGCCGCCATCATCTGGAACTTGGGCACGTGGTGGCTGGGGCTACCGGCTTCTTCGTCGCACACGCTGATCGGCTCGATCATCGGCGTGGGCGTGGCCAATGCGCTGATGCACGGCCGCGACGGCACCAGCGGCGTCGACTGGGCGCAGGCCACCAAGGTGGGCTACTCGCTGCTGCTGTCGCCGATGGTCGGCTTCGGCTGCGCCGCGCTGCTGCTGCTGGCGCTGCGAGCCTTCGTGAAGAACCGCGCACTGTATGAAGAACCCAAGGGCAGCGAGCCGCCGCCATGGTGGATCCGCGGCCTGCTGATCCTGACCTGCACGGGCGTGTCGTTCGCGCATGGTTCCAACGACGGTCAGAAGGGCATGGGGCTGATCATGCTGATCCTCGTGGGCACGGTGCCTATGGCCTACGCGCTGAACCGCGCGATGCCCGCCAACGAGACCGTGAAGTTCGCGGCCGTGGCCGAGATGGCGCAGAACGCACTGAACCGCAGCGTGCCGACCTCGCTGCCCGCGCTGGAGCCCGCCGCGGCGCGCGACACGCTCTCCACCTATGTGCGCACCCGCGAGTTCAGTCCTTCGGTGGTGCCCGCGCTGGCAGTGACCGCCGGCAGCATCGGACAGCAGGTGCGCGAGCACGGCTCACTGGCCGGCGTTCCCGCGGATGCCGTCGCCAACGTTCGCAATGACATGTACCTGGCCTCCGAAGCCATCCGCCACCTCGACAAGAGCGGCGCGGCCAAGTTCGACGACGAGACAAAACTGCGCGTCAATACGTTCCGCCAGGAACTGGACAGCGCCACGCGCTTCATCCCGCTGTGGGTCAAGGTCGCGGTGGCCATCGCACTGGGCCTGGGCACGATGATCGGCTGGAAGCGCATCGTGGTCACCGTGGGCGAGAAGATCGGCAAGACGCACCTGAGCTACGCGCAGGGAGCCTCGGCCGAAGTGGTGGCGATGATCACCATCGGCGCAGCAGACATGTATGGGCTGCCTGTGTCGACCACGCACGTGCTGTCGTCCGGCGTGGCCGGCACCATGACGGCCAGCGGCTCGGGCCTGCAGATGTCCACGCTGCGCAACCTCGCGCTGGCCTGGGTGCTGACGCTGCCGGTGGCGATGCTGCTGTCGGGGTCGCTCTACTGGTTGTTCACCCGCATTTTCTGATCACGCATCTTGTCGGCATTCCATGACCTCGCCTCCCAGTCTTACGGAGGCGACGAAGCCGGACTGATCTCCGGCTACCTGTTCGACGCCTCCGCACCCGAGCCCGCGCGGGTCATCGACTCCGCGCAGGCGGCGGCATGGCTGGTCGAACAACGCGACAAAGGCGATGAAGGCAGCGGCGAAGAGAACCCGTCCTACGTCTGGCTGCACTTCAACCTGAGCCATGCGCATGCCGAGCGCTGGCTGGTGCGGCACGCGAACCTCCCGGACACCTTCTACGAGACGCTGCACGAAGGCCTGCCCTCCACGCGCATCGAACGCGCCGACGATTCGCTGATCGCCGTCATCAACGACGTGCACTTCGAATTCAGCTTCGAGCCCTCCGACATCTCCACGCTGTGGATCAGCGTGGGCCCGCGCCTCGTGGTCACGGCGCGCACCAAGCCGCTGCGCTCGGTCGACACGCTGCGCACGGCCGTGAAGGCGGGGGACGCGCCGCGTTCGAGCACCGAGCTGCTCGAACACCTGCTGCGCGCGCAGGCCGACGTGCTCGTGAAGATCGTGCGCGGCGTCACCTCGCGCATCGACCGCATCGAAGACGAACTGCTGGCCGGCCGCCTCGACCACAAGCGCGCTCGGCTGGGCGTGCTGCGGCGGCTGCTGGTGCGGCTGCAGCGACTGCTCGCGCCCGAGCCTGCCGCGCTGTTCCGCCTGCTGCAAGGGCCTCCCGCCTGGATGGCCGAGCACGACGCGCAGGCGCTGCGCGGCTCGACCGAGGAGTTCTCGGTGGTGCTGCGCGACATGCAGGCACTGCAGGAGCGCATCAAGCTGCTGCAAGAAGAAATAGCCGCCAACGTGAACGAGGACAACAACCGCAGCCTGTTCGTGCTGACGGTAGTCACGGTGCTGGCGCTGCCGATCAACATCCTGGCCGGCCTGTTCGGCATGAACGTCGGCGGCATTCCGCTGGCCGACCACAAGCACGGCTTCTGGATCGTGGTGGCAATCGTCGCAAGCTTCACTGCGGTGGCGGCCTGGGCGGCTTTTCGCAAGAAGCGCTGAGCCGCATGCAGCGGCACAGTAATGCTATTTATTTAATAGCAACTTGCGCAGCATCCATGCGCCCGCATCGATGTTCCAGACCCCATAGAATGCGAGGGTGTCCTCCATTCTCAATGCCGATCTTCACTGCCACTCCGTGGTCTCCGACGGCACACTGACGCCCGAAGAACTGGCCGCGCGCGCGGCTGCCAACGGGGTCGAGCTCTGGGCCCTCACCGACCACGACGAGGTCGGCGGCCAACACCGCGCAGCAGCAGCAGCGCGTGCAAACGGCATGCGCTACCTCACCGGCACCGAGATCTCGGTAACCTTCGCGGGCGAAACGGTGCACATCGTCGGCCTGGGTTTCGATGCCAACGACGCAGCGATGTCGCAAGGCCTCTACGACACACGCGGCGGCCGCGGCAAGCGCGCGCAGGAAATGTCCGAAGGTCTGGCCAAGGTCGGCATCCACGGTGCATACGAAGGCGCGCTCAGGTTCGTCGGCAACCCCGAACTCATTTCACGCACGCACTTCGCACGCTTTCTCGTCGAGCAGGGCCACTGCCGCGACACGCCCGAGGTGTTCCGCAAGTTCCTCACCGAAGGCAAGCCCGGCTACGTGCCGCACCGCTGGGCCTCGCTGAAGGACGCCGTGCACTGGATCACCGCAGCCAAGGGCATGGCCGTGATCGCTCACCCTGGCCGCTACAAGTTCACGGCCAACGAGGAATACGCGCTGTTCCTCGAATTCAAGGCGCATGGCGGCAAGGCGATCGAGGTCGTCACCGGCAGCCACACGCCGGCCGAATATGTCGAGTACGCCGACAAGGCGCTCGAATTCGATTTCGCCGCCTCGCGCGGCAGCGATTTCCACAGCCCCGACGAGAGTCATTGCGATCTCGGCAAGCTGCCGCCGTTGCCTGGCGCGCTCACTCCTGTGTGGGAACTGCTCGGCGACCGCATCCAGCAGTGAGCCAGAACCCCGGGACCGGCATCGACAACGCGGCAACCGTTGCGCTGGCGAATGCGCGCCTCGCGGCGCAAAAGACGCGCGACACCGAATCGGGCCGCATCCTCGCTGGTATCGGCCTTGTGCTGGTGGCCGTGGCCTGCTTCGCCACGCTCGACACCGCAACCAAAGCATCCACCGCGGGCGTGCCCATCCTCATGGGCGTGTGGTTCCGCTACGCATTCCAGGCCGTGGCCACCACGGCCGTGCTCCTGCCGCTGCATGGCACGGCGCTGCTGCGCACGCGGCACCCGCGCTACCAGTTGCTGCGCGGTGCGCTGCTGCTGGTGTCGAGCACGCTGGCCTTCCTCAGCCTGCGCTACATGCCGCTGGCCGAGTTCACGTCGATCGTGCTGATTGCGCCGCTGGTGATCACGCTGCTGGCCGCCACCACGCTCAAGGAATATGTGTCGCCGCTGCGCTGGGTGCTGGTGGCGGGTGGCTTCATCGGCACGCTGGTCATCCTGCGGCCGGGCGGCGAGGCCTTCAGCTGGGCCATCCTGCTGCCGATCGGGCTGGTGCTGACCAATGCGTGGTTCCAGGTGCTCACGAGCAAGCTCGCGCAGACCGAGAACCCGCTCACGATGCATTTCTATACCGGCTGGGTCGGCGCGCTGATTGCATCGCTCGCAGTGCCCTTCGTTTGGACCGAGCTGGACTCGTGGCATTGGTGGGCGCTGCTGTGCCTGATGGGCTTCATGGGCACGGTGGGTCACTTCATCCTGATCCTGGCCTACCAGCGCGCGCCGGCATCCACGCTCACGCCTTATCTCTATGCCCAGATCGCTTTTGCCATGCTCGGCGGCTGGCTCATCTTTTCCCAACTGCCCGACCGTTACTCGCTCATCGGCATGGCGATGATCGCGGTCTGCGGTGCGGCCGGTGCGTGGCTCACGGTGCGCGAGCGCCGCGTGCCTATCGAGCCCGCCGAATCCTGATCCGGAGTTTTTTTCATGGCCCAGTACTTCGAAGTCCACCCCGAGAACCCGCAGCAGCGGCTGCTGAAGCAGGCCGTCACGCTGCTCGAGCGCGGCGAGATCATTGCGGTGCCCACCGACTCCAGCTATGCGCTGGCCTGCCATCTCGACGACAAGGACGCGGTCGACCAGTTGCGCCGCATCCGCCAGGTCGACGAGAAGCACCACCTCACGCTGCTGTGCCGCGACCTGAGCGAGCTGGCCAACTACGCGCGCGTCGACAACAAGCAATACCGCCTGCTGAAGGCGGCCACGCCCGGCCCCTACACATTCCTGCTCGAAGCCACCAAGGAAGTACCGCGCCGCGTGAGCCATCCGCAGCGCAAGACCATCGGCCTGCGCGTGCCTGATCACAAGGTGCTGCTGGAGCTGCTGTCGCTGCACGGTGCACCGCTGCTGGCCACCACGCTGATCGCACCGGGCGAGACCGAGGCGCTGAACGACGCGCAGATCATCCGCGAGCGCTTCGAGAAGCAGATCGCCGGCGTCATCGACGCAGGTGCCTGCCCGTCGCAGCCGACCACGGTGGTCGACCTCACGCCCATGGGCACTGGCGACGAGCCGGTCGTGGTGCGCCAGGGACGCGGCGCATTGGCTGTGCTCGGCCTCTGAAATCGGGGCTGAGAACCACTCCCGTCTGACACAATCGCCCAGTGGATATTTCAAGTCAGATTCAAACCGTCCTGATCCTGGCGCTGCCGGTGCTGTTCGCCATTACGGTGCCCGCCGTGGTCCGGGGCCGCGTGGCAAGCCACTTCGGCGATCAGACGGCAGCCATGATGGGCCGGCTCACACTCAACCCGATCAAGCACATCGATCCCATCGGCACGCTGCTGATCCCGCTGGTGCTGTACTTTGCGACCTCAGGTGCGTTGCTGTTCGGCTATGCCAAGCCGATTCCGTTCGATCCGAGCAACCTGCGCAATCCGAAGCGGGATCTGCTCTGGGTGTCGCTGTCAGCGCCGGCCGCGAACTTCGCGATGGCACTCATATGGGCCATCATCTTCGTCCTGCTACGCGCTGCGGGCATCGACGAACCTTTCTTCGTACAGATGGCGCAGGGTGGCGTGCTGGTCAACCTCGTGATGTGGGCCTTCAACCTGTTCCCCTTGCCACCGCTCGATGGCGGCCGCATCCTCGTCGGGTTGCTGCCGAACGGACCGGTGCCGAACTTTCTTGCGCGCATCGAGCCCTACGGCTTCTTCATCGTGATGGCGCTGGTGCTGGCCGGAGTCCTCGGCAAGCTCTGGCTGCAGCCGCTGATGGCTGCGGGCTACGCCATCATCAACACGTTCCTCATTCCGCTCGTGGCTTTGCTGCGCTAAGTTCCTTCTTCGTCCCATGGCTCCGTCTCCTCAAGCTCCCCTGCGCGTCCTGACCGGCATCACGCCGTCGGGTACGCCTCACCTCGGCAACTACGTCGGTTCGATCCGCCATTCGGTGCGGCAAAGCGTCGCACCCGGTGTGCAGAGCTTCTTCTTCCTGGCCGACTACCACGCGCTCATCAAGGTGCAGGAGCCGGCACTCATCCAGCGCTCCACGCTCGAGATCGCCGCCAGCTGGCTGGCCTGCGGGCTCGACCCCGAGCGCGTCACCTTCTACCGCCAGTCGGACATCGTCGAGATCCCCGAGCTGACCTGGTTCCTCACCTGCGTCACCGGCAAGGGCGTGCTCAACCGCGCGCATGCATACAAGGCACAGCTCGACAAGAACGTGGCCAAGGGCGAGGACCCCGATGCCGACGTGACGGCCGGCCTCTTCATGTATCCGGTGCTCATGGGCGCCGACATCCTGATGTTCAACGCCCACAAGGTGCCCGTGGGCCGCGACCAGGTGCAGCACATCGAGATGGCGCGCGACATGGCGCAGCGCTTCAACCACCTGTACGGCGATCACTTCACGCTGCCCGAGGCCGAGATCGACGACGCCGTGGCCACCCTGCCCGGCCTCGACGGCCGCAAGATGAGCAAGAGCTACGGCAACACGATCCCGCTGTTCGCACCGCGCGCGCAGCTGCAAAAGCAGATCTCCAGCATCGTGACCGACTCGCGCGCGCCCGGCGAGCCCAAGGACACCGAGGGCTCGGCCCTGTTCCAGATCTACCAGGCCTTTGCCAGCGCCGAAGAAACCGAGTCGCTGCGCAAGGAGTACGCCAATGGCATTAGTTGGGGTGATGCCAAGCAGTTGCTGTTCGAGCGCATCGACCATGAAGTGGCGCCGCTGCGCGCGCGCTACGACGCGCTGATGAACGACCCGGCAGAGATCGAGCGCATCCTGCTCATCGGCGCCGAGAAAGCGCAGGCCCTGTCGAAGCCGTTCATGGCCAGCCTGCGCCACGCGGTCGGCCTGCGCAATCTCGCGGCCGGCAAGGACAAGGGCGCAGCCAAGGCTGCCAAGGTCGCGAAGCCAAGTTTCAAGCAGTACCGCGAAAAGGCGGACGGGCTTTTCTATTTCAAGCTGTTGGATGCGCGCGGCGAAACCCTGCTGCAAAGCCGTGGATTCACGTCACCGCAGGAAGCGGGCCGTACCATCGCGGTCTTGCAGGCGCAGCGCGGCGAAGCATTGACCACGCTGGCCAGCCAGCTGGAACCCATCGACACAGAAGGAACACGCGCCGTCACCGAGGCGCTGGAGGCCCTGACGGAGGCAACACCCACAACGAGCGGGAGTTGATCCGGCAAAGCCCATCGGCTTATCCGCCGATGAGCAGGAAGAGAGAAGACGGTGCGATCACAAAGGAAGAAAACATGAGCATTTATGTCATCGACGACCACCCCCTGATGCGCGACGCGATCGTGATGGTCTTGCGGCGATTGCGTCCGGCCGAGAACATCGTCGAGCTCGAGCGCCTCGACAAGCTCGCGAGCTCGGTGCAGCAGCGTGGTGCGCCCACCCTCTTCTGCCTGGACCTGAAGCTCCCGGACACCAATGGCGTGTCGGGCGTGATCGCGGTCAAGCAGGTCTATCCGAACGTGCCCATTGCCGTGTATTCGGCAGCACCTTCCGCGGACATGGAGGACGCCTGCATCGAAGCCGGCGCAGACACCTATATCGAGAAGTCGGCCAGTTCCAACGAGCTGGCGGCTGCCTTGCGCGGCCTGCTGATGGCAGGCTCGGAAGATGAAGCCGACGAGATGCCAGCCGCCAACAGCGGCAAGCTGTCGAAGCGGCAGACGCAGCTGATCGCCATGCTCGACAAGGGCATGAGCAACCGCGACATCGCCACCGACCTGGAGATCAGCGAGCACACGGTGAAGGTGCACCTGTGGCGCCTGTTCCGCAGGCTCGGCGTGAAGAGCCGTACCCAAGCTCTGCACTACGCGCGCACCAACGGTTTGCTGTCGGGATAACTCTGGCTAACCCCCAGGCTTCGCGCACTTCGTGTCGCTTCGCCTCCCCCCTTGCAGGGGGCAACACCTGAGGCCCGGCAAAGCCGGCTCCTCGGTGTTTCTGGAATTTAAAAAACCGCGCATGAGCGCGGTTTTTTTATGAGGGCTCTCAGCCGCCCGAGGCGCTCACGCGGGCTTGCGCTACCGCTTCGTCGGCGTCGTGCAGCGCCACGCGGAACACGCTGCCGCTGCCCAGGCGCGAACGTACGCTGACGGGATGGCCCAGCACGTGCGACAGCCGCGCGACGATGGCAAGGCCCAGGCCAAAGCCATCAGAGGTGCCGGCATGGTCCGCCACCTTGTAGAACTCCAGGAACACGTCGCGCAAGTGCTCGGGCGCGATGCCGATGCCGGTGTCCCACACTTCCACGCGCAGGCCGTCGCGTGTCTGCCGCGCCGCCAGCAGCACGCCGCCTTCGGCCGTGTACTTGATGGCGTTGGCCAGCAGGTTGCCGATCATGCGGCGCACGCGGATGGGGTCGGTCAGGAACGAGCCCTCGCACACGTGCACGCGGAAGTCGAGGCCGCGGCTCTCTGCCACCGGGCGGTACTGCAGTTCGAGGTCGTGCAGCAGCTCGGGCACGTCGACCCGCTCGACGTGCAGGCGCACCTGGCCCGAGTCGATGCGCGCCAGGTCGAACATCGAGTCGAACAGCGCATTCACCGCATGCGTGGCGCGCACGATCTTCGGTGCGAGCTCCAGCACCAGTTCCGGCTCGTTGCGCAGCCAGTCGGCGTACAACGAAAGTGCCAGCACCGGCTGGCGCATGTCGTGCGCGGCGCTGGCCAGGAAGCGATTCTTCATGGCCACGGCCGACACCGCTGCCTGACGCTGCTGGGTCAGCGACTTGATCAGGATGTGGTTGTGGAACAGCAGCTCCAGGCTGTTGCGCGCCGTCTCGTGAATGTGCCGCCCCGCCCGCAGCAGCAGGAACCAGTGCAGGATCGGCAGGATCGGCATCAGGTAGCCGTACTGGAACTGCGGATGGTGCAGCGCGATCGACGCCAGGCGTATCACCACCGCGCCCAGCATCGTGATGAACAGCGTGTTGACGTAGCGCTTGAGCAGCGGCGGATGCAGCGCCAGCCCGTTGAGCGGGAAGGTGCCCACACCGGCCACGATGAGCCAGCTCATGAACTGGTTGACCTGCGGCGTGCGCTCGAAGAACAGCAGCACCGACAAGCCCCACACCACCGCGCTGGTGCTCCAGACGAAGCCGTAGCGCTCGGTGAACTGCTGCTGCGCCGCCGCGCTGCGCCCCGCATAGCGCACCGCATAGACCCGCGCGCCCCATGCGCGGCACGCGGTGGCGATGAGGCCGGCTACGAGCCACGTGAGCAGCTCCCAGCGGGGCACATAGGCCCAGTTCAGGCCGACCATCGCGGGCATCAGCGCGGCCGAGACAAAATACGAGCCCCGCGCGGAGCGCATCAGGCTGCGGATGAGTTCGCCGCGCACCCACGATTCGGCCTCGTCGGCCGAAGCCGGGGCGGGGGTCATGCTGGCGATAGACGCGTTGGCCATAAGAGCGGCGATCTTAACGGCGTCCTCGCCATTGTTTCCTAGGGTAACAATCGAAAACAGCGTTCAACAATTCAAACGCTAACCAGGAAGAATTCACTCGCATGCTTTCCCATGTCTACATCGGCGTGAACGACTTCGAGCGCGCCTTTTCTTTCTATTCGGCACTCATGGGCGAGCTCTGCCTCAAGCTGAGGTTTCGCGACGACGGCAAGCCCTGGGCCGGCTGGCAAAGCCCTGATGCGCCCCGCCCGCTCTTCCTGGTGGGTACCCCGTACGACGACCAGGCCGCCTCGCCCGGCAACGGACAGATGGTGGCGCTGATGGCCGCCGACCGGGCCACGGTGGACCGCGCCCATGCCACCGCCCTCGCGCACGGCGGCGTGTGCGAAGGCCCGCCCGGCCTCAGGCCGCACTACCACCCGGACTACTATGGCGCCTACTTCCGCGATCCGGACGGAAACAAACTCTGCGTCTGCTGCCACACACCAAACCCATGCTGAACAACCTGACTCCCTTCCTCATCCACTGGGCCATCACCGCCATCTCGCTGTGGGTGGCCAGCCACCTGTTTCGCGGACTCAAGTTCGACAGCACCGGCGCGCTGGTGGTCTCCGCGCTGCTGCTGGGCCTGGCCAACGCCGTCGTCAAGCCGCTGCTGATCGTGCTCACGCTGCCGCTGACGCTGGTGACCTTCGGGCTGTTCCTGCTGGTCATCAACGCGCTGATGATCCTGCTGGTGGCGGCGCTGGTGAAAGGCTTCAAGGTGTCGGGCTTCTGGACCGCGCTGTTCGCGAGCATCTTCATCTCGCTGCTGAGCATCGCCATCGGCTCGTTCGTGACGAGCGACGACCCGGCCGAGAAGGTGCAGATGCCGCAGAGCGGCAACTGGCTCTGAACTGAGCGCGCACGCCTGAGCACACGGCGCCATCCCATGTTTTGCGGAGAGACAACGCGCAAGGGCTGCCTATGATCCGCCTCACCCGGCATACAGACCGGTGAATGAGGAGCCCCCATGAAGATCGCCTTCACGTCGTGCATGAACTTCAAGTCCGGCCCCGACGGCTACCAGCACGTCTGGGACCGCATCGCGCAGGAGCAGCCGGACTACCTGTTCCTGCTGGGCGACCAGATCTACATGGATTTCTTTCCCGACCTGGGCGAACCGTCCAAGTGGGACGCCGCCAAGTTCGCCGACGTGATGCAGGGAAAGTACGAAGCGCAATGGAACGTGCCGAATTTCAAGGCGCTGCGAACCGCGCTGCGCCAGCGGCAGGACAACGGCGGCGGCGTGTACGGCACCTGGGACGACCACGACTTCGCCTGGAACAACGCGCGCGGCTCGGACGTCAAGGCGCCGGTGAAGCAGGAGACCCGCCGGCTGTTCACCAAATACATGGAGATCGAGCAGCTGCGCAACCCCGCGCACCTCGACCCCAAGATCGACGGCATCTATTACTCGGTGCCCCTGATGCACCAGCAGCAGCGCATCGGCAAGGCGATTTTTCTCGACACCCGCTGGTACAGCAAAGACCCCGGCGACGCGAGCCCGCTGCTCGGGCAGAAGCAGCTCGACTACCTCAAGCAGGAGCTGGCCAACGAGCAAGGCTACGTGCTGATCTGCGCCGGCATGCCGATCCGCGCAACCGGCAACGGCTGGATGCGCTACCGCGACGACTACGCGAAGTTCCGCGAGATCATCTACAAGCGCAACGTGATCTTCCTGACCGGCGACATCCACGAGAACGCGTTCCTGCCGCCGGCCGGCGAGACGAAGATGTTCGAGGTCGTCTCCTCGGGCGCCTTCGTCACCAAGTACTACTACACCGGCGAGCGCGAGAACTTCGGCATCCTCGAATACTCGCCAGCGAGCACCGACATCAAGCTGTTCGACAAGCGCGGGCTCGGAAGGCACAACGTCATCGACAACGCCACCTTCGTGCACAAGGAGATCCGGTGAAGGCACCTGGGGTGCCTCTCGGCACCCTTGCGGCAGTCACTTGCCCCACACGGTCTTGTACTGCGTGCGATAGCCGTTGTCCGGGTCGAACACGTTCTTCGGCCCGCCGTCCTTGCCTACGTTGCCCACCGTCACCAGATGCACCTTGGGCACGTAGCCCGACCACTTCTCCTTGGCGAAGGCGCGGTTGAGTTCGTCCACGATCTGCCAGCCCTGCATGTTCAGCGGCTCCGGCACCGTGCCGGCCTGGAAGCGCTGCGTGCGGATGCGCTGGTAGGCCGCCTCGGAGCCGTCGCCGGCCGACACGGCCTTGGGCGAGCCATCGCCCTTCTTGCCTGCCGCCGTGAGCGAGGGGCCCATGAAGTCGAAGTACAGGTCGTTGATGGCCAGCGAGTGCGTCCACTTGTCGCCGAAGCGCTGCAGCAGCGAGGTGGTGAGCTGCGGCATGCGGGTGGAGCTTTCGGCGATGGGGCTGTCCTCGAAGCTCAGCACGGTGCAGCCGCCGCACTTCTTGATGACGGCCTCCATGGCGCGCGCCTTGTACAGCGCAATGGCGTACTGCGAGTCGGTGAAGATCACCACGCCGGCCTTGCCGCCCGAATCGGCCACCACCCACGAGGCGGCGACGTCGGCCACGTCGTCGGTCACGGTGGTCACGTTGGCGTACAGGCCCGCCTTGTCGTTCGGGCCCGGCTGCTCGCCCGAGTGCCAGCCGACCAGCGGAATGCCCGACTTCGCGGCGCCCGCGAACGCAGCCTTCTGCTCGGTGGTGTCGAAGCCGCCGACCACGATGCCCGCCGGCTTGACGGCCAGCGCCTGGTTGAGCGCGGCGGTGCGCCCGCTCACGGTGCCCTGCCCGTCGATGACGCGCACCGTCCAGCCGATGGCGCGGGCCGCTTCTTCCACGCCCTTGCTGACGCCGACGATGCCGCCGTTCTTCATGTCGCCCGCGACGAAGACGATGGTCTTTCCGGCGCTGGCCTTGGGGCCGGTGGTGGGGCCGTCCCACTTTTCCTTGGTCATGGTCGCGATCTCGACCTTCTTCTTCGCGACATCGAGAAAGTCATCGGCCATGGCCTTGGGTGCCAGCGTGGCGGCGCACAGGGCCAGCACGGCAGCGGCGACGGTGCGTGCGGGAACACTCTTCTTCATGCTTGTCTCCAGTCGTTGTGATGAGCCGTCATTCCGACGGCGTTGAGGGAACGGGTTGCGCGTGATCGAGCTGCCGCTCGGCAATGCGCCGCTTGATCGAACGGTTGCGCCGCTGTTGCGCCCAGCCCGCGATGCCGATGGACACCAGCAGCGTCAGGCCGTTGAAAAGCGGCTCCACATAGAAGGCGCCGCCGAACTGCTGGATGCCCGAGATGCCGATGGCAAGAATCGCCACGCCAACCAGCGTGCCCCACACGTTCACGCGGCCGGGCCGGATGGTGGTCGAACCAAGGAACGCACCCACCAGCGCAGGCAGCAGGAATTCGAGCCCCACGCTCGCCTGCCCGATCTGCAGCCGCGAAGCCAGCAGCACGCCCGCAAAGCCCGACAGCAGCCCCGACGCGACGAACGCGCCCATCACATGCCTGCGCACCGAAATGCCGTTGAGCTGCGCCGCCTTCGGGTTCGCGCCAATGACGTACAGCGCGCGGCCCAGCGGCGTGAACTCGGTGACGACCCACAGCGTGACGCTCACCGCAAGCACATAGAACGCGCCCACCGGCAGCCCCAGCAGGTTGCCGCCCGCGATGCCGACAAAACCGTCGGGCAACTCGCCCACCACCTGCCGCCCGCCGCTGTGCCACATGGCCACCGCGTAGATCACGGTGCCCGTACCCAGCGTGGCGATGAACGAATCGATCTGCGCCAGTTCGACCAGCAGTCCGTTGAGCACGCCGAACAGCGCCGCGCACGCCAGTACCACCAGCACTGCCGCCGGCCACGGCAGGCCGAGCTGCGTCTGCAGGCTGATCGCGAGGATGTGCCACAGCACAATGCCGTAGCCCACCGTGAGATCGATCTTGCCGGTGATCATCGGGATGGTCGCGGCCAGTGCCAGCAGTGCAATCACCGACTTGTCGGCCAGGATCGCGCGCAGGTTGAACAGCGTCGGAAAGGTGTCGGGCAGCAGCAGCGAGAACAGCAGCGCCAGCGCCGCCATCAGCACCACGAGCCCGTAGACCGGCATTGCGCGGCCGATGCTCTGCGCCAGGGAAATGGCCTCGCCGTCGAGGGACTTGTCTGGCTCCAGCGCCGTGGACCGGATGGAACTGCTCATGCGTGAATCTCCTCGCGCGTTGCCGCGCCTGCTGCCAATGCCAATAGCTTTTCGACCGTGATCGCGTCGCCCGTGAGTTCGGCCGCGATCAGGCCGTCGCGGAACACGAGGACGCGGGTACACACGGTCGCGATTTCCTCGAAGTCGGTGGAGACCACGACCAGCGCCGTGCCAGCCTCGGCGCGCTCACGCAGCACGCCGTAGATCTGCCGCTTGGCGCCAACGTCCACGCCTGCGGTGGGCTCTTCGAGCACTACCAGCGGCTTGTCCAGGTGGAACCAGCGCGCCAGCACCACCTTCTGCTGGTTGCCGCCGGAGAGCTGCTGCACTTCGGCGGACGGCGCGGGCGGATTGACGTCGAAGCGCCGGATGAGCGCGAGTGCCTGGTCGTTCTCCCGGCGCGGGCGGTCGAAGGCAAGGCCGCGGTCGCCATGCAATGCGGCGTTGGGAAAGAGGTTCTCCAGCACGGTCATCGAACCGGCAAGGTTTTCTTCAAGGCGCTCGCCGGCAACGTAGGCCACGCCGGCGCGGATGGCGTCGGCGGAACACGTGAAGGCGCATGCGTTGCCGAGCAGTCGCATGCGGCCGGCCGACAGCGGCTCGCGGCCGAAGATCGCGCGGCTGATGGCCTCGTGGCCCGCACCGCGCAGGCCGACGAGACCCAGCACTTCGCCGCGGTGCACGGCGAGGCTCAACGGGCCGGCGTTGCCGCTGGCCGCGCCGTCGAGCTGCAGCACAGGCTCGCTGCTCCCGGGTTCAGGTGCCTTCGCCTTCTGCACCGAAGCCGACAGCGCCTTGCCCACGATCAGCCCGACGAGTTCGCCCTCGTTCGTCTGCGCCGTGTCCTTCACCGCCACCAGCTTGCCGTCGCGCATCACGGCCGCGCGGTCGGAAATGGCCAGCACCTCGTCGAGCCGGTGCGACACGTACAGCATTGCCATGCCCTGCCGGCGCAATTCGCGCAGCACGCCGAACATGCGCTCCACGTCGCTCATCGGAAGGCTGGCCGAGGGCTCGTCGAGCACCAGCAGCCGCGCCTTCACTTCAAGCGCACGGCCGATGGCCAGCAGCGACTTCTCGGCGCGCGTGAGCGAGAACACGCGGCGGCCTGGATCGATGTCGCAGCCCACGCGCGCCATCACGCGGCGCGCCGTGTCGTTCGCGGCGGACCAGTCGATGAGGCCGAAGCGGCGCGGATAACCGGTGCCCAGACCCACGTTCTCGGCAACCGTCATCCATTCGACAAGGCCCAGGTCCTGGTGGATGAACGCAACCGGCTGCTCGCGCCGGTCGCTGCGCCGCCAGTCGGCTTGCGGTCGGCCGTCGAAAAGAATCTCTCCCTGGTCCGCGGGATAGATACCCGCGAGCAGCTTGATGAGCGTGGACTTGCCCGCACCGTTCTCGCCGAGCAGCGCGAGGATTTCTCCGGCGCGCACGTCGAGCGTGACGTTGTCGACCGCCTGCGTGCCGCCGAAGCGTTTGCTGATGCCCTGGAACTGCAGCAAGGCAGAAGCGGCGTTCATGCGCGCACCGCCCCGCGGGTGTTCAGGCGAATGCGGTAGAGCGATGTCGAGGCGCACACGAACAGCTCGTTGCCGTCATTGCCGCCGAAGGTCAGGTTGCCCACCTTCTCCGGCACCGCGATGCGCGCCATGCGCGTGCCGTCAGGGTGATAGACCTGCACGCTGTCGGCGCTGCTTGTGTAGACGAAGCCGTGCACGTCGATGCGAAAGCCATCTGCAAGCCCCGGGTTCACGACCGCGAACACGCGCGGGCTGGCAAGGTCCTGCCCGCCGATCACCTCGAAGGCGACGATATGGTGATGCCCCGAGCCGTCGGTGCGCAAGGCGGCCGATGTGTCGCTCACATAGAGGACGCTTTCGTCGGGTGAGAAGGCCAGCCCGTTGGGCTCTTCGACGAAATCGCTCACCGAGCGCAACGCGCCGCTTGCGGGGTCGAAGCGGAACACATGGTTGCGGCCCAGTTCGCTCTGGGCCTTGTGCCCTTCATGGTCGGACACGATGCCGTACGGCGGATCGGTGAACCAGATGCTGCCGTCGCGCTTCACGACGATGTCGTTGGGCGAGTTGAGCCGGCGGCCCTGATAGCGGTCGACCACCACCTCGTCGGCCAGCGGCAGCAGGCCCGGGCCGAAGCGCGTGCGCACGATGGCGCGCTGGCCGTGCGAGCAATGCAGCAAAGCGCCGTCGGCCTCGCGGGTGTGGCCGTTGGTGAACTCCACGCCCTCGCGCCACACGCTCATGCCGCCTTCGGCATGCCAGCGCAGCATGCGGTTGTTGGGAATGTCGCTCCACAGCACCGCGCCGTCTTCGCGCATCCACACCGGGCCTTCGCTCCAGGCGGCGCCGGTGCACAGGCGCTCGAGCGGACCGGCATCGCGGGCGACGGGGGCGAAACGGGAATCGAAGACTTCGATGGTCATGGCCACGGCGCTGGTTTCCCTGAACTTGGGGTTTGCAGTGTGGCACTGGAAAAGATACCGGTAACTTAGGCTTTTCCCGTACGCTGATTGCGCTATTTTTCATTCTTGTAAAAGAATCAATCGCTGTATTCTTTACATACCTAAATCGGCGATTTACAGGTTATCGGTATCTGACCTCGCGTCGCATATCCTCGAACCCGCATTTCCGAGAGAGAAAGAAGCCCTTGCCTCCAAACAAAGCCACCGCTGCTGCCGCCCCCCTCACCCGCCCCGCGACGATGGCCGACGTGGCCGCGCGCGTCGGCGTGTCGAAGATGACGGTGTCGCGCGCGCTCAACCGCGGCGCGAGCAGCGACCGCGTGACCTCCGAGGCGCTGCGCCAACGCATCCTGCAGGCCTGCGAGGAGATGGGCTACGTCATCGACCAGACGGCACGCACCTTCTCCAGCAAGCGTTCGGGCTTCATCGCGGTGCTGATCCCGTCGCTCAACAACTCCAACTTCTCGGAAACCGCGCAGGGCATCACCGCGGCGGTGGAAGCGCGCGGCCTGCAGCTGCTGCTGGGCTACACCGACTACCGCGTGGAAACCGAAGAGCGCCTGCTGCGCGCCATGCTCGCGCGCCGGCCCGAAGGCGTGATCCTCACGGGCGGCTCGCACACGCCGGCCGCGCGCTCGATGCTGCAGGCCGCCGGCGTGCCGGTGGTCGAGACCTGGGACCTGCCCGCCACGCCCATCGAACACACGGTCGGCTTCTCGAACGCTGAGGCCGCGGCCGCGATGGTGCGGCACCTGCACGGCAAGGGCTACCGGCGCATCGCCTTCATCGGCGGCACCTCGAACCGCGACACGCGCGGCGCGGACCGCCAACGCGGCTATGCGGAGGCGATCCGCGAACTGGGCCTGCCCGACGGCCGCGTCATCAGCTTCGGCCAGCCGCCGATCTCGATGGCGCAAGGCGGTGAAGCGGTGGTGCAACTCGTGCGGCAGTGGCCCGACGTGGATGCGGTGATCTGCGTGTCCGACCTGTCGGCCTTCGGCGCGCTGATGGAATGCCAGCGCCGCGGCTGGAACGTGCCGGGCCGCATCGCGATCGCCGGCTTCGGCGACTTCGAAGTGGCGCGTGCCTGCCACCCGCGCATCACCACCGTGGCGGTGGATTGCGTGGGCATCGGCAAGGCGGCGGGCGAACTGCTGCTGCGTGTGATCGACGGTGCGCGCGAAGGGCACCGGCCGCCCGCGGAGACGGTGATGATCCCGTTCCGCATCGAGCAGCGCGAAAGCTCCTAGGTACCGGGTTCTTGCAGGGTCAGCGAACGCCGGCAACCAGCCGCGCCTCGCTGCACAGCCGCGCGCCGAAGTCTTCGCAGCGCACGTCGAACCCGTAGGCCGCCGCCCGGCGCAGCGCGAAGGCCGTCACGTCGTGCAGGTAGGTGCGCCCTGGCTTGCGCCCTGCCGCGGCGCGGGCCTCGAAGTCGGCCTGGAAATCGCGTGCCCACTCCTCGTAGAGCCGGTAGCGGTCGCAACGGTTGCCGGGGCAGCCCGCCCGCGCCAGCGCCTGCGCGATGTCGACCAGCGGAACCGTGATGGGCATGTCGTGTCCTTCGCGCATGGCACGGGCTTCGTCAGAACTTGCCGAGCACGTTCAGGAACCACCCCTTGCTGCGGTAGCTCATGTCGGTGAGGTTGTCTGAGTAGTCGGTGAAGTTGTAGCCCACGCCCACCTTCAGGTTCTCGTTGACGTGGTAGTACGCGGCGGTGACCCAACCGCTCTTGCGGTCCTTGAGTTCCTTGGCGCGCAGCGTGCGCCACTCGAGCATCCAGTCCCAGTTGCGCACCAGCTTCCAGTCGACGCGCAGCACGGCGAGTTCGGCCGAGCTCTTGAACCACGGCGACGAGTTGTCGCGGCTCGCGCGCAGTTCGCCGCGGCGCCAGGCGTACTTGCCGCCGAGAGTCCAGCGCGGGTCGATGTCGTAGGTGGCGTCGATCGCGAACACGTGGCTGCGCTGCTGGTAGTCGATGCCGGTGGTCGACACGGTGCCCAGGCTCGAGTCGACCCCGCCCGACACCACCTGGCCCGGCGACGACAGGTCGTACAGGTAGGTGTACTTGAAGAGCAGGTTCAGCCGGTCGTTCAGCGCCGGGCGCAGCGCGTAACCAAGCATGGCTTCGGTGTACTTGGCGGCGGCCAGTGTGCCGGTGGTGCTGTCGCTGTCGGCCCAGTTGAACTTGCCGACCCAGCGCGCGTCGTCGTCCACCTTCCAGCTGAAGGAGTTCTTCACCAGCCAGCTGGTGCGTGTCTCGGCCGTGGTGCGGTCCTTGCGGTATTCGAGGCCGCCGCTGTACTTCATGCGCTCGCTCGAATAGCCGGTGGTGAAGGCCACGGCCTCGCGGCGCGTGGCGCCCAGGGTCTCGGCGCCGATCCAGCCGTTCTCGAAGTTGACGCCGAAGGTCCAGCGCGTGTCGGGCGCGTACTGCACGCCGTAGGCATGCGTGAGGCCCGGCTGCGTGCCGGTGGCCTGGCGATGCTCGGTGAACATGGTGAGGCCGTCGCCCACCCGGGAGCGCACGCCGGTCACGAGGCTGCCGCCGCGGCCGATGAGGTTCTCGTCGGTGCGGCCGGTGTCGGCCACGTAGGTCATGTAGAGGTTGGAGCGGTCGTCGTACTGGTAGTCGACGCCAGCCTTGCCGGCCAGTCCACCGTCGCCGGTGGAGACCTCGCCGCGCAGCGCGAGCTTGTCGTTGACGCGGTAGCGCCCGCCGAAGCCCAGCCGGTCGTTCTCCAGCCGCGTGCCGGTGCGCCGCAGCGTCTTCTGCGCGAAGCCGTAGGCGCTCCAGCGGTCGCTGCCGGTGTATTCGAGCTGCACGGCCGCGTCGGCGCGCTCGCCCGACACCGCCTGTGTGGTGGGCAGCGACGGGCTGGTGATGAGCGCGTCGCCGGTCTTGTCGTCGTAGCGCAGGCCGAGGCCAAGCTTCCACTCGGGCGACAGGGTCAGGGCGTACTGCGCGTCGAGCACGCTGCTGTTGTAGCCGTCGCGCTCGTCGCGGCGGTCGGCCTTCAGGCGCAGCTCGCCTGCGCCGCTCTGGCCCTTCTCGCCGAAGGGCACGGTGGCCTGCACGCCGGTCTGGCGCGTGGCGTTGCTCGCGTACTGGCCCGGTGCCGAGAAGCCCGCGTCGCGCGACTGCGCATAGGCGCTCACGCGCCCGCCGCCGCGGATGTCGAAGTCGCCCAGGTCGGCCTGGCCTTCGAGGCGCCATGCGTTTGCGTTGCCGGTGGGTCCGTTGCCCAGCGTGTTGCCGATGGCACCGTTGCGCCCCGTGAAGCTGAAGCCGCCGTCCAGCGAGTCGAGCTGGCTGGTGCCCGGGCCCTTGCTGCGCGCGAACTCGCCCTTGAAGTAGGTGTTCTCGGTCTTGCGCAGCGTGATGTCGGCGCCGGCCAGGCGCTGGTCGCCGCCGATCTGGTCCTGCCGCGACGCCGTCACGCCCACGCCCACGTGGTCGTTGGCCCACCACGACACGCGGCCGCCCACGGCGAGCGTGTCGAGCGAGGAAGTCAGCGGCGTGTATTCGTAGTCCACCACCAGGTAGGTCGGCATGCCGGTAAAGCCGCCGGCGCGCACCAGCGAGCCGTCGTCCGACAGGCTGGGCAGCGGCGCCGACAGCAGCACGCGGCCCTGCAGGTAGTCGATCTCGTAGTCGGAACTCGGCACGAGCTGCGTGCGCTTGAGCACGAAGCCGGAGTCCTTGTCGCGGATTTCCAGCGTCACGCGCTCGGCTCCGCGCGTGATGTCCTGGTTGCGCAGGTAGTAGAGCGATCCGCCGGTGCCGCGGAATTCCTCGCGCGCAGCCAGCGTGCCGGGCTCGGCCGCAAAGGCGTCGACCTTCAGGCGCGCCTCGCCGAAGGCGGTCGACTCCTCGCCCAGGTAGCGGCCATGAAAGCCGTAGAGGCCGCGGCTCACGCGGGTGAGTTCGGTGTCGCCGAAGTTGAGCTTGAAGTTGCCCCACATGGCCTGCGAGCGGCCGTCGTCCACGCGCAGGTAGAAGCGGCCCTGCGTGGGCGCGTCCTCGATGGTGGTGGAGTCGTCGCCGAAGGTGCTCCACGAATCCTCGGGGTCGAAGCGGCGGAACAGCGAGGTCGGGTCCTTGCGGTCGAGGTTGCGGAACAGCTCCTTCAGCGGGCGCTCTTCGGTGTCGACGCTGGCCGTGAGCGTCCAGCGGTCGTTGAGCTGGCCCTTCGCATAGCCGGCAATGCGACCTTCGCTCCAGCCGCCACCGCCGTAGCGGTTCTTGTCGTTGGTCATGATCGCGGCCGGGCCGCTCACGCTGTTGCTGCCCACGGTGAGGTCGGCCTGGCCCACGAAGAACCAGTCGCTCGCGGGCAGTTCGAAGTCGCGGCGGTAGGCACGCGTGGCGCCCTGAGCGTCGGTAACGGCGATCTCGCCGGTCTGCACGCGGCGCGGCACCAGCTGCTGGAACACGAAGCGGCCGCTCTCGTCCACCGGCACCGCAAAGCCGAGCGCGCGCACGCTCTCGCCGGGGCGAATGGCCGCGCCGCTAGCGGTAACGGTGCCGGCGCTCAACGGAATGTTGGCGATGGCGATGTTGTTCTGGCCATAGCCGCGCAGCAGCTCGCGCACCGGGTCGGGTGGCGTGCCGGTCTCGGGCTTGTGGCGCTGGGCCAGCGTGAGCGAGAGGTCGTCGGTTTCGTCGAAGCGGCCCTGGCGGTCATACACGCGCACGCGGTAGTACAGCTTGCCGCTCGCGCCTTCGGCGAGGCGGTTCAGCAGGCCATCGGGCACCTGCCATTCGCCGCGCAATGCGGCGTCCAGCGGCACGGTTGCGACCAGGCGGCGCTGCATCACGTCGTTGGCGGTGAACACGCGCAGCTCTGCCTTGCTGGTGAACAGCAGGTAGTTGCTGTAGCCGGCGAAGCGCACGGTGTCGCCCGCCACCACAGTGGTGGGCCATGCGCTGGCGCTCAGGCGGCGCGGCTGCGAGAGGTTGTCGTACTGCAGGCGCAGTTGGTTGCGCTCGAGCTGCACGTCGACGCAACGCTGGCGGTCGGCACTCGTCGTACCTTCGGCGGACGGGAGCTTGCCGTCTGCGGACAGCAACTGGCCGTCCACGCTCAGGCGCAGCGGTGCGTCGTCGGTGCCGAAGGCGGTGAAGGTGCGGCACACGCCGGGGTCGGCTGGTGCGGGTGCCGGCGCAACGACAGCATCGCGCCAGTACACGCGCACTTCCACGCGCCGGTTGGCGGCCCAGTTGGCGGGGTCGGTTGCAGGCGTGGCCACGGGTGCATCGGGGCCGCGCGACGTGGCGGAGGCCGCGGCTTCCGGCAGGCCCAGGCGCTGCGTGAGGTAGCGACCGGCCTGCTGCGCGCGGGCCAGGCCCAGCGCGTGGTTGTCGGCAAAGCGCTCGCGCGACTTCGCACTCAGGGGCTGCGTGTCGGTGTGGCCGACGATCTCGAAGCGCAGGCCGTCACGGCCCTTCACCTGGTCGGCGATGCGGTCGAGCTGCGCGCGGTCGGCGGGCAGCAGGCCGTCTGCGCCGGAATCGAAATGCGGCGTGCTGGCATTGCTGCGTTCGACGGGCGATGCGGCCACGGCGGCCGTCGCCGCGCGGGGCTCGACCGCATCGCCGAGCACGAAGGTGGCCTTGGGCAGCTCGCGCTCGCTGCTGCGCGGCAGGCGGCGTGCGCCGTCGATATCCACGGCGCGCGGGTCGGCCGTGGCCTGGTCGAGCATGCGGCCGCGCACGGCGGTCTCCTGCGCGGCGGCCAGCCCCATGCTCAGGCAGGCGGCGGTCACGGCGCCTGCAAGGGCCATGCGCTTCGGAAGCGTCTTTCTTCTTCTCATGTCGGCTCGCTGGATCGGGTTCGGTGTCTGTGGGCGGGTCATGGCTTCGCCTCGTCCGAGGCGGCGGTGGCAGGCACCAGCTCAACCTCGATGTCCAGGTTGAAAAGCGGCGGCTCGTTGCGCCCGGCGCGTTGTTCGCCGAGCTGCTTCCAGCGCGCGAGCACAGCGGCCTTCACCGCGTCGGTGCGCTGGCGGCCCAGCGATGCGGGCTCGCCCTGCGCGGCCTTGTAGGCCAGCCGCAGCACTGCCGTCTTTTCGGCCAGCACGCTCACGGTGCGGTCGAGCTCGCCCGCGAAGCCGGCGCGCAGCGCGCTGTTGCCGTCTTCGAAGGCCGCGCCCTGCAGCGCGAGGCGCACCACGCGGTGCACGGTGGCGCCGAAGTTGATCTTCAGCACCTTGCCGCGCGTGGCGCGCTCGGCCGCCGGGTTCTCGCTGGTGGTGCGATAGCCCGAAGGCAGCGTGCGCTCGTCGAGCTTGAGCACCAGGTTGCTGCCGGTGCCTTCCTTCGGAATGGCGGCGCAGGCGATGTGGTAGCGGCCTTCGGCGTCGGTGGTGGCCAGCACGCCGTTGACCGTTGCGATGCGCACGTTGGCAAGGCCGGGTTCGCCGTCGTCCTGGTAACCGTTGGCGTTCTTGTCGTCGTAGACCTTGCCGATCGCGTCGGTACAGTCGAACAGCGCATCGGGCACCACGCGCACGGTGGCCGTGGCAAGGTTCGACAGCGTGCGGCCGCCCACGCCCTGCAGGGCGACGACCTGGTTGACGAACTCGCCCTCGCCCACGCCGACCCCCACGCCCGCGACCATCAGGTATTCCTTGGTCTCGTTGGGTGCGAAGTTCTGGCCGGGCACCACGACCTGGCGGCCGTTGATCTGCGGCACCACCGGCAGCGCCACGCCGCCGGGCATGGTGCGCACGGTGAGCGAGCCCTGGATGTAGCGGAAGCCCGGCGGCAGCGTGTCGACCACGGCCACGCCCGGCACGGGGTTGCCGCGCGTGTTGCGCGCCGTGATGCGGTAAGGCAGCAGTTCGCCCTTCTTCACGGTGAGCTTCGATGTCGTCTTGCGCAGCTCGATGAGCGTGGCGTCCGACGGGTCGAGCGGGATGTTGTTGGCCACCACGTGCTGGCCGCCGCCGCCCGGCATCTTGAACATCAGGTAGTAGCCCGCGCCGGTGACCAGCGCCGCGCCGGGGCTCACCACGCAGGGGTTGGTCTGCGCGGGTGCCGGGCCGTTGGCGGGCGCCGCGCACGACTGCGTGCCCAGCGCGCCGGCCGCGGCCGGGTACATCGACGACGGCAGGTAGGCGCCCGGCGGCGTGATGGCCAGGCGGTAGTCGCCGGCCGGTGCGCCCGGCAGCAGGAAGAAGTCGTAGTAGCCGTTGGGGCCGGTCGTGTAGGTGTCGCGCCCGTCCAGCAGGTGCTGCGCGGGGTCGAAGCCGGGCGGGCCGACCAGGCGCACCACGGCGCCCGGCACCGGCGTGCCGCTGACGCTGTCGTACACCACGCCGCCCGGGTCGTACGGCAGGTCCTGCTTCTGCACGTTGGCGCCCGCGTTCACGCGCACCTTGATGGTGAAGCGCGGATCGCTCGCGGCGGGCGTGGGATACGGGCCGCTCGCGCCGTTCTGCGACGCATCGGTCGGCCATACGCCGCCCACGACGCGGCCGTCGGGCGCGCGGAAGCGCACGCGGTATTCGCCGGGTACGAGGTCGCCGAAACGGTAGCTGCCGTTGGCGCTCGTGGTCACGGTGTAGAGCACGGTGGCCGCGGTTTCCGCGCAGGCGTTGCCGCCGTCGGCGCAGCGCAGCAGCTCGACCGTCCAGCCTTCGCCCTGGCCTTCGCCCGACTCGCGGGTGCGGTTGTGGTTCTGGTCGAACCACACGGTGCCGGTGAGCGAGGCGGGCTGGTTGCTGTGCTCGTTGAAGTCGTAGCCGGTGCCGTGGGCGTCCAGGCCGGTGAAGTTCACGCGGATCTGGTTCGGTCCCTGCGCGGTGCCGCCCAGCGTGCCGGGCACGGCAATGCCTTCGTCGTAGCCCGTGGGCTGCGTCTCGGTGACGGTGTAACCGCCGCTGCCGGGCAACGGCAGGCCGGGCAGTTCGTAGCGGCCGTTGGCGTCGGTGACGGCGGTGCGCGTCACCGGCTGGCCCGCGGCATCGGTGCCGGTGAGCGTGATGGTCACGCCCGGGATCGGCAAGTCCTGCGGCTCGCGCGTGCCGTTGCGGTTGGCGTCGTTGTAGACGGTGCCCGCCAGCGATGCGCCGCGTTCGCCGAAGTTGTAGTTGTCGCCGTTGCCGCCGCGGTACGCGATGGCGCCGATGACGTCGTTGCCCAGCGTGCCGGTGGCCGCACCCTCGACCGTTCCCACGGCGTCGAGGCCGTCGGCATACGTCACGGGCTGCGTCTCGCGGATGGTGTAGCCCGCGGCGTCGGCCGGCAGCAGGCCGGTGAAGACGTAGCGGCCGCTGGCGTCGGTGACCACGGTGGCGTTCACCACCAGGCCGCTGGCCGAGCGGCCGGTAAGCGTGAGCGTCACGCCGGGAATGCCGACCTCGGTGGGCTGGCGAACGCCGTCGTTGTTGGTGTCGACGTACACCCAGCCGGCGATCTGGCCGCCGCGCTCGCCGAAGTTGTAGTCGATGCCCACGTCTTCCGAGACCAGTGCGAGGCCGCCGAAGCGGTCGTTGGTGCCGCCGGGGTTGACGGTGCCGCGCGCGGCGCCGCCAACAGTGCCGAGCGACTCGGGGCCGTCGGCCACGCCGGCGGGTTGCGTCTCGTCGATCTGGTAGGTGCCGGGCGTCAGCGCGTCGACCAGGTAGCGGCCGTCGGCAGCGGTCTGCACCGTGCGGTCGACCGGGTTGCCCAGGAAGTCGGTGCCGGTCACGCGGATGGTGGTGCCTGCGATGCCGGGCTCGCCGGTGTCGCGTGTGCCGTTGGAAGGCGCCACGTCGGCGTATACGTAGCCCGAGAGGCTGGCGGGCTTCACGGCCGAGAAGTTGTTGCCGGTGGAACTCGCGTCGGCGACGCCGGCGCCCAGCACGATCTTCTGGATCACGTTCGCGGTCGAGCCGTTGGGTCCGTTGGTCACGCCGCTGCCAGTGGTCGGCACGGTGCCGCGCACGCTGCCCGTGCCGGCGACGGTGCCGGCACGCGTCAGGCCTGGTCCGTAGCCCGTGGGCCGCGTCTCGGTCACGGTGTACGAGCCCGCACCGATGCCCTGGAAGTTGTAGTCACCGTTGGCGTCGGTAGTCGTGGTGCGCGACACCGGCTGCTGATTGATGTCGGTGCCCGTGAGCGTGATCGTGACGCCCGCGATGCCGGGTTCAGTGGCGGGTGCCCCCTGCGCGCCGTTGCCGTCGCGGTCGTAGTAGACACGGCCCGAAATGCCGGCAGGCAGCAGTTCGCCGAAGAGGTAGTCGCCCTGGGTGAGCGGCACGGTGGTGCCGGAGACGGTCACGCCGGTGATGACGTTGCCTCCAGCCTGCGCCGTACCCGGATGGCCGTTGCTGCTCGCCTGCCCGGGCGCGTAGCCAGATGGCTGGGTTTCGGTGATGGTGTAGCCGCCAGCGCCCGAAGGAGGCACGTTGCGGAACTCGTAGCCGCCCACCGTGCCAGTAGGCACCGCGACGATGTTCACCGGGTTGCCTGCCGCGTCCGTGCCTGTCAGACGCAGATTGACGTCAGCGATGCCGGCTTCGCCCGTGTCGGGCCTGGCGTTGTTGTTGACGTCGGAGAACACGACCACCGAAATGCGGGTGAGCTGCTCGCCGAAGTCGTAGCCGGTGCCGTTCGCGTTGGAGCGCAGCGCGATGCCATTCACCACGTCGTTGCCCGCGGTGCCGCCGGAGGTTCCGGCCGCGTCGCTGCCGTCGGCGAAGCCCGCGGGCTGCGTTTCGGTCAGCACGTAGTTGCCGGGCGCGAGGTTGTTGAAGGCGTAGTTGCCGGTGCCCGCCGCTGTGGTGGTGGTCTGAGACACCGCATTGCCGAACATGTCGGTGCCGGTGAGCGTGACAGTCACGCCGGCGATGCCGGGGTCGCCCGCGCTGGAGCCGTTGTAGTCGGCATCCTGGTAGACGCGGCCGGCCAGGCTGGCCGCGCGCACCTCGCCGAAGTTGTTGGCGATGGAGGCTTCGCCCTGGGCCAGCACGATGCCGTCGATGCGATTGGCGTTCGAGCCGTTCGGCCCATTGGTGACGCCCGCGCCCGCGCCCGCGCTTGGCACTGTGCCTCGTGTGATGCCGCCCACAGTGCCCGCGCGCGTGATACCGGGCAGGTAACCCGCAGGCTGGATCTCGACCACGCTGTACGTGCCGGCCTGCACGGTGAAGGACCAGTTGCCGTTGGCGTCGGTGGTGGTCGTCTGCGTGACGGCGTTGCCCAGGCTGTCGGTGCCGCTCAACTGCATCGTGACGCCGGCGATGCCGGGTTCGCCGGCATCAATCACGCCACTGCCGTTCAGATCTTCATAGACGCGGCCCGAGAGCGTGCTGTTCTGCACGGTGACGCTGCCGTCGTTGAAGTTGTTGCCGCTGTCCGCATCGCTGCCGCCGTTGGTGTCGCCCGAGCCGGTGGTGACGATGTGGGCGCGGTTGGTGAGCACCGTGCCGTTGGCCGGCGCCGCGCCGCTGAAGCGCACCGGGATGCGCACGGTGGCGGTGCCGTTGGCCGGCATCGAAGTGATGGCGCAGCTCACGGCCGTGCTGCCGGCCGCGCCGGTGCAGGTGGGCGCGGCGGGCGTGAAGCTGCCGCCGGTGACGGTGAAGACCGGCGTGCCGGCCAGCACCAGCGGCGCGGGCAGGGTGTCGGTGAAGCTGGTGGTTTCTGCGCTGTCGGGGCCGTTGTTGCGCAGCTGCACGAGCCAGTCGAAGGTCTGGGCCGACGACACGGTGGCCAGCGGCGTGGCAGTGCCAGAGGAGACAGCGGCCTTGGAGACCACCTGCACGTCGGCCTTGAAGCGGAAGGTGGTGTTCTCGGCCACCGCGTTGTTGGCCTGCTTCGTGTCGTAGGCGTTCTGCGCGGCCAGGACGAAATCGACCTTGGCGTTGTTCTGGAAGGTGCCGCGCGAAACGCCGCGCAGTACCACGCGGAACTGCAGCGTATCGGGCTCTCCGGTTGCCCCGTTCTCGCTTTGCTTGCCGCCCAGCGCAGGAATGGTGAATGTGACCTGCCCGCCTGACGTACCAACCGCCGGGCTGGTGATGAGGATCCCCGCCGGCGCGCTCGCGGACACGAAAGTGGGTGCGGCTTCTCCGGAGGGCAGGGCCTGCGGCAGGGTGTCGACCAGACGCACGCCTTCCGCCGTCGATGCGGCGTTGTTCGACACGGTGATGGTGTAGCCGACGTCGTCGCCCACGTTCACCGGGTCGGCATCGTCGTGCTTGGTCACCGCCAGGTCGTACGTCGGTGCGGAGACCGAGGTCGAGGCGCTGGCGGCGTTGTTAGTCATGTCGAGTTCGGGCGTTTCCGTCTTCACGACCACGTTGTTGGTCACGGGCGGCGGCTCTCCCAGCAGCGCGTACAGCGGCCGCACGCGCACCGTGACGGTCTGCTGCACGTTGCGGTTGAGCGAGTTCCAGGTGCACACGAGCTGGTTGTTCGTGGCGCCGGTGGGACTCGTCGTCGTCGGTGTCGTGCCACAGGTGCCGCCGCCGGACGGGATTGCATCAATGAACATCAGGTTCGCTGGCAGCGTGTCCGTCAGGCTCACGGCATAGGCGCGGCTCAGGCTCTGCGGCACGTTCCGGTTGACGGCGGTCAACGTGTAGGTGAGCACCTGGCCGACCGGTGCCAAAGTGGGGCTGGCCGACTTGGTGACCGTCACGTCGGTGCGCGCGAGCAGGAAGGCGGAGGCGCTGCCGTTGTTGTTGGCCAGGTCCGGATCTGCCGGCGTGGTCGCCAGTGCATTGGCGGTGTTGTTGATCTGGAAGCCGTGGTCGGTGGCCGAGGCGCCGTCGCCGTAGTGCTTGGCGACGACCTGGATGACCGGGCACAGCGGCAGGGCGCTGGCGGGGTCGGTGCTCGCGCGGCAGACCGGCAGGGTCGACAGCGTGCAGTTCGACAGCGACGCCTGCCCGAAGCCGCCGCCGTTGGCCGGCAGCGCGCAGGTGCCCGCGAAGGTGCCGCCGTTGGGCGTCTGCGAAACGCTGCCTGCGCCGATCACCTGAGCGAAGCTGTCGGTGACGACCACGTTCTGCGCCTCGGAGGGGCCGGCGTTGACCACCTCGATCTGCCAGGTGACGTCCTGGCCCGCGATCTGGCGGTTGCCGGCGCTGTCGCCGATGCCCACCACGCGCTTGAGCACCTTCACGTCAGCGGCGGTGGCGACGTCGTCCACGCCGGTGCCGAGGTTCACGCAGTCGTTGCCGGTGTTGGCGTCCGGGTCGGTGCCGAGCGTGGGCGCGCTCGCGGGCAACGCCACGTTCACGCACATCCTGTTGACGATCTGGCCGCCGCCCGACGGCAGCGCCGGGATGGTGGCGTTCACGATGATGTAGCCGCCGTTGCGCGCGCTGGCACCGTTCGACAGGTCGACATCGATGTCGGCGGCGAGCGTGCGCGTGCAGGTCACGGTCGCGGGGCCGGGCACCGGCGTGGCGGGCGTCGGGACGACGGTGGTGCCGCCCTGGGTCACCGTGCAGGTGTAGCCGTCGCGCTGCGTGACGCTGTTGATCTGCACGCCGGCCGGCAGGTCGTCCACCAGCTGGATGGTGCTGCCCGCCAGCAGGCGCGTGCTGCCGAGGTTGGTGCTGCCGACCTGGTAGTCGAAGGCCTGGCCCAGCGGCACGTTGTTCTGCGGCCAGCCGCGTCGCTTGTCGGCGCGGAAGTCGGTGGCGGAGACCGCCACGTCGGCGGGCACGCTGCCCGTGGCGGAGTTGGCGATGGGCCCGGTCGCGCTCACGGTGGCCTGGTTGACGACGCCGGTGCCGGCAGACGAGGCGATCACGGGGATGAGGATGTCGCCGAGCGCCACGTTGGCGCCGCCGGTGCCGCCGATGTCGGTGCGCGTGCAGCTGACCGTCTGGCCGCCGACGGAGCAGGTCCAGCCGCCGCCCGCGGAGAACGGCTGGATCGTGAAGTTGGCCGGCAGCGTGTCGCTCAGCGTGACGCCCGTGGGAGCAGTGCCGCTGAAGCTCGGGCTCAGGCGGAAGTTGAAGCGCTGCCCCACCAGCAGCTGGCCGCCGTCATGGCTCTTGGCGAGCGCGAGCACGTAGCCCGCCGTCACGGTGGTGTTGGCGGTGGCGCTGTTGTTGGTAGAAACGCCATCGCCGATCGAACCCGCCGACACCACGGCCGGCTGGTGCGTGATGGTGGAGCCCGCGCCCGCGGTGACCACGCCGTTGACGGTGAAGGTGCGCGTGTTGCTGCCCGGGGTGGCCGGCGTGGCCGGCACGTTGCAGGTCAGCAGGCTGCCGCTGATCGAGCAGCCTGAGGGCAGGCCGGAGCCCGAGACCGACAACCCCGTGGGAATGGAATAGGTCAGCGTCGAGCCCGAGCTGGTGTCGGGGCCGTTGTTGGTGAGCGTGAAGACGATCGGCACCGTGCTGCCGCTCGGCGCGGTGGCCGGTGCGCTGATGGCCACCGACACGTCGGCGCCCTGGTTCACCGTGATGATCTTGGTTTCGCTCGAGCTGCCCCCGCTGATCGCGGCGGTGACGCTCAGCGTGCCCTGGACGGCGGTGCGCAGCAGTACCTGGAAATCGCGCAACTCGTTCGCACCCAACGTGATGCCCGAGCAGGTCAGCGTGCCCGGGCCGGCTGCGCCCACCGCGACGCCGGACGAGCAGCTGCCCACAGGAACCGCGCCGGTGCCCATGTAGATGGTGTTCGCGGGGATCGTGTAGGTGAAGGAGGCGCCCGGCGCGCCGATCGGCAGGCTGTCGGTCTCGGCGATGGTGATGGTGCTGGTCACCGTGCCGCCAGCGGGAAGGATGTCGGGCGAATGAACAAGGCTCGACACCTGCGGCACGGCATGCGCGGCCGCGGCGAACAACAGCCCCGCCAGAGGCGCTGCCACGCGCGTCAGGCAGCGGCGCAAGCGCGCTGCGTTGGAAGGCACGTCGCGACGCGCCGACGCGTGCGACAGATTCGTTGGGGTCCTGAACATCCCGTCCCTCGTGATTGCTCTGATGGACCGGGCACCGTTTCTTTTGTCGCCGCTCGATGCGGCGGGGTGCTCCGGAAAGGGCGCGATTCTTGGACCCCACTCACCGGTGCACTTTTGGCATTCAGGACAAAAGCTTTGCTGTTAATGACATTTGTTTACGAATGCAACATAATGTGAACTAAATCACACAGCGTTTCGGCGACGCACTCCTACGCTCGACGTCCATGTCTTACTGGTCGACCATGCCACCCCGGCGCGCGCACATCCTCGTCATCGACGACAACGTCGAAGAACTGCAGTTGCTGCTGGGAGTACTGCGCGAAGCCGGGCACCGCATCAGCCTGGCGTTCAACGCGCTGGAGGGCTACCGCAGGGCCACGGCGCTGCAGCCCGACCTGATACTGCTGGACGTGCGCATGGGTGCCACCGACGGCTTCGCGACCTGCCGGCTGCTGAAAGCCGACCGCGCGACGACACGCATCCCGGTGATCTTCGTGACCTCGTCGAGTTCGGTGCAAGAGCGGCTCACCGGCCTGCGCGAAGGCGCGGTCGACTACATCCTGAAGCCCTTCGAGCCTGCGGAAGTGCTGGCGCGCGTGGCCGTGCACCTTGCGCTGTCAAGCAGCCGGCAGCAGGCGCAGGCCTGCATCGCGCAGGCCGAGAGCGCAGTGGAAAACGCGAAACGGGAACGCGGCACCAGCACCCCGGGCGCCGACCACACCGACCGCGTGCTCGCGCAGGCCGTCGAGCGCCTGGTGCGCGCCGACCTGGCGAACGTGCCCACCCTGCCCGAATTGGCGGCGCGCGTGGGCACGCACGAAAAGCGGCTGTCGCGCGTGTTCCGCGAACAGACGGGCCGCACGGTGTTCGAGTTCGCACGCGAGGCGCGCCTCGCCGAGGCGCAGCGGCTGCTCGCGGAGTCGGCGCTCAGCGTGGAAGAAGTCGCGCTGGCCGTGGGCTTCTCCAGCGCGGCCAACTTCTCGACCGCGTTCCGCGAGCGCTTCGGCCGCACGCCCACGGCGTTTCGCCAGGCGCCTGCCGCCTCGACCTCTCCGCCATCGGTGCCGTCGGCCTGATGCGGCGTTGAGAAGGCGGTGACCACCCCGGCCCTGCGCGGCATCCGCACGTTGCTGCTGTGCTGCGCCTTCTGGCTGGCGGGGTCGGCCACAGCGCAGGCGGGCATGCTGCGCGTCGACGACGCGACCCGCTGGCCGGTGGCGCTCGACACGCGCGCCGAGGTGTTCGAGGACACCAGCACGCGGCTGTCGCTCGACGAAATCGATGCCCTGGAAAGCGGCGTGGCCGGCGGCTTCCAGCCCGGCAACGCAGCGCGCATGCGGCCGGGCTTTTCGCGTTCGGCCTTCTGGCTGCGGCTCACGCTGGTGAACGACACCGGCGCGATCCAGCCGCTTCGGCTGGTGCTCGACGCCACGTGGCTGCAGCACGTTGATTTCCATGCGCGCCGCGAGCTGGCGGGCTGGGCCACGTGGACACATGAGCAAACCGGCGTGTCGGTGCGGTCACGCACCGGACGGGACCGCGAGCGCGTGCCGACGCTGGCCCTCGACCTGCAGCCCGGCGAGCAGGCTCGCGTGCTGGTGCGGGTTCAGACGAACAGCAGCGTCAAGCTCGCGCCGGCGCTGTATTCGGCCGACGCCTGGCGCGAAGCAGAAAGCGGCCATGCACTGCTCGACGGCCTGCTGATCGGCGGGCTGCTGGTGCTCTCCGTGTATTCGCTGGCGCTGTGGTTCATCTCGCGCGACCTGGCAACGGCGCTGCAGAGCCTGGGCTTCGCGCTCGTGGCGCTCTACGAGGGCGCCTACCGCGGCCATGCACGGCTGGCGCTGTGGCCCGACAGCCTCGAATGGAGCTACCGCGCGGCCGGCGTCACCGCGGGCTGCTGCGTGCTCTCGCTGATGTTCTACCTGTACGCGGTGTCGCGGCGCAGCCCGGTGCGCGCGCCCGGACTGTCGCTCTTCGCGGTGCTCGCGGCAGGGCAATGCGTCGTGGTGCTGGGCACGCTGCTGGGGCCGTACGCGCCCTTCGCGCTGGCCGGCACGCTGAGCGCGCCGGTGGTGGTTCTCGCATTGACCGTCGGCACCTTCATCTACATGCGGCGCGCGGGGCCGGGCGGGCGGCTGGCCTTTCCGGTGATGAGCATCGTCGCCGTCGGGGTGTGCCTGCGGCTCACCGAACTCGCGATGCCGGCGCACACGATCCCCGGCTTCGACGCCTATGCGCTGGGCTTCCCGGGCATGCTGGTCGGCCTGGTGGCGCTGGCGGCGTGGGCGCACCACCTGTCGCGGCAGCAGCGCGTCGCGCAGCGCACGCTGGTGCACTGGCAGGCCGAGGAACAGCAACGGCTGCAGGAAGAAGTGAAGCGCAAGACGCACGCGCTGAACGCGGCGCTGGAGCAGGCCGAGCACCAGGCGCGCGAGCAGACGCAGCTGCTGGCCTACATCAGCCACGACCTGCGCGCACCGCTGTCGACCATTATCGGCAACGCGCGCCTGCTGCATGGCGACAGCTCGCCGCCGCCCGAGCGGCTGCAGGCCATCGAGCGCAGCGTGGCCTACCAGCTCGCGCTGATCGACGATCTGCTCGACTACGCGAAGAGCGAGCTGCTGCCCTTCGCCTTCGAGCCCCGGCCGGTGCACCTGCGCGCGCTGATCGACGACATCGCGCAGTACGCAGACACGCTCGCGCAGCGGCAGCACAACCGGTTCGAGCTGGAAGTGCTGGGCGCGCTGCCGGTCGCGGTGTACCTCGACAGCAAGCGCTTCCAGCAACTGCTGCTGAACTTGCTGTCGAACGCCGCGAAGTTCACGCGCGACGGCAAGATCGGCCTGCGCGTGCAGGCCCGGCCGCGCGCGGACTCGTGGCGGCTCAGGTTCGACGTGTGGGACAGCGGCATCGGCATCGACAAGGAAGACCAGGCGCGCATCGTCCAGGCCATCGCGCAGGGCGCGCCCAGCGCCAACGGCCACGGACTGGGGCTGGCGATCGCGCGGCGCATCGTGCAGCACATGGGCGGGCGCCTGCTGCTGGAGAGCCACCGCAACCTGGGAACGCGTGTGCACTTCTCGGTGATCGTGAAGGACGCGCCGAAAGAATTGCTGCCCCTAGCCACCAAGTCACAGCAGCCGCAGCAGCCGCGCCATGCACCGCCCGTGCCCGTACCGGGCCACAGGGTGAGACGTCCACCGGTGCCCGCGATCGCGCCGCTTCCCGCATCGGTGCGCGACGAACTCGAAACGCTCGCGCGCGACGGCCGTTGGAGCGACCTGCACGAATGGGCCGACCGGCTTGCGGCCGACGCGCGCCACTCGGCGCTGGTCGACGCGGTGCGGCATGCGCTGGACATGCTGGACTTCGAACACATCCGCCTGCTGGCGCGCGCAACGCCTAACGCGAGCCAATGACGCTGCGGGCGTCTGCGGAAAACCCGTCAGGCCGCAACAGCCTCCGCGCCCACGTCCGCGAAGTCGATCAGCACCTTCATCGCCTTCTGACGGTCGCTCGCCAGCTCGAAGGCCTGCCGCGCCTGCAGCATCGGGAAGGTGTGCGTCACCACGGGCGACAGATCCACGCGCCCTTCGTTGATGAGCCGCACCGCGAGCGCGAACTCCGCATGGAAGCGGAACGAGCCGCAGATGCTGAGCTCCTTCGCCACCACCATGTTCTGCGGAATGCTCACGTCGCCGCCCAGGCCTAGCTGCACGACCACACCGCGCGGGCGCATCACCTCCAGTCCGTCGCGCAGCGCGCGCTCGTTGCCGGAGCATTCGAGCATCACGTCGAAAGTGCCCTTGTCGGCCGAGTAGCGCGACACCCAGGTCTTGTCCTGCGCGACGTTGATGACGTTGTCGGCGCCCATGGCACGCGCGATGGCCAGCGGCTCGTCGACCACATCGGTGGCGGTGATCTCTGCCGCGCCATGCGCGCGCGCCGCCGCAATGGCCAGCACGCCGATGGGCCCGCAGCCCGACACCAGCACGCGCTTGCCCAGCAGCGGACCGGCGCGCGACACGCCGTGCAGCCCCACCGAGAACGGCTCGGCCAGCGCGGCCAGGCGCAGCGGCACGTGCTCGGCCACCTTCACGCACTGCGTGGCCTCGCACAGCAGCATGTTGCGGAACGCGCCCTGCACGTGCGGCGTGCGCATGGCACTGCCGTAGAAGCGCATGTCGAGGCACTGGTTGGGCAGGCCTTCGAGGCAGAACTTGCAGGCGCCGCAGGGGCGGCTCGGGTTGATGGCCACCTTGTCGCCGATGCGCACGCTCTCCACGCCGGGCGCCACCGCCACCACGGTGCCGGCCACTTCGTGGCCCAGCACCATCGGCTCCTTGATGCGCACGGTGCCGAAGCCGCCGTTGTGAAAGTAATGCAGGTCGGAGCCGCAGATGCCGCCCATGCCGACCTTCACCAGCACCTGGCCGGGGCCGATCTCGCCGGCGTCCTGTTCGTCCAGCCGCAGGTCGTCGGGGGCGTGGATCACGAGGCACATACAACGCAAACGCATGATTCTTTCCTTCGGCCAGTCAGGGCACGGGGGTAATGAGAGGCTGGCCCGTGAAGTGGGCCTCGAGGTTGCGGCGCACCAGTTCGCCCATGGCGCGGCGCGTCTGTTCGGTGCCGCTGCCATGGTGCGGATGCAGCACCACGTTGTCGAGCGCGGCAAAGCGCGGGTCGATGCGCGGCTCGTTGAGGAACACGTCGAGCGCCGCGCCGGCAATGCCGCGCGCCTCCAGCGCCTGCAGCAGCGCGCCTTCGTCGACGGTGGTGCCGCGCGACACATTCACGAGCCAGCCCTTGGGGCCCAGCGCCTGCAGCACCTCGGCATTGACGATGCCCCGCGTGGCCTCTCCGCCGGGCAGGATGACGATGAGCACGTCGCACCAGTCGGCCATGGCGCTCAGGCTGGCGAAGTGGCGGTGCGGGCTGTCGGCCTTCGGCGTGCGGCTGAAGTAACCCAGCTCCACGTCGAAGCCCGAGAGCCGCCGCGCGATGGTGCTGCCGATGCGGCCGAAGCCCGCGATGCCGATGCGCTGGCCGAAGACGCGGGTGGTCAGCGGCATGCCGCCATTGGCCCACGCGCCGCTGCGCACGAACTGGTCGCCCGCCGGAATGCGCCGCTGCACCGCCAGCGTGAGCCCCACGGCGAGGTCGGCCACGTCGCCGTTGAGCACGTCGGGTGTGTTGGTCACGCGGATGCCGCGCGCGCGGCAGGCGGCAAGGTCGATGCCGTCGGTGCCCACGCCGTAGCAGGCGATCAGCTCCAGCGCAGGCAGCGCGGCGATCAGTTCGGCGTTGGCACCCAGCTCGCCGCGCGTTGCGACCGCGCGGATGTTCGGCGCGTGCTCGGCAATGAAGGCCTGCCGGTCCGGCGCTTCCCAGAGGCGATGCAGCGTGTAGGCCGCCCGCATCGGCGCCATGTCCCATTCCGGGTAGGTGCCTGGCATCAGCACGTGCGGGGATGTAGCGGTAGCGGTCAAGCGGGTGTCTCCTCGGATAGCGGTTGCAACTCAATAAGATACCGGTAACTTTAATTGATGAAAGATAATAATGCCAACGGAGGTTTTACCAGTTGACGATCTCAAAAGATACCGGTAACTTATGCCGTCAGCCATGTACTCGGAGCCTCCTTTGAAACTCTTCGATCTTTCCGGGCGCACCGCCCTCGTCACCGGCTCCAGCAAGGGCATCGGCTTTGCGCTGGCGGCCGCGCTCGGCAACGCCGGCGCGCGCGTGGTTCTCAATGCACGCGATGCCGCATCGCTCAACGCCGCCCGCGACGCCTTGCGCGCCAAGGGCATCGCGGCCGAGGCCATGGCCTTCGACGTGACCGACGCCGCAGCGGTGGAAGCCGGCGTGGCCGCCATCGAAGCCGACATCGGCGCCATCGACATCCTCGTGAACAACGCCGGCATGCAGCACCGCGGCGCGTTCGCCGAATTCCCTATCGACGCGTGGCACAAGATCACCACCACCAACATCGACAGCGTGTTCCTGGTCGGCCGCTTCGTCGCGCAACGCATGATCGAGCGCAAGCGCGGCAAGATCATCAACGTGTGCTCGGTGCAAAGCGAGCTGGGCCGCCCGGGCATCGCACCCTACGCCGCCACCAAGGGCGCGGTGAAGATGCTCACCAAGGGCATGGCGATCGACCTGGGCAAGTACGGCATCCAGGTCAACGGCCTCGGGCCGGGCTACTTCAAGACCGAACTCACTCAGGCGCTGGTGGCCGATGAAGCCTTCACTGCGTGGCTCTCGGGCCGCACGCCCGCCGGCCGCTGGGGCGACGTGGAAGAGCTCGGCGGCGCGGCCATCTTCCTGGCCTCGGATGCGTCGAGCTTCGTCAACGGCCACATCCTGTATGTGGATGGCGGCATCACCTCGAGCCTGTAGCACCGTGCAGCATCCAGAGCAGCCGCAGCGCCTGAGCGTGGTGGTAATGGGCGTGTCGGGCACCGGCAAGAGCAGCGTGGCCGCCGGGTTGGCGCAGACGCTGGGCGTGCCGTGGGTCGATGCCGATGACCTGCACGTGCCCGAGGCCGTGGCGCGCATGCGCGCCGGCCTCCCGCTCTCCGACGAAGACCGCTGGCCCTGGCTCGACCGCGTGGGCGCCAGCCTTGCTGACCGCACGGCCGCGCCGCGTGGCGTGGTGGTGGCCTGCTCCGCCCTGCGTCGCGCCTACCGCGACCGGCTGCGCGCCGCGTCGCCCGAGCTGCAGTTCGTGTTTCTCGACGGGTCGCCCGCGCTGGTGCGGCAGCGAATGGAACAACGCACCGGGCACTACATGCCGCCGGCGCTGCTCGACAGCCAGCTGAAGACGCTGGAGAGGCCCGACGCGAGCGAACCCGGCGTGCTGCACGCCGACATCGCCGTGCCCGTGCAGCAGATCGTGGCCGACATCGGCGCACGGCTCGTTCAACGCTCGAAGGATGCTTCCATGAAAGTCTCTGCATGACAGCAGCATCCAGCCAGCGCGTGGCCGTGATCGGCGTGGGCATCATGGGCTCGGCCATCGCGCGCCGGCTGCTCGAATGCGGCCACCGGGTGAACGTGTTCGACCTCGATGCGGCCAAGGTGGCCGCGCTGGCAGCGCAAGGCGCACAAGCGGCCGACACCGCGCAAGCGGCAGCGGCGGCCAGCGACTTCGTCATCACCAGCCTCAACTCTGCGGCGGTGGTGGAGCGCGCAATCTTCGGCGAGGCCGGCATTGCCGCCGCACCTGCCGATGCGAAGCGGCTGCTGATCGACATGTCGTCCATCGACCCACCTTCCACGCGCCGGCTCGCACAGTCGCTGCGCGAGCGCACGGGCATGAGCTTCGTCGATGCGCCGCTTTCCGGCGGCGCGCCCAAGGCCCTGCTCGGGCAACTCACGGTGATGGCAGGCGGCAGCGCCGACGACGTGCTGCGCGCACGCGCCGTGATGGACAGCCTGTGCGCCAACTACACCCACATGGGCGACAGCGGCGCGGGCCAGACCACCAAACTCGTCAACCAGCTGCTCTGCGCCATCGGCTTTCAGGCCGTGGCCGAGGCGGTGCGGCTGGCCGAAGCCGGTGGCGTCGATGCATCGAAGCTGCCCGCCGCACTGGCCGGCGGCCGCGCCGACAGCCAGATCCTGCGCGAGTTCGGCCCCAAGATGGCCGCGCGCGACTACACGCCTACCGGCCGCATCGACAACATGCTCAAGGACCTCGAAGCGGTGCAGGCCTTCTCGCAAGGCCTGCGCCTGCCGATGCCGCTGGCGGGCGCCGTCTCGGAGCTGCACCGAGCCTTCGTCGCAGCCGGGCTCGGCGCCGAAGACACGGCGGCCATGATGCGGCAGTTCGACGGCTACGGGCGCGGCTGAAGCGCCTCCCGCCACACACAGCTTTCACCCAGGAAAGAAGAGACACCATGTTCATCCGCTGCGCGTTTTTCAGGGGCCGGGTCAAGGCCGGCATGGAAGAAGCCTTCGACCGCCACGTGCACGAAAAACTCGTGCCGCTGTGGACCCGCTTCCCCGGTGCGCTCGAAGTGCGCGTGCTGCGCCAGATCGAAAGCGATGTGAGCGACCCCGAACTGGCGATGGTGCTGTCGATCCGCTATGCGAGTCGCGAGGACATCGCCCGCGCACTCGACTCACCCGTTCGCCATGAAAGCCGCGAGGTCTCGAAGAAGCTGTTCGAGATGTTCGACGGCACGGTCTTCCACACGGTGTTCAGCGCCGAGGAGTTCGCGCTGCCGGCCGCCTGAGCGGCGTCTTTCTTGCCGTCCTCTTCGGTGCCGCTCTCTTCAGCGCCGTCTTCTTCGATGCCGCCTTGCCATCGAGGTCCGCCAGCTCCCACACCCCACCGGCCGCCGACACCAGCGCATGCGCGCTGTTGATCAGCCCGATATGCGAAAACGCCTGCGGAAAATTGCCGAGCTGCCGCTGCGCCACCGGGTCGTACTCCTCCGCGAACAGGCCCAGGTCGTTGCCCAGCGCCAGCAGGCGCTTGAACAGGGCTCGCGCCTTGCGCAGCTTGCCCATGGCCACGTACACGTTCGACAGCCAGAAGCTGCACGCGAGAAACGCGCCCTCCCCGCCTTCGAGGCCGTCCACGCCTTTCTCGGTGCGATAGCGGTACACCAGCCCGTTGAAGATCAGCTCCTTCTCGATGCGCGCGATGGTGCCCTGCACCCGCGCATCATGGATCGGCAGAAAGCCGATCAGCGGCATCCACAGCAGCGCCGCATCCACCGTGTCTGCGCCGTAGTACTGCACGAATGAATTGCTCGCGGCGTCGTAGCCGCGGGCGCAGACCTCGGCGTGGATCTCGTCGCGCACCTCGCGCCAGCGCTCGACAGGGCCTTCGAGCCCATACTCCGTCGCGCTCGCGATCACCCGGTCGAAGGCCAGCCAGCACATGATCTTGGAATGCACGAAGTGGCGCGGCTCGCCGCGCACTTCCCACAGGCTGCAGTCGGGTTCCTTCCACAGCACCATCAGGTGCTTCGCAATGGCGCGCTCCAGCGGCCACACCTTGTCCATGTCCGCCAGCCCGGCCTTGCGCGCCGCATGAAAGGCCGCGATGACCGAGCCGTACACATCGAGCTGGCGCTGCCCGTGCGCGCCATTGCCGATGCGCACCGGGCGGCTGTCTTCGTAGCCCGGCAGCCAGCCGAGCTCGAGTTCGGTGAGCGAGCGTTCGCCGTGCAGGCCGTACATCACCTGCAGCTCTTCGGGCGAACCGCCCACCGCTCGCATCAGCCACCAGCGCCAGGCGCTGGCTTCCTCGACATAGCCCGAACCGATCAGCGCGTAGAGCGTGAGCGCCGCGTCGCGCAGCCAGCAGAAGCGGTAGTCCCAATTGCGTTCGCCGCCCGGCAGTTCGGGCAGCGAGGTGCTCGGCGCGGCGACGATGCCGCCGGTGGGCTCGTAGGTGAGCGCCTTGAGCGTGAGCAGCGAGCGCATCACCGGCTCGCGAAACTCGCCGTGGTAGCCGCAGCGGCCGGTCCACGCGCTCCATTCGGCGACGGTGCGCGCCAGCAGCGCGCTGGCATCGCGCGTCACCGGCGGCTTCAGGTGCGAGGGAAACCAGTCGAGGCTGAACGCGATGGCCTGCCCCGCGGACACGGTGAAGTCGGCAAAGCTCGCGAAGTTCTCGTTGGTCAGCGGCACGCCGGAGCTGATGCGCACCGAGTCCGGCCCGGCCGTGGCAAACACCGCGCCGTCGCGCCGCTCCATCCAGGGGCACCACTCGCCGTAATTGAAGCGGATACGGAACTCGGTGTGCATGGCGACCGTGCCGCGCACGCCCTGCACGATGCGCACCACCTCGTGCGTGCCGTCGAGCGCAGGGCGGGGCATGAAGTCGGTGACGATGGCCGTCCCCTTGGCCGTGCGGATCGTGGTTTCGAGCACCACGGTGCCGGGCAGGTAGCGCCGCGTGACACGCGCCTTGCGGTCTTTGGCGCGCATCGTCCAATGGCCGTTGCGCTCGTCGCCGAGCAGGCTGGCGAACATCGCGGCCGAATCGAAGCGCGGCAGGCACAGCCACTCGATGTCGCCGCCGCAATGCACCAGGGCCGCGCTGTGGGTCGAGCCGATGAGCGCGTAGTCGCCGATGGGGCGGTTCGGGCGGTCGGCGTGAAGCCGTGAGGAGGGTTGCTTGGGAGTCTTTGGCAAGAGGCCGAGCTTTGCCGTGCGCGCGGGCGTGGCACGCCAGCGGCGGGCGCGGATTGCTGACGGACAACGCCTAATGGCGCATGACAAATAAGGCACCCATCTACTTGTTCCTGGGGATGGCCTTCGCACCGTCGCGCTCCTACCATCAGCCGCGCACGAAATGACAAGAGGCTCGTGAAGATGAAACGGCACAGGTCGCCGCTTGGGCCCCATGGTGCAGCGCTCTACTTTGCCCCTCCCATTCCAACGCAAATAGACATCACACGTGAACGGACACAACCAACTCTTCCGAGCCGATCCCGTTGCGTACGCGCAGCTTCGCGCGATCAACGGCGTTTCGTGGTTCATGCAGAACGCGCAGGCGCAGCAGAATCCAGCTTTCGCCATGCAGGTCCTGGTACTCAACACGGCCAAGATGGGCTCGTTCGATCTGCAGGGCACCGCGCAAGCCCTCCAGGTCACCTTGAGGCCGGTGGGAAATGTCCTCCATCAGGATCAGCCGATCTCGGCGTATTGGTGTCCTTTCATCCAGGGCAACGTGATGCCCGGATTCGTCGACGTACCTCGACACAACCCGCAGCACAGGTTCGTCTTCACCGCCGCCATGAATGGCTGCGCCCTGATGGTGACGAACTCGCCGCTCGGTGCGCATCTGATCAGGGTGTATCACCACCAGCACCCCGGGCAAGCCAACATCAATCAGATGATCCAGACGCAAGGGCAGGAAGTGATCTCGTACATCGGCTTCGACGACTACGGCCACGCCAACCAGCATATTCCGCTGCCGAACGCCTTCAACTTCCTGTACTACAGGAACGGCGCCTGGAAGTACGTTCTGCAACCGCAACTGTTCGATCCACTCACGAACAATGTGACGCTCAACGGCCTCATCCCCTCGCAGGTGCTCGATGCGACTTTCTGATTCAGGCGGCGGCCCTGGCCCCGGAGTCCGCTACAGCACATCCTTCAGCTTGGCCCGCAGCCTGCTGATCGCCTGGCTGTGCAGCTGGCACACCCGCGACTGGCTCACCTCCAGGATTGCGCCGATCTCGCGCAGGTTCAGCTCTTCCTCGTAGTAGAGGTTCAGCAGCAGCTGGTCGCGCTCCGGCAGCGCACCGATGGCGTCTACCAGCTGATGCCGGAAGCCGCTTTCCAGCAGCTGCTCCAGCGGATCGTCACTGCCGCGCCGGTCCTTGCGCGCGTCCTGCGAATGGCTGTCGAGGAACGGGCTGTCCGGGTCGTCCTTGGAGAAATCTTCGACGTACACCAGCTGGCAGCCCTGGATCTCCTGCAGCAGCGACTGATACGCCTCCAGGTCCATCTTCAGCTCCTTGGCGATCTCCCCTTCGGTGGGAGAGCGCCCGAGCTTGTGGCCCAGCGCCTGGATCGCCTTCTCGACGCCGCGCGCCGACTGGCGCAGGCCGCGCGAGCCCCAGTCGCTGGCGCGCAGTTCGTCGAGCATGGCGCCGCGGATGCGCTGGCTGACGAAGGTCTCGAATTGCGCGCCGCGGTTGTCCTGGTAGCGGCTGGAGGCGTCCAGCAGGCCCAGCATGCCGGCCTGGATCAGGTCGTCCAGCTCCACGCTGGCCGGCAGCTTGGCCATCATCTGCAGCGCGATGCGGCGCACCAGCGGCTGGTGCTGCGCCAGCAGATGTGATTTTTCGATGGTTCCCTGTGCGGTGTACACGGCCGTCCTTCTTGGGTTGTCCGGGTCGGCGGGCTCAGGCCACGGCCTGCAGCGGCTCGGCCGCGCGCCAGGGCCAGCGGTCGACCTCGCCGGCAATGCGCCGGAAGTCGACGGCGGCATGGCTCGCGGGAAAGGCCTCGACGATGGTCTTCTTCAGGCGCCACGCGTCGGCAACGAGCGGATCGAAGCGCACCCAGCCCGCGGGCTGAAGCAGCAGCGCGAGATAGCGGCTGGCGGCATGCGCGAGGTTGCTCATGATCTGGCGCGCGGCCACGACGTCGGCCGCGCCGTTGACCAGGAAGCGCATCTGCTTGAGGCCGTGCGCGTGGTGCAGCCGCTTGATGCCTGCATAGGCCGCGGTGATCGACGCGGGGTGCGGCTGCAGCACCAGCAGCAGGTCGTCCGCGCCCTGCGCGAGCGCCGACAACCGGCCCTCGGCGTCGAAAGCCGCATCGACGATGACGACGCCGTCGTGCCAGAACTTGCGCGGGTCGATTTCGCCATCCGCACCATTCACCGCGCCGTGCGGCGCGGGTAGCACGTGCACGCCGCAGGCTGCCTTGACCTCTGCACCATCCAGCGTCAGGCGCTGGCTTGCTACATCGGCCAGGTTCCCCAGCGGATCGATGTCCCACACCTCACAGGCCGAACCCACAGTCGGGCAGTGCTCGTCCAGCAGCAGCACGTTGCGACCCTGCAGGGTCAGTGCCACACCGAGATTCATCGCGGCCGTGGTACTCCCCGCGCCCTGCCCCAGGCCTGCGACGGCCACCACGCGCGCATGCGTCGGTGCGAGCATGCGCCGCAGTCCGTCGGCCTGATCCGCAACCAGCTTGTTCATTCCTGATTCCTCAACCCAGCTTCTCCAGCGCACGCGGCGCCTGCGTGGGAGCGGTCGACTCGGTGCCCAGCGCCTCCAGCAGCAGGAAGAGCTTGCCCACGCCCGCATACAGAGCACTGCCGCTCATGGCCCGCCCGTTGCGCGCCGGGCGCCCCGTGAGCTGGCCCAGCAGCGCGCGCGTGCGGTCGGCCCAATCGCCTTCGGCTTGCAGCAGGCGCCACACGGTGGTGGTCATCTGGCCGGCGATCAGCAGCCGCTTCATGATGTCGGGGTCGCCCAGTTCGCCGATACCGCCGACCATCTGCACACCGTCGCGCAGCAGTCGGAAGCAGGGCTCGGCGTCGCTGGCCCAGCTCTGCCATTGCGCGAGCTGCTGCGTGGAAACGTCCGCGCCGATATTGGTCAACGCATGGCCCTGCGCCAGCACGTTGCCGGTGCGCGCATCGACCACCCGCGTGGCGACGCAGCGCAGCGCGGGCATCGCATCGCGCCCGATGCCCGCCGCCATGGCGGCCGCGTTGAAGCGCAGCACCACGTCGGCATGCGCCTCGCTGCGCAACGCCGCCTTGCCGCGAAAGCGCACGGGCCGCCCCTCGCCGAATTCAAAGTCCATGCGCGCGAGCGTGTCGGGTGCGCCGGTGCGCACGTCGATCACCGCGGTGGAGCCCGGCGCGCGCGCCAGCCAGCGCTGGCCCGCGGCCTGCCACTGCACCATGGCTTCGATGCCGGGCAGCCTCGTCAACAGATGCACCAGCGGCTTGTGGCCGAAGTCCTGCTGGCGCAGCCACGGCACCTGGCGTGCGCCGGGCTTGCGCGCAGCCTCTTTCATGCCGCGCGTGGCGGCGGTCGAGAGCCACTGGTTCGGCGCTGCCAGCGGCAGGCCCGTGCGGTCCGACAGCAGCAGGCTGCCGTGGCATTCATAAGCGTCGCCGCCTTCGTTCGAGCGCAGCCCGACCTGCCCGCACAGTGCGAGCACATGGGTCTCGCAGCCGGCGGCCACTTCGCTGCGCGCATGCACCATCAGGTCGTGCAGCACGGCCTTCTGGCCGGTGCCTTCGTCGCCGGCCTGGCGCCAGAGTGCGCGCGAACGCTCGAAGCCGATCTGCGCGCCGGCCAATGCGCTGGCGGCAGTGGCGAGTTCTTGCGCGTCGTGCGCCATGGCGCGAATCAGGTTCTGGTACTTCAGCCGCAGGCGGTCGGTCTCGCCTTGCGCCTGCACCACCTGCGCCGAGGGGCCCGCGCCCGCCGGCTCCTCGTGCAGATCGCTTTCCGCGGGCACGAACAGCGGGCTGTGCTGGCGCGGCTGGAACACGCTGTCCACCAGCTGCGCGCGGTCGGCCTGCATCAGGTTCTCGGGCACCTTCTGGCCGCTGGAGATGTAGTGCACCGGCAGGCGGTGGCGGATCACGGTGTCGATCAGCGCGCCCGGATGCGTGGCCTCGTCGACCTTGGTGAAGATGCAGCCGGTGAGTTCGTTGCCATGGCGGTAGGCATGCACCACCTCGTTGAGCGTGTCGCCGTGGCTGGTGGCGTTGAGCAGCAGCAGCCGCTTCACGGGCCGCTGGCTCTGGCCGAGCATCGCGATCTGCTCGGACACGGCGCGGTCGCGCTGGCTCATGCCGACGGTGTCGATCAGCACCATGTGCTTGTCGCGCAGGTCCTGCAGCACCAGGTGCAGGTCGGCCGCATCCTTCACGGCATACACCGGCACGTTGAGGATCTGGCCGTAGATGCGCAGCTGCTCGTAGGCGCCGATACGGTAGCTGTCTGTAGTCACCAGCGCGAGCTTGTCGGCACCGAAGCGCATCACGCAGCGCGCAGCCAGCTTGGCGGTGGTGGTGGTCTTGCCGACACCGGTCGGGCCCATCAGGGCATACACGCCGCCCTGCGCGAACAGTGCGTCTTCGTCTTCATGCACGGGCACGGCGCGGATCAGCTCCGAACGCACGTAGGCCATGCCTTCGGCGTATGTCTGGCCGGTGGGCATCTTCTCCAGCATGGCCTTCGACAGGCCCGCGCTGAAGCCGGCGCCGAGCAGCGTGCGCAGCAGGCGGCCACGCACCGGGTCGCGGCGCTGCTTGTCGTTCCACACGACGCTGGCGAGCTGCTCTTCGATCATGCCGCGCATGGAATGCAGTTCGGTGAGCACGGTGTCAGCGGGTGCGGGTGCGGGTGCGGGTGCGGGTGCGGGCACCGGGGCCGCCACAGGCACGGGGACCGATGCCACTGGCGCCGCGATCACCACGGGCTTCGCAGGCACAGGCGCGGTGTCTTTCAACACCCCCTGCACTTCGCCCTCGACCATTGCGACGATCTCGACGCCCTCGGCCATTGCGCGATGCGTCAGCACGATGGCGTCGGCGCCCAGCGCCTCCCTCACCATCCTCAGGGCTTCGCGGCTGGTGGCCGCGACGAATTTGCGCGCGGTGGTGCGCACGTCGGTCTGCTTGGAATTCAACCTCGTCCTCCGATGGCGGTGGTGATCTTGATGGTGCGGGAGTCAGGAATCTCCGCATGCGAAAGCACTTTCAGCTGCGGCAGGCTGCGCCGCAGGAATCTGGACAGCAGCACGCGCAGCGCGTGCTGCACCACGAGCACCGGCGCCAGGCCCATCTGCTCCTGGCGCAGGATCGCGGCCTGCGCCTGCCTGAGCAGGTTGTCGGCAATGCCGGGCTCGATGCCGCTGCTGTTGGTCAAGGCCTGCTGCAGCACGCCGTCGAGCGAGCCGTCGAGGCCGATCACCTGCATCTCGGTGTCGCCCGGGAACAGCTGCTGCGTGATGGCGCGGCCCAGCGCCAGGCGCGTGAGCGTGGTGAGTTCGGTCGGGTCCTTGATGGTCGGCGCGTGCTCGGCCATCACGTCGAGGATGGTGCGCATGTCGCGGATGGGCACCTCTTCGTCGAGCAGGTTCTGCAGCACCTTGTGCAGCGTGCTGAGCGACAGCACCTTGGGCACCAGGTCTTCCGTGAGCTTGGGCGCGGTCTTGGCGATCTGGTCGAGCAGCTGCTGCACTTCCTGGCGGCCCAGCAGTTCGGCGGCATGCGTCTGGATCAGGTGGTTCAGGTGCGTGGCCATCACCGTGCAGGCATCGACCACCGTGTAGCCCTGCACCTGTGCCTGTTGCCGCAGGCTGGCGTCGATCCACACCGCCGCCAGGCCGAAGGCCGGGTCGCGCGTGGGCGTGCCGGGCAGCGTGCCCGTCACCTGCCCGGGGTTGATGGCCATCCACTGGTTGGGGAAGGCTTCGCCGCGCCCGATCTCCACGTCCTTCAGGCTGATGACGTAGGTGTTGGGCTTGATCTCCAGGTTGTCGCGGATGTGCACCACCGGCACCAGGAAGCCGACCTCCTGCGCAATCTTCTTGCGGATGCTCTTGATGCGGCCCAGCAGTTCGCCCTGCTGCGACTGGTCCACCAGCGGAATGAGCCGGTAGCCGACCTGCATGCCCAGCGGGTCGACCATTGCAACGTCGTCCCACGTCGCTTCTTCCATCTCGGCCGAAGGCGCGGGGTTCGCGGCCTGCGCGGCGGCGGCTGCCTTCTGCGCGGCTTCCTGCGGCTTGCGCATCACCAGCCGGCGGCCCAGCCACACCAGGCCACCCGCTATCAGCAGGAAGGCCAGGTTCGGCATACCCGGGATCATGCCCAGCAGGCCGACGATGCCGGCCGTGAGAAACAGCACCTGCGGGTTGGAAAAGAGCTGGCCCGTGAGCTGGCTGCCCACGTCTTCGTCGGTGGTCACGCGCGACACGATCACGCCGGCAGCGGTGGAGATGACGAGCGCCGGAATCTGCGCCACCAGGCCGTCGCCGATGGCCAGCAGCGTGTAGGTCTTGCCGGCGGTGGAAAAGTCGAGCCCGTGCTGCAGCATGCCGACCACCAGCCCGCCGATGATGTTGATCACCATGATGAGCAGGCCCGCAATCGCGTCGCCGCGCACGAACTTGCTGGCGCCGTCCATCGAGCCGTAGAAGTCGGCCTCCTGCGCAACCTCGGTGCGGCGCTTGCGGGCCACGTCTTCGCCGATCAGGCCGGCGTTGAGGTCGGCGTCGATGGCCATCTGCTTGCCCGGCATCGCGTCGAGCATGAAGCGCGCGCCCACCTCGGCGATGCGCCCCGCGCCCTTGGTGATCACCATGAAGTTGATGAGCACGAGGATGATGAAGACCATCACACCCACCGCGAAGTTGCCGCCCACGAGGAAGTGCCCGAAGGCCTCGATCACCTTGCCCGCCGCGTCGGGCCCGGTGTGGCCGTGCATCAGCACCACGCGCGTGGACGCCACGTTCAGCGACAGGCGCAGTAGCGTCGAGAACAGCAGCACGGCCGGGAAGGCCGCGAAGTCCAGCGCCTTCATCGTGTACATGCTCACCAGCAGCACCATCACCGACATGGCGATGTTGAAGGTGAACAGCAGGTCGAGCAGGAAGGGCGGCAGCGGCAGCACCATCATGCTCAGGATGAGGATGATGAGAATCGGCCCGGCCAGCCCCTTGAACTGCGAGCCGGAGAACAGACGCGTCGGCAGACGCATCAGGTTTGTCATCGCGTTCATGCGGCTTCCACTGTGTATTGAAGGTCTGCCGGCACCGGCAGGTCGGTCGGCGTGCGCGGGGCGTCGCCGCCCTCGGTCTTCCAGCGCCTGAGCTGGTACACCCAGGCCAGCACCTCGGCCACCGCGGTGTACAGGCCTGCCGGAATCTCATCGCCCAGCTTCGTGTGCTTGTAGAGAGCGCGCGCGAGCGGCGGCGCTTCGAGAATCGCAACCTTGTGCTCCAGCGCCATCTCGCGGATGCGCGCGGCCACAAGCTCGGTGCCCTTGGCCACCACGCGCGGTGCGCGCATGCCGCTGTCGGTGTACTTCAGCGCCACCGCAAAGTGCGTGGGGTTGGTCAGCACGATGTCTGCCTTGGGCACCTCGGCCATCATCCGGCGGCGCGCCATCTGCTGTTGCTGGCGGCGGATCGCGGCCTTGATGTGCGGATCGCCTTCGCTTTCCTTGTGCTCCTGGCGCAGGTCTTCGCGCGACATGCGCAGCTTGCGGTAGTAGCTCCAGAGCTGGAAGGGCACGTCGATCAGCGCCACGAGAAACAGCGTGGCCGCGATCAGCGCGCAATGCTTGGCCACCAGCACCATTGCGTGCGGCAGCGCGTAGTGCGCGGGCTGCGCCATCAGGTCCATCAACGCGCCGATGTCGCGCGACACGACCCACCACGCCACGCCGCCGATCAGCGCCGACTTGGCCAGCGCCTTGAAAAGCTCGGCCAGCGACTGCGCGGAAAACATGCGGCCGATGCCGGCCAGCGGATTGAGCTTGCTGAAGTTCGGCCCCACCGATTTGGTGGAGAACAGCCAGCCGCCGAGCATCAGCGGCGCGACCACGGCAGCGACGATCATCATCGCGAACAACGGGCCGATGGCCGTGAGCGTGTGCATCGCCATCAACCCGGTCTGGGCCAGCATGTGCGAGGGATCGAAGGCGCTGGCGCGGTCGAACTGCAGGCCGCGGTGCAACGCGCCGCTCATGCTCGTGCCCAGCGACTCCCCTGCGAACCACAGCCCCGCGCATGCGGTGCCCAGCATGACGAAGGTGGTGAGCTCGCGCGAACGGGCTACGTTGCCTTCCTCGCGCGCCTTCTCCAGGCGTCGCTCGGAGGCGGGTTCCGTTTTTTCGAGATCGCTTTCCTCAGCCATTCATGCTCCGAACCAGCAGTGGCGAAGTACGCCTTGCTCATGACCAAATTATTGAATTCGGTCGTCCGGAACAATCTGCCGATAAGGGCCCTTATCGCCCTGCTATTCGGACAATAGGCAGGGCCTGGAAGCCCGGCCCGGGCTCAGAAGCCGAGGCTCTCCAGCAGGTCGTCGACCTGTGCCTGGTCGGTCACCGCATCGGGGTTGCCGGGCTTGACCTGCGGGCCGTTCTGCAGGCTGTGCGCGGCCTCCTGGCGCTTCTCGGGCGCGGAGTTGTCGATCAGCACTTGCAGCAGCTGCGTCTCCACGTCGTTGACCACTTCCATCATCTTCTTGATGACCTGGCCGGTCAGATCCTGGAAGTCTTGCGCCATCAGGATTTCCATGAGCTGCGAGTTGATCGCGCCGGCGCGCTCCGGCACCTCGTTGAGGTAGCTGCGCGTGTCGAGCACGAGTTCGCGCGCATGGTCGAGCTCGATGGGGTTTTCGAACCACAGGTCCCAGCGCTTGCTGAGGCCCTTGGCATCGCTGGCCAGAGCTTCCTGCAGCGGCTGTGCAACATCGATAGCGTTGAGCGCGCGGTGCGCGGCACGCTCGGTGGTGGCAGCCACGTAGCTCAGGCGGTCGCGCGCATCCGGAATGGCTTGCGCGGCCTTGGCCACCTGCTTGTCGAGGCCCAGCTCGCGCAGGCCTTCGCGCAGCTGGCGCGTGAGCTGGCCGATGCGGCCCAGCAGTTCTTCGGCGGTGTTGGTGGGGTCCGCGGCCCCGGCAGCGTTCTGGCTCATGTCAGGCCGCTTCCTTCGCAAGCTTCTCGAAGATCTTGGTGATCTTCTCTTCGAGCGTGGCGGCGGTGAATGGCTTCACCACGTAGCCGTTGGCGCCAGCTTGCGCGGCCGCCACGATGTTCTCTTTCTTCGCCTCGGCCGTGACCATCAGCACCGGCAGCTTCTTCAGCTCGGGGTCGGCGCGAATGGTCTGCAGCATGGTCAGGCCGTCCATGTTCGGCATGTTCCAGTCGGACACCACGAAACCGAAATTGCCGCCGCGCAGCTTCTCGATGCCGGCCGCGCCGTCTTCCGCCTCGTCGACGTTGAGGAACTCCAGTTCCTTCAGCAGGTTGCGCACGATGCGGCGCATGGTCGGGAAGTCGTCCACAACCAGGATTTTGATGCTCTTGTCGATCACGATATTTCCAACTCCAACAGGTCGTTTTTCAAACTCGGTTCGCACGTTCGCCGAACGTGCGAAGGTGCGCCATCACCCGGCGGCTCACTTCGCTCAATGGGGACACGTCGTCCACCGCGCCCAGTGCGATGGCTTCGCGCGGCATGCCGAAGACAACGCAGCTGGCCTCGTCCTGCGCCAGCGTGTGCGCACCCGCGCGCTTCATGCGCAGCAGGCCTTCGGCGCCGTCCCTGCCCATGCCGGTCAGGATGATTCCGATGGCGTTCTTGCCCGCGTGCCTGGCCGCCGAATCGAACAGCACGTCGATCGACGGCCGGTGGCGGTTCACCGGTGGCTCCTGGTCGAGGTGGGCCACGTAGTTGGCGCCGCTGCGCGCGAGCGACAGGTGAAAGCCGCCGGGCGCGATGTAGGCATAGCCGGGCAGCACGCGCTCGCCGTGCTCGGCCTCTTTCACGTTGATGCGGCACAGGCCGTCGAGCCGCTGCGCGAACGAGCGGGTGAAGCCGGCCGGCATGTGCTGCGCGATCATCACCGCGGGCGAATCGGGCGGCAGCGGCTGCAGCACTTCGCGGATGGCCTCGGTGCCGCCGGTGGAGGCGCCGATGATGATGAGTTTTTCGGTGCTCAGCAACGGGCTGCGCAGCAGCGATTCGTGTGGCGCGTCGCCGCCAGGGCGCGGGGCCGCGGCATGCCGGCCGGGCAGCAGCCGTGCGCTCGCGGCCGTGCGGATCTTGCCGGCGATCAGTTCGGTGTAGTTGAGCAGGCCGTCGCGCACGCCCAGGCGCGGCTTGGTCACGAAGTCGATGGCGCCCAGCTCGAGCGCGCGCAGCGCGATCTCCGAGCCGCGCTCAGTCAGCGACGACACCATGACCACAGGCATGGGCCGCAACCGCATGAGCTTTTCGAGAAACTCCAGCCCGTCCATGCGCGGCATCTCGACGTCGAGCGTCAGCACGTCGGGGTTCGTGACCTTGATGAGGTCGCGCGCCACCAGCGGATCGGCCGCCGTGCCCACCACGGTCATGTCGCTCTGGCTGTTGATGATCTCCGTCATCACGCTGCGGATCAGTGCCGAGTCGTCGACGCACAGCACCTTGATTTTTTTATTGCTCACGGGTTTCCCTTGGTTGAGGCAGCCGGTGCCGCGCGAAGGCCGGACAGCCTGCGCAGCAACTCGCCCTCTTCGTTCTGCACCTGCGCCACTTCTGTCTGCGCACGCAGCTTGCGCACGATGGCCTTGCCGGTCGCCGGCACGAAGCACACGCGGCGCGCATGCGGCCCGCGCAGGTCTTGCGCGGCGACTTCGATGCGTTCGTTGCGCAGGTAGCGCAGCACGAAGTCGGCGTTGCGGTCGCCGATGTTGAGCGTGGTCATGTTGGCCAGCACCGCGCCGCCGCCGAACACCTTGGCGCGCAGCCGGTCGCGGCGCGCGCCCGCGCGCACCAGCTCGCGGATCAGGGTGTCCATGGCGTAGGCGCCGTAGCGCATCGACTCGGATGCATCCCGCGTGCCGGTGCCGGCTGCTTCGCCGTCGTCGGGCAGCATGAAATGGTTCATGCCGGCCACGCCGGCTTCCCTGTCGTGCAGGCAGGCAGCCACGCACGAGCCGAGCACTGTGCTCAGCACGGTGTTGCTCGAAGTCACGTAGTACTCGGAAGGCAACAGCTTCACGGCCATGAGGCCGACGTCGCGGTCGAAGTAGTGATGGCTGGCCACCGAGTCCGGTGCGGCAGGGTTCGAGGCCATCATGGAACGCCCGTGGCACGCGCGCGCGCCAGCTCGTACACGGTCTGGCCCAGCGGCCGGAAGGCCTGGTTGACGAGCGACGCGTTCTCCGAATGCCCCGCGAACAGCAGGCCGTTCGGCTTGAGAAGCGGTGCAAAGCGGTCGAGCACCTTCTTCTGCGTCGGCTTGTCGAAATAGATCATCACGTTGCGGCAGAAGATCGCGTCCACCGGCTCCTTCACCGCCCACGCGCTGTCGAGCAGGTTGAGCCGCGAGAACTTCACCAGCGCCGCCACCTCCGGGCGGATGCGCGCCTTGCCCGCATTCGCGCCGGTGCCCTTGTTGAAGAAGCGCCGCAGCCGCTCGGGTGCGAGCCTGCGCACCTGCTCGGCGGTGAACACGCCGGTAGCCGCCTTGGCCAGCACCGAAGTGTCGATGTCGGTGGCGATCACACGCGACGAGCCCGCCTTGTCACCCAGCGCCTCCATCAGTGTGATGGCAATCGAATAGGGTTCCTCGCCCGTCGAGGCCGCCGCGCACCACACGGTGACGGGCTGCTTCGCCTTGCGCACGTGCTCGGCCAGCGTCGGGAAGTGATGGGCCTCGCGGAAGAACGAGGTCAGGTTGGTGGTGAGCGAGTTGATGAACAACTGCCACTCCTCGCCATCCTGCCGCCCTTCGAGCCAGTCGAGGTAGGTGGCGAAGTCGGGTACCTGGAGCTCTCTCAGCCGGCGCGAGAGCCGGCTGTACACCATCTGCCGCTTCTGCTCGCCCAGGGCGATGCCGGCGCGGCGGTGTATGAGGGTGCGGATCCGGGAAAAGTCGCTGTCGGTAAAAAGGAACTCGGTAGTCACGGCCATCCTGGAAGCTTGGCTTTCAATGTACATAGCGTCCGCCGTTTCCAATGGCCCGATCAAACGAACAAATGCCCTGCACTTCCGGCCTCGCGCGCGTTCAGGGGCCGGCCGCGACCGGGCTCGCGTCCTGCGCCCACACCAGCGCAGACAGCTGTGCCGCATTGACCTGGTCCGCGCTCAGGAACAACGCTTCCGACAGGCGCGAAGCCTGTCCGTCGTCGAGCTCGCAGCTTTCGGCCAGCGCCACGAAGGGGCCGTACAGGCCGCCGCGCGAAAGAATGGCCTGCTGCACCGACTCGGTGAGCTGCACCTTGCGCAGCACGCCCTCCATCGACACGCCCAGCAACTGGTCGAGCAGAGAGAACATGCCGGCCACGAACAGGTTGTCGGCCTCGCTGGCCGGCAGCATGCCCTGCCCCATCAGTTCGACGAAGCGCCCGCGCAGGATCGCCTTCTTCATCATGAAGGGCGAGCCGCCCTTGTTGCTGGTGGCCAGCAGCAGCGACAGCCAGCGGTACAGCGGCGAGTAGCCGAGCATGGCCACCGCATGGCGCAGCGAATGGATTTCCACCGCCATGCCGACCGAGGGCGAGTTGATGTAGCGCAGCAGCCGGTAGGTGAGCGCAGCGTCGTGCTTGAGCGCGGCCTCGATGACGCGCACGTCTTCGTTGCGCTGGAGCATCTGCATCAGCTGCACGATCAGCAGCGACTCGGGCTGCAGCGCGTCTTCGGTCTCGCGCACCGGCGGGTTGCGGAACGCGCCTTCGATGAACACATTCACGCGGCGCCCGGCGCAGGCGTCGAATTCGTCCCAGTTTTCCACGCGCGAGGCGATCGGCTCGACCGGCGGGTGGCCCAGCTCCGCGTCCCGGCGCAGCCGAGCCACGGTGTCGGCGTCGCGCGCATCCACCGCGAAGTGAGTGACGATGGCGCGCAGCTCGAGGTCTTCGGGCAGCGCAGTGGCGCCGCACAGCATGAAGCCGAAACCCTGCTCGCGCAGGAACAGCAGGATGGAGCGCATGTCCGCGTCCAGCAGTTCGTCCACGCCCATGCACAGCACCATGTGCTGTGGCGGCAGCGATTGCAGCTCGCTCTGGAACAGCGCATCGACCGTCACGTCGACGAACACCAGCTGCGGCCCCAGCAGCCAGCCCGCGGGCGTGGGGTTGAGGTGCATGGCGAGCGTGTCCATCAGCGCCTTGACGCCGGCAGCGCCGGACACGCCGGAGCCCTCGCCGCCCGCCGCGCGCCAGGCCATGCGATAGCCCATGACGCGCCGCTGCGCGTCGAGCAGCATGGCATAGGCCACGTGGCCGTCGGGCCCCGCGTCGGGCTGTGCCGACCCGTCGGTGCCGGCGCCAAGATCGGGGTTGGCCCCTGTGTCGCCGGAGGAACGCCGGAAGAAATCAAACCGCATTCAGCTGTCTCCGTGGGGTGTCAGAGCGATCAAAGCGCGATGGCGTCGGTGGCAGTCCTCCGGGCGGCGCCCGCCAGCGCGGCCGTGCTCGCGGCCTGCGCGCGCTGGATGCGCGGCATGGCGCCCACGTCGATGATGAAAGCCACGCTGCCGTCGCCGAGGATGGTCGCGGCGGAAATGCCGGGCACCTTGCGGTAGTTGGTTTCCAGGTTCTTCACCACCACCTGGTGCTGTCCGAGCAGTTCGTCCACCAGCAGCGCGAAGCGGCTGTCGTCGGCCTGCACGATCACCAGGATGCCCTGCGTGGGATGCGTCTGCGCACCCGACACGTCGAACACGCGGTGCAGTTCGATCAGCGGCAGGTACTCGCCGCGCACGCGGATCACGTGGCCGTCGGCGGTAATGGAATGCAGGTGCTCCGGCAGCGGCTGCAGCGACTCGATGACGTAGCTCAGCGGAAGGATGTAGGCCTCGCTGCCCACCTTCACCGACATGCCGTTGAGGATGGCCAGCGTGAGCGGCAGCACGATGCGCGTGGTGGTGCCCTGCCCGCCGCGCGAGTGGATCTCCACGTGGCCGCCCATCTCCTGGATGTTGCGCTTGACCACGTCCATGCCCACGCCGCGGCCCGAGATGTCGGTGACCTGTTCGGCTGTGGAGAAGCCGGGCGCGAAGATGAGCTGCCACACCTCTTCGTCGGGCATCGACTCGCTGACCGGCATGCCCTGCTGCATGGCCTTGGCCAGGATGCGCTCTCGGTTGAGGCCGCCGCCGTCGTCGCTCACCTCGATCACGATGTTGCCGCCGTGGTGCTGCGCCGACAGCAGCAGCTGGCCGGTAGCGTCCTTGCCCTTGGCCAAGCGCACTTCCGGCGTTTCGATGCCGTGGTCGAGGCTGTTGCGCACCAGGTGCGTGAGCGGATCGACGATGCGCTCGATGAGGCCCTTGTCGAGCTCGGTTTCCTTGCCGTAGGTGTCCAGGCGAACCTGCTTGCCCAGCTTGGCGCTGACGTCGCGGATCACGCGCGGGAAGCGGCTGAACACATAGTCCATCGGCATCATGCGGATGGACATGACCGATTCCTGCAGGTCGCGCGCATTGCGCTCCAGGTGGCCGAGGCCGCTCAGGAAGCGCTCGTAGGCCACCGGGTCGAGCATGGTCGCGGCCTGCGTGAGCATCGACTGCGTGATGACGAGCTCGCCCACGAGGTTGATGAGCTGGTCGACCTTCTCGACATCGACGCGGATGGAGCTGGATTCCTTGGCGGCGGGTGCGGCGACCGATGCCGCTGCCTGCGGCTTCGATGCCTCGGCGACTACAGCAGGCTCGGGCACTGGCGCTGCCACGGGTGCCGGGGCTTCGGCCACGGCCGGGGCCTCTACGGCAGCAGCAGCGGCTTCATGCGTGATGTCGATCTGCGACTCGTCGATGACGAAGCAGCAGACCGCGACGATGTCGTCGGGCGCGCAGGTGGTTTCCAGCAGCACGGTCAGCTGGTCGTTGCTGCGCGTGCGCGACAACACCTTGCCGAGGTTGGCCAGCTCGCCCGCGAGCAGGTCGCATTCGCTGTCGGACAGGCGCGCGAAGCGGATGCGCAGTGCGCCGCTGCTCGACGCGGACGATGCGACCGGCGCTGCAGGCGCAGCCACCGGCGCACGAGCGGGAGCAGGCGCCGGTGCGGACACCTGCGCCACCGCGCTGTCGTCGCCGCTTTCCAGCGCGAGTTGCTGAAGCACGCCACAGATGTGCGCGACCATGTCCGGGTCCGGCTCCTTGCCGGCCTGGTAGGCAGTGAGTTGTTCTTGCAAGGCGTCCTTCGTTTCCAGGAATGCATCGATCATTCGGCCGTTCAGGCGCAGCTGCCCGTGGCGGGCGCGGTCCAGAAGCGACTCGAGGACGTGCGTGGTGTTGGTCAGGGCGACGAAACCGAAAGTCGCGGCGCCGCCCTTGATCGAATGCGCCGCGCGGAAGATGGCGTTGAGCTGTTCGCTGTCGGGTGCCTCGACGTCGAGCTCCAGCAGCAGCTGCTCCATCTCCGCGAGCAGTTCGACGGCTTCGACAAAAAAGGCCTGGGTGAATTGACTGAGGTCCATCTCTTGAGCTCTTGTTGTTTTGTTGTTACGACGCCTTCGCGGCCGCCTTGCCGATGCGCGTGCCGGCAGGCTCGCTGCTGTTCTCGCGCTCGATGCGCTCCTGCGTGCGGTGGTTGAGCAGGATGATGCTGATGCGCCGGTTGATGGGGTTGCGCGGGTCGGCCTTGTCCAGGTGCATGCTGTCGGCCAGGCCGATCACGCGCAGCACCTTGTCCTCGGTCATGCCGCCGGCCACGAGCTCGCGCCGCGAGGCGTTGGCGCGGTCGGACGAGAGCTCCCAGTTGCCGTACGAGCGGTCGTTGGTGTAGACGATGGCATCGGTGTGGCCCGACAGCGTGATCTTGTTGGGCAGGCCGTTGAGCGCGGGCGCCAGCTCGCGCAGGATGGCGCGCATGTGCGGCACCACGCGGGCGCTGGCCAGCTCGAACATCGGGCGGTTCTCGGTATCGACGATCTGCAGGCGCAGGCCCTCGGTGGTGATGTCGATCAGGATCTGCGAGCGGAACTGCTGGAACACCGGGCTCTTCTCGATCAGCTGGTCGAGCTTCTTCTTCATGTCGGCCAGGCGGGCGGCGTCGGCCTCGTCCTCGCTGGCCGTTTCGGTGAGCTTGACCTCGCCCTCGACGTGCATCGGATCGGCGCCGCCGCCGGGAATCATGCTGGTGCTGAGGCTGGACTTCTCGCCGCCGGCCAGCGCCACGCGCAGCGGCATGCGGAAGTGCTCGGCGATGCCTTCGCGCTGCTTCGGGCTCGAGATGGAGAGCAGCCACATCACGAGGAAGAAGGCCATCATGGCGGTCATGAAGTCGGCATAGGCGATCTTCCAGCCGCCGCCCGCATGGCCGCCGCCGCGCGCGCCCGCGTGCACGCGCTTGACGATGATCTGGGGCTTCGAGTCGCTCATGGCCGTGTATGCGTCAGCGCGCCTTGACTTCGCGGACGTGGTTGTCCAGCTCGGTGAAAGACGGGCGCTCGGTAGAGAACAGCACCTTGCGGCCGAACTCCACCGCGAGCTGCGGCGCGTAGCCGTTGAGGTTGGCCAGCAACGTGACCTTGGCGCACTGGTAGATCTTCATGCCCTCTTCCACCTTCTGCTCGATCAGCGAAGCCAGCGGCGACACGAAGCCGTAGGCCAGCAGCACGCCGAGGAAGGTGCCCACCATCGCGTGGGCAATGAGCGCGCCCATCTCCGAAGGCGGCAGGTTGGCCGAGCCGAGCGCGTGCACAACGCCCATCACGGCCGCGACGATGCCCAGCGCGGGCAGTGCGTCGCCCACGCGCGAGAGGCTGTGGCCGGGCACCGCGGCTTCGTGGCGGATGGTTTCGATCTCGTGGTCCATCAGCGCCTCGATCTCGTGCGCGTCGGTGTTGCCGCTGATGACCAGGCGCAGGTAGTCGCACAGGAAGACGGTGATGCCCTCGTGCGCCATGATGCTCGGGTAGCGCATGAAGATCTCGCTCTGGGTCGGGTCTTCGACGTCGGACTCCAGCTTCATCATCCCTTCCTTGCGGGCCTTGGCGAGCAGCTCGTACAGCAGCGCCATCAGGTCCATGTAGAGCTGGCGGTTGTGCTTGGAGGTGCGCAGCAGCAGCGGCAGCTCCTTGATGGTGGCCTTGATGGTCTTGCCGTTGTTGCCGGCAATGAACGCGCCCAGCGCGGAGCCGCCGATCATGAGCAACTCCACCGGCTGGAACAGGACGCCGAAGTGCCCGCCCATGAGGCCGTAGCCACCGAACACGGCACCTATCACCACGAGATATCCAGCCAGAACCAGCACGCGCTTCCCCTATCGCCCTGCGGCGTCGAATCAACAAACCCCAGGCCTCCGGACACCGGAGGCGGGGGCACTTTTTTCCTAGACGGCGCCGCCGATGTCGAGCACCGGCGCCACGGCGACGAGCCCACCCCGGCGCACCTCGGACAGCTTGGGCTTGCGTGCCTTGCCTGCGCGCGAAGGCGGACGGCACAGCACGCACACGTAGCCGTTCTTGTTGTCATGTGCATGGGCCACGAAGTGGCCGCCGCAGCGGCTGCAGGTGCTCAGCTGCAGCATGTCGCTGTCGAAGAAGCGCACCATGGTTTCGGCGCGGGTGAAGTCGAGCACCACCTCGCCACCTTGCGACTCGACCTGCTCGGTGTAGAGGCGATAGGCCTTGATGAGCGCGGGCAATTCGTTCTCGTCGGCTTCGTCGAGCATGAAGCGGTAGATGTTGTAGAACATCGACGAGTGGATGTTGGCCAGCCACGTCATGTACCAGTCGGTAGAGAACGGCAGCAGGCCCTTGGGCGGAGAAACGCCCTTGAGTTCCTTGTAGAGGCGTATCAGGCGCTCCCGGCTCAGCTTGACTGCCGCCTCCAGGAACTGCAGCCGGGCGCCGAGACCGATCAGCTCGATCGCGAGCTGGACCTGCCGGACCTCGCCCAGAACGCTCTTGCTGCTCACGCCGCGCTCGCTCCGCGCATCGGCGCCTGGGCTTGAGCCTGGGCCTGTCGCGCAGCCATCAGGATCGACATATGCGCCTGCTGCAGCGCCGGCTCCTTGCCCTCGCCGACCACCGCGAACATCGGTCGGTCGTCCAGGCGGAAGCTGCACAGCAGGAAGTTGGAAGCAGCCAGCTTCACGATCTGGCTGAGCGACATGTTCGCCAGCAGATCGGCAAGCTCGCGCCCCACCCCCAGGCGGAACATGGCCTCGGCCCGATCCTGCTTGACCAGCTTCTGCGCCAGCAGCATATAGGCCAGATTTATCTCGCCGATTTCTCTCGAAATCACGCCGTTTGCGGTGATGTTGCAATTTTCCACGTCTGATCCCATTTCCGATTCAAAGCTCACTTCGTGCTCCTATCAATCGTGTATACATTATATACACAAAGTTTTACATGTTGAAGTGTTTTGTATGACAGGAGGCCAAAAAAGGTAGGAGTCGTCTGACAGAAACGCCACTTGTCCCCATGGAGAGTGAGGGTCATAAGCGTTACACAATCACGTAACAAGTTGTTCCAATCGCGAGTTTTTGGGCAGTAATTTATTCATCAGAGGCATCGAATTAATAAATACTATGGCCTTGTTTTGATTCACTGATAAATCTCTTGCATGAATATCCGTATTCATGATTTGCCATTGATTCGTTGTTCAATTAGTCGCCTGCGCGACCTTCGAGGCCGTAGATCCACGCCATGACCTCGGCCACCGCGAGGTACAGCTGCGGCGGTATCTGCTGATCGAGGTCGACCTGCATCAGCAGCTTCACGAGGTCGGCCGACGAGTGCACGTAAAGCCCGTTCTCGCGCGCCTCGCGCATGATCGATTCGGCCACCACGCCATAGCCCTTGGCCACGACAACCGGGGCCCGTGTCTTGTCCGCATACGAAAGCGCGACGGCGCTGTTGCGGTTGTCGAGCACTTCGTTCATGCCGCCGCCTTCGCCATGACCTGCACTTGCTGCAGCCGCAGGCCCGCCGCGTCGAAGCGCTTCGCGAGCCGGCCCGTGTCGCCGCGCAGGCGCGCCATGGTGGCGGTCTCGCGCGCAAAGAGATGCGCCTGCACGGCGGGGCCTTCGAGGCTCAGGCGCAGATCGACTTCGCCGAGCCGCGGCAGCGCCAGCGACACCGTGGTCGACCAGCGGCGCGTGCCCTCTTCTTCCGCCGCGGCGCCATCTCGCTGCTGCGCCTGCTCTTCCTCGATGGACCAGCTCATCGGCACGTCGGGCCAGGCCTGCCCGCTCCAGCGGAAGACTGCGCTGGCCAGCAGGTCGAGCTGCTGGTGCACGATCGTGACGGCCTGCGGATGAATCACTTCGGCGCCGCGCGATGCCGATACGGCAGCAGCGCCGTCGGCCTGGCGTGCGGAATCGCCGGCACGATGCACGGGCATCGAATCGAGCATGCCGCCGACCTGCGCGCTCTCGGGTTGGCGATAGGCCGCCTGCACGCGCGCGGCATCGTTCGATACGGCTTGCCCGGAAACCTGGGCGGGGTCTTGTGCGGAACGAGCGGCTTCCTGTGGCTGCGCATCGGTGGCGGGCGCCTGCGGCACGGGCGCATTCTCAACAGTGCGGAATGCATCGCCCTGTGGTACCGATACCACCATGGCTTGCACCAAGAGCGCAGGCGACACGCCGGACACCCCCGCGGAGGTCGCGGAGGCAGGCGCCTGCGCAACTGCAGCCAATGCCGCCACATCGGGCCTCGCAGCCACCGGCGCCGACCAGCGCGCCTGCGGCTCCTGCGCCATCTGCGCGAGCGTGCGGCTGCCGGCCGCGAACTCCGCCAGGTGCGATTCATAGAAGAGGCCGCTGTCCGACACCGTCTGCGCCAGCGCGCCGGCCAACGCCGCAGCGCTCGCAGGCTGCCCGCGCGACGACAGCAGCGGCGCCGCGCCGCGCACCGGCCCAGGCTGCGCCTGCAGGTCGGCCAGCACCGCGCCGATGACGCGCGCCGCCACCGACAGCCGCATGGCCACCGACGGCGTCGCACCCGCGCCTGCATGCGCCGTGCCGCCGGCCATCGCGCCCGGCAGTTGCCGGTCGAGCGCGGCATTGGAAGGCAGCCGCACGTCGTTGTCGACCTTGCCGACAGGCACGGCCGGCCCCGGCGCGCCGATGACGGCCTCGGCCTTGATGCCCAGCACGTCGAGCCGCGGCGCCAGCCTTGCGGCCAGCAGCGCATCGAGTAGTCCGGCGAGTGCAGTCATGGTGCGGCTTCTTCGGCGTTTCTTCGGGCCGCGCTCAGTGCGGCGGCCCGTAGGCTCTGCCGAGGTTCTTCTGCTGGGTGAGGTACCCCATCCGGCCGATCAGGTCCTCGATCTGCGGCTTGATGAGGCCCGACACCTCGGCCTGATCCGAGCGGATGCGTTCGAGCAAATCGAGCACATGCTCGACCTGCATCGAATCCAGCGTCTCGAACGGCTCGATGGCGCGCAATCGCTCGACCATGGCCGCGCAACGCTCTTCGAGCGCGGGGAGCCGGCCCCATTCCTTGGCGCGTGCCAGCACCAGCATCGATGCAATGCTGGTTGCCAGCTCCTCGTAGCAATGAACGACCTCACTCCGGAATGCCATGTTGTCCTGTCTCATTTTTGCGGTTGCATTTCAGCTGCGAGCCCGGTCGTCGATCTCCCGCCAGGCGGAAGCGACGTTCTCGAGCAGCCGGTCAGCCTCGTCCAGGGCCTGCACGTCGTTGTGCAGGTTGGCGCGGAACAGCCGCTGCACGATGTAGTCGTACAGCGCCGACAGGTTGCGCACGAGTTCGGCGCCGGCATCGCCGGCGGCCTGGGCGTCGAGCGCGGCCTTCAGGCCGTTGTCGACGATGCCGATGGCCTTGGAGATCGCATTGCCCTTGGCTTCGATATCGCCGGCCGCCATGTGGTGGCGGGCCATGCCGATGGCGGTCTTCGCGCCATCGAAGAGCATCACGATGAGCTGGTGCGGCGACGCGCTCATCGCGCTCGTTTCCACACCGACGCGCGCATAAGCGCCGGCGCCGGTGCGCATGTTGTGGGAGGTGTACATCGGCTGGTGCCCCGCTTGCTTACTTGCTGCTGTTCGACATCGCTTCGAACTGCTGCGTGAGATAGGACTTCGTGTTGTTCATGCTGTTGATCAGCACGTCGAGCTGGTTGAACTGCTTGCGGTAGCGGTCGACCGTGGCGTCCACGCGCAGCTGCATCGCGTCGTACTGGTCGTCGAGCTGCTTGATGGTGGAGGTCACGCCGTCGCTGGCCACCTTCAGGGCGCCGGTGTTGAGGTCGGTCACCAGCGCATCGATCTGCTTGCCGTAGCCGGCCGTGCTGCCGGTGGCGCTCGAGAAGAGGTTCGCCACGCCCTTCAGGTTGTTGGCGAGGGCCTTGTCGAGCTTGTCGGAGTCCACGGCCAGGGTGCCGTCCTTCTGGAAGGCCACGCCGATCTCGGTGAGCACCTTCATGTCGTTGGTGCCGCCGGCCTGCGGCGTGGTGAGCGCCTGGCGGATGCGCGTCTGCAGGTTGCGCAGCGTGCTGTCGCCCACCAGCGCGGCGGCGGTGTTGGTGTCGGCGTCGTACGTGGTCAGCGACGCGGCGGTGCTCTGGAGGCTGTTGTAGGCCTTCACGAAATCGTTGATCGCCGTCTTCACGCCGGCCGTGTTTTCCTTCATCGACAGGCCGGTCTTGCCGGTGTTCACCAGCGTCAGCGTGGCGCCCTGGATGGCTTCCTTCACGGTGTTGCTCGCGCTGGTGACGTCGATGCCGTTGACGTTCAGCTTGGCGTTCTGCGCCGCTGCCGTCTGCTTCAGGTTCTGCGTGCCGGCCGGGTCGTTGTTCAGCAGGTTCTGCAGCGTCGCATCGCCGTCGACAGAGATGCGCATGCTCGACTTCTCACCGGTCTGCGTGGAGGTCAGCACCAGCCGGTTGGGCGAGCCGCTGCCGTCGTTCACGATGGTGGCCGTCACGCCGGCATTGGCGCCGTTGATCGCGTTGCGGATGCCTTCCAGCGTGTTGTTGGTCGGGTCGATGGTGATCGACTTCGCGGTCTGGCTCGCATCCGCGGTGAACGTGGCGCCGGTGTACTGGCCGGTCGTGGCGTTGAGCGTGCCGCCCGTGATCGCGCCGAAGTCGATGGTGATCTTGCCGTTGCCGATCGCGGTCTTGGTGTCGACCTGGCCCGCGGTGATGACGGTCTGCGCCTGCGCGAGCTGCGACACGTCGATGGTGTAGTTGCCGGCGGCGCTCACGTCCGTGGCGGATGCCGACAGGATGCCGCTGACGGTCGGCGTGCCGGTCACGCTCTGGAACAGCGTCGGGTCGCCCAGCTTCTTGGCGGCCGTCTGCAGTGTGCTGAGCGCGCTCTGGATCGTGCCGTAGGCGGACAGCTTGCTCGTGTAGCTCTTGGCCTTCGCCTGCAGTGCCACCAGGGGCTGGCTCTCGGCGGTCTGGAGTTGCGTGAGCAAGCTGGCAAGGTCGAGATTGGCGCCGACGCCGAGGCTGCTGATGGTTGCCATGTGAAAGCTTTCCTGAATTGGGTGTTCTGCTACGAATGAAGAATCTGGTTCGGCCTCAGGCCGCGTGGTCCACCAGCAAGCCGTTGCCGTCGCTCATCAGCTTCGCGATGCGCACGACGTCTTCATTGGGAATCTGGCGGATGACCTCGCCGCTGGCGCGGTCCACCACCTTGACGATGACTTTGTCTGTGTCCTTGTCGACCTCGAACTGCAGGCCGACCTCGCGCAGCGCGAAGGCTTCGTTCACCTGGTGCACCGCCTGCTCGACCTGCACCGGCGTGGCGTCGTCCTTCGCGTCGGCCGCAGCGTCGCCCTTCGCACCGGCCACCAGGCCCCGCACGGCCGCGGCGCCGCCGACGAGCAGCTGCGTCCACTGGTTCTCCATCACGGGGGTAGCCGGCACGGGGTTCAACATCATTTCCACCTTGTCTTGCTGGTTCGCTGTCCTCTGGGGCCTCACCCTTGGGGCATGGCCGCAGAGGGCAGCGCAAGTGGTCCCGGCTTGCTCCGGGGACCTGCGCCAGCCGGACTCCACCCTTGCGGGAGGGGCCCGGCATTCCTTTGCTTCTGACTAACTAGACCTTGTCGATCAACGCAGGAGCGACAGCACGCCTTGCGTGGTCTGGTTGGCTTGCGACAGCACCGAGGTACCTGCCTGTTGCAGGATCTGGGCGCGCGTCATGTTCGACACTTCAACTGCGTAGTCAGCGTCTTCGATGCGCGAACGCGACGAGGACAGGTTGGTCACCGTGGTGCCGAGGTTGGCGATCACCGAGTCGAAACGGTTCTGCACCGCACCCAGCGAGCTGCGCAGCTTGTCGACCTTCGACAGGGCGGCGTCCAGTGCCTTCAGCGGGTCGACCGTCGACTTGGCATCGCTCACTGCGTTGGTCGTCACCTTGCCGGGCTTGGTGGAATCGGCATACACGGTGCTGCCTTGCGAATCGGTCGCCACGCCGTTGGCGTTCAGGTTGATCGATTCGGCGGCGGTCGTCGTCAGGCCGCTCACGCCCATGTAGGCACCGGTCACGGCACCGCCGGCTGCTGCCACTGCGTAGGCCGCGGTAGCGCCAGCGCCGTCGATGTCGATGGAACCTGCGCCAGCGTTGATCTTGGCTGCGACCTGGTCGGCCGTGGCGCGCTCGCCGGCAACCGCGAAGGTGCTGGCGCCGGCAGCTGCCGTCACCACCGTGTACGAAGCGCCGGTTGCGCCGATGGTGATCGAGTCGCCAGTGGCGGACATGCCGGTGGCTTGCTCGAGCACTGCCGACAGCGTGGCAGCGGAAGTCGCGCCAGCGCCCGTCTTGGTCAGGTTCTTCGACGCGTCGAGGTACAGGGCCGAGCCGTCGGCAGCGTCGGTCATTGCACCGTTGCTGTCGATCTTGACGTCCATCGAACGGTTGCCGAGCTTGACCGTGGCGGTCACGCTGGTGCCGGCCGGCGGGGTCAGCGAAGCGAGCGTGTTGGCCTGGCTGCGGGTAGCTTCCGTGGCGGTGTAGCTCTTGGTCGCCGCGCTGTAGGTGTAGGTTGCGCCGCCGGTCATGGTGACCGTGCCGCCGTCCTGCATCTTGGCCAGCACGTCGTTGGCCGTGGCGCCGTTGGCGGCCGTGGTCAGCGTGCGGCTGTAAGCCGTGATGCCGTTCGTGGTGGCACCCGCGGTGAAGCCGGCGACCAGCAGGTCGGAAGCCGTGGCGGTCTTGTTCTTCGAACCGGTGTTGTTGACGTTGAAGCCGTCCAGACCGAGGGTCTTGGCGCTGATTTCTTGCAGGTCGATGTCGATGGTTTCGCCATCGTTCGCGCCGACTTGAACGGTCAGCTTGCCGGCGTCAGCCGACAGGACCTTCACGCCGTTGAACTGGGTCTGTTCCGAGACGCGGTTGATTTCGTCCAGGCGCTGGCCGATTTCCGACTGGATCGAGTCCAGGTCGCTTGCCGAGTTCGTGCCCGTGGCGGCTTGCACCGACAGTTCGCGGATGCGTTGCAGGTTGTTGTTGACTTCGGTCAGCGCGCCTTCGGTCGTCTGGGCGATCGAGATGCCGTCGTTGGCGTTGCGCGTTGCTTGCGTCAGGCCCTTGATGTTGGCCGTGAAGCGGTTGGCAATGGCTTGGCCGGCAGCGTCATCCTTGGCGCTGTTGATGCGCATGCCCGAAGACAGGCGCTCGATGGCGCTGTTCAACGCCGACTGCGACTTGTTGAGATTGTTCTGCGTGATGAGAGAGAGGCTGTTCGTGTTGATGACTTGCGCCATGTTCGACTCCTGATTGATGAAAAAAGGTTGTGGACTCCGGCCTTCGGCCGTAACGCTGGACCCGCTTCCACTGTGAGACTCAAGCCATCGTTAACTTGGTTATCGGCGGGGTCTCACGAACCTTTAGGGCAACGTACAAAAAAGTTGCACAGGCTGCCCATGCCACCAACCCGCACCCTCAGGCCTGCAGGTTCATCACTTCCTGATAGGCGGTCACCAGGCGGTTGCGCACCTGCAGCCCGGTCTGGAACGCGACGTTGGCCTTCTGCAGGTCGACCATCACGTCATTGAGCGCGACACCGGGCTTGCCCAGTTCGAACGACTCGGCCTGCGCATAGGCCTGCTGCTGCGCGCCGCTGATGTTGGAAAGCGAGCGCTGGAGCTCGGCTGCGAAACCGCCGGCTTCGACCGGCGTACCGGCAGCGGCCGCGGGCGCAATGCCCGTGTGCAGCGCGGTGGCGCGCATCTGCTGCAGTACGGATTCGATGGCACTGATCGACATGGGAGATCCCTCTTCCTTTGTTTGAACACTTCTGCGTGACTTGACATGGAGGGGCAAAAGCCCTCCTGCCTGCTTGCAGCGTATCAAGGGAAGACCCCGATTCAAGCGCGCAACTGAGGGCAAAAACCCCGGCTGTTCGGGCATTCGAATTCCGGGTGACTGTTGACAATCGTCGGCGAAACGAACAGGCCGCGGACGACATCACGGGCCATCCGGAATGAAATCTCTACACCGAATCTCCACTCCCACCATGGCAACGGCAACCGCCACGACGAAGGTGCACCCATGAGCACGGCGGCGCCCGCGGGTGCTTTGCCTGCGGCCGACAACGGCCAGCCTGCGCTACTGGACCGCATGCGCGCGCAGCCCCGGCTGCCGCTGATCATCGGAGGCGCGGCCCTGGTGGCCGCCGCGGCCGCGTTCATGCTCTGGAGCCGCGGGCCCGACTACAAGGTGCTCTACACCAACGTGTCGGACCGCGACGGCGGCGCGATCATCGCGTCGCTGCAGCAGATGAACGTGCCCTACAAGTTCGCCGACGGCGGCGGCGCGATCCTGATCGCGGGCGACAAGGTGGCCGAGACGCGCCTGAAGCTCGCGGCGCAGGGCCTGCCCAAGGCCGGCGGCGTCGGCTTCGAACTGATGGACAACCAGAAGTTCGGCACCAGCCAGTTCGCCGAGCAGGTCAACTACCAGCGCGGGCTCGAAGGCGAGCTGGCGCGCTCCATCGAATCCATCGGCGCCATCGAGTCGGCGCGCGTGCACCTGGCGCTGCCCAAGCCCTCGCTCTTCGTGCGCGACCAGAAGAAGCCATCGGCCTCGGTGGTGCTCGCGCTGGCACGCGGGCGCAGCATCGACGAAGGCCAGGTCAGCGCCATCGTGCACATGGTGTCCAGCAGCGTGCCCGACCTCGACGCCAAGAGCGTGACCGTGGTCGACCAGCGCGGCAACCTGCTGTCTTCGGCGCGCGGCGGCGACCGCGGGCTGGACGTGAGCCAGCTCAAGTACGCGCAGGAGATCGAGCAGGGCTACATCCGCCGCATCGAGGCGATCCTGCAGCCCATCGTCGGCGCGAACAATGTGCGCGCGCAGGTGGCGGCCGACATCGACTTCTCGGTGGTCGAGCACACCGACGAGAAATACAAGCCCAACCAGGACCCGACGCAGGTCGCCATCCGCAGCCAGCAGAGCAGCGAATCGGCGCAGCACGGTGGCGGGCAACCCGGCGGCGTGCCGGGCGCGCTGTCGAACCAGCCGCCGGTGAACCCGACCGCGCCCATCACCGGCCCGCGTGCACCGAACGCACCGGGCACGCCGCCCGCACCGGGAACACCCGGCGCTCCGGGTGCACCGGGCGTGGCAGGCTCCACGGCCAGCACCGCCCCCACCGGCCCGAGCAGCACGCGCAAGGACACCACCACCAACTACGAGCTCGACCGCACCATCCGCCACGTGCAACAGGCCGCCGGTGGCGTGAAGCGCCTGTCGGTCGCCGTGGTGGTGAACAACCGCGATGCGGTGGACGCGAGCGGCAAGAGCAGCAGCCGCGCACTGACCCCAGCCGAGCTGGAGCAGATCCGCAACCTCGCGAAGGAAGCCATGGGCTTCAGCCAGGATCGCGGCGACTCGCTCAACGTGGTCAACAGCGCCTTCGCCCGCGACGCCGACAGCGCTCCCGCGCCCGAGGTGCCGTTCTGGCGCGACCGCGAGAACGTCGAGCTCGGCAAGACGCTGGGCCAGTACCTGCTGTACGGGCTGCTCGCGCTCTTCGCCTGGTTCGCCGTGCTGCGTCCGCTGATGCGCCGGCACCTGGCTCCCGCGCCTGCACCCGCGGCGTCCTCCGGCCCCGCCTTCGCGCCGGTCGCGGAGCCGGACCCGAACGCGCCCTCCCCCGACGAAAGCCTGCGCGAGCGCGAGGCCAACCGCCGCAAGGCCGACATGGAATACGCCCACCAGGCCGCCGACAAGGATCCGAAGCTGGTGGCCACCCTGATCCAGCACTGGATGCACAACGATGAATAGCGAAATGGGAACCCGCAAGAGCGCCATTCTTCTGATGGCGCTGGGCGAAGACCGCGCCGCCGCCGCGCTGCACCAGCTGCCCACCTCCGAGGTGCAGGCGCTGGGCCTTGCGATGTCGAAGCTCACCTCCGTCTCCAAGGACGAGCTGGCCGCCGTGCTATCCGAATTCCGCCACGAGACCGAGCAGCTGTCGGCCCTGCACCTGGGCTCGACCAGCTACATCCGCGCCGTGCTGAAGAAGGCGCTGGGCGACGACCGCGCCAGCAACCTGCTCGAAGACATCCTGCAGCCCGACGAGCCGCACGGCGGCATCGAGCGGCTCAACGAACTCGAGGCCGGCGAAGTGGCCGAACTCATCCGCGACGAGCATCCGCAGATCCTGGCAACGCTGCTCGTGCACCTGGACCGCATGAAGGCATCGGAAGTGCTGGAGAAGCTGCCGGCGCGGCTGCGCCACGACGTGATCATGCGCGTGGCCACCTTCGGCGGCGTGCAGCCATCGGCACTGAACGAGCTGACCGACGTGCTCACCGAGATGCTCGCGGGCCAGGGCGTGCGCCGCAGCCGCCTGGGCGGTGTGCGCACCGCGGCCGAGATCGTCAACCTGATGAGCACCGGCGTGGAAGAAGAAGCCATCGCCCATGTGCGCGAACAGGACGAGGCGCTGGCCCAGCGCATCGTCGACGAGATGTTCGTGTTCGAGAACCTGCTGGGCCTCGAAGACCGCAGCATCCAGCGCCTGCTCAAGGACATCGAGTCCGACTCGCTCATCATCGCGCTCAAGGGCGCGCCGATGGAGCTGCGCGACAAGTTCCTCAACAACATGTCGCAGCGCGCCGCCGAGACGCTGCGCGAAGACATGGAGCTGCGCGGCCCCGTGCGCGTGTCGCAGGTCGAGACCGAGCAGAAGGCCATCCTGCAAGTCGCCCGCCGTCTGGCGGAGGCTGGCGAAATCGTGATCGCGGCGCCTGGTACCGATGACTTCGTCTGACACCAACGGCGCCTTCGGCGAGTCGCGCGAACGGCTTGCCGCCATCCACGCCGCCGCGCGCCATGCGGCGGCCGGACCGAAGCCTGCGCCCTCGCCCACTCCCACGCTTTCGGCCTGGGAGCGCTGGGAGATGGGCACCATCGACGGCAAGGCACCCGCCAGCCGCAAGGGCGCGGAGCGCAACGGCCCGCCGCCTGCACCGCCCGCCCCCAGGGTCGACCTTGCCGACATCGCGCGCATCCGCAGGGAAGCCCGCATCGACGGCGAGGCCGAGGGCCGCGCCGCCGGGCTTGCCGAAGGCCGCAAGGTCGGCCACACCGAAGGGCTGGCCACCGGCCTCGCGGCCGCCAGCGTGCATGCCGAACGCCTGCGCGCGCTGGCCCAGTCGCTGCCCGATGCATTGCGCCGCGCAGAAGAAGAACTCTCCCACACCGTGCTTGCGCTCGCGCTCGACGTGGCGCGCCAGGTGGTGCACCGCACGCTGAAGGCCGAGCCCGAATGGGTGCTGCCCGTGGTGCGCGACCTGCTCAACACCGAGCCCGCGCTGCGCGGTGAGCCGCGCCTGCTGCTGAACCCCGACGACGTGGCACTGGTGAAGAACAGCCTCGGCAATGAGATCGAAGCCGCCGGCTGGCAAGTGCGCGCTGACGACACCATTGCGCGCGGTGGCTGCCGCGTGCAGTCCGCCACCGGCGAACTTGACGGCACGCTCGGCACGCGCTGGAAGCGCGTGACCGCCTCGCTGCACGGCGACGCCGACGGGCAGGCCGACTCGCTCTGACGCCTATGCAGACCACCGCCGCCCCCAACGCCCATCTGCAGTCGGTGCGCGCTGCGCTGGAGAAAGCGCGCGCCAACGTCGCGCATTGCGAGACCACCATCGCCTCGGGCCGCCTCACCCGCGCCGTCGGTCTGGTGCTCGAAGCCGTGGGCCTGCAACTGCCCGTGGGCAGCGACTGCCTGATCGAACTGCCGCCCGGCCATCCGCAGCGTCACGCCGAAGCCGAGGTCGTTGGCTTCGCCGGCGACCGCCTGTTCCTGATGTCGCAGACCGAAGTGGCGGGCCTCGTGCCCGGAGCGCGCGTGTTCGCGCGGCCCGGCTCGCCGGAGCCCGATGCAGCCGGCATGATCGGCAACGCCCACACCAAGCGCCTGCCCGTGGGCGAAGGCATGCTCGGCCGCGTGGTCGATGCAGCCGGCCGCCCACTCGACGGGCTCGGTCCGCTCGACATCGCGCGCAAGGTGCCGCTGAGCACGCCGCCCGTCAACCCGCTGTCGCGCGCGCCCATCGATTCGGTGCTCGACGTTGGCGTGCGGGCCATCAACGCGATGCTCACCGTCGGCCGCGGCCAGCGCATGGGCCTGTTCGCCGGCTCCGGCGTGGGCAAGAGCGTGCTGCTGGGCATGATGGCGCGCTACACCAGCGCCGAGGTCATCGTCGTCGGCCTGATCGGCGAACGCGGCCGCGAGGTGAAGGACTTCATCGAGAACACGCTGGGCGAAGAGGGCCTGGCCCGCGCGGTGGTGGTGGCCGCGCCCGCCGACAACTCGCCGCTGCTGCGCCTGCAGGGTGCGGCGTATGCAACCTGCCTGGCCGAATACTTCCGCGACCGCGGCAAGGACGTGCTGCTCATCATGGACTCGCTCACCCGCTACGCGATGGCGCAGCGCGAGATTGCGCTGGCCGTGGGCGAGCCGCCTGCCACCAAGGGCTATCCGCCGTCGGTGTTTGCCAAGCTGCCGGCGCTGGTGGAGCGCGCGGGCAACGGCGCACGCGATGCGCAGGGGCGCGGCGGCTCGATCACCGCCTTCTACACGGTGCTGTCCGAGGGCGACGACCAGCAGGACCCGATTGCCGACTCGGCACGCGCGATTCTCGACGGGCACGTGGTGCTCTCGCGCACGCTGGCCGAGGCCGGGCACTACCCTGCCATCGACATCGAGGCTTCCATCAGCCGCGCCATGACCGCGCTGATTCCGTCTTCGCAGTACGACTCGGTGCGCCGCTTCAAGCAGATGCTCTCGCGCTACCAGCGCAACCGCGACCTGATCAGCGTGGGCGCCTATGCGCCCGGACACGACCTGCAGCTCGACCAGGCCATCGCGATGTACCCGCGCATCGAAGGCTTCCTGCAGCAGTCGATGGACGAACGCGCGGGCTACGCCGAATCGATCGGGCACCTCGAAGGCCTGTTCGCGACCGAGCAGCGCGCATCCACGACAACAACACCGCAGAGATTCACGAAATGACACGCAAGCTCCCTCTCGGCATGCTGATCGACCTGGCGCACACGCAGACCGACGACGCCGCACGGCGCCTGGGCGCGCTGCAGAACGCGCACCTCAACGCCAGCCAGAAGCTCGAACTGCTGCTGCAGTACCGGCAGGACTATCACGACCAGCTCGACGCGTTGATGCGCGACGGCCTGCCTTCTTCGCAGTGGCGCAACTACCGCAACTTTCTGGGCACGCTGGACGGCGCCATCGAGCAGCAGCGCGCCATCGCGGCGCAGACCGAGACCCGGCTCGACACCGGCCGCACCGACTGGCAGCAGCAGAAGCGCCGCCTGAGCTCCTTCGACACGCTGGCCGAGCGCGTGCGCATGCAGGAAATGATGGCCGAGGCCAAGCGCGAGCAGCGCGACAGCGACGAGCGCGCGGCGCGCAAGTTCTTCGACCGCGCCTCGCACCCGACTCTTTGAGTCCACTGATTGAATCTCCACGCAGGAACCGACATGACTCCCATGATCACGCCCCCCGTCATGACGAACGCCACCAGCCAGCCTGCCGCGCAGACCGGCGTGCGCAACCGCGGCGCGGACGAAGACCAGGGCCGCAGCTTTGGCGCGGCGCTGGAGCGTTCGCGCGCGAACAACGGCAGCCACGGCGACGCGGTGCCGAAAGACGGCGCACAGGATGTCGCCGCCATCGACCGCAAGCCGGTGCGCAAGCCCGGCGCGGATGAAGACACGAAGAAAGAAGACGCGCTGCCCGCCGATCCGAACCTCGCCTTTCTCGGGACGGCGCACACGCCGCTGCATGCGCTGACGCTCGCGGGGCGCTCTGCTCAACAGCAGAAGGGTGAGGGCGCGGCCGATCCCACCGCCGCAACGTCGCCCGCCGGTGCGGCAGACATTCCGCTGGACCCGGCCCTGCAGGCCGCTGCCGCGAAGACGCTTGGCGCTGATGCAGCCGTCGCCGATGCATCGGCCGCACCCGAAGCCGCTGTGGTCTCGAAAGATGCCGCCACGAAACCCGCGACGGCCGCACTGCCCGCCACCCAGGCTGCGCAACTCCAGGCCGACACCGCGCCAGCCTCCTCGCTGCACGAACTCGCCCGCGCCGCCATCGCGGCACAGACCATGTCCGTCGGCATCGCGAAGCCCGCATCCGCTCCCGCCGGTTCGCCGATCGGCACCGCCGCGACCGGCCGCAGCGCCGCATCGCGCGCCCCCGTGAGCGCCACCACCGCCGAGCAACTGGCCAGCGCCGCGCAGCAACCCGAAGCGGCCGACGATGCACAAGCCAAGGCCGCGCCCATTGCAGCAGTGGCAGCCGCGACCGCCAGCGACACGGACGCCCAGCCACCCGTGGCACCCATCGCGCTCCAGCAGCCCGCCGCTGTAGCAACCGCTTCATCAGACAGCGCGAACGACACGGCCGCCACACGCGCCCCCGTGCACACCATCGCCCCCGAAGTCGGCAGCGACAAATGGGCGCCGGCCCTCGGCCAGCAGCTGGCGCGCATGAGCACCAGCGGCAATCACACGGCCGAACTCAACCTGAACCCAGCCGGCCTCGGCCCGCTCAAGGTGACGCTGTCGATGGGCGACAACCAGGCGCAGGCCATGTTCGTGTCGGCCCATGAGAGCGTGCGCAAGGCCATCGAGGCCGCGCTGCCACAGCTGCGCACTTCGCTGTCGGAGCAAGGCATCACGCTGGGCCAGACCTCGGTCGGCGCGGAAACCCGCCAGCCCTTCGGCAACGACGCCGCCTTCGCACAGCAGCAAAGCCAACAACAGCAGCAGAACGCCGCGCGGCAGCAGGCGGCCTCCCCTTACCCCGGCACAGGCCGCACCACGGCAAGCGCCCCGGCAATTGCGCCCCTCGCCGCCGTGCGCGCGGGTGCTTCCAACAACGCAGCCGGGGTGGACACCTTCGCCTGAGCCCCGGCAACACATTCGCCCCCCCGCCCGCGACGGCGCCCTGTGCGGCGCCCCGCAATGAACGGATATGAAACGCCTTTGTGCGCTTGTTCGGCCGTTCGTTCGCGAGGGACTTCGCAAAGAATAGATCGGACAAGAAAAACCGCTTAACCATGGCTACCTCATCACCCGCCGCAACTGTCGCACCGGCCATCTCCGCAACGCTGGCCCCCCGCCGCTCCTCGAAGCTGCTGATCGGAATCGTGATCGCCGTAGGCCTGATCGCTGCCGGCGGCGCGGCTGCGTATGTCTTCCTGCCCCGCTTCATGGGCGCCGCCTCCACCGAAACGGCCAAGGCGCCGACGCCCGAGAAGCCCATCTTCCTGACGCTCGAGCCGCTCACCGTCAACCTGCAGTCGGAAGGCCGCGGCCGCTTCCTGCAGATCGGCATGGCGGTGCGCGTGCGCGACGAGCAGACCAAGGCGCAGCTCGTCGAGTTCATGCCCGAGGTGCGCAGCCGCCTGCTGCTCCTGCTGTCGAACCGCGCGCCCGAATCGGTGGTGGCGCCGGAAGACAAGGCCAAGCTGGCCGAGGAGATCCGCAAGGCGCTGAGCACCCCGCTGGCCCCGGAAACGCCCGAACTGGGCATCTCCAGCGTCTCCTTCAACACGTTCGTCGTGCAGTGACCACCTCTTCCTTCGGACAAGCGATCCATGGCGTATGAACAGGTGCTCTCCCAGGACGAGGTCGATGCGCTTCTGCAAGGCGTCACCGGCGGAGACCTCGACCAGGCGGCCTCCCCCGCACCGCCGAAGGACGGCCTGCCGGCCTACGACCTCGGCGCGCCCGACCGTGTGGTGCGCAACCGCATGCACACGCTGGAGGTCATCAACGACCGCTTTGCGCGCGGCCTGCGCGGCGCGCTGCTGAACTTCATGCGCCGCAGCCCCGACATCTCGGTGGGGCCCGTGCAGATCCAGCAGTACGGCGAGTTCGTGCGGCACCTGCCGGTGCCCGCGAACATCAACATGATCCACATGAAGCCGCTGCGCGGCACCGCCCTCTTCGTGTTCGACCCGAAGCTGGTGTTTCTCGTGGTGGACAACCTGTTCGGCAGCGACGGCCGCTACCACGTGCGCGTGGAAGGCCGTGACTTCACGCGCACCGAGCAGCGCATCATCAAGCGCCTGCTCGACCTGTCACTGCAGTGCTATGGCGATGCGTGGCAGCCGGTGTTTCCGCTCGACTTCGACTACGTGCGCGCCGAGATGCACGGCAAGCTCGCCAACATCGTCGCGCCCAACGAGGTGGTGATCAACACCACGCTGCAGATCGAGTTCGGCCCGGTGGGCGGCTTCCTGCACGTGTGCATTCCCTACTCGATGATCGAGCCGATCCGCGACCTGCTGTCCAACCCGATCCAGGACGAGGTCGAGGTCGACAAGCGCTGGGTCAAGCAGATGTCGCGCCAGATGCAGGCCGCCGACGTCGAGCTGGTGGCCGACTTCGTGACCATGCCATCGACGCTGGGCGAAGTCATGAAGCTGCAGATCGGCGACGTGATTCCCATCGAGCTGCCCGAGACGGTCGTCGCCAAGGTCGGCGGCGTGCCGGTGATGGAGTGCGGCTACGGCACCTCCAACGAGCGCTACGCGCTGCGCGTGCAACACATGATCTCCCACCAAGACAGCGATTTGAAGAACGACCATGACTGACAACACCTCTTCCGGCAGCAGCGACGCGGACGATTGGGCCAGCGCCCTGGCCGAGCAGACGGCCGCCTCGGCCCCTGCCGCATCCGAACCCGCCCCCGCACCCACATTCGCGCCAGCCACCGCGCAGGTCTTCCAGCAGATCCAGGACGCGCCGGCCCCCGCGCACTCGTCCACCACGCCGGTAGATATCGCTCGCGTGCTCGACGTGCCGGTGCAGCTCACCGCCGAGATCGGCCGCACGCGCATCACCATCAAGAACCTGCTGCAGCTGTCGCAGGGCTCGGTGGTGGAGCTCGACGGCCTGGCCGGCCAACCGCTGGACGTGCTGATCAACGGCTACCTCATTGCGCAAGGCGAAGTGGTTGTGGTGAACGAGAAGTACGGCATTCGCCTGACCGACATCGTCACGCCCTCCGAGCGCATGCAGAAGCTCGCGCGCGCATGAGCCTTCCCACCGTGCCCACGCCCGTTCACGACGTGGCTCCAGCCGCTGTCGGCGCATCGGGCCTGCTGCAGGCCGGCTTCGGCATGGCGGCGGTGGTCGGCCTGATTTTTCTGTGCGCCTGGCTCGCGCGGCGCTTCGGCCTTCAGCGCCTGGGCAGCGGCCAGCTGGTGAAGGTGGTGTCGAGCGCCGCAGTCGGCCAGCGCGAGCGCGTGGTCGTGGTGGAAGTGGGCGACACCTGGCTGGTGCTGGGCGTTACGCCGAGCCAGGTCAACACGCTGCACACGCTGCCGGCGCAGGCCCATGCGGCCGCTGCAGCCTCCGCGTCGCCATCGGTCGCACCCACACCTGTCGAACTCTTTGCCCGCAAACTGCGTGAAGCCCTCTCGGGCAAGCCGCATCGTCCTGCCCCATGAAGAACCCCGCATTGCGCCGCGGCATGCGCGCCGCGCTGCTGTTGCTCGCCGCCACGCTGCTGCCCGCCGTTGCATGGACGCAGGGCCTGCCCGGCATCACCAGCACGCCCGGCCCCGGCGGCAGCCAGACCTGGTCGCTGAGCGTGCAGACCATGGTGCTGCTGACCTCGCTCACCTTCCTGCCCGCGCTGCTGCTGTCGATGACCAGCTTCACGCGCATCCTCATCGTGCTGGGCCTGCTGCGCACCGCCATAGGCACGCAGACATCGCCGCCCAATCAGATTCTGGTGGGGCTGTCGCTCTTCCTCACCTTCTTCGTGATGTCGCCGGTGCTCGACAAGGCCTACAACGAGGCCTACAAGCCCTTCTCCGAGAACAAGATCGGCGCCGACACCGCGCTGGAACGCGGCATAGCGCCCTTCAAGACCTTCATGCTCAAGCAGACCCGCGAGAACGACCTGGCCCTGTTCGCCCGGCTCGCCAAGGTGCCCGAGATGCAGGGTCCCGAAGACGTGCCGCTGCGCATACTGCTGCCCTCCTTCGTCATCAGCGAGCTGAAGACCGCATTCCAGATCGGCTTCACCATCTTCATACCGTTTCTCATCATCGACCTCGTGGTGGCCAGCGTGCTGATGTCCATGGGCATGATGATGGTGCCACCTGCTTCCATCGCGCTGCCCTTCAAGCTGATGCTCTTCGTGCTGGCCGACGGCTGGCAACTGCTCATCGGCGCGCTCGCGCAAAGCTTCTACCTCTAGGTACGCAGAGATGAACCCCGAATCCGTCATGACCATGGGCTACCGGGCCATGGAAATCTCGCTGCTCATCGGCGCGCCGCTGCTGCTGGTGGCACTGATCATCGGCCTGATAGTGAGCATCTTCCAGGCGGCCACGCAGATCAATGAGGCCACGCTGTCCTTCATTCCCAAGCTGCTCGCCGTGTTCGCGACGCTGGTGATTGCAGGTCCATGGATGCTCGACCGCATGCTCGACTACATCCGCGCGCTGTTCGCCGGCATTCCGCAGATGCTGGCGTGACGTGATTTGAGGTGACGTGACCCCGTCGATCATCTCGGTCACCTCGGCCCAGCTCGAGGGCTGGATGGTGGCCTTCCTCTGGCCCTTTGTGCGCATGCTCGCACTGGTGAGCACCGCGCCGATCTTCGGCGAAGCGTGGGTGCCGCGGCCCGTGAAGGTAGCCATTGCCGCCATGCTGGCCTTCGTCATCTCGCCCACCATCGGGGCGCTGCCCACGGTGCCGGTGGTGTCCGCCGGCGGCGTGTGGATCATCGTGCAGCAGGTGCTGATCGGCGTGGCCATGGGTTTCACCGTGCGGCTCGTGTTCACCGCCGTGCTGGCCGCAGGCGAATACATCGGCCTGCAGATGGGCTTGTCGTTCGCATCGTTCTTCGACCCGATGAGCCACGGCAGCACCATGGTGGTTTCGCGCCTGCTGAACATGCTGGCGATGCTGATCTTCCTGGCGCTCGACGGGCATCTGCTGATGGTGAATGCGCTGGCTGAGAGCTTTCAAACACTGCCGATTGCCGATGCGCCGCTTGCGTCTGGTGGGTGGATGTTCCTGGTGCTGGCCGGGGGCGACATCTTTGCCAGCGGGCTGATGCTGGCGCTGCCGCTGATTACCGCGCTGCTTACGCTGAACCTGGCCATGGGCATCCTGAACCGGGCATCGCCGCAGTTCAGCATTTTTGCGGTGGGGTTTCCGCTGACGCTGCTGGCGGGGATTTTCATGATGCAGCTGTTGATGCCGAATCTGGGGGCGTTTCTGGAGCCGCGGTTTGGGGAGGCTGTGGGGAATATGTTGCGGGTCACGCAGGGGTTGCGGCCCTGATTCGAAGGTGATGCAAAGGACCCGGATCGCATGAAGATCCAAACTGGTGCATCAAACTGATTAATCAGATGGCATGAGATCTGCTTGATCAGATTCATGCCATCTTCCACCGACATCAGCGAGCGCATCGTCGAGGCCGTCCTCGCCAAGAAGCTCGCACCGGGTGCCCGCCTCGGCGAACAGCAACTGTGCGACCTCTTCGATGCACCGCGCGCGGTGGTGCGCGAGGCGCTCACCACCTTGTCGGTTCGCGGCATGGTGAAGGCCAGCGCGCGTCGCGGGTGGTACCTGGTCGAGCTGTCGCCGGAGGAAGCCCAGGCCGCTTTCGACGCGCGCCTCGTGATCGAGACCGGCCTCATCCGGTGCAGCAAGCCTCCGGCCTCCAAGGCGCTGCAGCGGCTGCGCACGCACCTGAAGCGTCAGCGCGAAGCGGTCGAAGGCACCGATGTGGGAGCGCGCAGCTTCCTGCTGGGAGACTTTCACGTCTGCCTGGCCGAATGCCTGGGAAACAGCGTGCTCGCGGCCACGGTTCGCGACCTCACCGCACGCACGATGCTGATCGCCTTGCGCTACCAGTCGGAAGACGAGGCTGCGCACTCCTTCAGCGAGCACAGCGCCATCGTCGAGGCGCTGGAAGCCGGCGACATGGCCCTGGCCGAACAGCGCGTCTTCGCCCACCTGTCGACCTGGCAACTCAAGCTGCGGGTGCCCGCAGACCAGACGCCCGACCCGTTGGCCGAGCTGCGGCTCGCGCTCACGCCGGTGTCTGCGCCCCGGTGAAGCATCCCCTGCCACGCGCCCCTGATTTCCCTGCCGACTTCTTCTCAACGCCCATCCCAACCCTGGAGCACGCCACCATGTTCAGCAAACGCCACCTTTCCCTCGGCCTCGCAGCCGCCCTCACCTTTCTCGCAGCCGGTGCCTCGCACGCACAGAACGCGCTGGACACGATCACGAAGAGCAAGACGGTCCGGATCGCGATTCCCACCGACTTTCCGCCCTACGGCTCGGTCGGCCCGGACATGGCGCCCCAGGGGCTGGACATCGAAGTCGCGCGGCTGATCGCCGGCAAGCTCGGCGCCAAGGTCGAATTGATTCCGGTCTCGACGGCGAACCGCATCCCTTATCTGCAGACCAAGAAGGCCGACCTCGTGATCTCGACGCTGGGCAAGAACCCGGAGCGCGAAAAAGTCATCGACTTCACGGTGGCCTACTCGCCCTTCTTCATCGCCGTGTTCGGCCCGAAGACGCTGTCCGTGAAAGCGCCGGCTGAGCTCGCGGGCAAATCCATCTCCGTCACGCGCGGCTCCGTGGACGACGCGGAACTCACCAAGGTGGCGCCAGCCAACGTGGAGTTGCGCCGCTTCGAGGACAACAACGCGACCATCTCGGCCTTTGTCGCCGGACAGACGCAGCTGGTGGCAACCAGCGCCCAGGTGGCGAGCACCATGATGGCGAAGAACCCGCAACTTGGGAGCGAGCTCAAGTTCGTGCTGAAGGATTCCCCGAACTTCGTCGGCGTGGCCAAGGGAGAGGACGCGCTGCGGCTCAAGGTCAACGAGATCTTGCTCGATGCGAAGAAGAGCGGCGAACTCGACAAGCTGGCCGTCAAGTGGCTGGGCCGCCCCGCCGGCGATTTGCCGCAGTAAGGCGCGCCCACGACATGAACGAGCCATGGCGCCTCAGTGCGGCGCAGTTGACCGCCGGGTACGCAAAGCAGTTGTTCACGCCCCTCGACGCGCTGCAGGCGTGCCTGGCACGCACCGAGGCTTGCGAGCCGTCGCTCAACGCCTTCGTGGCACTCGACCGGGAAGGTGCGCGGCGCGCGGCGGCATCCAGCGCGGCACGCTGGGCCACCGGCCGGCCGCTGGGCCCGCTCGACGGCGTGCCAGTGAGCGTCAAGGACAACATGCACGTCGCGGGTCTTCCCACGTCGTGGGGAAGCAGGCTGCTGCAGGGCTTTGTCGCATCGCACGACGAGCTGCCCGTGGCGCGCCTGCGCGCGGCAGGCGCCGTGCTGTTCGGCAAATCGAACCTGCCTGAATTCGCAATGCAGGGCTACACCTCCAACGCCCTGCACGGCACGACCCGCAACCCCTGGGACACCGCGCTGACGCCGGGCGGATCGTCGGGCGGTGCCGCGGCGGCGGTCGCGGCGGGCCTGGGGCCGCTGGCGCTGGCTACCGATGGCGGCGGCTCCATCCGGCGGCCTGCATCGCATTGCGGTCTTGTGGGATTCAAGCCTTCGCGCGGCCTCGTGCGCAGGGAGCGCGGCTTGCCCGAGATATTCCTCGACTACGAAGTGGCCGGCGGAATCGGTCGCTGCGTGAAAGACGTACGGCATCTGACGGCGGCAATCGCAGGATCGCGCCTGGAGGCCGGCCAGCCCACGTCGGCTCGCATTCTTTTCGTGCCCCGGTTCGGCACCCATGCCGTCGACCCCAACATTGCCGCGTCGGTGCGTCGCGCGGCCGAGGGTTTCGCCGCGTTGGGGCATGCGGTGGACGAAGCACAGCAGCAGGTGAACTGGTCGGAGGCGATCAACGCGCTGTGGCCGACGCTTTCCAATGCAGGGCTCGCCTGGATGCTCCAGCGCGCATGGCAATGGCCCGAGTTCGGATTGCCCGAGGGCGTTCACCCGGATCTCTCACGCTGCGGCGCGGTCGCCCAGGCGAATTTCGACGCCGGCCTGAAGCTCGATGCGTCCGGCCTGTTCGACGTGCTGGCGGAAGTGCGCGAGCTCGAGCGACAGATGGAAGTCGTCTTCGCCCGCTACGACTTCATCCTCACACCCGCGACGGCCGCCCTGCCCTGGCCCTGCGAGCAGAGCCACCCCGAGCGGATAGCGGACACGGAAGTCGGCCCGCGCGGACATGCCGTCTTCACCGCCTTCGCCAATGCCGCGGGCTTGCCGGCCATTGCATTGCCAAGCGCGCATGCAGAGGGCCTGCCGACCGGCATCCAGCTGGTCGCATCGGCCGGCCACGATGCCGAACTGCTGGCATTGGCCATGCAGTATGAGGAAGCCTTTCCATGGCCTGCGCTGTGGGACGAAGGGTTTCACTCAACGGGCTGAAATGAGGAGGTTCCACCCGGCATTTGGGTTGGAACTGCGGGCCATAGGGGCATCTCGCTCCTCTCGATCGCAGATGTCTGCGTGGCTATACTGCGCCCGTCATGTCAAAAACAGGCGTGATCGGGATTGGTCTCCCGTGCAATCACTGCGACGCAAGCCGCAGTTCCCCGCAGGGTCTGCGGCTTCGTCATTCGTGCTTCCATTTTTTTGGCGGCTCGATGGGCGGGCGCGAGCCCGGCCGGTTTCACGCAAGTGGTTGCCCGGTAGACCAACCCATCGAGCTGCCGCCTCGATTGGTCTCGGGTGCGGCGGTTTCAGCAAACCGCAATCACTTGGAGGCCTTTCATGGCTGCATCCGCTCGCGCGTCCGCGCACGTCTCTTCATTTCCCGAATCTTCTGAAGCCGCCAGCGTTGAATCGCTTGTGCTGCAGGCATGCGATGACATCGACAGCCTTCACGCTGTGCATCGTGCCTACGCGTGTCTCGAAAAGCTCATCGTTCCGCAGGGTGTGAACGATACGGAAGAGGTGTATCCGACCCGCACCGAACTCAGCGCGCTGGTGCGGGTGGTCAATGAGGAACTGCAGCGGCGGGTCGAAACGGCCGACACCACGATGCAGTCGTTGCGTGTTGCCTTGAGTGAAGGCGGTGCGCGATGAACACCTTCGAGGTTATCGATGCCAGTCCAACAGGATTCGAGAAAACTAAAAAGAGCTTGGGCCGACGTCCACGAAACTGGCGACAGCCCACTGCTCTACTTCTCAGCAACCACCGCGGAGGACTCTTTGATAGTTGCCACCTGAATCTCCTGGCCATCGAGGCTCATCGACACGATCCTCCAATTACCACTTTTTACGAGGCTCGCATGCAACTCGCCAGTCCCACTGGAGCCTTCCACGGAAGCGGAAAACTCCGCGTTTCCACTTGGCCCCGACATTCGGATCGAGTACCCGAAGAAATGAAGGCTCATCTTCGGACGATCGCCTACTTTTTCTCTTATGCCGTCTGAGGTTTGAACGAAATTTCTCAGCGTCTGGTACGCGTCGGTCTGCTTGATGATCAAGTGGCCTGCGACCTCAGAAAGAGGGAGAACCACCAGCACTACTACGGCAGCCCATTTCAGAAATTTCATGCTGCCACTCGCCCCATTCCAGCTCGCATTTTTTGAAGGCTCATGTGCCCAAGGCCCGTCGCTTCGTTGAGATGGTTGTGTTCAGAAGCTGTTCGTTTGAGGAGTTCAGTTACTTGATCTCAATCCTGCCGGTCTTTTTCTTTGCGAGTTGATTGTGTGTGAACGAACAATCCGACGATACCAATCAGGAAGCCCAGAAAAATAGCCTTAGCGCCGAGTTCCACTTGATCGAGTGCAAGAGCGATTACCCCTCCGATCCAAGCCAAGGAGATGCCTGCAGTCTGAATGTGAAGCCCCGTCTGTGGCTTGCCCGCATAGAGTTTTCGGTACAGAACGACAACTAACGGGATGAGCACAGCTAAGACCACTAAGCCAAGAAGAAAACCCTGACGATTGGACATATCACCTCCTTAAGCACCACGTTTTTTGAACGCAATCGACATAGCCTACACCAGCACCCCCGCCAAACTGACCGCGCGTCCCACCTCTCGTGCCTTGCATTTGCGTCGAGTCGTTCACAGTAACTTGGCCTGCGCCCACCAGTCCAGCCCCTCCAAACCAAGTCACACCTTTGGAAGTCGAGACACCGCTCGAAGGAAATCCATCGCCGACCGAGTATGAGATACCGCAGGCAGCAACAAGTTGTGGACCAGCAACCCCGCAGAACTGTGCATAGAAGCAAGCGTCATCAAACTGCGGTGTAGTGGCTAAGCCAACCTCGCCGGCAAGGCCTATCACTGCTGCCCCCAAATTGCCAGAGAGTCCAATTTGTAAGGTGGTGCCGGCGGGAGATCCAGAAGGCTTTGGCTTCATCCACCCGATGGCCGCTGAGTTGGCTAGCCCAAAAGGATCGGTGCCTCTTATCGGATTCGCATCCACATACCCAAATCGATTCCACCCCCCGTCAAGTCCAATCGGATCTGGCTGACTGTACCGTCCCGTCCTGGCGTCATAGCTGCGGAAGTAGTTGTAGCTGAGGCCTGATTCCTCATCCGCATACTGCCCCGGATACCGCAGGTTGAACTTCACCTCCGAGATGCTCGTCGTGCCCGGGTTCGGTGTCGTTTCTGTGTTGGCGAACCGGTACCTCGCCAGCGTCGGCTTGTGGAAAATGCCACGGTGACCTCCCTCTTTAGATTGGACGGAGTATCAAACCGTTTCAGTATTTGGGTGTGAAAGTCTTCAAGCAACTCGGCCTATGTTGTTGCTGCACGACTCAATGTGGTATGGCCGAAGAAGAGGGGACGTCATCCACGCGCGGCGTAAGTTCATTGAACTCCACGTGACCAACAATCACGGCTTGGCGCCCACGGGGTATGTGCCGACTTATTTCTTAAAAGTGCGGGCGGCCAGCCGAATCAAGCCAGATGCACAACCATGCACCGGCCTCCCACGCCCAATGCGCCATCGACGCGGATGGCCCTTTCAATGTCTTCGTGATGCCTCCTCACGCTAGCCACACGCCGAACACATCCGGGGCCAAGGTCGGATTTACCCCTTCGCAACCGAACCAACGCAAGGCACGCCCACCTCGTGCCCACCCCACTACAAATAGTTAAACAACGAAATGCTATTCAACTTAGCAAACGTCATCTGCGTAGCCTGCAACGAAGACTGCCGCTGATAAAACTCCGCAATCGCGCTATACGGATCCAGGTCTTCAATGGAAGACAGATAAGACTCTTCCTGCAGCTTGCGATCCCCACCACCCGAGTCCAGCGCATCGATCTCGCTCTGCCTTGAGCCCACCGACGACAACACCGTCAGCACGTTGTCGTGCGCATTCGTCACCTTCACGTTGGCTGTGGCCAGCGCGTTCTGCAGCTTCGCCTGCGCAGCCGCGCCACCACCGCTCAGCGGCGTGCGCAGCGCACTCACCAGCTCGCCGATGGCAGCGAACACATCGGTGCCGGCATTCTTCGCGGTAGACACATCAAAGCTGTCGCCAGCCGCCGGCGTGCCAGTGATCTTGATCTGCACGCCGCCGAAGTTGATGGGCGTGTCCGCAGAGATCGGGCCGGTGGCTGCGACCACCGGCGGCGTGTCCTTGGTCGTCACCGTGTAGTCGGTGGCGCTGAAGGTGATGGTGAAGTCCTTGCCGTAGTTGGGCGCGGTGGCGTCGGTCACGCTGACAGAGCCGAACACGCCGGTGCCGGTGTTGCCCGCGGCGCCTGACGCCACATAGCCCGCACCGCCCTGCACCGACTGGAAGACGCTGCGGCCGTCGTCCGATGTAGACATCTGGCGCGCCACGTCGACCTGCATCAGCCGCTGGCCCTGGTCGCCGACGTACTGCACGCCGCCGCTGGCCGTGGCCACGAAGGGCGGGGAGCCGCTCTTGAAGCCTGCGAACAGGTACTGGCCGTTGCCGTCGTCGGAGTTGGCGATGCCCACCAGCTGGTCGTAGCTGCTCTGGATGGTGGTGGCGAGCGATGCGCGGTCGGCGTCCGACAGCGTGCCGTTGCCGGCCTGCACGGTCAGGGCCTTGATGTTCTGCAGGATCGAGGTCACCGAGTTGAGCGCGTTCTCCTCGGTGGAGAGCGATCGCGACGCGCGCTGGCGGCTGGTGGCGTACTGCGAGATTTCCGAGAGCGTCTGGCTGACGCCGAGTGCGCGAGCGGCGCCCACAGGGTCGTCGCCGGCCGAGAGAAATTTTGAGTTGGTCGCCAGCTGCTGCTGGACCCTGAACAGTTTCTGCTGCTGCTGGCCCATGGCCAGTACGTTCTGTTCGTAGAAGGATTGGGTGCTGATGCGCATCGCTTTGCCTTGTTGAATCTGCTTGACGTTGGGCTGGCTCAGCTGCCAATGCCGAGGATGGTGTCGAAGATGGTCGAGGCGGTCTGGATCACTTTCGCATTCGCCTGGTACATCTGCTGGAACATCAGCAGATTGGCGGTTTCCTCGTCCTGGTTCACGCCCGAGATGGCCTGCTGGCTGGCCTTGATCTGGCTGGTAACGCTGTCTTGCGTGGTGGCTGCCACCTTGACGGCCATGGCGCGGTTGCCGACTTCGCTGACGATCTGCGAGTAGGCGCCGTTGAAGGTTGCGGTGCCGTTGGCCATGGTGGTCTTGCGCTGCAGCGCGCCCAGCAGCAGCGCATTGCTGCCGTCTGACACGCCCGCGGTGTTCTTGCCGATGGTGAAGGTGTCGCCTTGCGCGGGCGCGCCGGTCATTGCAACGGTGACGCCGTCGAAGCTCATCTTCGCGCCGGCGGTGTAGGGCACGGGCGTGCCGGCCGCGTAGCTGGTGCTGGTGCCATCGGCCAGCGTGACGGTCACGGCCGAGGTGGCCGGAAAGCCGGTCAGGTTGCCGGTGGTCGCGTCGTAGCTCAGCGTGACGGTGCCGCCCAGCGGCGTTGCGGGGTAGCTCGCATCCACCGTGGCCGCGCCCAGCGCGCCGGAGCCCTTGTTGCCGACGGTATTGCCGGTGACGATGGGCGATGCCGCGGCCACCTTGGCGGGGTCGAGCGTCAGCACGTCAAGGTCGCGCGCGCCGGTGCGCGTGGGCTGCACCAGAAACGAATCGCCGGCCTGCGCGGTACCGCTGGCGGCCGCGAGGCTCACGCCGTCGAAGGTAATGGGGAAGGTGGTGAAGGAGCCCATCGACTGCTTGTCCGACAGGCGGGTGACCGAGTAGGTCAGCGTGCCGGCCACGTCGGTGACGCTCACGTTGTAGTCGCTGGTCGTGAGTTGCGACGCGTTCGAGAGCGTGCCGGTGAGCTCGAGGTTGCCCGCGTTCTTTGCGTTGGAGAGCACGCCCGGCACGGACTGCGTGAAAAAGTCTTTGCCCAGTGCGCCGCTGAGGTCCACGCCCAGCTTGCTCTGCGCGTTCACGGCGTCGGCCACCGACATGGCGAGCCGGCCGATGGAGTTTTGCGTGGGAATGAGCGTGTCACGTCGAAAGCTCATGAGCCCGCCGAGCGTGCCGCCGGTGATGACGCCATCTGACAGCTCGGTCGTGTTGCCGGCAAAGCCCTGCAGCGCCACGGCCTTGCGCGACGGGTCGGCGGCGGAGTTCACCGCGGCCATAGTGGCGGCGTAGTCGCCCGTCACCAAAGACTGGCCGGTGGCGATGAACACGTTGTACTTGCCGTTGTCCTGCTGCAGCACCTTCACGTCGACCACCTGGCTCAGCTCGCTCACGAGCTGGTCGCGCTGGTCGAGCAGGTCGTTGGGAGGCTGGCCGCCGGCCATGGCGCTGATCTGGCTGATCTGCTGGTTGAGGCTGGCGATCTTGCTGGCGTAGGTGTTGATCTGGTCCACGCTGCCAACGATCTGCTCATTGACGGAGGAGTTCAGGTCCGACAGGTATTGGTCGGTCGCGCGAAACTTGCTGGCCAGCGCCTGCGCCGAGCTGATCATCTGCTGGCGCGCCGCCGGGTCGGCCGGTGTGTTGGCCACGCCCTGCACGCTGGTGAAGAAGCTCTGCATCAGCGGCGCGATGCCCGAGGTCTTGTCGGCCAGCAGGGTGTCGATGCGGTTGATCTGCGTGCTGTTGGTGGCAAGCGCAGCCGAGGTCGACTGCGCAATAGAGAGCTGCGCCGTCAGGTAGCGGTCGTAGCTGCGCGAGACGGTCGTGACGTTGGCACCCGAGCCGATGAAGCCCGAGCCTGTGCCAGTGGCGTTGCCCGTGGCGATCTCTGCCACCTGGCGGCTGTAGCCGGCGGTGTACACGTTGGCTGTGTTGTGGGCCGTGGTCATCAGCGCGGTGCGTGCAACGCCGAGGCCGCTCAGACCCGTGTAGAACAAACTTCCGGACATATGGCTTTACCTGTCGATGAGGTGTGTGAAATGAGGTGGCATCGCCTGGATGCCTCTGGGTCTATATCGGCAGCGCCAGCCGAAAGTTGAGGGTCGATCGGGTCAGAACTCGGTCCAGTCGCCCTTGGCGTCGTTGGCCATGGCGAGTTGCGGGGCGCCAGAAGGCTCGCGCCGGGTGGGCAAGGCCTTGGCGGGGCGCTTGGGTGCTGGCTTGGCGGGCTTCGGGATTGGGGTGATACGCGTGAAGCCGGGGCGTGTGGTGGCGACGGCGTTGGCATCGAGCTTGAAGACGCTCACCGCCTGTACGAGGCTGCCGGCCTGCTCCTGCAGCGATTGAGCGGCTGCCGAAGCCTCTTCAACCAGTGCGGCGTTCTGCTGCGTGACCTGGTCCATCTGCGTGATGGCCTGGTTGATCTGCTCAATGCCCGAGGTTTGCTCCTGGCTGGCAGCGGTGATCTCGCCCATGATGTCGGTCACGCGCTTCACGCTGCCGACGATCTCGTCCATCGTGCGGCCAGCTTCTTCCACCTGCTTGCTGCCTTCTTCGACCTTTTCTACCGAGTCGCCGATCAGGGTCTTGATCTCCTTGGCTGCAGCAGCGGAGCGTTGTGCGAGGCTGCGGACTTCCGAGGCCACCACTGCGAAGCCACGGCCTTGTTCACCCGCACGCGCGGCTTCGACCGCCGCGTTCAGCGCCAGGATGTTGGTCTGGAAGGCAATGCCGTCGATCACGCCGATGATGTCGACGATCTTCTTGGACGATGCATTGATCGAGCCCATGGTGTCCACCACTTGGGAGACGACGCTGCCGCCCTTCACGGCGACCTCGGAGGCCGAGACGGCCAACTGGTTCGCCTGCCGCGCGTTGTCCGCGTTCTGCTTGACGGTGCTGGTCAGCTCCTCCATCGAAGCAGCCGTCTGCTCCAGCGAACTCGCCTGCTCTTCCGTGCGCGAAGATAGATCCTGATTGCCAGAGGCGATCTGCCCCGAAGCAGTGGCGATCGTCTCCGTGCCCGTACGCACCTCACCAACCACCTTCGCCAGGCTCGCATTCATCTCTCGCAGCGCGTGCATCAGCTGCCCTGTCTCATCGCGGCTTTCCACCTCGATATGCGTGCTCAGGTCGCCCGCGGCCACCGTCTCTGCCACTTCCACCGCATGCCCCAGCGGACGCACGATGCCCAGTGTCAGGCGCCATGCAAACAACGCCCCCAGCACCAGCGCAATGCCCGACAGCACCATCAACGTGGTCTCGCCGGTCGTATGGTTGGCTTCGATGTCTTGCGCCAGTTCGTCGATGCGGTCGCGCTGATACGCCGCGAGCTTGGCCACGGCCTCCTCGTAGACGGTGAGTGCGGGCGCGAACTGGTTGTCGGCCATTTCCATGGCCTCTTCGTTCTTCCCCTCGGTCTTGAGCTTGTTGATCTTCCCGATGGTCGCGAGCACGACGCCGCGAGCATCGGCCACGCCGGCATACAGCTTCTTCTCTTCCGGAGAGGTCAGCAGTTCCTCGAGCTTCTTCTGCACCGGGTTGATAAGCGCCGACTTGTCGGCCCGGCCCTTCTCGAAGTAGGCGACCGCCTTGGGGTCTGTCGCCTTGACCATCGCGAACGAATTGACGATTGCCGGCCCGAGCAGGTTGGACCACTGGTTGGCCAGGCGCTCCTTGACCAGCGCGTTCTGCATCATGTCTTCCGTGGCCTTGCCCACACTCGCAAGGCGCTGCATGCCGGTGGCGGCAATGACCAACATCAGGAGCAGCACGACCGCAAAGCCGAGGCCCAGGCGGGTGCCGATTTTCAGGTTCTTCAAGTTCATTTGATTTCCTCCAGCAGACTCAGAATTCCGTCCAGTCGCCCTTTGCATCCCCAGCTACAGCGAGCTGTGGGGCTGCGGCGGGTTCGCGGCGGGTGGGCAAGGCCTTGGCGGGGCGCTTCGGCTCGGGCTTGACGGGCTTGGCGATCGGGGTGATGCGCGTGAAGCCGGGGCGTGTTGTGGCCGCGGCGTTGGCGTCGAGCTTGAAGATGCTGACGGACTGCACGAGGCTGCCAGCCTGCTCCTGCAGCGACTGGGCTGCGGCCGAAGCTTCTTCGACCAGCGCTGCGTTCTGCTGCGTGACCTGGTCCATCTGCGTGATGGCCTGGTTGATCTGTTCGATGCCTGACGTTTGCTCCTGGCTGGCAGCGGTGATCTCGCCCATGATGTCCGTCACGCGGCGGACACTGCCGACGATTTCGTCCATCGTGCGGCCAGCCTCTGCAACTTGTTTGCTGCCCTCTTCGACCTTTTCGACCGAGTCGCCGATCAGGGTCTTGATTTCCTTGGCGGCGGCAGCCGAGCGCTGAGCGAGGCTGCGCACTTCGGAGGCGACGACAGCAAAGCCACGGCCTTGCTCGCCGGCGCGTGCCGCCTCGACTGCCGCGTTCAGCGCGAGGATGTTGGTCTGGAATGCGATGCCGTCGATCACACCGATGATGTCGACGATCTTCTTGGACGATGCATTGATCGAACCCATGGTGTCGACCACTTGCGAGACAACGCTGCCGCCCTTCACGGCAACTTCAGAGGCAGACACAGCCAGCTGGTTCGCCTGCCGCGCGTTGTCCGCGTTCTGCTTCACCGTCGAGGTCAGCTCTTCCATCGAGGCAGCCGTCTGCTCCAACGAGCTAGCCTGCTCTTCCGTGCGCGAAGACAGATCCTGATTCCCCGAAGCAATCTGGCTCGAAGCCGTGGCAATGGTGTCGGTCCCCGTGCGCACTTCACTCACGATCTTCACGAGGCTGTCGTTCATGCCCTTCAGAGCCTCCAGCAATTGCCCGGTTTCGTCCGTCGTCCGTGCCTCGATGCGGCTGGTCAAGTCGCCTGCCGCCACCGACTGCGCCACCTTCACGGCTTCCGCCAGCGGCCGCGCGACGATGCGTGCGATCCACAGCGCCAGCCCCAGGCCTAGCGCCATGCTGCCCAGCAGCAGGCCCAGCACCCAGAGCCTGGCTCGCCCGTGCACCGCGTCGGCCGTCTGGCCCGCGCGAAGGGCGCCTGCCAGGTTCACCTGCGTCAGCTTGTCCAGCGTCGCGTTCATCTCGCGGCTCAAAGTCTGCGACTTGCCGCGAATCAGATTGGCCGCCTGGTCGATGTCCTGCGTATTGGAGATGGCGACGATCTTGTTGTGCTCGAGCGCGTATTGCGCCAGCAGCTTCTCGAACACCGGATAGAGCTCGCGCTCCTCGGGCTCCGAGATGAGCGTCGCATATTCGGCGCGCTTCTTCTGCAGCACCGCCCACGACTCGTCCATCGCCTTCTCGTGCGCAGTCATTTCGGTGAACGAACCCAACAAGGCATGCTCCGTCTCCTGCGCCCGGTAGCTCGCCACCATGCCCTTCAGCTCCAGCAGCGAGCGCGTGGCCGGCAGCCAGTTGGTCGAGAGGTCGGTGGACATCTCGTGAACCTTGCCGAGCTGCATCACCGAAATCACGCCGAGGCAGGCCGTCAGCACGAGGACGGCGATGAACGACGCAAGCAGCTTGGTCGCGATCTTGAGGTTGTAGAAAGACTTGATCATTTTTCAGGCCGAGAAGGCCAATACCGTGTGTTGCCGGCCTTCGCCGAGCTTGAAGATGCTGACGGCCTGCACGAGGCTGCCGGCCTGTTCCTGCAGCGACTGGGCTGCGGCCGAGGCTTCCTCGACCAGTGCCGCGTTCTGCTGCGTGACCTGGTCCATCTGCGTGATGGCCTGGTTGATCTGTTCGATGCCCGAGGTCTGCTCGTGGCTCGCGGCGCTGATTTCACCGATGATGTCGGTCACCCGCTTCACGCTGCCCACGATTTCTTCCATGGTCCTTCCGGCCTCGCCCACCAGGGCGGTGCCCGCATCGACCTTGCCGACCGAGTCATCGATCAGACCCTTGATTTCCTTGGCCGCTGCGGCCGAGCGCTGCGCGAGGTTGCGCACTTCGGCGGCCACCACGGCAAAGCCCCTGCCCTGCTCTCCCGCGCGCGCTGCTTCCACCGCGGCGTTGAGCGCCAGGATGTTGGTCTGGAAGGCGATGCCGTCGATCACGCCTGTGATGTCCACGATCTTTTTCGACGAGGCATGGATCGAGGCCATGGTGTCCACCACCTGGCTGACCACATCGCCGCCCTTGAGCGCCACCTCGGAGGCCGACAGCGCCAGCTGGTTGGCCTGCCGCGCGTTGTCGGCGTTCTGCTTCACGGTGCTGGTGAGCTCTTCCATCGATGCAGCGGTCTGCTGCAGCGAGCTCGCCTGTTCCTCCGTGCGCGTCGAAAGATCCTGGTTGCCGGCGGAGATCTGGCCCGAGGCGGTGGCGATGGCATCGGTGCCTTCGCGCACGCCGCCCACCACGCCGGCCAGGCCTTCGCGCATGCTTTCCACGGCGCGGGTGATCACGCCCATCTCGTCACGGCGGGCCGAGTCCAACCGCTGCGACAGGTCGCCCTGGCCGAGAGCCTGCACATGCTCGCTCAGCACGCTCAGTGGCCGCACGGTGCGGCGGATGAAGACGATCAGCGCCGCCCCCAACACGAGGGCCGCCAGCGCAATGCAGGCGCCGATCCAGGCCATCTGGCGATAGAGCCCTGCGAGCACCTCCGAAGCGGAAAGCTCGGCCACCACCAGCCAGCCCGTCGCCTCGCTCCTGGCCACAGAGGCATAGCGCCGCTGCCCGTTCGCTGCGGATGCAAGCACCGCCCGTGCGTCGTCGATCCACATGGCGTCAGGCGCCGCGACCCGCGACAGCCAGGCGGCCGACTCGTCACCAGGCAGAAGCTCGCTCAGCTTCTTGCCGGCCGCCGTCGGATGAAAGACCAGCGTCGCCGCATCGGCACCGCCGCTGGGGTTGACGATGTAGAGCCCGCCGGTCTCGAAGATCCGCGTCTTGCCCACGGCTTCGCCGAAGGAAGCCTGCTGTTGGGAAATGTCCAGCCCGATGTAGAGCACCGCGACGACGCGGCCGGCCGCATCGCGCACCGGCTCGTAGACCGTCATGTAGGGGCGCCCGAACAGCATGACGCGCCCCACGAAGCGCTTGCCCTCGCGCAGCACCGGATAGGCGCCGCTCTTGCGATCCAGCAGCGTGCCGACGGCGCGTTCGCCGCTTTCCTTCTTCACCGAAGTGGTGACGCGGCGGAAATCTTCGCCTTGCGCTACGAACACCGTGGCATTGGCGCCGGGGAAATCGCGCGCGAAGGCATCCACCTCCGCGATGCGCTTGGCGTCGATGGGCGTGCCGTCACTGCTCAGCGCTCCCTGCGCGGCTCCGTCGAGAACGAAGCTGGACGCGAATTGGCGACGGAAGACGCCGAAGGCGTTCTCCGCCGTGAGGCGCATGGTCTGGTCGAAGATGTCCAGCGAGCGGGCGATGGCTTCGGCCTTGGCATTGGCGTACTGCGCGGCACTGCGCTGCTGCTGCGAAGAGGCCAGCGCGTAGAAAACGGCCAGCACCAGCGTCACCACCAGGAGCATGCCTGCGACGGCGCCGAGGGTCATGGTGCGAGCCAGGGAGACGAAGGCGGGATCGCGCCTCGCGGGGTTCGCGGTTTTCATAACTACAGAGAGCTTATGGTTCAGAACTCGCGCCAGTCACCGGCACCGGCCACCGCAAGCTGCGGTGTCGCAGGCAACGACGACCCGACGTGCTTGGCCGGCTGCGTTCTGGCCTGCGTGCGAGGCGCGGCGTGGCGGCCTTCGTCGAGCTTGAAGATGCTGACGGCCTGCACGAGGGCACCGGCCTGCTCCTGCAGCGATTGAGCGGCTGCCGAAGCCTCTTCGACCAGTGCGGCGTTCTGCTGCGTGACCTGGTCCATCTGCGTGATGGCCTGGTTGATCTGCTCGATGCCTGACGTTTGCTCCTGGCTGGCAGCGGTGATCTCGCCCATGATGTCGGTCACGCGCTTCACGCTGCCGACGATTTCGTCCATCGTGCGGCCAGCTTCTTCCACCTGCTTGCTGCCCTCTTCGACCTTTTCGACCGAATCCCCGATGAGAGTCTTGATTTCCTTGGCGGCAGCGGCTGAGCGTTGAGCCAGGCTGCGGACTTCCGAGGCGACGACAGCAAAGCCACGGCCTTGTTCACCGGCACGTGCCGCTTCGACCGCCGCGTTCAGCGCGAGGATGTTGGTCTGGAACGCGATGCCGTCGATCACGCCGATGATGTCGACGATCTTCTTGGACGACGCATTGATCGAACCCATCGTGTCGACCACTTGCGAGACAACGCTGCCGCCCTTCACTGCGACTTCCGAAGCAGAGACCGCAAGCTGGTTGGCTTGACGCGCGTTGTCGGCGTTCTGCTTGACGGTGCTGGTCAGCTCTTCCATCGAAGCAGCCGTCTGCTCCAGCGAACTCGCCTGCTCTTCCGTGCGCGAAGACAGATCCTGATTGCCCGAAGCGATCTGCCCCGAAGCAGTGGCGATCGTCTCCGTGCCCGTGCGCACTTCACCCACCACCTTCGCCAGGTTCGCGTTCATGTTCTTCAGCGCCTGCATCAGCTGCCCTGCTTCGTCGCGGCTTTCCACTTCGATGTGCATGCTCAGGTCGCCGGCAGCGACGGTCTCGGCCACCTGCACGGCTTGCGCCAGCGGGCGCACGATGCTGCGCGAGATGAAGAACGCGAAGATGCCGCCGCTGACCACCGTCAGCACCGTCAGCAGCAGCTGCAGGTTGAAGCTGCGCGTGTTCGCCGCGTCGATGGCCTGGCTCATGTCGTCGATGGCCTGGCGCTCCATCGACAGCAGGTCGAGCACGCGGGTTTCATAGGCCTTGGCGGCCGGCTGGAACGACTCCTTGAAGGCGCGCGCGGTGTCCACCGCATTGCCGCTGGCCTTGGCCTTGCCCACGTCGTCCTTGGCGGTCTGGTACTTCGCGCGCAAATCGAGAATGGACTTCAGGACGGCCTTCTCCTCCTCGGTCACCAGCAGTTTCTCGACCTTGGCAATGGTCTCGCTGCCCTTCTTCACGCTGTCGGAGATCACGTCGGCAAAAACGACCGGCAGGGTCTCGTCGGTCGTGCGCGCGATCATCGAGGTGCGGGCGATGGCCGAGTAGGTAAGCACGTACCAGTCGGAGATGAGCCGCTCCTTCGCGAGCGGGCTCTGCATCATGACCCGGGTGGCTTCCGCGTTGTTGCGCGAGGAAACCAGGGCGATCGCGGTCGAGATCACGGTCAAGCCCAGCACGATGGCGAAAGCCATGGCCAGCCGGTTGCCGATGCGGAGGTTCGAGAGAAATTTCATGGTGCAGGCCTTGAAAGGTGAATGTGTGGGGCCGAGCCTGGCCACGTGGCCATGGCGCCGGTGTCAGGCAGTGGCAGCGGCTTCGACGAGCCCCATTTCTTCGCTGGACATCAGCCGGTCGATGTCCACCAGGATCAGCATCCGCTCGTCCAGCGTGCCCAGCCCGATCAGGTAGTCCGCGTCCAGCACCGAGCCCATCTCCGGCGCCGGCTTGATCTGCTCGCCCGTCAGCGTGATCACGTCCGACACGCTGTCCACCACCATGCCCACCACGCGACCTGCGATGTTCAGCACGATCACCACCGTGAACTGGTCGTACGTCGGGTCGCCCAGCTTGAACTTGATGCGCATGTCGATGATCGGCACGATGATCCCGCGCAGGTTCACCACACCCTTGATGTACTCCGGTGCATTGGCAATGCGCGTCACCGCGTCGTAGCCGCGCAGCTCCTGCACCTTCTGGATGTCTATGCCGTATTCCTCTTCGCCCAGCTTGAAGGTCACGACCTCCAGGCGGTTCACGCCGGTGGACGCTGGCGAAGCCGAGGCGGCTTTCTGCAGTGGATCTCTTGCCTTGTTCAGACTCATTGCTCTCTTCCTTCGATAACAGGGAACGGGTTCATCCTGTTATCGGCATCGGATCGCTGAACTTGAGTCCTTTTTTCTCAAAACTCGGTCCAGTCGCCCTTGGCGTTGCCGGCCATGGCGAGTTGCGGAGCGCCAGAAGGCTCGCGTCGGGTGGGCAAGGCCTTGGCGGGGCGCTTCGGTGCCGGCTTGGCTGGCTTCGGAATCGGCGTGATGCGCGTGAAGCTGGGCCGCGTGGTGGCGACGGCGTTTACGTCGATCTTGAAGACGCTGACCGCGCGCACGAGGCTGCTGGCTTGTTCCTGCAACGACTGGGCTGCAGCCGAGGCCTCTTCAACCAGTGCGGCGTTCTGCTGCGTGACCTGGTCCATCTGCGTGATGGCCTGGTTGATCTGCTCGATGCCGGAGGTTTGTTCCTGACTTGCGGCAGTGATCTCACCCATGATGTCCGTCACGCGCTTCACGCTGCCGACGATTTCGTCCATCGTGCGGCCGGCTTCTGCAACCTGCTTGCTGCCCTCTTCGACCTTTTCGACCGAGTCGCCGATGAGCGTCTTGATTTCCTTGGCGGCGGCTGCCGAGCGCTGCGCGAGGCTGCGAACTTCTGAAGCCACCACCGCAAAGCCCCTACCTTGCTCGCCCGCGCGGGCAGCTTCGACTGCGGCGTTGAGCGCGAGGATGTTCGTCTGGAACGCAATGCCGTCGATCACGCCGATGATGTCGACGATCTTTTTCGACGACGTATTGATCGAGCCCATGGTGTCGACCACTTGCGAGACGACACTGCCGCCCTTCACAGCCACTTCCGAGGCCGAGACTGCAAGCTGGTTCGCCTGACGAGCGTTGTCCGCGTTCTGCTTCACGGTCGAGGTCAGCTCTTCCATCGAAGCAGCCGTCTGCTCCAGCGAACTCGCCTGCTCTTCAGTACGCGAAGACAAGTCCTGATTGCCCGAGGCGATCTGGTTCGAAGCCGTCGCAATCGTCTCGGTGCCCGTGCGCACTTCACTGACGATCTTCACCAGGCTCTCGTTCATTTCCTTGAGCGCGAGCATCAGCCGGCCGGTCTCGTCCTTCGACTGCACCTCGATGCGCGAGCTGATGTCGCCCGCCGCCACCTTCTCGGCCACCTGCACGGCCTCGCCGATGGGCCGGGTGATCGAGCGCGTGATGAGCCATGCAATGGCCGCACCAAGCAGGACCGCGAGGGCGCCCAGTGCCAGCATCAGGTTGCGCGACCATACGTAGCCGGCGTGGGCCTCTTCCTCGGCCTCCTGCGAAAGCTTGCCCTGGCGTTGGCTCATGGCGTCGAGCTCCTCGAGCAGCGCCCGCGTGGCCGGCTGGAACTTCGAGATGAAGATTGCAGTTGCCTCGTCGTTCCTGTTCTGCAACGCGAATTCGGACAGTTGAGCGCTCAGCGGCACAAGCACGGCCACCTTCTCGTCGATGCGCGCGAGCAGCGCCTTGCCATCGGAAGTGGCCAGCAGCTTCGCCAGCACGGCGCGGTTTTCGGTGAAGCGGTCGCGCGCGGCGGTAACCTTCTTCGACTCTTCGCGCATGGCGTCGGTGTCGGTCAGCAGGATCAGGTTGCCATCGAGGATGGCGATGTCGCGGACCGCGTCCAGCATCTTGTTGACCGAGGCCACCTTGACGTTGTTGCCGTTGACGATGCCGTCCAGCCGCAACTGGATGTTCGACATCGCGCTGAGGCCGAGGCCGGCAATGCCGGCCAGCAGCAGGAGCACGGTGGCAAAGCCCGCGCCGAGACGGGTACCGATCTTGAGATTGATGAATGAGTTCATGGGGTGGAGAGCTTGTTTTCAGGAATCCTGGGCATTGACGTGCTGGAAGACCCTGTCGAGCCGGTCGGAGACCTTCGCGGCGTCGTGGGTCGAACGGGTGACCGAACTCGTGACGAGCCACGCGACGACACCGGCGGTGAGCAATGCAGCCACGCCCAATGCACACACCGTCAGGCGCGCCCATTCGTAGCCGGCGCCGGCCTTGAAGCCGAGGCTCAGCGCGACGGCCAGCAAGAGCAACAGAATGGCGAAGCCCACGCCGAGGCGCAGGGCAAGCCTGGGGCTGAGACGTGTGCGCATGGGTGCTTCAGACCGTCTCTACTTCTTCGACGTCGGCGTCGAGCTTGAAGGTGCTGACGGCGCGCACGAGGTTGTCGGCCTGCTCCTGCAGCGACTGGGCAGCGGCCGAGGCTTCTTCGACCAGCGCGGCGTTCTGCTGCGTGACCTGGTCCATCTGCGTGATGGCCTGGTTGATCTGCTCGATGCCTGATGTTTGTTCCTGGCTGGCAGCGGTGATCTCGCCCATGATGTCGGTCACGCGGCGCACGCTGCCCACGATTTCCTGCATCGTGCGGCCGGCTTCACCAACCTGCTTGCTGCCGGCCTCGACTTTTTCGACCGAGTCGCCGATGAGCGTCTTGATTTCCTTGGCCGCCGCTGCCGAGCGCTGCGCCAGGTTGCGCACTTCCGACGCGACAACGGCAAAGCCCTTGCCCTGCTCGCCGGCGCGTGCGGCTTCGACCGCCGCGTTCAGCGCCAGGATGTTGGTCTGGAACGCGATGCCGTCGATCACGCCGATGATGTCGACGATTTTTTTCGACGACGCATTGATCGAGCTCATGGTGTCGACCACTTGCGAGACAACGCTGCCGCCCTTCACCGCGACCTCGGAGGCCGAGACGGCCAACTGGTTCGCCTGACGTGCGTTGTCGGCGTTCTGCTTCACCGTCGAAGTCAGCTCTTCCATCGAAGCCGCCGTCTGTTCCAGCGAGCTGGCCTGCTGCTCGGTGCGCGACGACAAGTCCTGGTTGCCGGCCGCAATCTGCCGCGAGGCCACCGCGATCGAATCGGTCGAAGCCTTGATGCGCGTCACCAGATCGGTGAGGGTGTCTTCCATCTCGCCCATACCGCGCAGCAGCCGGCCGAAGTCGCCTCCGCGCTCGGTCTCGAATTCCTGGCTCAGGTCGCCGGAGGCCACGGTCTCGGCGATCAGCAGTGCCTCGGCGATGGGCTGCACGATGCTGCGCGTCAGCAGCCATGCGATCACCGATCCGGCAACGACCGCGAAAGCAGCCAGCCCGACGAGCCAGGCCCGGCCCGACCGGTACTGCGCACCGATGCCGGCAGCGGTCCTGTCGATCTCCTTCTGCTGGTGGCCCACCATGGCACGGATGCTCGCGTCGTAGCTGTCGAGCGCGGGCAGCAGTTGCGTGTCGGTCAACTTCGTGGCCTCTTCCTTGCGGCCGTCGGCCTTGAGCTTGAGGATCTGGTTGCGCAGCTCGACGTATTCGCCGCGCTTCTTCTTGATGTCGGCGCTCAGCGCCAGCTCTTCTGGCGACGCCAGCATGGCCTCGAGCTTCTTCTGCGTTTCGGTGATGACAGCGCTGGTGGCCGTGATGTTCTTCTGCAGATACTCCTGCACGGCCACGTCGTCGCTCTTGAGCAGGGAGAAGGTGCGCACGCTGTTGGTGTTGGTGCCCAGCTGCCAGGCGGCCGCCAGTCGCTCCTTTGTCAGCGACTGTCCGGCCATGGCCTCCGTCGCATCGCCCACGCCCTGCAGGCGCAGCACGCCGATGGCCGCGGTGATCACCACCAGCGCCAGCACCAGTGCAAAGCCGGCACCCAGGCGCCGTCCGATCTTCCAGTCTTTCATGTGCGTCTCCTCGCGGAACCTCTGTGTGTCGTTGTTCTGATTGGCGTTGGCGTGCGCGCTCGGCCGTCAGGCGGCGATCTTTTCGACGAGGCCCATCTCGTCGCTGGACATCAGCCGGTCGATGTCCACCAGGATCAGCATCCGCTCGTCCAGCGTGCCCAGCCCGATCAGGTAGTCCGCGTCCAGCACCGAGCCCATCTCCGGCGCCGGCTTGATCTGCTCGCCCGTCAGCGTGATCACGTCCGACACGCTGTCCACCACCATGCCCACCACGCGACCTGCGATGTTCAGCACGATCACCACCGTGAACTGGTCGTACGTCGGGTCGCCCAGCTTGAACTTGATGCGCATGTCGATGATCGGCACGATGATCCCGCGCAGGTTCACCACACCCTTGATGTACTCCGGTGCATTGGCAATGCGCGTCACCGCGTCGTAGCCGCGCAGCTCCTGCACCTTCTGGATGTCTATGCCGTATTCCTCTTCGCCCAGCTTGAAGGTCACGACCTCCAGGCGGCTGCCTGCTGCGGTTTCTTGGGTCTTTGCCATGGGGTTTCCTTGATGTGGTGTGCGCGAGCGCGGCTCACCCGAATTTCTGCATGATGCGAACGAGCTTCTCGCCGTAGCGCGGATCGGTGGCGTAGCCCGCGCGCTGCAGGCCGTGCGCGGCCTCGGTCGGGTCGTCGGTGGCCAGCACGTTCGCGTAGCGCGGGTTGCGGGTGATGAAGCGCGCGTAGTCGGTGAAGGCTTCTTCGTACGAGGCGTAGGCGCGGAACTTGGCGCGCACCTTCTGCGGCTCGCCGTCGACGTATTCGGTGGTGGTGGTTTCGACCGTTGCGCCCTTCCAGCTGCGGTCGGCCTTGATGCCGAACAGGTTGAAACTCTGCGTGCCGTCGTCGGCGCGAATCTCCCGCTTGCCCCAGCCGGACTCGAGCGCGGCCTGCGCAAGGATCAGCGGCGCGGGCACGCCGCTGGCCGTGCTGGCAGCCTGCGCGGAAGCGCCCATGCGGCCGACGAAATCATCGACCTGCCCCTGCAGCGAGGCATTCGCACTACCAGCACCGGGTGCGCGGCGCTCGCTGTTGAATTGATAGACGCTCAGGTCGGCCCCCACGCGGGCGGTCGGTGCCGAGCCAATGGGAATGCCCGCGCGCGGACCGTACGGCAAGCCGCCGCGCGGTTCGAGCGACATGGGCTTGGTGCCGATTTCGGCGTCGGCATCCGCATCGGGCGGACCCGACGGCATGCTGCGCCGCAGCTGCGCGAGCATGGCCTCGGCCAGCCCCACGCCGCGCCCCGAAAGGTTCTGCGTGAGCTGCTGGTCGAACATCGAGAGATACACCTTCTGGTCCTGGCTCTCGAACAGCCCGCTGGAGGGCGTTGCCTCGCGCATGCTCTTGAGCACCATGCTCATGAACAGCGCCTCGAACTGCCGCGAGACCTGCTGCAGCCCTTCTTCCGGCGAGGTGCGCACGGTGCGCCGCAGGGCATCGACGCCCTGCACGTCGAGCGCGAAGCGCTGGTCGAGCGCGCCGCTGCGGTCGGTGGTGGCCGGTAGCGTCATCGCATCGACCTCAGATGATTTCCAGCTCGGCGCTCAGTGCGCCGGCCGACTTCATGGCCTGGAGGATGGACACCAGGTCCTGCGGATTCGCGCCCAGGCTGTTGAGGCCCTTCACCACGTCCGACAGCGAAGCACCGCCGCGCACCATCTGGATCGCGCCGCCGCCCTGGTTCACCGAGATCTGCGATGTCTGCGCCACCACCGTGCTGCCGCCCGAAAGCGCTCCCGGCTGGCTGATGACTGGCTCGGTGTTGATGACCACCGACAGGTTGCCATGCGCAACGGCGCAGTCCTTCACGCGAACGGCCTGGTTCATCACCACCGACCCGGTGCGCGCATTGACCACCACCCGGGCCCCGGCTTGCGTGGGCGTCACTTCAATATCTTCGAGCCGCGCGAGAAAACCCACGCGCTGCTGCGGCTCCGGCGCACGCACGCGAATCGAACGCGCATCGACCGCCTCGGCCGTGCCCGAACCGAACTGCCGGTTGATTGCATCGACCGCGCGCTGCGTGGTGCCGAAGTCCGACCGGTTGAGCTCGATCGAGAACGTGCCTTCGGCACCAACAGGCGCTTCCACAGTGCGCTCCACCAGCGCGCCAGCCGGAATGCGACCTGAGCTCAGCTGGTTGACCTGCACCTTGCTCCCGTTGGCCGCGGCACCCGCGCCGCCGACCACCATGTTCCCCTGCGCCACCGCATAGGTCGCCCCATCGACACCCTTCAGCGGCGTCATCAGCAGCGTGCCCCCGCGCAGGCTCTTCGCATTGCCCATCGAAGAAACAGTCACGTCGATGTTCTGCCCCGGCCGCGCGAACGAAGGCAGCGTGGCCGTCACCATCACCGCCGCCACGTTCTTCAGCTGCATGTTCACGCCCTGCGGAATCGTGATGCCCAGCTGCTGCAGCATGTTGTTCAGGCTCTGCGTGGTGAACGGCGTCTGCATAGTCTGGTCGCCAGTGCCGTCCAGACCCACCATCAGCCCGTACCCGATCAACGGGTTGTCCCGCACGCCCTGAATGCTGGCGAGCTCCTTGAGCCGCTCCGCATGCACAGGCGCAAAAAACAAAGCACCCAACACGGCCAACGCCGCGATGCGCAAGCGAGCCGAAAAATTCGTGGAATGCCGCGGAACCGGCTTCGCCGGGCCGCAGGCATTGCCCCCTGCAAGGGGGGGGGAGTAGCGACACGAAGTGCGCGAAGCCTGGGGGTTTTTCATATTCAAAATGGCATGACGTTGAGGAAGATGCGCTGCATCCATCCCATGGTCTGCGCCTCGTCGATGTAGCCCTTGGCCGAGTACTCGATGCGCGCATCGGCCACCAGCGTCGAAGGCACGGTGTTGTTGCCCGACACGGTGCGCGGGTTCACCACGCCCGAGAAGCGGATGTACTCGGTGCCCTGGTTGATGCCCATCTGCTTCTCGCCACTCACCAGCAGGTTGCCGTTGCCCATCACGTCCGTCACCGTGACCGTGATCACGCCGTTGAAGGTGTTGTTGGCGTTGGCCCCGCCCTTGGCGTCGAGCTTGTTGGTGCCCGAGAGATTCGTGCCCTGCCCGTCGAGCAGGCCGCCGATGAGCTTGGGAATCGCGGAGAACACGCCCGTCGTGCTGCCCGTGCGGCTGGCGTTGGCGCCGGAATTCTTGGTGGCGTTGACCTTCTCGCTGATGACGATGGTCAGGATGTCGCCGACGTTGCGCGGGCGGCGGTCTTCGAACAGCGCGTTGGCGCCGGGGCCGTCCTGGAAGATCGCGCCGGGCGCGCGGCGCGGCTGCATTGCCGCGTAGTTGTCGGCGCGCGCCGTCATCGGCTGGTGCACCAGCGGCTCGCGCGGAATCTGCGCGCAGCCCGTGGCCAGCACTGCGGCGGCAAGCAGCAGCAGCGCCCTCGCGGCCGCGCCACTCCCACGAAGAAGACGCACACCCCGCAACATCACAGCTGGGCCAGGCGCTGCAGCATCTGGTCCGAAGTCTGGACCGCCTTGCTGTTGATTTCGTACGAACGCTGCGTCGCGATCATGTTGACCAGCTCTTCCACCACGTTCACGTTCGAGGCTTCGACGTAGCCCTGGCTCAGCACGCCAGCGCCGTCGATGCCGGGGTTCACCTGGTTGGGCGCACCGGAAGCGTCGGTTTCCGCATACAGGTTCTCGCCCTTGCTCTGCAGGCCCGTCGGATTGACGAACGTCGCAAGCTGAAGCTGGCCGACCTGCACGGTGTTCGTGCTGCCCGCCTGCACCACCGAGACGATGCCGTCGCGGCCCACGGTGATGCTGGTGGCGTTGGCCGGAATGGTGATGGCCGGCTGCACGGGAAAGCCGCTGGCCGTAACGAGCTGGCCGTCGCGGTCGGTCTGGAACGAGCCGTCGCGCGTGTACGAGGTGGTGCCGTCGGGCATCAGCACCTGGAAGAAACCGCTGCCGTTGATGGCCACGTCGGTAGGCTTGTCGGTCTTGGTGAGGTTGCCTTGCGAGTGGATGCGCTCGGTGGCGACCACGTGCACGCCGGTGCCGACCTGCAGGCCCGAAGGCAGGCGGGTCTGGTCCGACGACTGGCCGCCGACCTGGCGCAGGTTCTGGTAGACCAGGTCTTCGAACACGGCGCGGCTGCGCTTGAAGCCGGTGGTGCCGACGTTGGCGAGGTTGTTCGAAACCACGTCGAGCTGCGTCTGCTGCGCGTCGAGGCCGGTCTTGGCGATGTAGAGGGAGCGAATCATTTTTGAAGAATCCTGCGGGTGTGTTGCGGGGCGGGCTGCTACGGATCAGCGGATCAGCCGTAGGCCAGCAGCTTGTTGGCCGCCTGCGCGTTGGTGTCGGCGGTCTGCAGCGACTTCATCTGCATCTCGAAGCTGCGCGCGTTGGCGATCATTGCCACCATGGCCTCGACCGGGTTGACGTTGCTGCCCTCGACCACGCCGGTGACCAGCGTGACGGCCTCGTCGGCCTCGGCGGGCGGCTGGCCGGCGCGCATGCGGAACAGGCCGTCGTCGCCGCGTTCGAGATCGGCGACGGGCGGGTTGACCAGCTTGAGGCGGCCCACTTCGGCAATGCCCGTGAGCGTGGTCGAAGATGCGTCGCGCGAACCCACCAGCCCGTTGGTGGCAATGCTCACGCTGGAGCCGGGCGGAACGGTGAGCGCGCCGTTGTCGCCGACCACCGGGCGCCCGCCCATGGTGGTGAGCTGGCCGTCGGCGCTGATCTGCAGGTTGCCCACGCGGGTGTAGGCCTCGCCGCCATCGGCCGTCTGCACCACCAGCCAGCCCTCGCCGCTCACGGCCACGTCGAGTTCGCGGCCGGTTTCGGTCAGCGGGCCGTGGGTGAAGTCGGCGCCGGGCGTGGTGGCCGCCACGAAGGCGCGCGTGGGCGCCTCCTGGCCGACCACGGGCACCGCGCGGAAGTTGGCAATCTGCGCGCGGAAGCCCGGCGTAGAAACGTTCGCCATGTTGTTGGCAACCGAGGCCTGCTGTTCCATGACCTGCTTGGCGCCGCTCATGGCGACATACAACATTCGATCCACTGGGTGCTCCTGGTGTCAGTCGTTCTGCGTTGCTGTTGCCGCGTCAGCGGATGTTCATCAGCGTCTGCATGACCTGGTCCTGCGTCTTCACGGTCTGCGCGTTGGCCTGGTAGTTGCGCTGCGCGACGATCAGGTTGACCAGCTCGGAGGTGAGGTCGACGTTGGACGACTCGAGCGCGCCCGACTGCAGCGCGCCGAGCTTGGTGCCTTCGCCCGGGGTGCCGGTGAGCGCATTGCCCGAGGCCTGTGTTTCGGCCCACACGTTGTCGCCCTTGGGCTCCAGGCCGTTCGGGTTGGCGAACGACGACAGCACGATCTGGCCCAGCAGCTTGGTCTGTTCGTTGGAGAACTTGCCGGTGATGGTGCCGTCGGCGTTGATCGAGAACGAGGTGAGTTCGCCCGAGCGGTAGCCGTCCTGCGCGAGCTTGCTCATGGCGTTGGCCGCGCCGAACTGCGTGGTGCCCGAAAGGTCGACCGTGGCGCTCAGCGCCGCGGCGCCGTTGGTGAAGGTGATCGGGCCGATGTTCAGCTGGCCGTTGGCCGGCGCGGTCATCTTGCCGGCGGAGTCGAAGGTCAGCGTGGTGAGCGCTGCGCCGGCGTTGAGCGCCGCGCCGTCGGAGGTGCCGTACACGCTCCAGGTGTTGGCGGGGGTGGCGCTCTTCACGAAGTACACGGACACGTCGTGCGGGTTGCCCAGCGAGTCGTAGATGGGACCGACGGCGTTCGAGTAGTTGAAGGTGTCGGAGTCGGCCGCGTTGAAGGGCGTCTTGGTGGGCGTGGTGAGGCGCGCGTCGAGGTTGAACTCGGCGTTGATGCCGGTCGTGGCCTTGGGCGTCATGGCCGCGGTCGGGATCTGGATGGCCGCCGGCGTGCCGCCGCTGATGCCGCCGCTGGCGTTCACGCCGAAGCCGGTGAGGCGCAGGCCCGATGCGTTGACGATGTAGCCGTCCTTGTCGCGCGTGAACTGGCCGTTGCGCGAGTACATGACTTCACCGCTGGGGCTGCTCAGGCGGAAGAAGCCGTCGCCGTTGAGGATGGCCACATCCAGCGGGCGGCTGCTCGACTGCGTCACGCCCTGCGTGAAGTTCTGCGTCACACCCGACACCGATGCGCCCAGGCCGACGCGCGAGCCCGCGTACACGTCCTGGAAGGTGGCGGCGGCCGACTTGAAGCCGACGGTGCCCGAGTTGGCGATGTTGTTGCCGATGACGTCGAGGTTGGCTGCGGCCACGCCGAGTCCGCTGATGCCCTGGGAAAAAGCCATGTTGGTTCCTTGGTTCGATGCTGCGTTGAATGCGTTTTGAGAAAAAAGCTCAGAGGAACAGCCGCACGTCGGACAGGCTGATGTTGTTGCCCGTCATCAGTTCGAGCGAGACCCCGTTGGTGCCCTGCTTGACCGCGGCCACCTGCGAGAAGGTGAGCGAGGTGGCCTTCACGGTCGCGCTACCGTTGGTGGCTTCGACGGTGAAGCGGTAAGCGCCCGCGGGCACCACGGCGCCCGTGTCGTCCTTGCCGTCCCATGTGACGGCATTGACGCCTTCGGTCATGGAGCCGGCGCTGATGGTGCGAACAACCTTGCCAGTGCCGTCGACGATCTTGATGTCGACGTCGGAGGCGGTGCCCGGCAGCTCCACGGCAAAGGCCTGCGAGGCAGGTTCCTTGCCCTCTTCGGGAGCCTTGGTGGTGAGCGTGTCGCCCGGCGACAGCACGTTGTAGCCAATCAGCGAGGTGGCCTGCAGCAGCTGGTTGGAGCTGGTCTGGTTCACCAGGCCGGAGAGCGTGCTGTTGAGCTTCTCGATGCCGCTCACGGTGCTCATCTGCGCGAGCTGCGAGGTGAGCTCGGCGTTCTGCATCGGGTTGAGCGGGTCCTGGTTGTTCAGCTGCGTGACGAGCAGCTTGAGAAAGCGCTGCTCGCTGTCTTCGTTCGAGACGTTGCTGCTGGTCGCCGCTGAAGTGGCGTTCTGACCGGTGATGGACGAGGTGTCGGAGATGGCCATGGCGTGGTGCCTGTTCTGTTCTGGTGAATCTGATGAATCTGGCGAGAGGTTTACTGGCCGATGGACAGCGTCTTGACCATCAGCGTCTTGGCCGTGTTGAGCACCTCGACGTTGGCCTGGTAGCTGCGCGAGGCGGAAATCATGTTGGTCATCTCTTCGACCACGTTGACGTTGGGCATCGCCACGTAGCCTTCGGCGTTGGCGTGCGGGCTCTTCGGATCGAACACGAGCCGCGGCAGCGACTGGTCTTCGATGACGCCCGCGACCTTGACGCCGCCGATGTCCCCGGCGCCGTATGCCGACGGCTCGACCTGGAACACCACCTGCTTCGCGCGATAGGGCATGCCGTCGGGGCCGGCCACGCTCTCGGCGTTGGCCATGTTGCTGGCGGTCACGTTCATGCGCTGCGATTGCGCGGTCATGGCGGAGCCCGCCACGTTGAAGATGTTCATGGAAGTGCTGTTGAAGGGCATGGTGGCGGCCGCTCTTCTTTCTTGTTACTGCTGGATCGCCGAGAGCAGCGACTTGATCTTCGAGTTGATGACGGTGAGGTTGGATTCGTAGCGCAGCGCGTTGTCGGCAAAGGCGATGCGCTCGACGTCCATCTCGACGGTGTTGCCGTCGAGGCTCGACTGGTTGGGCACGCGGTAGAGCAGGTCTTTGTCGGACGCGGCTTGCGCCTGCCCTGCAAGGTGGCGCGACGAGGTAGTGGCCAGCGACACCGACTGCGCCGACGCGCGGCCGCGCTCGACGGCTTCGCTCAGGCGCGAGCCGAAGTCGAAGTCGCGCGCCTTGTAGTTGGGCGTGTCTGCATGGGCGATATTGGCCGCGAGCACTTCCTGGCGCTCGGCGCGGAGGTTGAGGGCTTCGCGGTTGAAACGAAGCGCCGCATCCAGCTTGTCGATCATCTTTTTTCCATCCGTTGAGGCGTCGCCAATGCGCAAGCGCAGCGACAGATGGAAAGCGAGTCTATGCATGCATCGCGTTTGCAATCGCCCGAACAAAGGGGGTTTTCGCCTGCTGCTCGCACCTTCGATCGGCGGGCGGATTTCTAGAATTTCCGGGCGGCGGCATGCGCCCTCTTGCTGTGGCGCGCCGCAATCCAGGCCCTCTTTTCCGACACACCCGATGACCCTCTTCAAGCTTCGCAACCGCAGCCTGCCGGCACTGGTGGCCATGGTGTGCATGGCGTCCGCGTTCGCCGCCGCTGCCAATGCCGCCGATGTCAATACGGTCATCGAGAAATACCTGCGGGTGCAGACGGCGGGCTTGCCGGGCAAGGTGACGATCAACATCGACGCACGCAGCACCTCCAACCTGCCCGCCTGCGATGCGCCCGAAGCCTTTCTGCCGCCGGGCGCGACACCCTGGGGGCGCGTGTCGGTGGGCGTTCGCTGCCAGGCGGAGCGGCCGTGGACGCGCTACGTGCAGGCACACGTCGCGGTGGAAGGCAGCTATTTCGTGGCCGCGCGCGCCATCGATTCGGGCCGACCGCTGGGTGCGGGCGACGTTACCGAGCGCACCGGCGACCTCACGCGGCTGCCGCGCTCGGTCATCACCAGCGCGGCCGAGCTGGCCGGCGTGGTGACGGTCAACCGGGTGGCGCCGGGCGCGCCGCTGCGCAAGGAGCTGGTACGCGGCGTTACCGTCATCCAGCAGGGGCAGGCGGTGAAAGTCGTGGCGCAGGGCCAGGGCTTCGTCGTCAGCACCGAGGGCAAGGCCATGACCGGGGCCGTCGTCGGTGCCGTGGTGCAGGCCAAGACCCGCGACGGGCGGCTGGTCAGCGGCGTGGCGGACGAAGAGGGACAGATCCAGCTCGCCCAGTAAGCAGCTTCGTGCACGCCCTGCCTAAAGTTCTTGCCCAAGCTGCCGATATACGGGTCAGCCCCTGAGGAATCACCTTGAAAATCGATCAACCCGCCCCTTCGGCCACGCCCCCTCATCGCCCAACGCCCGCGCCGGGCGCGGCTACGGTGACCGGCGCCGATGCCGCCCAGCGCCCCAAGGAGGCGGCGCCGGCTTCCGCGCACGTTCATTCGCTGCCCAGCGCCGCAGGCACTGCCAGCGATTTCGATGCGGCCCGCGTGGCGGCGATCCGCGAGGACATCCGCGCGGGGCGCTACCAGATCCGCCCCGAGCGCATCGCCGACGGCCTGCTGGCAAGCGTGCGAGACCTGCTCGACCCCAGGCTCGACCCGAACAGCGGCAAGGGCGGCAACGAATGAAGCCCACCCTGCTGACCCACCTGCGCACCGAGAGTGCCTGCATCGAGGAATTCCTGTCGGTGCTGGACCGCGAGGCCCAGGCAATGTCGGACGGCGCGTTCACCGACCTGGCGGCCATTGCCGGCCAGAAGACCGTGCTGCTCGACCGCATGGCCGAGCTGGACACGCAGCGCGAAGCCATGCAGGCGGCGCTGGGCTTCGAGCCTGGCCGCGTGGGTGCCGATGCTGCCGCAGCAGCCGGCGGCGCGGACGTGGCGCAAGCCTGGGCTGCACTGCTGGAGCTTGCCGGGCAGGCAAGAGGCCACAACCTGCGCAACGGCTCGATGGTCTACGCGCATCTCGATTTCACGCAACAGGCCCTGCACTTCCTGCAGGCCAGCGCGCAGCTGTTCTACGGACCGGACGGCGTGCGCAAGACACAGGCGGGCAGCGGCAACCGCCTCGCGGCGGGCTGATCGCCGTGCGGGCCGGGCTGCTGGTCATGCTGTGGCTGTGCGCCACCGCCCTGCATGGCGTGGCGAGCGCGGCAGACGGCGTGCTTGTCACCAACGTGGCGCCGGGCGTCCTGCCGGGCGACGCGGTCAACCTCGGCCAGCTGCAACAGGTGCCCGCTGCCCTGCGCGACGTGGAGCGCATCGCGTACTCAGGTACGGCGATGGCCGTGGCTATGACGGCTGCGTACGTGCCCACGCTCTACCCCGGCGAGAAGACGGTGGGCCTGGCCGTCGGCACCTACAAGGGCTACACGGCGGCGAGCCTCGGCTTCAAGACCCTGTCGGGCGACGGGCAGATGGCCTGGGGCATGGCCATCGCCAATGCAGGCCGGGACTGGGGCTTCAACGCCGGCATCGGCTGGAAGCTGCCGCGCGCGGGCGACCGCTGAAGCAGCCCTTCCACCCTCACCATCACCAACACACGGAACCCCTCGACATCATGAACAACGACGCTCACGGCGGCTCGCGCCAGGTGGCCATGGTGGGTTGCGACGAGGCCCAGGCGCAGGCATGGGGACAACGGCTGAGCCTGATGGGCTGCGCGCCGGTTTCCTTCGACAGCAGCGACGACTTTCTGCGCGCGGTAACGCGCGGCACGCAAGGGAGCCACTTCGACCTGTTGCTGGTGGTGCTGAAGGACGAGGGCGCGTGGCCGGTGCTGACGTCGATGTGCAAGGCGCTGCGCCTGCCGATCTTCCTGGTCGCCAATGCGCTGCAGCGCGAGCTGCTGGCCGAGGTGCTGCAGGCAGCGGAGCCCGAAGCGCAGGGCGCGAGCATCGATTTCGCGGTGCTGCCGGTCGACGACTTCGAGGTGGAACTGCGCGTGCGCGAAGCGCTGCGGCGCAATGAGACGCTGCTGCATCCGCCATCGGTGAATGCGCTGTTCGGCGACTACCAGTTCATCGGCAGCCGCAAGGTGGTGGTGCACAAGGGGCAGGACATCCGCCTGAAGCCGCGCGAATTCGAGCTGGCGCTGCTGCTGTTTCGCAATACCGGCCGGCTGCTGGAGCGCGACTGGCTGCTGGGCTCGCTGTGGATGGACTCGCAGGTCGAGCGCAGGAGCCGGGTGCTCGACTGCTGCGTGGCGAACATCCGCCGCAAGCTGTCGCTGCACAAGGACAGCGAGTTCATGCTGCACTCGGTGTACGGACGGGGCTACGAGCTTCGCCATGTGCCGGGCTCGCCGATTGCAGGCACCGTGGACGACTCGGGATTTCCGGACACGTCGAACGAGCCGATCTGGCTGGGGGCAATCTCCCGGGCCTCCCAGGCCCGGGCATAGGAGCCTGTCAGGCCTGGGAATCGTCCCCGCGGCGACGCCGGGTCGTCCATTCGTCGACGAAATACCGGGCGCGGAAACGGGGCCACTTGAAAATGTGACGATCGCCAGCCTCGAGGAACCGCCACCAATGGGCGGGTGCCTGAGCGACCTCTACCAACGCCAGCAGACCGTCCACCCGAGTATCAGCCGGCAACCTTAAGCCGAACTGAAGGCCGGAAAATAAGAGCGCTGGCGTCATGGAAGATCGCGCCACCCGAGCAAGAATTGCGGATGCAACAACTGCAGATCGACTCGCACCAGGTTCACCTGTGGCACCTGTACGTCCCCGAACAGGACGACGACGCCACCTGCGAAGAAAAGGGCATGGCCCTGCTGGCGCCCGAAGAGCGCGAAAGGCACGGGCGCTTTCACTTCGCCCGGGACCGGCGCCGCTATCTCATGACGCGGGGGCTGATCCGCTCGCTTCTCTCCTGCTATGCGCCCATCGCCCCGCAGGACTGGCAATTCGAGAACAACGCTTATGGACGCCCCCGGATCGCCAATGCACTGCCGCAGGCGCAGCGCCTTCGCTTCAATATTTCGCACAGCGCCTCGCTCATCGTGGCGGCGCTGACAGTGGAGCGCGAAGTGGGCGTGGACGTCGAGCACACGGCAAGGGCCGCCCCGCTGGAGATTGCGGAGAACTTCTTCTCCGCCAGGGAGGCGAAGGTGCTGCAGCAGCTTCCGGCCGGGCTTCAGCCTTCACGCTTCTGGGATCTCTGGACGCTCAAGGAAAGCTATATCAAGGCGCGCGGAATGGGGCTGTCTCTGCCGCTGGACCGGTTTTCCTTCAGCTTCGACGACGCCAATCGCGTGGCAATCGACTTCGAGGACGGCCTCGAGGATTCCGCAGCGCGCTGGCAGTTCTGGCAGCTTCAGCCGGACAACGCGCACGCTGTGGCCCTCTGTCTTGAGCGAACTCAATCGCAAGACGTGCAGATCCTGTGCCGGAAGGCAACGCCGCTGCTTGCGTCCTTCGGGGAATTTCAGGGCACGGTGACGCGCCGGTCAGCAGGCAGCTGACTACTGACTGGCTGATTGGCCGCGCTCCGCCTCGAATTCGGCCCGGTTCCACAGGCCGAAATACAGCACCTCCGACCACTGCAAGCCGAGCGGATGCTCCGTGGCGCCGGTGCGGGTGCTGTCGCAGTCATCGTCCAGCCGCAGCCCGAAAAAGGCGTCGAGCGGGGCGGCGCACTTCTGCGTGGTCGCCTGTTTCAGCTGTCGCCCCGCCTCGGCAATGTCGGCCGGCAGGGCATCGATGGCGGCGCCCACGCGCAGACACCGCGCGATCTCTTGCTCCACGCAGGCTCGCAGCGCCGCCTCATCTGATTCGGACATGGTGTCGAGCTCGATCGTCTCCAGCAGCAGGTAGCGGTCGCGATGGGCTTCGAGGAAGGCGATCGTCTCGTCAAGCCAGATGGGCAGATGCACCGGCGCCGTGGACGCACTCGCCGGTACAGCAGGGGCCGCTTCTGTCTGTGGCGAAACCAGCCGCTTGAGACGCCCGAGGAAAGACACCGGCTGCGCTGAAACGGCAGGTTGCGGCTCGGGTGCTGATGCTTGCGCCGCAAGGAGAAACCGCACGATGTCGATGAAGCGCCGCACGCGCTCGAAGCCCGGATCGAAGATGCTGCTGATCGCATGGAGCCTGACCTTGTGCTCCGGCTCGTCGTCATCGAAGCCATCCGACACCAGCGAGGCACACAGCTGCGGATCGCCCGACATGAGAAGCCTGTATATGAACGGCACGTCGTAAGGCCATTCGGACAGGCCCGAAATTGTTTCCGGGCGGTCGGCATATGCGCCGGGCCGATTGCTGACGCTGTAGAGATAGGAACGGTTGGCCATCTGGAACTCCCTGATTCGCGCGCCATTGTTCGAGCGCTACTGCCCGATTCTAGGAGGTAGGCCCGGCTGAATGACTATTCCCAGGAAACCTGAAATTAAGAAAAAACTTCAACAAAATCAAATACGCACCAATAAGAGGAATCACTTTTTTGTTGCCACCGATATCAAAATAGTGATTCAGAAAAATAACTACATTGAAAAAATAAAACAACTGTGATATTCATTTAATTCACTAGTATTTTCATATTACTATTCATCGATAACGCTCGATTTAAAATACAAATCAATTTGACACAATGACTCCAAAATGCGACATGGCTAGTTGCAAATACCCGCCCTCCTTTTAAGATTTATTTAGAAATAATAATTTCCAAGTGTTTCTTAAGTGGAATGGCCTCACGACCATTCAATAGTTTTCCAACGGATGGATGGGGCTCATGAACACAACTTATCGCTCGCTCTGGAACGAATCTCTTGGCGCCTGGGTAGCGGCGTCGGAAAACACCCGTGCCTGCGGCAAGCGCGGCGGGAGTCGCGCCGCGCTTTCGTTGCCTCCGTCGGGGCGCCTGCGCGCGGGGCTCATGACGGCGCTGCTGGCGATGGGCGGGGCCGGGTGGTCCTCGCTGGCGCAGGCGCAGTCGGTGGACTGCAGCGGGGCGCCTTTCAACGCGTACAACGACACCGCTTCATGCATGGGCCTCAGCTCCAAGGCTTCGGGGATCGGGGCCACGGCGCTTGGTTCGCTCTCGCAAGCCCAGCAACTCGGCGGGCTCGCAGTGGGGTACAACGCCCTCAGCTCTGCACAGAATTCCATTTCTCTGGGCTTTCAGGCCTATACCGCGGGCGTCAACTCCATCTATCTGGGCGCCCGCACCGGGCCCACCACGGGCGCACTGGGTGGGGGCTCCATCGGAATCGGCACGGACGTGACAGCAAGCGGCGGCAATGCCATCGCCGTTGGCAGTCAGGCCCTCACCAGCGGGGATAACGCAACCTCCATCGGCGTTACCGCGAGAGCAACCGGGTTGCGCAGCCTCGCCCTTGGATTCCAGGCAAATGCGGCCGCATTGGATTCCGTTGCCCAGGGCAACACCGCAACCGCAAGCGCTCAGAACGCCATCGCCGTCGGCTTCCAGTCGATCGCGTCCCAGCTGAATTCGGTCTACATCGGCTCGCGTACCGGCGCGGGAACGGGGGCCACTGCAGTCGGCGCCGTCGCCATCGGCACGGATGTGACGGCGTCCCAGCTCAACACCACAGCCATGGGCTTCCAGAGCCAGGCGACCGGACAAAGCGCAGTGGCTGTCGGGTCGACTGCGGTCGCTTCGGGTACCTCTGCAATGGCGCTGGGGACGGGCACGCTCGCAAACAACGTCAATGCTGTCGCGCTCGGCGCTTCCGCCAATGCCACCGCGGCCGGCGCCAGCGCCCTGGGCACCTTTGCCAATGCTTCGGGAGCGAACTCCACAGCGGTCGGTGTCAGCTCGACGGCCAGCGGCTTGCGCGGGTTCGCTGGCGGCTGGGGGAGCAACGCCGTAGGCGCCGATGCCGCAGCCATCGGCACGTCGGCCAACGCGGCAGGAACAAGCTCGGCAGCGCTCGGCAACCTCGCCAATGCTTCGGCGGATTTCTCGCTGGCCATGGGCAACCAAGCCCTATCGAGTGGCGTCGGCTCGGTCGCGGCGGGGTCGGGAGCCAACGCCGCGGCCGACGGGACCGTGGCGATGGGCAACAACGCTGCGGCAACCGTCACGCGCGCAACCGCACTGGGATTCGGCACAGCAGCGAGCGGCCAGAACGCTACTGCAGTGGGCGCACTCGCCAATGCGTCCGCAGCGCAGGCGGTCGCTATCGGCAACAGCGCCAATGCCTCGGCGCTCAATGCGATAGCGATGGGCACCAACACCGTCGCCGACTCCGCCGATGCAGTCGCGATCGGCAACAGTTCCAGGGCCACCGGCGGCAAGGCGGTAGCCATCGGCTCCGGCAACGTCGCCAGCGGCAATGGCGCCGTGGCGATCGGCGACCCGAACACCGCCACCGGCAACGGCGCGATCGCGAATGGCCTGGACAACACCGCCACCGGCAACGGCTCGGTGGCCATGGGCAACACCAACAAGGTCGGCGGCGGCGGCCAGGATGTGAGCGTGCCCGGCACGGCGGCTCAGGGCGCAGTCGGCATCGGCTACCAGAACACCGTGGTCGGCCAGGGCAGCGTGGCCATCGGCAGCACCAGCAAGGCGCTGGCCGCGGGCGCGGTCGCGTTCGGCGACACGGCAGTGGCGAATAATGCTCGCGACGTGGCGCTGGGCTCGGGCTCCACGACGGACGTGGCGGTCGGCACGCCCAACGCCGTGGTCGGCGGCACGACCTACAAATTTGCCGGCACCACGCCGACGAGCACGGTCAGCGTCGGCGCTTCGGGTGCGGAGCGCACCATCACCAATGTCGCGGCTGGCCGCATCTCCGACACGTCGACCGATGCGATCAACGGCTCGCAGCTGTTCGGCACGAACCAGCAGGTCACGAAGAACACGAACGACATCACCAACATCAACGCCGGCGCGGGCATCAAGTACTTCCACGCGAACTCGACCCTGCCCGATTCGCAAGCGGTGGGGACGGATTCCGTCGCCATCGGCCCGAACGCGGTAGCCAACAACGCCGGCGCCGTGGCGCTGGGCTCGGGGTCCACGACGGACGTGGCAGTCGGCACGGCCAGCGCCGTGATCGGCGGCACGACCTATAACTTTGCCGGCACGACACCGGCCTCGACGGTGAGCGTCGGTGCAGTGGGTGCCGAGCGCACGATCACCAACGTGGCGGCCGGCAGGCTCTCCAACACGTCGACAGATGCGGTCAACGGCTCGCAGTTGAATGCAACGAATCTGCAGGTCACCAAGAACACGACCGACATCACCGTCCTTGGCAACACGATCAACGACATCAACACCGGCGCGGGCATCAAGTACTTCCACGCCAATTCGACGCTGGCCGACTCGCAGGCGCTGGGGACGAATTCAGTCGCCATCGGACCGAACGCAGTGGCCAACAACGCTGGCGACGTGGCACTGGGCTCCGGCTCCACGACGGGCGTGGCAGTCGGCACGGCCAGCACCACCATCAACGGCACGACCTACAACTTTGCCGGCACTACGCCGACGAGCACAGTCAGCGTCGGCGCGGTGGGCGCCGAGCGCACGATCACCAACGTGGCGGCCGGCAGTATTTCCGGCTCTTCGACCGATGCCATCAACGGCTCGCAGCTGTTTGCCACCAACCAGTCGATCGAGAACCTCAGCACCACGGTCACAGCCAACAAGACCAGGTACTACAGCGTCAACTCGACCGGTGGCGGCAACGAAGACAACCTCGGCGCGACTGGCGCCGATGCCATCGCATCGGGCAAGGATGCGAGTGCAACTGTCGCCGGCTCCGTGGCCATCGGTTCAGGCTCCGTCTCCGACCGCGCAGTCGCAGGCAGCACCGGCAACATCCCCGCGGGCAGTTCGCTGATCCCCTTCAACACGACCGACCGTACGCTGCTCGGCGCCCTCTCCGTCGGCAGCGCCACCACCTACCGCCAGATCACCAACGTGGCCGACGGCACGCAGGCGCAGGACGCCGTCACGGTGCGCCAGCTCAGCGGCGCGCTGCAGTCGTTTGCCGTCACGCCCATTCAGTACTTCCACGCCAACTCCACGGCGGCCGACTCGCTGGCCATCGGCACGGAATCGGTGGCGGTCGGCCCGCAGACGGTGGTCAACGGCAACAACGGCGTGGGCATCGGCAATGGCGCCATCGTGCAGCAGAGCGCACCGGGCGGCATTGCAATCGGCCAGGGTGCAACCTCGCACCTGGCCGACTCCATCGCGCTGGGCACGCAGTCGTCGGCCGCCGCGGTGCAGGGCGTGGCGCTGGGCGCGGGCACCAGCGTGACACAGGCCGGCGGCGTGGCGCTGGGAGCTGGCTCGGTGGCTTCGACTGCGGCAGGCGTGGCAGGCTATGTGCCGCCCACCGCCACCGACGCGCAGCGCATCGCCATAGGCGCGACCACCAGCACGCTGGCGGCCGTGTCGGTGGGCAATGCCGCCAGCGGCCAGTTCCGCCAGATCACCGGCGTGGCCGCGGGCACGGCCGACAGCGACGCGGTCAACGTCTCGCAACTGCGGGGCGTGCAAGGCCAGGTGGCAGTGATCGATCAGTCGACGGTCAAGTACGACACCAACGCGGACGGCACGACCAACTACAACAGCGTGACCATGGGCGGCAGCAATGCCACCGGCCCCGTCACCGTGCACAACGTGGCGCCGGGCGTGGCGGGCACCGACGCGGTCAACGTCAACCAGCTCAATGCGGTCAGCGGCGGCCTGAACAACCGCATCAACGCCCTCAGCGACCGCCTCGACGGAGTCGAGAAGAACGCCTATGCAGGCGTTGCCGCGGCCATGGCGCTGCAGATGCCCGGAAGCTACGTTCCGGGAAAGACGGTCATGCGCATCGGCGCGGGCTCCTTCAAGGGCCAGAGCGCGGTGGGCGTCAGCTTCCGGCGCACATCCGAGAACAACGCCTGGAGCATCACCGGCGGCGTGGCCACCAGCCGTGCCGGCGTGGGCGCCACCGTAGGCGCGGAATGGGTCTTCAACTGATCGCCGTACGAATGAACTGGACGCACCCCATCATGAACAAGCTTCTTCAAGCCAAGGCCCCTTTCACTGTTCTCTGCCTCGCGGCACTGCTGGCCGGCGGCTGCGCCAGCCCGAGCTACACCATCACGCCGGAGATGCAGGCCCGAGCCGCTTCGGAGAACCCGGCGCCGCCGAAGGACGAAGACTTTCCCGCGCTGAACTCGGCCAAATGGCAGCAGGGCGCGTTCCCGAGCGTCGAGGCCTTGCGCAACATGCGCACCGGCCTGGGCAAAGACCAGGTACGCGAACTGCTGAGTTTTCCGCACTTCAGCGAAGGGCTGGGCGGCGTGCGCGAATGGAACTACATCTTTCACTTCCGCACGGGTGCGGGCCCGGAGTACATCACCTGCCAGTACATGGTTCGCTTCAATGCAGACGTGCTGACCAACGGGATGTACTGGAAGGGGCCGGGCTGCGCGGATGTGCTCAAGCCAACCGTGGTGACGAGGCCTGCCGCGGCCGCTCAGCCGGCGGTTGCTCCTGCGAAGACGACGCTCGGTGCCGACGGCCTCTTCCGCTTCGACGGCCGCTCGCTGGCCGACTTGCTGCCTGAAGGGCGACGCAAGCTGGACGCCCTGGCAAGCGACATCAAGGGCAGCGTCAAATCGGTGGACACGATCAGGGTCACTGGCCACACCGACCGGCTCGGCAGCAGCACCTACAACCAGGCGCTCTCGCTGGCGCGCGCCAACACCGTACGCGACTACCTCGTGCAAGCTGGCGTGCCCGCGCAGAACATGCAGGTGCAGGGCAAGGGCGAGTCGGAACCGAAGGTGCAATGCGCGCAGACACGGCGGGCAGAGCTGATCGACTGTCTCGCGCCGAACCGCCGCGTCGAGATCGAGGTCTTCGCGCAGCGCTGAACTCTTCGGCGGGCCTCGCATACTCATTCATCAATACGAAGGAGGTATAAAAAAGCATCTCGAATGAGTATTTCCAGATATGGATTTGTCTCCCTAGGATGCGCCCACAACTATCAGGAGACGAGACATATGAAGAGGATCACCACTCTGGCTTTGCTATGGGCCGCCGGCTTGCAATGCATCATGGGCACTGCGCTTGCACAGAGCGCGCCATGGCCCCAACGAGCCATCAAGATCGTGACGCCAACGCCACCCGGCGTCGGCTCCGACATCTTCGCGCGCAGCTATGCCGACCAGCTCTCGCGATTGCTGAAGGTGCCCGTGATCGTGGAGAACAAACCGGGCGCACTGTCGACCATCGGCACGGACGCGGTGGCCAAGGCAACGCCCGACGGCTACACGGTGCTGTTCTCGACGAGCAACCCGTTCGCGATGACGCCGTTTCTCCTCTCGAAGCTTCCCTACAACCCGAAGGAAGATCTTGTGCCTGTGACGCAGGCACTCAAGGGCGGCTCATTCATCGTGGCGAACAACGCGGTGCCCGCGCGCAATACGGAAGAACTGGTCGCACTGGCCAAGCGCCAGCCGGGTCACGTGAGCTTCGCGTCTTACGGCTCGGGCAGCACCTCGCACCTGGGCTTTGAGCTGCTGCAGGAAGCAGCGTCCATCGAGATGCTGCACGTTCCCTACAAGCAGGGCGCCATGCCCGATGTGATCGGTGGGCAGGTGATGCTGGGCTTCGAGCCCCCGATCTCGGCATTGCCGAACATCAAGGCGGGCCGGGTGAAGGCACTGGCCTATACCGGCAGCCAGCGCAGCGCGGCACTGCCCGACGTGCCGACCGTTGCAGAGCGCTATCCCGGTTACGACGTGTCGACCTGGCTCGGCTTCTGGGTGCCCGCGCGCACGCCCGAGGCCATCGTCGAGCAATTGAACCGGGCAATCACCACCGTGACGCGTTCGCCGGAGATGGCGCGGCAGATCGCCGATGCCGGACTGGAGCCGATGACGACGAATTCCGCCGACACCCGCGCCATCATCGAACGCGAGGCCCAGACCATGGGCCGGCTGATCAAGGCCAAGGGCATACGCATCGACTGACGATGCCCCGGCGCGGCTGAACGAACGCCGCTCCCCATTCTTCTTCTGAGGTTTTCACGCCGTGGTGCTTGCAGCGCAAGCACCACGCGCTGACCCACGCCATTTCCGCACGCCATTTCTACAACGAGGAGACACGCATGAAGACAACAACCACCCCACCCTTTCGCCGCCGGCTGCCGCACACCATTGCGGGCGCGCTCTGCATCGCCGCCAGCGCTGGCGCGACAGCTCAATCGAGCGTCCAGCTCTTCGGTACGCTGGACATGAACCTCACGTACACGAAGAGCGACGGGCGCTCCGTCAAGTCGATGGACCAGGGAGGCAACATCTTCCCCAGCCGGCTCGGCTTTCGCGGCACGGAAGACCTGGGCGGCGGGCTGGCCGCGAGCTTCTGGCTGGAGATGGCGCTGCTGCCCGACACGGGCGAGGTCCAGGGCGTCGGCTTTCACCGGCGCTCGACGGTGAGCCTGTCGCACAACAGCGTCGGCGAGCTGCGGCTCGGGCGCGACTACACGCCCACGTTCTGGAACATCTCGCAGTTCTCGCCCTTCGGCACCGTGGGCGTCGGCGGCTCGGCCAACATCGTCGAAGGCTGGCCCTTCGGCCTCGGCGGCGCGCGCACGCTGGCGCGGGCCAACAACTCCGTGGGCTACTTCCTGCCCAAAAACCTGGGCGGCTTCTACGGCCAGGCGATGTACGCCCTGCCCGAAGGCGAGGACGGCGCCCGCTACCGCGGCGGGCGGCTGGGCTGGACCAACGGCACGGTCGATGTCGCGGCTGCCTACGGCGTGACACCGGTCGGCCCCAACGACTACAGCGTGGCGAGCCTGGGCGGCACTTACGACTTCGGGCTGGCAAAGCTCTACGCGAACTACTACCGGCAAAAGACCGAGGGCGACAAGCAGGTCAACGTGATGCTGGGCCTGAGCGTGCCGGTCGGCCCGGGCGTGATCAAGGCCTCGGTGGCACGCTCCAACCGCTCCGGACCGGGCATCGACAGCGACGACGCGACGCAATATGCCGTCGGCTACGTGCACTACCTCAGCAAGCGCACCGCGCTGTACGGCACCTACTCGCTCGTCCGCAACCGCGGCAATGCGGCCTACACCGTTGCCGACTCGGCGCCGGCCAGCACGCCGGGACGCGCAGCGCGCGGGCTGCAGTTGGGCATTTCGCACAACTTCTGATCGGGTCAGCTGCAAGAAAAAAGCCGCAGTGAAAAATCACTGCGGCTTTTGATAGTGGCTTTGCCAGCAGAAGAATGAAAGGCCAGAAGGCTTTCAGCAATCAACCGCTTGCAAGCGTATTTGGAGGAGAGGGAGGGATTCGAACCCTCGGTACTATCGCTAGTACGCCTGATTTCGAGTCAGGTACATTCGACCACTCTGCCACCTCTCCGGTGCTGTCGAGCCTGCGATTATAGCAGACAAAAATTGGGCTTTTGAAGCTCCCTGCGATCAACCGCGCAGAACTTCAAGCCCGCCGAGGTACGGACGCAACGCCGCAGGCACGTTGATCGAGCCGTCCTCGTTCTGGTGGTTTTCCAGCACGGCCACCAGCGTGCGGCCCACAGCGAGGCCGGAGCCGTTGAGCGTGTGCACGAGCTCGTTCTTGCCCTGCGCGTTCTTGAAACGTGCTTGCAGGCGGCGCGCCTGGAAGGCCTCGCAGTTCGAGACGGAGCTGATCTCGCGGTAGGTGTCCTGCGCCGGCAGCCAGACTTCAAGGTCGTAGGTCTTGGTGGAGCCAAAGCCCATGTCCCCGGTGCACAGCAGCACGACGCGGTACGGCAGCTCCAGCGCCTGCAGCACGGCTTCGGCATGGCCGGTCATCTGTTCGAGCGCGTCGTAGCTCTTCTCGGGGTGCACGATCTGCACCATTTCGACCTTGTCGAACTGGTGCTGGCGGATCATGCCGCGCGTGTCGCGGCCCGCGCTGCCGGCCTCGGAGCGGAAGCACGGCGTGTGGGCCGTCAGCTTGATCGGCAGTTGCGACTCGGCCACCACCTCGTCGCGCACGAAGTTGGTCAGCGGCACTTCGCTGGTGGGAATGAGGTACAGCGCCGAATGGTCGGGCGCGGGTTCGCCGTCCTGGCCGCCCTTCTTCGCGGCGAACAGGTCGCCTTCGAACTTGGGCAGCTGGCCGGTGCCGCTGAGCGTGGCAGCGTTGACGATGTAGGGCACGTAGCACTCGCTGTAGCCGTGCTTCTCGGTCTGGATGTCGAGCATGAACTGCGCGAGCGCGCGGTGCAGGCGGGCGATCGGGCCCTTCATGACGGTGAAGCGCGAACCCGCGAGCTTGGCGCCCATTTCGAAGTCGAGGCCCAGCGGCGCGCCCAGGTCGACGTGGTCCTTCGGCGCGAAGGCCAGCGACGTGGCATTGGCGCCGGCGCCGCCTTGCGGGCTCCAGCGGCGCATTTCGACGTTGCCTGTCTCGTCCTCGCCGACCGGCACGCTGGCGTGCGGCAGGTTGGGCACGGCGAGCAGCAGCGAGTGCAATTCGGGCTGGATTTCTTCGAGGCGCTTCGATTGCGACTCTTGCTCGGCCTTCAGCGCATTGACCTCGGCCATCAGCGCATCGACCGACTCGCCCTTGGCCTTGAGCGGGCCGATCTGCTTGTTCAGCGTGTTGCGGCGCGCCTGGATTTCCTCGGTGCGGGTTTGCAGCGTCTTGCGTTCGGCCTCGAGCGCGGTGAACGCCGACACGTCGAGGTACGGCTGGTTCTTCTTGCGTTTTTCGAGGCCAGCCACAGCGGAGGCCAGGTCTTTGCGGAGCAGGGTGATGTCAAGCATGGGGTGATTTTAGGTGGGCGTAGCATCGCGGTCCCACCCACCTCGAAGGGAAAAACGATGGAAGCCTATCTGACATTCAACGGCAATGCCGCCGAAGCGCTCGCGTTCTATGCCAAGGCGCTGGACGGCAAGGTCGTCTTCAGCATGACCTTCGGCGAAAGCCCGGCGGGGGCCCAGACGCCGGCCTCCTACAAGGACAAGATCATGCACGCCACGCTCGAGGCCCGCGGCCACAAGCTGATGGCCTCCGATGCGCCACCCGAGTGGCCTTTCGAGGGCTACAAGGGCTTCTCTCTATCGGTGCAAGCCGACAACGTCGACGAAGGCAAGAAGCTGTTCGACGCGCTGGCCGAAGGCGGCAAAGTGACGATGCCTTACGGCCCGCAGTTCTGGGCCACGGGCTTCGGCATGCTCACCGACAAATTTGGCGTCGCCTGGATGGTGAACTGCGAGAAGTAAGAACCGATCAGGCAACCGTCGCAGGATCGACGTTCGCCCCGCAGACGATCAGGCACACCTTCTCGCCTTCGCGCGGCACGTAGGCGCCGGTCTGTAGTGCAGCGAGCGGCAGCGCGGCGGCCGGCTCCACCGCCAGCTTCAGCTCTTTCCAGAGCCACTGCTGGGCTGCGCGGATGGATTCGTCGGACAGCAGCAGCGCGTCTTGCACCTGCTGCTGCGTGATCTCCCAGGAAATGGCACCGATGCGGCGTGCGCCGAGCGAATCGGCCGCGATGCCGCCCACTTCCACGTCGACCGGCTCGCCGGCTTCGCGGGCACGGAACAGCGTGGGCGCTTTCTCGGGTTCGAGCGCCACCACGCGGGCGCGCTTCTCGAACCAGCCGGCAAGGCCGCCGATCAGGCCGCCACCGCCCACGCTCACGAGCACCGAATCGGGCAGACCGCCCTGCTGCTCGATCTCGCGGCCCAGCGTGCCCGCGCCGGCCACCACTTCGGGCTGGTCGTAGGCGTGCGTGAGCAAGGCGCCGGATTCCTTCTGGCGCGTCAGGCAGGCGGCCAGCGCATCGGGGTACAGCTCGCCGACCACGACCACTTCGGCCCCCAGCGCACGCAGGCGCGCGCGCTTGGCTTCGGGCGACACGCCGGGCAGGAACACCTGGCAAGGCACACCCAGCGCGCGCGCAGCGGCAGCCGTGGCAATGCCCGCATTGCCACCCGAGGCCACGACCACGCCGCTTTGCGGAATGTCGTTGGCCAGCAGCCGGTTCATCATGCCGCGCGCCTTGAAGCTGCCGCTGACCTGCATGTGCTCGAGCTTGAGCCAGATCTCCGCGCCCGGCACCTCAATGCCGAAGGCGCTTGCCGGCAGCTTCCACAGCGGGGTTTCGCGCAGGAAGTGGCCGGCGCGTTCGCTCAGCCTTCGGGCGGCGCTGTCTATTTCAGAGCGCCAGTCGGTTGTTTTCGTATCGTTCAAGAGATGTGTCCTGGAGGCGGAATGTCGTCGAGCTTGAGGCCCTTGGGGAGCGGAAACTTGATGGTTTCCTCGATGCCGTCCATCTTGCGGACCGACACCGCGCCGAACGCGCGCACGCGGTCGATCACCTCGCGCACCAGCACTTCGGGGGCCGAGGCGCCAGCCGTGAGGCCGATGCGCGTCTTGCCCTCGAACCACTCGGGTTTCAGCTCTTCGGCCGAATCGACCATGTAGCTCTGGGTGCCCAGCCGCTGCGCCAGTTCGCGCAGCCGGTTGCTGTTGGAGCTGGTGGGGCTGCCGACCACGATCACGAGGTCGACCTGCGGGCTCATGATCTTCACCGCGTCCTGGCGGTTCTGGGTGGCGTAGCAGATGTCCTGCTGCTTGGGCTCACGCACCTCGGGAAAGCGCGCGCGCACCGCGGCGGCGATCTCGGCGGCGTCGTCCACGCTCAGCGTGGTCTGGGTGACTACCGCCAGCCTGGAGGTCTGCGTTGGCGAGACCTTCGCCACGTCACCCACGTCCTCTACAAGGTGGATGCCGCTCGACAGCTGGCCCATCGTACCTTCGACCTCAGGGTGCCCCTTGTGGCCGATCATGATGAACTCGTAGCCCTCTTTCGCGAGCTTGGCCACCTCGACGTGCACCTTGGTCACCAGCGGGCAGGTGGCGTCGAAGATCTCGAAGCCGCGGTCGCGCGCCTCCTGCTCCACGGCCTTGCTCACGCCGTGCGCGCTGAACACCAGCGTGGCGCCGGGAGGCACGTCGGACAGTTCCTCGATGAAGATCGCGCCCTTGGCCTTGAGCTCGTTCACCACATAGGTGTTGTGCACGATCTCGTGGCGCACGTAGATCGGCGCGCCGAACTTGGCGATGGCGCGCTCGACGATCTCGATGGCGCGGTCGACACCCGCGCAGAAGCCGCGCGGCTCGGCCAGGATGACTTCTGAGATCTCGGAGTTCATAGCACCCCGATCAGCTTCACTTCGAAAGTGACGGGCTGGCCGGCCAGCGGATGATTGAAGTCGAAGCGCACACCGGTCTCGTTCGACTCGATCACCGCGCCGGCGTAGCTGCCGGTGCCGTCGGGCGTGGGGAACTGCACGACGTCGCCAACGGCGTACTGCTCGTCGGGGTCGCCCATCTGCGCGAGCAGCTTCCTGGCCACCCACTGCTGCATGTCGGGGTTGCGGTCGCCGAAAGCCTCGCCGGCGGGCAGCTCGAAGGTGGCGTGCGTGCCCTCTTCCAGGCCCATCAGGCGCTGCTCCATGGCAGGAGAAAGCTCGCCGGTGCCGAGAGACAGGGTCGCGGGTTTGTCGGCGAAAGTATTGATGATGTCGCCCGCCGGGCCGGCCAGCCGGTAATGCAGGGTCAGAAAGGAGCCGGAAGTCACGACTTGGGACATGGGGGCAGCGGAGGTGGGCAAAGACAAGGTGGGTGTCCCGATAAACTGGGCCTCATTTTAAGGACCGGGGCTTCCACCCGGCTCCGCCAAGGTTTCACCCCCAGGGTTTCATGTCATTCAAGGATCTCCCCCTAGACGCCCGTCCCCGCGAAAAACTCATCTCGCGGGGAGCGTCCGCGCTGGCCGATGCCGAGCTGCTGGCCCTGCTGCTGCGCACCGGAGTTGCGGGCAAGAACGTGCTGCAGCTGGCACAGCAACTGCTCGAGCGCTTCGGCGGGCTCTCGGGGTTGCTGCACACCGGCGCCGAAGACCTCAAGGCCGTCAAGGGCATGGGCGGCAGCGCCAAGCGCTCCGAGCTGATCGCCGTGCTCGAACTGGCACGCCGTGCCATGGGCGAAAGGCTCAAGGAGCGCACGGTGTTCGACTCGCCCGGCGCAGTGAAGCAATACCTGCAGTTGCACATCGGCTCCTGCTCCTACGAAGTTTTCGCGGTGGTTTTCCTCGACGTGCAGCACCGCATGATCGCGCTGGAAGAAATGTTCCGCGGCACGCTCACGCAGACCAGCGTCTACCCGCGCGAGGTCGTCACGCGCACCATCCACCACCAGGCCGCAGCCGTGGTGCTGGCGCACAACCACCCGAGCGGCAACATCGAGCCCTCGCGTGCCGACGAGTCGCTCACGCAAACGCTGCGAGCCGCCCTGGCGCTGGTGGACGTGCGGGTGCTCGACCACATCATCGTGAGCCCCGGGCAGAGTTTTTCGATGGCCGAGAGAGGGCTGCTCTGATGGGCTCGCGCGCTCCCTCGCTCAAGAACCTCGCCGACCTCAAGCAGGTGCAGCGCGCGCTCGCCGAAACCCGCGAGCGCGAAGCCGCCGAGGCGGCCGCCAAGGCAGCGGCAGAACGCAAGCGCGCCGCCGAGAAAGACCTGTTCGCCCGGGCCATCGGCGCCACCGAACCATTGCGCCGCAAAGCCGCCGTGCCGCTCGCACCGGAGCCGCCCGCGCCCATCCCTGTGCAGCACCAGCTCGACGAGCAGCGCGTGCTGCGCGAGTCGCTCTCCGACGAGTTCGACGTGACCACGCTGCTCGATGTGGACGACGCCATGAGCTTCCGCCGCCCCGGCATCGGCACCGATGTGACGGCGCGGCTGCGCAAGGGCGACTGGGCGATCCAGGCGCAGGTCGACCTGCACGGGCTGCGCAGCGACGAGGCGCGGGAGGCGCTCGGCGGCTTCATCCGCACGGCCTACAAGCAAGGGTTGCGCTGCGTGCGCGTGGTGCACGGCAAGGGGCTGGGTTCGCCGGGCAAGCAGCCGGTGCTGAAGACCAAGACCCAGCGCTGGCTGATCCAGAAGAACGAAGTGATCGCCTTCGTACAGGCCAAGCCTGCTGAAGGCGGGGCCGGCGCCCTCGTCGTGCTGCTGGCGCCCGCGCGGCGCTGAGCCGCACGGGACGCCGGTTTCTCTTTTGCCTTACTGGCTCAGATCGAGCTTGTAGACCGAGCGGCCCTTGCCGCTGCCGTCATCGGCCGTCAGCAGCGAGATGTTCGTCAATCCGGCATCCGTCGCAGCGCTCAGTTGGCCCTGCCCCGACGTGAACACCACATTCCCCGCCGTCGTCACTTGCGTGAAACGCCAGCTGCGCGCCGCACCGTTGGTTGCACGCGTGATGGTCTTCTTGGCCTTGATGTAGTCGATCAACACGTCGCGGTTCGCATCCGGCGATGCATAGATCGTCGCGCGCCCGTCCAGCGCGGGGATGAAGCTCGCACCGCTCGTCGCACGGTAGTTGTTCGTCGCGATGACGAACTCCTTCGCCGGGTCGATCGCAGCGCCCAGGTACGTCAGGTTCTTGATCCTGCTGCCCACGTCCTGCGTCACGTCGATCTCGTACTGCACGTCGGGCGTGGTGAACATGTCGAAGTTGTAGCCCGGAAAGGTGCTGATGAGCTGCTGGTCGGCCGTGGCCGTCAGGCTGATCTTGTTGAAGCGCTTGGCCGCTGCTTCGAGCCAGCTCTTGATTTCCGCGCCCGTCACCTTCACCGCATACACCGTGTTCGGGTACAGGTACAGGTCGGCCGCATTGAAGATCGCCAGGTTGCCCACGGCCACGTCGGTGTAGTCGCGACCGCCTTCGTAGCCCGACTTGAAGGGCGCGCTCACCGACAGCACCGGCAGGCTCGCGTACTGCGACAGGTTGGCCTGGATGTAGGCCTTCACGTAGTCGGCCTGCGCCTGGTTCACGATCTGGATCGCACCCGGGTCGCCCACGTCCGCGAAGAAGGTGTTCATGCGGAAGTCGGTACTGCCGATAGGCGTCTTCACGTAGGTGATCGCGGCCTTGTGCTGCGTATCGACCAGCGGAGCGATCGCAGGGTCGGCATCGACGTACACGGCCTTGTTGGCGCTGTCCTTGCCTGTCTGCGTGGAGCGCGCGTCGACCACGGTCTTGCTCTTGTCCACGCTCCAGGCCTTGCCGTCGTACTCCAGCTCCAGCTTGATGAGGCCCAGCGACTTGCCCCACGACGAAGCCATCACCGCCGGCACACCGTTGACGGTGCCGGCCGTGTTGTCCACGCCAGCCTGCGTGAAGCCGGGCTTGGCGCTGCGGTCGGGGAAAACGGCGTGCTGGTGGCCCATCATCAGCGCGTCGATGCCCGGCACCTTAGCGAGGTACAGGGCCGAGTTCTCCATCGTCGGCGAGTAGGCCGATCCGTCGATCCCGCCGTGCTGCAGCGCGACCACGATGTCGGCGCCCTTGGCGCGCAGTTCGGGGATGTACCGGGTTGCCGCTTCCACCGTGCCCTCAGTGCGCAGCTTGCCTTCGAGGTAGCGCTTGTCCCAGTTCATGATGCCGGGCGTGGTGAAGCCGATCACGCCAACCTTCAGCGGCACCGTAACGCTCTTGCCGTCGGGCCCGGTCGCGGTGAACTGCTTGTTCAGGATGACGTACGGCGCGAGCAGCGGCTTGCCGGTCTTCACGCTCTGCACGTTCGCCAGCACCAGCGGAAAGCTCGGCCCGACGCACTTCTTGGTGGCGTCCACGCCATCGACATCGAGCCCGCCGCCGATTGCCTGATTGAGAAACTCCAGGCCGTAGTTGAACTCGTGGTTGCCGAGCGTGCCGGCATCGAAGCCCGTGGCGTTCATCGCCTTGTACATCGACAGCGGCTGCGTGCACGGAATGCGGTTGATCAGCGCCTCATAGTCGGCCAGCGCCGTGCCCTGGATGGTGTCGCCGCTGTCGAACAGCATCGTGTTGGCGAACTCCTTGCGCGCCGCGTTGATCAGCGTGGACGCGCGCTCGTAGCCGTACGACTTGTCTTCGGCAACCTTGAAGTAGTCGAAGCTCAGCACGTTGAAGTGCAGGTCGGTGGTTTCGAGCAGGGCCACCGTGGTGCGCGTGCCCTTGGCCACCGGTGCGGGCGTGGTGGGCGTGGGGTTCGACGTCACCGGCGGAATGACGACGTTGCCGCCGCCACAGGCGGTGAGCGCGGCGGCCAGGACGGCGGCACAGGTGGTCATGGGGACAAAACGCGAAAGCGACGTGGCCGCTGCATCGTTCTTCATCGAGAGGTCTCCCTGCAAATTAGAGGAAGACCAGTCTCTGAAAGCCGAGTGACAGGCCAGTGAACCGGGCCTGACCTGCGGCACTCTTACGACAGGTTCACGACAGGTGATTCTTTAGTGGTACCGACGCATCCGCCACTGCCGCCGCATCGGGGCTGCGCCCCGCTTCGAGCAGCTTGCGGCTCATCATGTGATCGACCGGCGCATTCACCGACTCCACGCACACGAGCTGCCCGTCGACGTAATGGAACAGCGAGAACGCATCGGGCTTCGGCCCCGCGCGGCGCACGCTGCTCAGGCCCGGCGTGCCTTCGGCCGGCATCAGGCCGACCATCTGCAGGCGCATGCCGCCCTGGTCGGACCAGAACCACGCGACCGCGTCGTGCGCGCGCGCCGCGCCGGTCAGCGTGGCCACTGCGGTGCGCGCCTGGTCGTTGGCGTTCTGCACGGATTCGAGCCGCAGCGCGCGACCCGCGCGGCGGTCTGGGAAGCGCGTGCAGTCGCCCACCGCGAGCACGTCGGCCGCGCTGGTCTGCATGTGGCCGTCGACCACGATGCCGTCCGCGCATTCGATGCCGGCCGCTTGCGCGAGCGCGGTCTCGGGCACTGCGCCGATGCCGAGCAGCAGCAGGTCGACAGGCTGCTTCACGCCGTTGACCTGCACCGACACCAGCCGGTCGCCTTCGACTTCGAACGCGCCGGTCTGCGCGCCGAGCACGATGTCGATGCCGGCCGCGCGGTGCGTGGCGAGCACGTGCGCCGACAGCTCGGGCGACACCGCGCGCCCCAGCAGCCGCGGCGCGCTCTCGATCACCTGCACCGACTTGCCGAGCGCCTTGGCAGTGGCCGCCACTTCGAGCCCGATGAAGCCGCCGCCGAGCACCGTCACATGTTCGGCCGCCGCGAGCCGCGTGCGCAGGCGATGCGCTTCGTCGGCCGCGCGCAGGCTCGCGACGTTTTCCAGGCCCGGCTTCAGATCCGGCATCTGGCGCGCGCGGGTGCCGGTGGCCAGCACCAGTTGCTGCCACGGCAGGATCGCGCCCGAACGCAGAGTGACGGTGTGCGCCTCGCGGTCGATGGCAACGGCGGCATCGCCCAGGTGCAGCGTGATACCCGCTTCGCGGTACCAGTCGGCGGCCTTGTGCGGCTGCGTGGTTTCTTCCGCGCTCTTGAGAAAGGCCTTGGACAGCGGCGGGCGGTGATACGGCTCGCAGGCCTCTTCGCAGACCAAGTGCACGCGCGCGCCCTGCCCTGCTTCGGCAAGGCCGGCGCAGAGCTGGGCCGCGGCATGGCCGCCGCCGATGATGACGATGGAATTCATGAGAGAAGTGTCTTTCGAAATCGTTGTGTGATCGGTCAGTCACTCGCCGCGGTTGCGCATCCAGTCGGCGGTCTTGAAGAAGGAGTCGCGCAGGCGCTCGCGCAAGTCTTCCGGCACGCCCGTCTCGCCCATGGCCTGGTCCATGCAGGCCAGCCACTGGTCGCGCTCCTTGATGCCGATGGTGTGGCCGCCGATGCTCTGCGGCAGGTGGCGCGCCCGCAGCATCGGATGGCCGAAACGGTCGGTGTAGTGCTGCGGGCCGCCGAGCCAGCCGCACAGGAACCAGAACAGGCGCTGGCGCGCGTTGTCGAGGCTGGTGCCGTGGACGGCGCGCAACTGCGCATAGGCGGGCTCGAGGTCCATCAGGTCGTAGAAGCGCTCGACCAGCGCCTCTACCTTCGGTTCGCCGCCGATCCAGTCGAACGGCGTGCCGGCGGGCGGCTTTTCTTGAATCTGCATGGGCTGGAGTATCCCTCCGGGCGCTTGCTAGAGCTGCACGAGGCCGGGAATGGCCACGTCGGGGTTCACGTCGGCCTCGTAGTCCACGCCCTCCACCGAGAAGCCGAAGAGGCGCAGGAACTCGGTCTTGTAGCCGGCGAAATCGGTGAGCTCGTCGAGGTTGTCGCCGGTCACCTGCGGCCAGAGCTCCAGCACGCGAGCCTGCACCTGCGGCGCCAGTTCCTTGTAGTCCGCGCGCAGGCGGCCGTCCTCGTCGATGTGCGGTGTGCTGCCGTAGAGGCTTTCGGCAAAGAGCCCGTGCACCTGCTCGATGCAGCCCTCATGCGTGCCCTGCGCCTTCATCACCTTGAACAGCAGCGACAGGTACAGCGGCATCATCGGAATGGCCGAGCTGGCCTGCGTGACGACCGCCTTCAGCACCGACACGCGCGCATCGCCGCCCTTGGCGGCCAGCTGCGCGCGGATGCCCAGCACCTTCTGGTCCAAGTCCTTCTTGGCGGCGCCGATGGAGCCGTTCCAGTAGATGTCGTGCGTGATCTGCTCGCCCAGGTAGGTAAACGCCGTGGTCTTCGCACCGTCGGCCAGCACGCCGGCCTGCTGCAGCGCGTCGATCCACATCTGCCAGTCTTCACCGCCCATCACGGCCACGGTGTTGTCGATTTCTTCCTGCGTCGCGGGTTCGAGCACCGTTTCCTTCACGGCCCCGCTGTCGGTGTCGAGGCCGCGCAGGTTCACCGACTTGCCGATGGGCTTGAGCACCGAGTTGAAGACCTGGCCGGTCTTCGGATGCGTGCGTCGCGGCGCTGCCAGGCTGTAGACGACGAGGTCGACCTGGCCGAGGTCGGCGCGGATGGTGTCGATGACCTGCTGCTTCACCGCGTCGGAGAAGCCATCGCCGTTGATGCTCTTCGCGTAGTGGCCTTCGGCTGTCGCGGCGCGATGGAAAGCGGCGGTGTTGTACCAGCCGGGCGAGCCGGGCTTGGTTTCGCTGCCCGGGCGTTCGAAGAACGCGCCGAGCGTGTCGGCACCGCTGCCGAAAGCGGCGGTGATGCGCGCGGCCAGGCCGTAGCCGGTCGATGCGCCGATCACCAGCACCTTCTTCGGGCCGCCCGCAATGGGCCCCTGGGCCTTGACGTAGTCGATCTGCTGCCTGACGTTGGCTTCACAGCCGGTGGGATGGGTCGTGACGCAGATGAAGCCGCGCACGCGGGGTTTGATGATCATGAGGATCTCGCTGGATGAGAGATGCGGGAAGAAAACGGCGGGAGCGCGTTTTTGGCGCCGCGAATTTAACCCAGGCCGTAATAACCGCCTTCAGCTTGTCCATATGCATATGTCGATTGACGATTTAATAATCAGGGGTTTTATTGATATGGTTCGACCCTGAATTTCCTTTAGGAGAGAGACAACCTATGCGCCACACCCTGCTCGCCGCGGCCGTCGCCGCTTCCACCTTCCTGCTCGGCACCGTCGCCCACGCCGACCAGCTGGCCGACATCAAGAAAAAGGGCGAACTGGTCGTCGGCGTGCTCGGCACCGACGAGCCCGCGACCTTCGTCGATCCGAAGACGCGTCAGATCGTCGGCTACGAAGTCGACCTGGTGAACGCCATCGCCAAGAAGATCGGCGTGAAGCCGGTGCTCAAGCAGATCGCTGTGGCCGCGCGCATTCCGGAGCTGCAGCAGGGCCACGTTGACCTGGTGGCAGCCGGCCTCACGCACAATAAGGAGCGCGAGGCGCAGATCGACTTCTCTCTCACCACCTTCGTCACCGGCCAGAAGGCCATCGTGAAGAAAGACAGCGGCATCAGCGAAGTGCCGCAGCTCGCAGGCAAGAAGGTGCTGACCATCCGCGGTGGCACGCAGGAGCCCAACATCCGCAAGGCCGTGCCCAACGTCGAGGTCGTGACCTTCGACACGAGCCAGCAGGCCTTCCAGGCGCTGCAGCAGGGCAAGGGCGTGGGCTATGTGGACGACGAGGCCGCGCTGCTGCGCAGCTACGCCAAGTTGGGCCCGCAGAAGGCGCAGTACGTGGTGCTCAAGCAGAACCTGAGCACCGAGGCGCTGGCCATCGGCATCAAGAAGGGCGAGACCGGCCTGAAGGCCGTGGTGGACGACACGCTGCGCGAGCTCGAGAAGTCGGGCGAAGCGCAGAAGATCTTCATCAAGTGGTACGGCCCGACGACGGCTTCTGGCTTCCAGACGCGCGACTTCAAGCTCGACTCCGACAAGATCGACTGAGCCCGCGTTTCTCCTTCCCCCGCCGGGGGAAGGCCGGGATGGGGGCACGCGGCCCCGGCCCTTCGCGGCGGTGATACTGTCGCCCCCCATGCCCCTGTTCGACTATTCCTTGCTGCTGACCGGCAAGTACCACGACATGCTCATCGCGGGCCTGCTGCTGTCGCTGCAGCTGCTCGCGGCCGCGCTGGTGCTGGCGCTGCCCATCGCACTGGTGGTGGCGCTCCTGCGGCTGTCGCCCTTCGCGCCGCTGCGCTGGCTCGGCTTTGCGTACGTGGAGTCGATCCGCAACATCCCGCTGCTCGCGCACATGCTGTTCTGGTACTTCGGCGCACCCGAGCTGCTGCCCGAGGGCATCAAGCAATGGCTCTACGCGGGGCATATCGAGGCCTACAGCGCGGTGATTGCGCTGGCGCTGTACACGGCGGCCTTCATGGCGGAAGACATCCGCAGCGGCATCCGCGCGATTCCTTCGGTGCAGTTCGAAGCCGGCCGCGCAATGGGCTTCAGCTACCTGGCCACCATGCGCCGCGTGGTGCTGCCGCAGGCGCTGCGCGTGACCATTCCGCCGCTCATTTCGCAGACGCTGAGCCTCTGGAAGAACACCTCCATCGCCACAGTGATCGGCGTGGCCGAGCTGATGTACCAGGCGGGCCAGGTCGAGAGCGCGACCTTCCGCAGCTTCGAGTCTTTTGCGTTCGCGAGCGCGGCGTACCTGACGGTGTCGCTGGCCATCACCGGGCTGGCGACCTGGTACCACCACCGTTACCCGGTGCGGACCATCTGAGGGCGCCAACGCGATGTTGCAGATCATCAACGACTACTGGGTCTACTTCCTCATCGGGCAGTACCCCAACGGCCCGCTCGGCGGGCTGGTGCTCACGCTGCTGCTGGCCTCCTGCGGGCTGGTGCTCGCACTGCCGCTGGGCATCGTGCTCGGGCTGGCGCGCGTGAGCCCGTGGCGCTGGCTGCGCTGGCCGGTCACGGGCTTCGTGTTCGTGGTGCGCGGGCTGCCGCTGCTGATGGTGATCTTCTGGGCCTACTTCTTCCTGCCCAGCGTCACGGGCGTGAAGACCGACCAGTTCACCACCATGCTGATCGCGCTCGTGGTGTTCGATGCCGCCTACCTCGCCGAGATCGTGCGCGCCGGCATCCAGGGCCTGCCGCGCGGGCAGATGGAAACGGCCCGCGCACTGGGCCTGGGCTATGGCCGCGCGATGCGGCTCGTGGTGCTCCCACAGGCGCTGCGCAGCATGCTGCCCTCGCTGGTGAACCAGTTCGTCTCGACCATCAAGGAAACCTCGCTGGGCTACATCATCGGGCTGGCCGAGGTGTCGTTCATCGCGACGCAGATCAACACGCAGGTGTTCACCAAGCCCGCGCAGATCTACCTGATATTGGGCGGGACGTATTTCATTCTCTGCTTCGGCCTGTCTCGCTTCGCCTACTGGCTGGAACGCCGGCTCGCGCGCCGCGGCATCTCTACAGCCACCGCCAAGGTGTCCGCATGATCGAACTCGAAAAAGTCAACAAGTGGTACGGCAGCTACCACGCGCTGGTCGACATCAGCGAGACCATCCACAAGGGCGAAGTCGTCGTGGTGTGCGGACCCTCGGGCTCGGGTAAGTCGACGCTGATCCGCACCTTCAACCGGCTGGAGCCCATTCAATCGGGCCGCATCGTCGTCGACGGGCAGGACATCCATGCGCCGGGCCTGGACGTGAACGCCTTCCGCTCGCGCATCGGCTTTGTCTTTCAGCAGTTCAACCTGTTCCCGCATCTCACGGTGTTGCAGAACTGCACGATGGCGCCGATGCAGCTGCGCGGCCTCACGCGCAAGGAGGCCGATGAGCGCGCGATGGCGCTGCTGCATCGCGTGGGCCTGTCGAACAAGGCCAACGCATGGCCAAGCGAACTGTCGGGCGGCCAGCAGCAGCGCGTGGCAATTGCACGCGCGCTCGCGATGCAGCCGCCGCTGATGCTGTTCGACGAGCCCACCAGCGCGCTCGACCCCGAAATGGTCGGCGAGGTACTGCTGGTGATGCGCGACCTGACACGCGACGGCATGACGATGGTCTGCGTGACGCACGAAATGGGCTTCGCGCGCGAGGTGGCCGACCGCGTGCTGTTCATGGACGAAGGCAAGGTGCTGGAGCGCGCCACGCCGGACGACTTCTTCAACCGGCCACAGCATCCGCGTGCGCAGCAGTTCCTGTCCGACATCCGATCGCCTTTCGCGAGAGACGCATGACCGACACCACCCTCCCCCTCATCGACGTCGCGCCGCTCGTTGCCGGCACACCCGGGCGCGACGCCGTCGCCGCGCAGATCGGCGCCGCCTGCCGCGCCCACGGCTTCTTCTACGTGACGGGCCACGGCGTCGATGCGGCGCTGGTGAAGCGGCTCGAAGAGCTGAGCCACCGCTTCTTCGAGCTGCCCGAAGAAACCAAGATGCAGTGGCGCATGGCCCTCGGCGGACGCGCCTGGCGCGGCTTCTTCCCGCTCGGCGGCGAGCTGACCTCGGGCCGGCCCGACTGGAAGGAAGGCCTCTACCTCGGCACCGAACTGCCCGCCACGCACCCACTGGTGCAGGCGAAAACGCCAGTGCACGGGCCAAACCTGTTTCCCGACGTGCCGGGCTTTCGCGAGACCATCCTCGACTACATGGCGGCTGTCACGCAGCTGGGTCACCGGCTGATGGAAGGCATCGCGCTGAGCCTCGGCCTGGACGCGGACTACTTCGCCGAACGCTACACGGCCGACCCGCTGATCCTGTTCCGCCTCTTCAACTATCCGACGCAGGCCGTGCCCGAAGGCCTCGACGTGCAGTGGGGCGTGGGCGAGCACACCGACTACGGGCTGCTCACGATCCTGCACCAGGACCAGATCGGCGGCCTCGCGGTGCACACGCCAGGTGGCTGGATCGACGCGCCGCCCGTGGCGGGTTCGTTCGTCTGCAACATCGGCGACATGCTCGACCGCATGACCGGCGGGCTCTACAAGTCGACGCCGCACCGGGTGAAGCGCAACACTTCGGGGCGCGACCGGCTGTCGTTTCCGCTGTTCTTCGATCCGAACTTCGAGGCGCGCGTGCAGCGCATCGAAGGCCTCGCAGGCGCCGAGGCGCGCGACGACAGCGCCGAGCGCTGGGACCGCGCCAACGTGCACGCCTTCAGCGGGCGCTATGGCGACTACCTGCTCGCGAAGGTGTCGAAGGTGTTCCCGCAGTTGCGCGACGAAGTGCTCTGAACGGCTGGCGAAGGCTCGTCGAGGAAGGCGTCTTCCCAGCGTTCGATCTCGGCATCGGGGTCGGAAATGGGTACGAGCTTGTCGCTGCGGCAATAAAAGGTCCAGCCCTCGAACAGCACGTCGTAGTACGTGCCGGGCAGGTAGCGCTCGCTCGGCGCCTCGTAGGGCGGCGAGACCACTTCAACGATCCGGCCCACCGCACGCTCCGTGAAGGGCGACGCCAGGCAGCTGTCGACCACATGGCAGAGCGTGCCGATCTTGATCATGAGGGCCTTGCTGCTGCCTCGGCGGGAAACCAGCGCGGCAGGTGCGGCACCGCTTCGTGCAGCGACTCGAGCACATGGAAGGCCCGCTCGATGATGGATGCGGGCGGGTGCTTGAGGTCGGGCACGACCACGACACGCATGCCCGCCGCGAGCGCCGCCTTGGCGCCGTTCTCGCTGTCCTCGAAGGCGATGCATTCCGCCGGGTCCACGCCCAGCCGTTCGGCCGCGAGCAGGTAGAGCGCCGGATCGGGCTTGGCGCGCGCAACCTCGTCGCCGCCCGCAAAAGCCGAGAAATGGTGCAGCACGCCCAGGCTGCCAAGGCAGGCCTGGATCTGCCCGCTGGTCGATGACGAGGCCACGGCGCAGCGCGTGCCGCGTTCGCGCAGCGCGCTCAGGAATTCGGCCGCGCCGGGCTTGATGGGAAACAGGGGCGCACCGTCAGAGCGCTCCAGCTGCAGGCGCTGGCGGACATGAGCCACGGCGTGGTTGTAGGCATCCGCACCGCCCAGCAGCGACGCGAGGATGTGTTCGGACTCGGTCATGGCCAGCCCGACGACCTGCAGGTACTGGCTGTGCGAAAGCTCGATGTCGAGCGTGCGGGCGGCCTCGATCCAGGCGGCCATGATGGGCCGCTCCGAATCGATCAGCAGCCCGTCCATGTCGAAGATTGCGGCGGCGAACATCGGGGCATCCTAATGAAAAAGGGGCCGAAACGGCCCCTTTTGAAAGAAACGGCGGCAGTTGGCTGCCTTGTGCAAGTCGTCAGTCCCGCGCCAGTGCCCGGTTCAGCCCCAGCGCGCCCAGCGTGGCGATGGCACCCGACAGCAGGTAGATGCTGACGTAGGCCAGACCGAAGTGGGCCGACAGGCCGAGGGCAACCAGTGGCGCGAACGCCGCACCGATCAGCCAGGCCAGGTCGGCCGTGAGTGCCGCGCCAACGTAGCGGTACTTGGGTGCGAAGTTCGAGGTCACGGCGCCGGCCGCCTGGCCGTACGACAGGCCCAGGATCACGAAGCCCAGCAGGATGAAGATGTCCTGCCCGACGCGGCCGCCATCGAGCAGCGTGGGGGCGAAACCACTGAAAGCCGCGATCACGGCAGCCAGGCCGCCCAGCGTGAAGCGTCGGCCGATGCGGTCAGCCAGCAGGCCCGAGGCCACGATGCCGGCGGCGCCGAGCACCGCGCCGATCATCTGCACGATCAGGAATTCGGTGACCGACTGGTCGGAATACAGCGTGATCCACGACAGCGGGAACACCGTGATCAGGTGGAACAGCGCATAGCTGGCCAGCGCGGCGAAGGCGCCGATCAGCAGGTTGGCGCCCTGAGAGCGAACCAGTTCGCTCACGCTGGTGGGCTCCAGTTCACGCTCTTCGAGCAGGCGCGAGTATTCGTCGGTGGCCACCAGGCGCAGGCGGGCGAACAGCGCCACCACGTTGATCGCGAAGGCCACGTAGAAGCTGTAGCGCCAGCCCCAGTCGAGGAAGTCCTCGGACGGCAGGCTCGAATACAGGTAAGCGAACAGCGCGCTGGCAATGAAGAAGCCGATGGGCGCACCCAGCTGGCCCAGCATGGCGTACCAGCCGCGGCGGTTGGCCGGGGCATTCAGTGCAAGCAGCGACGGCAGGCCGTCCCAGGAAGCGCCCAGCGCCAGGCCTTGGCCGAAACGGAACACCGACAGCAGCACGATCGCCGTGAAGCCCAGGCTCGCATAGCCCGGCAGGAAGGCGATGCCGGCGGTGGAGGTGCCCAGCACGAAAAGTGCCGACGTGAGCTTGGCCTCTCGCCCGAATCGTCGCTGGATGACCATCGAGATGACAGTTCCGAACGGACGCGCGATGAAGGCGAAGGAAAAGATCAGGAACGAATAGAGAACGCCCTCGAGGTGCTGCTCGAACGGAAAGAAGACCGCCGGGAACACCAGCACCGAGGCGATGCCGTAGACGAAGAAGTCGAAATATTCGGAGGCGCGGCCGATGATCACGCCGACCGCGATCTCGCCGGGGGCGATGTGCGAGTGGTCGTCGCCCTGCCGGGCGCCGCCGTGCTCGGGCGAGTTCGGCAGCGGCTGTGCGCCTTGCGGACTGATGCTGGACGTCGTCATTGCTTGCTGTAATTCAGGTGTCACGCCGGGGCGCGACACCATAAGACCATGGAGATCCCAGAGCGTCGCACCGAATCACATTTACCGCCATAGGACAAAACGTCCAATAGGCGAAACCCGTCTTCAGGCGTAGATTGTGGGGTCTTTTTGCGTCGCCCCTGCACCTCTTTTCCTTCGGCATGCACATCCTCAAGAACCTTCGCCGATCACTCCTGTTGCTTTCCGCCATGCTCCTGGCGGGCTGCAACACGGTGCTGATGAACCCATCCGGCGACATCGCCAATCAGCAGGGACGCCTCATCGTCGTCTCCACCGTGCTGATGCTGATCATCATCATCCCGGTGATCGCCCTGACCATCTTCTTTGCCTGGCGCTATCGCCAATCCAACAAAGAGGCCACCTACAGCCCCGACTGGGACCACTCGACCCAGCTCGAACTGGCGATCTGGGCGGCGCCGCTGCTCATCATCATCGCGCTGGGCGCCATCACCTGGATCAGCACCCACACGCTCGACCCCTACCAGCCGCTGCGCCGCCTCGACGCCCAGCGCGCGATTCCGGCCGAAACCAAGCCGCTGGTGGTCGAAGTGGTGGCACTCGACTGGAAGTGGCTCTTCATCTACCCCGAGCAGGGCATCGCCACGGTGAACGAGCTGGCCGCCCCGGTGGACCGCCCGATCAGCTTCAAGATCACGGCTTCTTCGGTAATGAACTCGTTCTTCATCCCCGCGCTGGCCGGCCAGATCTACGCCATGCCGGGCATGGAAACCAAGCTGCACGCGGTGATCAACAAGCCGGGCGAGTTCGAAGGCTTCTCCGCCAACTACAGCGGCGCCGGCTTCTCGGGCATGCGCTTCAAGTTCCACGGCCTCAGCAACGGCGACTTCGACCAGTGGGTCCAGAAGGTCAAGGCCGGCAAGGACGGCGAACTCACGCGCGATCTCTACAAGAAGCTTGAAGTGCCCAGCGAGCGCGAGCCCGTGCGCCACTACGCCGCCGTGGACCCTGCCCTGTACGACGCCATCCTCAACCTGTGCGTGGACCGCAACAAGATGTGCATGAAGGAAATGATGGCCATCGACGCCGACGGCGGCATGGGCAAGCCCGGCGCCTTCAACGTTGCCACCAAGCAAGCCTGGCAGGTCGATTCACTCGACACGCCCAAGCGCAAGTACGTCACCGCGATGTGCACCACCGAAGAATAAGATGTTGCAGAACCTAGACCTGACGAAGCTCGTCTTCGGCCGCCTCTCATGGGAGGCGATTCCCTTCCACGAACCGATCCTGCTCGCGACCTTTGCGGGCGTGGTGCTGGGCGGCATCGCCGTCCTCGGCGCACTGACCTACTTCAAGCTGTGGGGCATGCTGTGGCGCGACTGGATCACCAGCATCGACCACAAGAAGATCGGCATCATGTACATCATCCTGGGCCTGGTGATGCTGCTGCGCGGCTTCGCCGACGCGCTGATGATGCGGGCCCAGCAGGCGATGGCCTTCGGCGATAACGCCGGCTTCCTTCCGCCGCACCACTACGACCAAGTCTTCACCGCCCACGGCGTGATCATGATCTTCTTCGTGGCGATGCCGCTGGTCACGGGCCTCATGAACTTCGTGGTGCCGCTGCAGATCGGCGCGCGCGACGTGGCCTTCCCGTTCCTGAACAACTTCAGCTTCTGGATGACCACCTTCGGCGCCGGCCTCGTGATGGCGTCGCTGTTCGTCGGTGAATTCGCCAAGACCGGCTGGCTGGCCTACCCGCCGCTGTCGGGCATTCTCTTCAGCCCCGACGTGGGGGTCGACTACTACATATGGTCATTGCAGATAGCGGGGGTGGGCACATTGCTATCCGGCGTGAACCTGCTGGCGACCATCGTGAAGATGCGCGCGCCCGGCATGACGATGATGAAGATGCCCGTGTTCACCTGGACCGCGCTCTGCACCAACGTTCTGATCGTTGCAGCCTTCCCGGTGCTGACCGCCGTGCTGGCCCTGCTGTCGCTCGACCGCTACGTCGGCACCAACTTCTTCACGAACGACCTCGGCGGCAACGCCATGATGTACGTGAACCTGATCTGGATCTGGGGCCACCCCGAGGTGTACATCCTGATCCTGCCGGCCTTCGGCATCTTCTCGGAAGTGGTCTCCACCTTCTCCGGCAAGCGCCTCTTCGGCTACGCCTCGATGGTGTACGCCACGGTCGTGATCACCATCCTGTCGTACCTCGTCTGGCTGCACCACTTCTTCACCATGGGCTCCGGTGCCAGCGTGAACTCGTTCTTCGGCATCACGACGATGATCATCTCGATCCCGACGGGCGCGAAGATCTTCAACTGGCTCTTCACCATGTACCGCGGCCGCATCCGTTTCGAGCTGCCCATGATGTGGACCATCGGCTTCATGATCACCTTCGTGATCGGCGGCATGACCGGCGTGCTGCTGGCCGTTCCCCCGGCCGACTTCGTGCTGCACAACAGCCTCTTCCTGATCGCCCACTTCCACAACGTGATCATCGGCGGCGTGCTGTTCGGCATGCTGGCGGGCATCACCTACTGGTTCCCGAAGGCCTTCGGCTACAAGCTCGACCCGTTCTGGGGCAAGTGCTCGTTCTGGTTCTGGATCGTCGGCTTCTGGTTCGCCTTCATGCCGCTGTACATCCTGGGCCTGATGGGCGTCACCCGCCGCATGAACCACTTCCAGGACATGTCGCTGCAGATCTGGTTCCAGGTTGCCGCCTTCGGCGCCGTGCTGATCGCGCTGGGCATTGCCTCGTTCATCATCCAGCTGGTGGTGAGCTTCATTCGCCGCGAATCGCTGCGCGACACCACGGGCGACCCGTGGAACGGCCGCACGCTCGAATGGTCGACCTCGTCGCCCCCGCCGGCCTACAACTTCGCGTTCACGCCGCGCGTGCATGACAACGACGCCTGGTCCGACATGAAGGCCCGCGGCTACCAGCGTCCGCTGGAAGGCTTCAGCCCGATCCACATGCCCAAGAACACGGCCGCCGGCTTCATCATCGCGGCGCTGGCCGCGGTGGGCGGCTTCGCAATGATCTGGCAGATGTGGCTCGTGGCCGGCATCGGCTTCGTCGCCATGCTCGCCGCAGTGATCATCCACACGTTCAACTACAAGCGCGACTATCACATCCCCACGGAAGAAGTCGTCAGCACCGAAGACGCGCGCACGCGCCTGCTAGCTGCCCATGTCTAACACCACCGCTCTTTCCGCCGGCAGCGCCGGCCAAGCGTCGAACGCGCCCGCGTTCGAGGTCTTCAACGTCCGCAACGAAGACCACCACCCCGAGAACGGCACGCTGCTGGGCTTCTGGCTCTACCTGATGAGCGACTGCCTCATCTTCGCGTGCCTGTTCGCGGTGTACGGCGTGCTGGGCCGCAGCTACGCGGCCGGCCCCTCGGGCGCCGACCTGTTCGACCTGCCGCTGGTGGCAATCAACACCTCGCTGCTGCTGCTGTCGTCCATCACGTACGGCTTTGCCGTGCTCGAGATGCAGAAGCGCCGCATGGGCGCCGTGCTGGTCTGGCTGGCCATCACCGGCCTGCTGGGCGCGGGCTTCATCGGCCTGGAGCTGTACGAGTTCGCGCACCTGATCCACGAAGGCGCGGGCCCGCAGCGCAGCGCCTTCCTGTCGTCGTTCTTCGCACTGGTGGGCACCCACGGCCTGCACGTGACCTTCGGCATCGTCTGGCTCATCGTGCTGATGATCCAGCTGCCCAAGCACGGCTTCACCGCCGCCAACCGCCGCCGCCTGATGTGCCTGTCGATGTTCTGGCACTTTCTGGACGTGGTCTGGATCGGCGTCTTCACCTTCGTGTATCTGATGGGATCGCTGCAATGAGCGCGCACACCGAAACCGCCGGCCACGGCGCACATGGCCATGACAGCCACGACGATGGCCCTGTGAGCCACAGCACCTTCAAGGGCTACATGACCGGCTTCGTGCTGGCCGTGATCCTCACCGCCATTCCGTTCTGGCTCGTGATGGCCAAGGTCTTCGACAAGCCCAACACCACCGCCCTCGTCATCCTGGCCTTCGCCGTGGTGCAGATCGTGGTGCACATGGTGTACTTCCTGCACATGGACGCCAAGTCCGAAGGCGGCTGGAACATGCTGGCGCTGATCTTCACGCTCGTGCTCGTGGTCATCACGCTGGCCGGTTCGCTGTGGGTCATGTACCACATGAACACCAACATGATGCCGGCCTCGATGCACGACATGAAGAACATGCCCTGATGGCGGCAGCGGTCCGCCAGCGTTCCACCGCCGCGCGGGTGGCGCTGGCGGTCGGCGCAGCCCTCGCCTTTGCCGGCTTCTTCGCGCTCGGCACCTGGCAGGTCGAGCGCAGGGCCTGGAAGCTCGATCTCATCGCCCGCGTCGAACAGCGCGTGCATGCCCCGGCTGCCGCGGCGCCCGGGCGAACCGAATGGCCCACGGTCAACGCGGCCAACGATGAATATCGGCATGTCCGCCTTGCCGGCACTTTTCTCCACGACAAAGAGACGCTGGTGCAAGCCAGCACCAAGCTCGGCGCCGGCTTCTGGGTGCTGACCCCGCTGCGCAGCGCGGACGGCACCGTGGTGCTCGTCAATCGCGGGTTCGTGCCGCCTGAAGCACGCGAACGCCCGGCCCGCACCGCGCCAGAGCCGCAGGGCGAGACCACCGTGGCCGGCCTGCTGCGCCTCACCGAGCCCAAGGGCGGCTTCCTGCGCAAGAACGACGCGGCCGCCGATCGCTGGTTCTCGCGCGACGTGCAGGCCATTGCCGCGGCGCGCGGCCTGAACGACGTCGCGCCCTACTTCGTCGATGCCGAGGCCGCACCCGCGCAAGCCACGGCCACCATCGACACCCCCGCATGGCCCGCCGCCGGCCTCACGGTCATCGCCTTTCCCAACAGCCACCTGGTTTATGCCCTTACGTGGTACGGCCTCGCCCTGATGGTGCTGGTCGCGGCCTGGTTCGTGCGGCGCAGCGACGAAAATGCGGCCCATGCCGAAGCCCGCCCCGCCCAAGATGCTCGCCGCGACGACTGACACCGCCGCGGTCGCGGGCGAACTGCACGCCCCCCGCGCCGGCGTCGCGAGCCTCGACAACGCCACCGGCCACCAGAACATGCAGCAGCTGATCCAGCTGCGCTGGTTCGCCGTGGTCGGGCAGGTCGTCACCATCCTGGTGGTGCACTACGGCTTCGCGATCCGGTTGCCGCTGGACCACATGCTGCAGGTGCTGACCTGCCTCGCGCTCTTCAACATGGTGAGCCTGCTGCGTTCGCGCAGCCACCGGCGCGTGACCAACGGCGAACTGTTCCTCGCGCTGCTGGTCGACGTGGCCACGCTCACGGCGCAGCTCTACCTGAGCGGCGGCGCGACCAACCCCTTCGTGTTTTTGTTCCTGCTGCAGGTGACGCTCGGCGCGGTGCTGCTGAAGCCCTGGTCGACCTGGACCATCGTGGTCATCACCAGCATCTGCTTCGCCGGGCTGGCGCTGTTCTCGCGTCCGCTCGCGCTGCCGCTGGACCACAACCGCGGCCTGTGGAGCCCCTACATCCAGGGCATGCTGGTGTGCTTCGCGCTGAACGCGGCGCTGCTCGTGATCTTCATCACCCGCATCGGCCGCAACCTGCGCGCGCGCGACGCCCGGCTGGCCGACCTGCGCCAGCGCGCCTCGGAAGAAGAACACATCGTGCGCATGGGCCTGCTGGCTTCGGGCGCGGCGCACGAGCTGGGCACGCCGCTGGCCACGCTGGCGGTGATCCTGGGCGACTGGCGCCGGCTGCCGCATTTCAGCTCCGACCCCGAGCTGCTGACCGAGGTGGCCGAGATGGAGCTGCAGATCCAGCGCTGCAAGAGCATCGTGAGCGGCATCCTGCTGTCGGCCGGCGAGGCGCGCGGCGAATCGTCGGAAGAAACCACGGTCAGCACCTTCCTCGACGACCTGATCGAAGAGTGGCGCACCACCCGCCCCGTGGAAGACTTCGAGTACGACAACCGCTTTGGCCGGGACCTGCCCATGGTCTCCGACTCGGCCCTCAAGCAGATGATCTGCAACGTGCTCGACAATGCGCTGGAGGCGTCGCCGCACTGGCTGCGCCTTGAGGCGGCGCACGACGCCGACGCGCTGACGATCACGGTCACGGACGCAGGCCCCGGCTTCCTGCCGGCCATCCTGAAGGAGTTCGGCAAACCCTATCAGTCGAGCAAGGGCCGCCCCGGCGGTGGGCTCGGGCTGTTCCTGGTCGTGAACGTGGCGCGCACTGTCGGCGGCCGCGTCGCGGCGGCCAACCGGCCCGAGGGCGGCGCCATCGTGAAGATCACGCTGCCGCTCGCGGCCATCGTGCTGGAAGAAGAGGCGGAAGAGGACGACGAAAAGGTCCTCGACGGCGAGACCATCGAAGTGGAAGGCAATGACCGAAACCGAAGCTGAGCGCCAGTTGCTGATCGTCGAGGACGACGATGCCTTCGCGCGCGCGCTCGGCCGCTCCTTCGAGCGCCGCGGCTATGCCGTCACGCAGGCAGGCAACCTCGCGGAAGTCGACGCCCTGCTGGCCACCGCCTCGCCCGGCTACGCGGTGGTCGACCTGAAGCTCAACGGCGAGGCCTCGGGCCTGGCCGCCGTGCAGATGCTGCACCGGCACAACCCCAAGATGCTGATCGTGGTGCTGACGGGCTTCGCCAGCATCGCCACCGCCGTGGAAGCCATCAAGCTCGGCGCCTGCCACTACCTGGCCAAGCCGTCGAACACCGACGACATCGAGGCCGCCTTCGGCCGCGCCGCCGGCACCACGGAGGTCGAGCTGACCAACCGCTCGACCTCGATCAAGACGCTCGAATGGGAGCGCATCCACGAGACGCTGGCCGAAACCGGCTTCAACATCTCGGAGACCGCGCGCAGGCTCGGCATGCACCGGCGTACGCTGGCGCGCAAGCTGGGCAAGCAGCAGGTCAAGTAGGCAACCACTACATCCCTCCATCTGCATGAGGTTCCGATGACGACAGCTCCCTCCCAGACGCAACCCTCGCAGCGCACCTCCGTGCTGGCAGCCCGCGACCAGACGGCGATGGAAGAACTCTTCAATGCCCTGAGCCACGGCCTGGGCCTGGCGCTGGCCATCGCCGCGCTCCCCATCCTGGTCTACAACGCGGTGCAGAAGGGGCAGGCCGCGGGCGTGGTCGGCGCCTGTCTTTTCGCGGGCACGGCCATCGTGCTGTACCTGATCTCCACGCTGTACCACGCACTGCCCATGGGCCGGGCCAAGGCCTGGTTCAACCGGCTGGACCACGCGGCCATCTACCTTTTCATCGCGGGCAGCTACATGCCCTTTCTCTTCGGCGTGCTGCGCGGGCCGCTGGGGTGGACACTGTTCGGCGCCATCTGCGCGGCGGCCGTGCTGGGCGTGAGCGCCAAGCTGTTCAACCGGCTGCAGCATCCGCTGTGGTCGACCGGGCTCTATGTGGCGATGGGGTGGATGGCGCTGATGGCTGCGGTACCGCTGTACGAGCGCATGTCACCGGCAGGGCTGGGTTGGCTCGTGGCCGGTGGGCTCTTCTATACGGCGGGCGCCGTGGTGTTCCTGTTCGACAACAAGGTGCGCTTCGCGCATTCGGTGTGGCACCTGTTCGTGCTGGCGGGCAGCACCTGCCATTTCTTCGCCGTGCTCTGGCACTCGCACGGCTGATCTTCCTGACTCAGTAATGCGGCGGTAGCTCGTCGCGCGGGTTGCGCGCAGCGCCGTCCTGACCCGCGCTTTGCGCCTGCTCCTTGAGTTGCGTCACCTGCAGGATCAGCCGGTCGATCTGCTGCTGCTGGCGGTAGATCGTCATGTTCAGCTGGTCGAGCAGGTCTTCGGCGTAGCTCGACTTGATCTCGAGCTCGGTCACGCGTTCCGCGAGGTCGTGGGGTGGGTTTTCCATGCCGCTATTGGACAGGAAGACCGACCCACCTTTTATGACGCTTCCCTTAGCCTCCTCCTGGCCTCTTAGCGCCGTACCTTCGCTTCGAGCAGATCGCCCATGCCGATGCGCTTCGCGAACTCGATGCGCACACGCTCCGACACCTCGAACACCTCCGTCGCACCGTCGCCCACGAAGTCGATCAGCGAGCGCATCGGCCGTGTGCCGGCGGGCAGGCCCACGATGCGCACGATCTCGTCGGCCACGGCCTGCGGGTCGGCGTTGTCGGGCGTCAGCGCCGAGAGGCGTTCGCCGATCTGGTCCATCACGCCGTCGTAGCGGCTGTAGGCGGCGGCGGTCGCGGCATCGGCCGGCTTGCCCGCGCTCGGGAAATGGTCGGTGCCCCTGGTGAAGGCGCCCGGCACGACGATGGAAGTCTCGATGCCGAAGCGAGCGATCTCGTAGGCCAGCGTGACCGCCAGCGAATCCATCGCCGCCTTGGCCGCGCCATAAGGGCCCATGAACGGCGGAAAGCCGCCCTTGGTGGTGGTGCTGCTGATCCACAGCATCAGCCCCGACTCCTGCCTGCGCAGGTACGGCAGCACCGCGCGGTTCACGCGCTGCGCGCCGAGCACGTTGGTGTCGAACACCTTCACGATCTCCTCGGGCGTGAAGGCCTCGGTCGGACCGACCACGAGGTGGCCGGCGTTCTGCATCACCACGTCGAGGTGGCCCTGCTCGCGCACGATGGTCGCGGCGGCGGCATCGGCCGAGTCCTGCGAGAGCACGTCGAGTTCGAGTGGGTGGAGCTGAATGTTCTTCGCCGCAGCGAGCGAGCGCAGTTCGGCGGCGCGGCCGGCATTGCGGCCCGCGATGTCGCGCATCGACGCGTAGACGACGTGGCCGGCTTCGGCCAGCGATTGCGCGCTGAGCTTGCCAATGCCGGTGCCAGCACCGGTGACCAGGATGATCTGCTTTTGCATGAGGTTTCTCCGTATGGGTTGGGTTGATCCGAGAAAGCGAATGGCTCAGGCCACGCCGCCGTTGGCGCGCAGGACCTGCCCGTTGACCCAGCCCGCGTCCGGGCCGGCGAGGAAGGCCACCACCGAAGCGATGTCCTCGGGCTGGCCGAGGCGCTGCAGCGGCGGCATCTTCGCGAAGGTCTGGATCTGTTCTTCGGTCTTGCCGTCGAGGAACAGCGAGGTGGCGATCGGGCCCGGCGCCACGGCGTTCACCGTGATGTTTCGGCCGCGCAGCTCCTTGGCGAAGACGTGCGTGAAGGCCTCGACCGCCGCCTTGGTGGCGTTGTAGATCGCATAGCCGGGCATGTTCAGCGCGAGCGTGGTGCTCGAGAAGTTGACGACGCGCCCGCCCTCGTTGAGGCGCGTGGCAGCTTCGCGCAGCGTGTTGAAGGTACCGCGCACGTTGATGTCGAAGGTCTGGTCGTAGAGCGCGTCCGTGTGCTCGGCCAGCGGCACGGTCTTGAGCACGCCGGCGTTGTTGACCAGCACGTCGACCTTGCCGAGCTGCGCCTCGACTGCGTCGAACATGGCGCGCACTTCGCCGGCGCTGGCCACGTCGGCCTTGACCGCGAAGGCCTTGCCGCCAGCGGCCTGCAGTTCGGCGACGAGGGCGTCGGCCTGCGCCGGACTCGACGCGTAGTTGACGGCGACCGCGAAGCCGTCCTTGGCGAGCCGCCGCGCAATGGCGGCGCCGATGCCGCGCGATGCGCCGGTGACGAGGGCGACTTTGGAGTTGGAGGGCTTGTTCATGGCTGTTTCCTTTGCAGTGGTTGGTTGGTGAGACGAATGATCGATCGTTCCCATCCAAAGATAATCAGCCTTGAATCGCCATTACCATTCCATTTACTTCAACAATAGATTCGGAGCCCGGCCATGGACCGCTTCCAGGAAATGCTGGCCTTCGTGCGCATCGCCGAGCGCCAGAGCTTCACGCAGGCGTCCGAAGACCTGCAGATTCCGCGCGCCACCGTCACCAACCTCATCAAGCGCGTGGAGCAGCGCCTGGGCACCCGGCTGCTGGAGCGCACCACCCGCACCGTGCGCCTCACGCAGGACGGCGAGGCCTACTACCGCCGCTGCGTTCGGCTGCTGGCCGACGTCGAAGAGGCCGAAGGCCTGTTCCGCGACGAGGCGCCCAAGGGGCTGCTGCGCGTGAACCTGCAGGGCACGCTGGCGCGGCATTTCGTGGTGCCCGCGCTGCCGGCGTTCCTGGCGCGATATCCCGACCTGGAACTGCACATCGGCGAGGACGACCGGCTGGTCGACCTGGTACGCGAAGGCGTCGACTGCGTCCTGCGCGCGGGCACGCTGCAAGATTCATCGATGGTCGGGCGGCGCGTGGCGCTGCTGCCGCAGGTCACGGTCGCGAGCCCGGCCTACCTGGCGCAGCGCGGCGAGCCCGAGAGCGTGGAAGCGCTGTCGGTGCACCGCGCCATCCACTACATCTCCAGCGCCACGGGCAAGGCGGTGCCGCTCGAATTCACGGTCGACGGCCAGGTGACGACCGTGCAGCTCGGCGGCATCGTCTCGGTGACGGGCGCCGACCTGTACACCGGCTCGGCCGTCGCGGGCCTGGGACTGGTGCAGGTGCCGCGCTATCGCGTGGCCAGCGAACTTGCAGACGGGCGACTGAAGGTGCTGCTGCCCGGCTTCGCGCCACCGCCGATGCCGGTTTCGGTGCTCTATGCGCAGAACCGGCAGCTGTCGTCGCGGGTGCGAGTGTTCACGCAGTGGCTGCGCGACATCTTCGAAGCGGCAGCGCAAACCTGAGCAGGTCTCAACAGGCCGTCGACTCCAGCGCCACGGCACCAGCCTCAGCGTGAGTCTCGCCACGCAGGAACGCAAACACCACCAGCGCCGTCACCACCGTCACGCCTGCCAGCACGCACAGCAGCGTGCCGAATGCGGCACCGTAGGCATGCAGCAGCGCCGCGCGGTCCATGCCGGGCAGCAGGGCCAGCGCCTGGGACAAGTCCCCGGTCGTGACGCGCTGCGCCGCCTGCGATGCGGCGGCGGCATGCCCCAGTTGCGCCGTCACAAGTGCCGTCAGTCCGGCCCCCACCAGCGCCAGCGCAATCCCCTCCCCCGCCACCCGCACGGTGTTAAAGATGCCCGATGCCATGCCCGCCCGCTCGCGCGGCACCACACTCACGGCCAACCCGTCCATCAGGCCCCAGGGCAGGCCGATGCCGGCGCCGATCAACAACAGCGGCCACACGATGTCGTGCAGCGGCGTGCCCGGCGCGCAACGACTGAGCCAGAACAGCCCCGCCGCGCACACCAGCAGCCCCACGGCCGAAATCACGCCCGCCGAGAACCGGTGCGCGAGCGATGCCGCCAGCGTCGGCACGACGAGGATCGGCCCCGAGAGCGCGAACATGAAAGTCCCCGCCTCGATCGCGCTGCGCCCTTCGAGCCCGATGAAGCGGATCGGCAGCAGCACCAGCAGTACGACGAAGCCATAGGCCGGCGCGGCAGCCAGCAGTTGCACGCCCACGAAGCGCGGAAAACGGAACAGCGACAGATCGAGCATGGGATGCGCCACGCGCCGCTCGATGGCGATGAAAGCCGTGCCCATCAGCGCCGCGCCCGCCAGCGCGCAAAGCACCCACGGGCTGCCCCAGCCGCTGTCGGGCGCCTGCAGTACGCCGAGCGTCAGCAGGCTCAGCGCGGCGGTGAAAGTCGCCGTGCCCGGCATGTCGAGCCCCATGGCATCAGGATTACGCGACTCGCGCATGCTCGGCGCGGCGATGCACAGCGCCACGAGGCTGACCGCGCCGGGGCTCAGCATCACCGCCTGCCAGCCGAAGCTCTCGGCAAGCCAGCCCGAGAGGATGGAGCCGCACGACAGCCCCACGCCGAACGAAGTGCCGATCAGGCTGAAGGCCCGCGTGCGCGCCGCGCCGTCGAACACCTGCGCCAGCGCGGCCGTGCCCGCCGCAAAGGCCGCGGCCGAGCCCAGCCCCTGCAGGGCCCGCGCCAGATCGAAGGCGACGATGCCGGGGGCCAGCGTCAGCAGCGAGCTGCTCAGCGCCACCACCGCGAGCCCCAGCAGGAACACGCGCTTGCGCCCATAGGCATCGGCCAGCGCCCCGGCCGCCATCAGCGTGGCGCCGAAGCTCAGCATGAAGGCGTTGGTCACCCAGTTGAGCTGCACCGGGCTGCCGCCCAGCGCATCGCGGATCGCGGGCAGCACCACCGCCGGGCCGGTGAAGCTCAGCGGCATGCCCAGCGCTGCCAGGCAGACGGCGGCCAGCAGCCAGTTCTTGTTGGGAGAAGACGTGGACATCGAAGGCTTTCACGCAGGAGAAAGGAAGCCACAGAAGATAGAAAGGAATCAATGGAATGAAAATGGCGCTATTGATCCTCACACTCCCAACCCAGGGTTGCTAATCCATGGACAGCTTCAGCGGACTCGAATCCTTCGTGCGTGCGGCCGACCAGCTGAGCTTTGCCAAGGCCGGCCGGCAGCTGGGCATCTCGGCTTCGGCGGTGGGCAAGAACGTCGCACGGCTCGAGCAGCAGCTCGGCGTGCGCCTTTTCAACCGCACCACGCGCCACACGCGGCTGACGCAGGAAGGCGCGCTCTTCCACGAACGCTGCCGCCGCATCCTCGACGAGCTGGACGATGCGCGCGCCATGATGCAAGACGCCGTCGCCGCCCCGCGCGGCCGGCTGCGCGTGAGCCTGCCGACCATCGGCTACCGCTTCCTGCTGCCGATCCTGCCGGACTTCAAGGCGCGCTACCCCGAGATCGAGCTCGACCTCGACTTCAACGACCGGCTGGTCGACGTGATCGCCGAGGGCGTCGACGTGGCGATCCGCAGCGGCGACCTGGTCGATTCGCAACTGGTGGCGCGGCGGCTCGGCCCGTTCCAGTTCGTGCTGGTGGCGTCACCGGCTTATCTCGAACGCCACGGCGTGCCGCAGGTGCCGGCCGACCTGATACAGCACGCCTGCCTGCGCTACAAGTTCGTGACCGGCGGCAAGGTCGAGGAATGGGACCTGCCCGGGCTGCCCGCGCAACTGCCGCCCGGCCTGCTGTGCAACAACATGGAAGCCATGCTGGGCGCGGCCGTGGCCGGACTCGGCGTGGCCTACATGCCTGACTTCCTGGCGCGCGATTCGCTGTACCGAGGCGAGCTTCAGCGCGTGCTGGCCACGCACCTCGTGCGGCAGGGGCAGTTCTCGGCGCTGTGGCCGTCGAGCCGGCAGTTGTCGCCGAAGGTGCGGGCGTTTGTGGACTTTGCGGGGGAGCGGATGTTCAAGGAGGGCGACGAAGTCCCGCCCACCCCGGTCACGAGGCAGGCCACGCGCGGATGATCAGCCCGGTTCCACCTGCTCGGCGACCGCCTCGGCAGGCGCAGCCATCGGCACAGGAGTCGCAGCCACGTTGATGGGTGGCACCGCGACCGGCGCGACGACCGGTTCGGCGACAGGCTCAACGACTGCGGCAACGGGCGCCACTTCGGCAGGCGCGGCCACGGCGGCAGGCATCACCTCCGCGGGCTTGGCCGCCCTGACAGGCTTCACGCCCTCTGCAGTCACCGTTTTTGCAGCCGCCGGCTTCGTCGGCTCCGCCTTCACAGCCACCGGCTCGCTCCCAAGCCGGCTCAGTGCCAGTGCAGCCTTCAGCGGGAACAGCGTGCGCTCGTCGCCCTCCGCGGCATTGCTCACAGTGGTGCCGCTGGTCTCGCCGAGGCTGGCCGTGCGCACCGAGTCGAGCCGATGCGCAGGCACCATGAACGGCGAGTGCGTGGTGTAGATGATCTGGTTGCCGAAGTCTTTCTCGAAGTGAGCCAGCAGGTCGGCCTGCGAGTGCGGATGCAGGTGCAGGCCGGGTTCGTCCAGCAGCAGCACCGCGTCTTCCGCGCGCCCACCCTTCGTGTCTGCGAAGAACGCGATGTAGAACGAGAAGAACCACTGGAAGCCGCGGCTGCGCTCGTCGAGGTTCACTTCGACCTCGTAGGTGCCGTTAGGGTCGGACACCAGCGTGTCGAGGTACTGGCCATCGAGGTTGAAGCGCACTTTCAGCGGACGATCTTTCCAGAGGCGGCGGATCTCTGCCGTCACCACCGAGCCGGCACGGTTGACGAGCTGGTTGCGCGTGGCCTGGTCGTTCTTTTCGAGCAGGTTTTGCAGCTGCTGCGGATCGAGCCCCGCGACCTTGCACAGCTTGCCGAAGCTCTGCTGCTCGGGTGTGAGCTGGCCCCAGCCCTGACGCCCCAGGTACTCGGCAATGTTCTGGCGGCCGGGCAGTGCCGGGTATTCGTCGACATAGACGAAGCGCGGCAGCTTCCCGATCACCCAGGCCTGCGCGCGGGCGAGCGCGGGCGTGTCGTTGGAGATGGACAGGGCCATGTCTTCCAGCTCGGCCAGCATCTGCTCCTGCTTGTCGCTGAGTTCGGCGCCCGCCACGGCCAGCGCCTTGCGCAGGGCCTGCGCCGCCTTGACCGCGCCGGCCGACCACTTGATGTAGTCGGGGCTCATGATCATCGCGGCGTCGAAGGTGTCGGCCTCCTGCTCGAGCGTGGCCTTCGCTTCCTCGGCTACCTTTTCGGCGGCGGCCTTCACGGCCGGCACGATCTTGCGGACCTTGCCCTTGATGTCGCTCACGTCGAGCGACAGCGCCGTGAGCCCTTCGAGCCCGGCCTGGCGCGCCGTGCCATAGCCGCGGGCCGCGGTAACGTGGCGCACGCCTGCCGCGCGCGGCAGGATCGCGGCCAGCTCTGCCTGCTCGCTCTCGTCCAGGCTCCAGCGTGTGAAGACGACGGGGGTGTCACCGGTGCACTCTTCCAGGCGCCGGTGGCGGGGAAAGTCCTTGATGGGGCTGAGTTCGGCCAGGCCCTCTGCGGGGTTCAGGCTGTGGAGTGCGCGCAGCAGGTTCGATTTGCCGCTGTCATTTCGACCGAGGATCGCCGTGATCTGTGTGGAGTCGATGAGGCCGCTGTCGTTGATCGAGCGAAAGTTGGTGATCTGGAATGACGCCAAGCGCATGTAGAAAGATTCTTCCGAGTGAATTGAATACGGGGTCGGGGAATGTATTGCATTCCACGACCCCGTTCGGCTCGACCCCGAAGAAAAAGATGGCTACTCGGCAGCGCGTCGCAACGTGTCGACCACCGGGCGGCGCAGCACGTCGCGCAGGCCCCACCATCCCGCACCCAGCGCCAGCACCGCGCCGGCCAGTGCGCCCGCCACCGGCACGATCGGCGAAGCAGTCCAGGTGAACTCGAACACAAAGCGCGCCAGGGCCCAGCCGATCACCGAAGCCACGATGCTCGCGAGAAAGCCCGCAAGCAGCCCGACGCCCACGAGCTCGGCGCGCTGCACCTGCCGCAGCAGGCTGGCGCGCGCGCCCACCGCGCGCATCACCGCGAATTCGCGCGCCCGCTCCTCGCGCGTGGCCGTCACCGCCGCGAACAGCACCACCAGCCCGGCCGCGAGCGTGAAGCCGAACAGGAACTCGACCGCGCGGATCACCTGGTCGAGCACGCGCTGCACCTGGTTGATGGTGGCGCTCATGTCGACGTTGGTCACGTTCGGGTAGCTGCGCACCAGTGCGTTGTCGAAGCCCCGGGTCTCGGGCGCGCGGAAGGCGCCCATGTAGGTGGTAGGCACGTCGGCCAGCGAGGCCACCGTGTACATCACGAAGAAATTGGCGTGCATCGAGCCCCAGTCGACCTTGCGCAGCGAGGTGATGCGAGCCTCGTTCTGCATGCCGCCGATGTCGAAGCGCAGCATGTCGCCGAGCTTGAGGCCCAGCGTCTCGGCCAAGCCCTCTTCCACGCTCACTTCGCCCGTCGCATCGGGCGTCCACTTGCCCAAGGTGATGGTGTTGTGCGCGGGCGCATTCACGCTGTTGCTCAGGTTGAACTCGCGGTCCACCAGGCGCTTGGCGCGGTCTTCGGCGTAGTCGTCGGGCGTCACGGGCTTGTCGTTGATGGCAATCAGCCGGCCGCGGATCATCGGGTACCAGTCGAACTTGCCCACGCCCGCGTCGCGCAGCGACTTCTGGAAGGCGTCGCTCTGGTCGGGCATGACGTTGATGACGAAGCGGTTCGGCGCATCGGGCGGCGTGGCCTGGCGCCAGCTCGCGACGAGATCGGTGCGCAGCAGCACCAGCAGCACCAGCGCCAGCAGGCCGACCGACAGCGCACTGACCTGCACCACCGCGTACGCCGGCCGCGCCGAAATCTGCCGCGTGGCCAGCACCAGCCAGCGCGGCGCCGTCGTTTCGTTGACGCTGCGTCGCAGCACCTTCACCGCCAGCCAGCTCAGCAGCGCGAACACCGCCACCGCACCCGCGAAGCCGCCGACCGCGATCAGCCCCAGCTTGATGTCGCTGCTGGCCGCCATCAGCAGCGCCGCGAAGCCCGCCACGCCAACGCCCAGCACCGCGAGCGATGCCGGCTTGAGCCCGCCCACGTCGCGCCGGATCACGCGCAGTGGCGGCACTCGGGCCAGTTGCAGCACAGGCGGCAGGCCGAAGGCGAACAGCAGCGTGAGCCCCATGCCGAGCCCGAAGGCGACGGGCCACAAGGTAGCCGCGGGCAGCGCGGTTTCGACCAGCCCCGCCAGCAGCAGCACGAACACGTAATGCACCGCGAAGCCGATCGCCACGCCCAGCCCGCTGGCCACGATGCCGATCACAGCGAACTCGAAGGAATAGGCCACGGCGATGGTGCGCTGGCTCTGGCCCAGCACCCGCAGCATCGCGCAGTCGTCGAGGTGGCTGGCCGCGAAGCCGCGCGCGGCCAGCGCCACCGCCACGGCCGACAGCAGCGCCGCGAGCAGCGCGACCAGGCTCAGGAATTTCTCGGCGCGGTCCAGCGTCTGGCGCATCTCGGGGCGGCCGCCCTCGAAGGAATCGAGCCGCACGCCGCGCAGCTCGCCCTTCTTGATGGTGGCGTCGGCCCAGTCACTGAAGCGTTTCACCGCCGCGTCGCCGCCCGCCACCGCGTAGCGATAGCCGACGCGGCTGGCGGGCTGCACGAGCCCGGTGCGCGGCACGTCGGCCTGGTTGAGCATCACGCGCGGAGAGAAGCTCATGAAGCCGGCGCCACGGTCGGGCTCCAGCGTGATGACGCGGCCGACGCGCAGGCCGGTGTCGCCCAGCAGCATCGTGTCGCCGACCTTGAGCGCGAGCGAGTCGAGCAGCGAGGCATCGACCCACACCTCGCCCGGCGGCGGGATGTCGCGCGTGATGGCGCCCGGCCCGTCGACGGTGGTGGAGGTCTGCAGGTTGCCACGCAGTGGGTAACCAGCGGCCACGGCCTTCAGCGCCACCAGCTTGCTGGCGCCGCCCTGCGCGTCCCCGGCCCGCGCCATGGTCGGAAAGCCGTAGGTGCCGCTGCCTTCCAGGCCCAGCGATTTCGCCTGCGCCACGAAGGCCTCGGGCGTCGGGTTGTCGCTGACGATCACTGCGTCGCCGCCCAGCAGCTGGCGCGCGTCGCGCTTGAGCCCGCCCTGCAGGCGGTCGGCGAAGAAACCGACAGCCGTGAGCGCGGCCACGGCCAGCACCACGGCAACGATCAACAGGCGCAGTTCGCCGGCGCGCAGGTCGCGCCAGAGCGTGCGCCAACCCAGGCGGAGGGAGGCATTCATGGCGCGAACGATAGCCGACGGTCAGGGGCACGGCTGGATTCAAGGGTTATTGCGCCCTTTCGGCCCTTGATCCCGACAGGATGCTGTCGCATGATGCGACAAACGTATCCCGTTTGTCGCAAACCGGGCACTCCCGGCAAGCGAAAAACGAGGCCATAAAAACAGCCCGTTGTCAGACCCGTCCTTCCCAAGGAGTGTCGATGCCCCGATGTCAGCGTTTGCAGATCGTCGGCCTGTGCCTTGTCGCAGGCATGCTGGCGAGTGCCTGCGATCCCAAGGTCCCCACGCCGAAGGCCGAAGGCGGCACCACCGGCGCGAGCCCGACGGGCATCAAGCCCGCCGAGTCCGGCGACAAGGTCGAATCCTCCGCTTCCCACAAAGGCCCGTCCGAAGGCGGCACAGCCATCGGCGGCATGAGCGGCCCGGGCGGTGGCGGCTCTTCCGGCGGCGCGGCGCCCGCGCCGAGCGGTGGCGACGGCACTGCGGCGCCCAAGTAGCGCGGCCCGACTGATTCATTCAATCAAGTTTCCCGGCAAAAAGAAGATCACGATGAAACACCCCACTTCACCGCTGCAGGAGGTCACGTCATGGACATGAACCGCCGGCAATTCTTCCGCGTCAGCAGTGCGGGGCTGGTCGGCTCCAGCATCGTGGCGCTCGGCTTCTCGCCGACCGCCGCGCTGGCCGAGGCCCGCAACTTCAAGCTCGCGCGCACCACCGAGACCCGCAACACCTGCCCGTACTGCTCGGTGGGCTGCGGGCTCATCATGTACAGCCTTGGCGACAAGGCGAAGAACGTGGTGTCCGACATCCTCCATATAGAGGGCGATGCCGACCACCCCGTGAACCGCGGCACGCTGTGCCCCAAGGGCGCGGGCCTGCTCGACTTCGTGCACAGCCCCAACCGCCTGAAGTACCCCGAGGTGCGCGAGGCCGGCAGCACCGAATGGAAGCGCATCGGCTGGAACGAGGCGCTCGACCGCATCGCCAAGCTGCTCAAGGCCGACCGCGACGCCAACTTCCAGACCACCAACGCCGAGGGCAAGACCGTGAACCGCTGGACCAGCAGCGGCATGCTCTGCGCCTCGGCCTCGTCCAACGAAACGGGCTACATCACGCACAAGGCATTCCGCTCGACCGGAATGCTGGTGTTCGACAACCAGGCACGCGTTTGACACGGACCTACGGTGGCCAGTCTGGCCCCGACGTTCGGACGAGGCGCGATGACCAACCATTGGCAGGACATCCAGAACGCGGATGTCGTGCTGATCATGGGCGGCAATGCCGCGGAGGCGCATCCGTGCGGCTTCAAGTGGGTCATCGAGGCCAAGAAGCAGAACAAAGCGCGCCTTGTCGTGGTCGACCCGCGCTTCACGCGCTCGGCCGCCATGGCCGACTACTACGCCCCGATACGCGCGGGCTCGGACATCGCGTTCCTCGCAGGGGTCATCAACTACCTGCTGGGCAACGACAAGATCCAGACGGAGTACGTGCGCAACTACACCAACGCGCCGTTCATCGTCGGGCCTGACTACAAGTTCGAGGACGGCCTGTTCAGCGGCTACAACGCCGAGAAGCGCAACTACGACCCCAAGTCGTGGGGCTACGCGCTCGACGAGCAGGGCATGGCCAAGGTCGACATGACCATGCAGGACCCGCAGTGCGTGCTGCAGGTGATGAAGCGGCACTACTCGCGCTACACGCCCGAGCTGGTGAGCCGCATCACCGGCACGCCGCAGGACAAGTTCCTGAAGGTGTGCGAGTACATCGCGAGCACCAGCACGTCCACGCGCACCATGACCATCATGTACGCACTGGGCTGGACGCAGCACAGCCAGGGCTCGCAGATGATCCGCACCGGCGCCATCGTGCAGCTGCTGCTGGGCAACATCGGCGTGCCCGGCGGCGGCATGAACGCGCTGCGCGGCCACAGCAACATCCAGGGCCTGACCGACCTGGGGCTGCTGTCGAACTCCCTGCCCGGCTACATGTCGCTGGCGCGTGACAGCGAGCAGACGCTGGACGTCTACTACAAGACCCGCGCGCTGAAGCCGCTGCGTCCCAACCAGATGAGCTACTGGCAGAACTACCCGAAGTTCTTCGTCAGCATGCAGAAGGCGTGGTGGGGCAACGCGGCCACGGCGGAGAACGAGTGGGCCTTCCACTACCTGCCGAAGATCGACAAGCTCTACGACATCCTGCAGGCCTTCGAGCTCATGAACCAGGGCAAGCTCAACGGCTACATCTGCCAGGGCTTCAACCCGGTGGGCTCGTTCCCGGACAAGAAGAAGATCGTCGATGGGCTGTCCAAGCTCAAGTTCCTCGTCACCATCGATCCGCTGATGACCGAGACCAGCGAGTTCTGGCGCAACTTCGGCGAGTTCAACGACGTCAAGACCACCGACATCCAGACCACGGTGTTCCGCCTGCCATCGACCTGCTTCGCGGAGGAAGACGGCTCGCTCACCAACTCCAGCCGCTGGCTGCAGTGGCACTGGAAGGGCGCGGAGCCGCCGGGCGAGGCCAGGGGCGATATCGAGATCATCGCGGGCATCTTCAACCGCATTCGCACGGCCTACGCGAAGGACGGCGGTGCGTATCCCGACCCGATCGTCAACCTCACCTGGCCCTACAAGATTCCGCACTCGCCTTCCGCACAGGAACTGGCGATGGAATACAACGGCCGCGCGCTGACCGACCTGCTCGACCCGAAGGACCCGACCAAGCCGCCAACGGTCAAAGCCGGCGAGCAGCTCTCGGGCTTCGGCCTGCTGCGCGACGACGGCAGCACCGCCAGCGGCTGCTGGATCTACAGCGGCGCATGGACACAGGCCGGCAACCAGATGGCACGGCGCGACAACGCCGACCCGTACGGCATCGGCATGGTGCAGAACTGGGCGTGGGCCTGGCCCGCGAACCGGCGCATTCTGTACAACGGAGCCTCGACCGATCCGGCCACCGGAAAGCCGTGGATCGCCAAGCGCGGCCTCATCGCGTGGAACGGCAAGCAGTGGACCGGCGCCGACGTTCCCGACATCCGGCCCGATGCGAACCCGACGGAAGCCGACGCGGTGCGCCCGTTCATCATGACAGCCGAGGGCGTGGCCCGGCTCTTCGCGCCGACGGGCATGGCCGAAGGACCGCTGCCCGAGCACTACGAGCCCTTCGAGTCGCCGCTGGTCAACAACCTGATGCACCCGAACAACGAGAAGGCGCGCGCCAACCCCGCGGCACGCATCTTCAAGGGCGACCTCGAGCGTCTCGGCGTGCCGAAGGACTTCCCGTACGTGGCGACCAGCTACCGGCTCACCGAGCACTTTCACTACTGGACCAAGAACGTGCGCACCTCGGCCATCATCCAGCCGCAGCAGTTCGTCGAGATTGGCGAGGAGCTTGCCAAGGACAAAGGCATCGCCAATGGCGACATGGTGAAGGTGTCGAGCAAGCGCGGCTTCATCAAGGCCGTGGCGCTGGTCACCAAGCGCATCGTCGGGCTGCAGGTCGATGGCCGTACCGTTCACACGGTGGGGCTGCCGAACCACTGGGGCTTCGTCGGCGTGGCCAAGCCGGGGTATCTGGTGAACACGCTCACGCCTTTCGTGGGCGACGCGAACACACAGACGCCCGAGTACAAGTCGTTCACCGTGAACATCGAAAAGGCCTGAGCGATGTCTTCCCTTCAAACCCTGGACATCGCTGCCCGATCGGCCACGACCACGCCGTCGCCCGACATCCGCAACCGCCCGCAGGTGCAGCAGGTGGCCAAGCTGATCGACGTGTCGACCTGCATCGGCTGCAAGGCCTGCCAGGTCGCATGCATGCAGTGGAACGACCTGCGCGACGACGTGGGCACCATGCACGGCACCTACGACAACCCGGTCGATCTCACGCCTTCCTCATGGACGGTGATGAAGTTCTCCGAAGTCGAACCCGAGGCCGGCAAGCTCGAATGGCTGATCCGCAAGGACGGCTGCATGCACTGCGACGACCCGGGCTGCCTGAAGTCGTGTCCGGCGCCGGGTGCCATCGTCAAGTACAGCAACGGCATCGTCGACTTCATCAGCGAGCACTGCGTGGGCTGCGGCAACTGCGTGACCGGCTGCCCCTTCGACGTGCCGCGCATCAGCAAGGCCGACAACAAGGCCTACAAGTGCTCGCTGTGCTCAGATCGCGTGGGCGTGGGCCTGGAGCCGGCCTGCGTCAAGGCCTGCCCCACGGGCGCGCTGCATTTCGGCACCAAGGAAGACATGCACGAGTACGCCTCGGAGCGCATCGTCGACCTGAAGGAGCGCGGCTTTTCCAACGCCGGCGTGTACGACCCTGCCGGCGTGGGCGGCACGCACGTGATGTACGTGCTGCAGCACGCCGACCGGCCAGGCCTGTACGCCGACCTGCCGAAGGACCCGCACATCAGCCCGCTGGTGTCGCTGTGGAAGGGCGTGGCCAAGCCGCTCGCGATGGTCGCCATGATCGGCGCCGTGGTGGGCAGCTTCTTCCACTACATGAAGACCGGCCCCATCGAGCCGAAGGACGAGCATCCGGATGCCGACCGCGATGGCAAGCCCGACGACGTGGTGGTGATCGAAGAGCCGCCTGCGTCACCCCCCGCACCATCCACCGCGCCCCGTGCATGAGGAGAACGCGATGACACGCTATTACCTTCGCCGCTACCGCGACGCCACGCGCATGAACCACTGGTTCGTCGCGATCATGTTCTTCGCGGCCGCGCTCTCGGGCCTGGCCTTCTTCCACCCGAGCCTGTTCTTTTTGAGCACGCTGTTCGGCGGCGGGCCGTGGACGCGCATCCTGCATCCGTTCATGGGGCTGCTGATGGTGCTGGGCTTCGTGTTCCTGTTCGGCGCGATGTGGCGCGAGAACATCCTCGACCGCGGCGACCGCGAGTGGATCGCCAACGCGCCGAAGATGCTCAAGGGCGACAAGTCGAGCATGCCGCCGGTGGGCAAGTACAACGCGGGGCAGAAGCTGGTGTTCTGGGCCTTCGGTGTCAGCCTGCTGCTGTTGCTGGTGACGGGCTTCATGTTCTGGAGCCCGTGGTTCGTCGGGTTCTTCCCGATCCTCCTGCGGCGCATCGCGGTGGTAGTGCATTCGGTGTCGGCCGTGGTGCTGATCATTTCGGTCATCACGCACATCTACGCGGCCATCTGGGTCAAGGGCACGCTGCGCGCGATGACGCGCGGCACGGTCACGGAAGGCTGGGCCAAGCTCAACCATCCCCTGTGGCATCGCAAAATGACGCGAGGTGAGTGATACTGCCCCGATGACGAGTTCCACCGGCAGCCCACCGCCGATCCGGACCACCCGCATCCTCGATCCTGAACAGATCGCGATGCAGGCCGGACGGCAGATGCCGTTCCTGCGTTTGCCGGTTCGGTCCCTCGTGTTCTCCGACCGGCAATTGCGGCTGCGCCAGCTCGCGGCTTCGCATTCGATGCGGGAGTACCTGATCTTCATCGCCGATCTTGCGCAGGCACAGCACCAGGTGCTGCAGGACTACGCACCGGTCACGTTGCCTGAATCCGATTCACTCGAAGCCGCATCGAAGGTGCTGAAACCGCCGATGCCCGCTTTCGGCTGGACGCGCGATCCGGTGTGGCTGCAGGAGCTTCGCCGTCTGCTCGACCTCTTCCGCGCACGGCTGCCCGAAGGCCCTGCACGCGACACGCTCGACCGCGTGGTGGCGGCCGACGATGCGTGGATCAACGAGCAGGCCGACCGGCTCTCGCGCCGCATCATGTTCGGCCTCGACCTCGCAGCCGCGCCACTGATTGCCGCGGGGCTGCAGGCCTACTGGGCTCAGCTCGTGCTGCAGGTGGCCGACCGCGAAGGCGAGAACATCTTCGGCCGCACCGATCCCGGCAACGAATGCCCCTGCTGCGGCAGCGTGCCCACCGTGAGCATCACGCGCATCGGTGCCGACGAAGCGGGCTTCCGCTACCTGCACTGTTCGCTGTGCAGCACCGAGTGGCACTACGTGCGCATCAAGTGCACGCACTGCGAGAGCACCAAGGGCATTCACTTCGAATCGCTCTCCCCGCAACCCGGCGTGGAGCTGCCGGCCACCGGCGCGCGCGAAGGCGCAGTGAAGGCCGAGTGCTGCGACAGCTGCGGCCACTACCTCAAGCAGATCGCGATGGAGAAAGACCCCGAGGTCGAGCCCGTCGCCGACGACCTCGCCAGCGTCACGCTCGACCTGCTGGTGTCCGAAGCCGGCCATCAACGCAGCGGCCACAATTTGATGCTGCTGTTCGGCGACCCCGAAATCCCCGACGACGGCGGAGGCGGCTGATGGCAGCGCCCGAAGAGTCCGTGGTCCACGGCTCGACGGCAAGGCCCCAGGATCTGCCTTCTGTCGATCAACTGCTGCGCCTCGCCGTGCCGGGCGCATTGCTGGCCGAGCACGGCCATACGCTGGTGGTGAAAGAGGCCCGTGCGCTGCTCGAAGGGCTTCGCGCGCGGGCTGTGGCGGGCAAGCTGATGGCCGCCGAGGTGCGGCACGACGCACTCGGCGATGCGCTTGCAGCGCGCATCCAGGCCCGCCTCGCACCACGCATGTGCGCCGTGCTGAATCTCACCGGCACCGTCATCCACACCAACCTCGGCCGCGCACTGCTGGCCGACGCGGCGCTGCAGCGGCTGCTGGCGGTGATGACATCGCCCAACAACCTCGAATACGACCTCGCCACCGGCAGCCGCGGCGATCGCGACTCGCTGGTCGAAGAACTGCTGTGCAGCATCACCGGCGCCGAGGCCGCCACGGTGGTCAACAACAACGCGGCCGCCGTGCTGCTCACCATCGCGGCACTGGCACGCGATCGCGAAGTGATCGTCTCGCGCGGCGAGCTGGTGGAGATCGGCGGCGCCTTCCGCATGCCCGACGTGATGGCCAGCGCGGGCGCGCGCATGGTCGAGGTCGGCACCACCAACCGCACGCATCCGCAGGACTACGAGCGCGCCATCAACGAACACACCGCGCTGGTGATGAAGGTGCACACCAGCAACTACGCCGTGCAGGGCTTTACCGCCGCAGTCGACGAAGCCACGCTCGCCGGCATCGCGCATGCGCGCGGCGTGCCGCTGGCGACCGACCTGGGCAGCGGCTCGCTGGTCGACCTCGCGCACTACGGCCTGCCGCGCGAGCCGCTGCCGCAGGAGATGCTTGCAGCCGGCTGCGACGTGGTCACCTTCTCGGGCGACAAGCTGCTGGGCGGTCCGCAGGCCGGGCTGATCGTCGGCAGCAAGGCCGCCGTGGGCCGCATCCGCAAGTTCCCGATGAAGCGCGCGCTGCGCATGAGCAAGCTGCCGCTGGCCGCGCTCGAAGCCACGCTGTCGCTGTACCTGCGGCCCGAGCGTCTTGCGCAAGACCTGCCGACGCTGCGGCTGCTCACGCGGCCCGCCGATGCGATCCGCGAGATGGCCGAGGCGTTGAAGGCGCCCGTGCAGGCAGCGGTGTCGCCGCGCTTCACCGTCGAAGTCGTGCCGCTGCTCGGGCAGATCGGCTCCGGCTCGCTGCCGGTCGAACGCCTGCCCTCGGCCGGGCTGGCGCTCGCGCCGGCCGGCACGTCGAAGAAGGGCACGGGCACCGCGCTCGACGCCCTCGCCACCGCGCTGCGTGGCCTGCCGCTGCCGGTGATTGGCCGCATCGCGGAAGACCGCCTGCTGCTCGACCTGCGCTGCCTGGAAGACAGCGCGCCCTTCACGGCCCAGCTCGATGCCCTGCGCGAGCGGCTGCAATAGACCGACTCCCTCAACCCGTACTCCAGGAAAAAGCGATGAATCCCCTCGAAGTGCTCGCCGGTATCGAAACGCAAACGCTGCAGCCCTCGGCCCAGCGCACCGACAGCGAGGGACGCTTTCCACGAGAGACGATCCAGGCGCTGGGCCAGGCCGGCCTGCTCGGGCTTGTCTCGGCCACGTCGGTCGGCGGCCAGGGCCTGGGCCTGAAGGAAGCCGCGCAGGTGGTCTCTCGCATCGCGCAGACCTGCCCGTCCACCGCGATGGTCGTGTGCATGCACTACTGCGCCACCGCCGTGCTCGAACAGTTCGGCCCCGAGGCCACGCGCCGCGCGATTGCCGAGGGTAAGCACCTGAGCACGCTGGCCTTTTCGGAAGCCGATTCGCGCAGCCACTTCTGGGCCCCCACCGGCACCGCCCGCGCAGATGGCGCGAACGTGGTGCTCGATGCCCGCAAGAGCTGGGTCACCTCCGCCTTCGAGGCCGACAGCTATGTGTGGTCGAGCAAGCCGCTCGCGGCCGAAGGCGCCAGCACGCTGTGGCTGGTCGATGCGAAGTCCGACGGCCTGAGCCAGCCCGGCCGCTTCGACGGACTGGGGCTGCGCGGCAACGCCTCCACGCCGATCACCGCGAAGGATGTGCGCATCGCGGCCAGCGCCCGGCTCGGCGAAGACGGCAAGGGCTTCGACGCCATGATGGGCGTGGTGCTGCCATGGTTCTCGGTGCTCAGCGCCGCCTGCTCGACGGGCCTGATGGAAGGCGCCCTGAGCCGTGCCATCGGCCATGTGAGCCAGACGAAGCACGTGCACCTCGATTCGTCGCTGGCCGACCTCCCGACCATTCGCGCCTACCTGGCACGTGCGCGCATCAAGACCGACATGGTGCAGGCGCTGCTCGACGACACCGTGGCGGCCATCGGCGCGAGCCGCCCCGACACCATGCTGCGCGTGCTCGAAGTGAAGGCGGCCGCCGCCGAAGCCGCGCTCGAAGTCACCGACATCGCCATGCGCGTATGCGGTGGCGCGGCCTTCCGCAAGGAGGCAGGCATCGAGCGGCTGTTCCGCGATGCGCGCGCATCGAGCGTGATGGCACCGACCTCCGACGTGCTGTACGACTTCATCGGCAAGGCCATCACCGGCCTGCCGCTGTTTTGAGGAACCGCGCCATGTCCGAGTCGACGCTGATCATGGGCGCCGTGGCCTACGCGCCCAAGGTCGTCACCATCTGGGAGGGCTTCAAGACCTTCTTCGTGAAGAACGGCCTGCCCTTCGACTACGTGCTGTATTCGAACTACGAAAGCCAGGTCGAGGCGCAGTTCGACGGCACGCTGCACCTGGCGTGGAATTCGCCGCTGGCGTGGGTGCGGGCCGACCGCATCGCGCGCAGCCGCGGCCAGCAGGTGCAGGCCGTGGCGATGCGCGACACCGACTGCGACCTGCGCTCGGCCATCGTCGTGCGGGCCGACAGCCCGGTGCAGTCGCTGGCCGATCTGCGCGGCAAGACCGTCGGGCTGGGTGCGCTCGATTCGCCGCAGGCCACGCTGATTCCGCTCGACCACCTGCGCACCGAAGGCCTGGTGAAGTCGCGTGACTTCCAGGTGCGCTACTTCGACGTGCTCGGCGGCAAGCATGGCGACCACATCGGCGGCGAGCGCGATGCGGCCATCGCGCTGATGGCCGGCGAGGTCGACGCCTGCTGCCTGATCGACGGCAACCACCTGGCCTTCGGCCTCGACGGCACGCTGCCTTCGGGCAGCACGCGCGTGCTGGCGCGCACCGGCGCGTACGACCACTGCAACTTCACCACCAGCCCCGGCGCGCCGGCCACGTTGATCGACAGCTTCGTGTCGCTGCTGATGGCGATGCGCTGGGACGACCCGCAGGTGCGCCCACTGCTCGAACTCGAAGGCCTGCGCGAATGGCGCGCCGGACGCACCAGCGGCTACGCGCTGCTCGAGCGCGCGGTGGACGACGAGCATTTCTACGACGGCGATGGCCGCATCACCAACCCCGACTATCGATATTGAGTCGCTGGGCCTCGACCAAGGCGCCCTGCTGCTCATTCGCCGCGCGCTGGCTGAAAGGCCGGTGGGCGGCGAGCTGCGCGTGCGCGGGCAATCGCCGGACTGGCAGATGCACCTGGAAGCCTGGTGCCGCAGCCAGGGGCATCCGCTGCGCTTCGAGACGGCGGAGGAGGCTTTGGTCACGCGCGGCCCGCATGCCGAGGGCCGCTGGCTCGGCGCGCAATCGACCGGCGCTGCGCAGGGCGACGCCAACGGTGCGCCCGCCGAAGACGCCGCGCCCGGCTGGGGCCTGGCCGCGCGCGGTGCCACGGTGGAGGCCGGCAGCCCGCCCTTCTTCTTCGCCCTGCACCGCCGCGACGAAGTGTGGGCGGCGACGGCGGGCGAGCTCTACCGGCAGGCAGCAGCAGCCCAATGGGACCCGGGCACGGCCATCGACTGGGACGCGCCCTTCGACCTGTCGCCCGCCGTGGAAGCAGCGGTCGTGCAGGTGATGACCTATCTCATCGAAAACGAGAACGCCGCGCTGCTGGTGCCGGCGCGCCACCTCGGGCAGATCCATCCGCATTTCCGCGAGGTGCTGCAGTTGCTCGCGCTGCAATGCGCGGACGAGGCGCGGCACGTCGAAGTCTTCACGCGCCGCGCCACGTTGCGCGGCCACCAGCCTGCGCTGTCGACCGCCGGCGGTCAGGCCTCGCTGCGCACGCTGTTCGATGCGCCCGATTTCTCCGTCGCCACCTTCCTGCTGGCCGTGCTCGGCGAGGGCAGCTTCGTGAACCTGCTCAACTTTTTGCATGCGCATGCGCCCGACCCGGTGACGCGGCAGATCGCGCGGCTCACGGCGCGCGACGAGGCACGCCACGTCGCCTTCGGCATGGCGCATCTCGAATACCGGCTCTCGGTGCAGCCCGACTACCAGGCGCGGCTGCGCAACGCCATCGAGGTGCGCTACGACACGCTGGCCAGCACGGCGGGCCTCAACGAGGAGGTGTTCGACGCGCTGGTGCTGCTGGCGGCCGGCGAACTCTCGCCCACTGCCGTCGCGCGTGGCCACGCGGCCGTGCAGCAGCTGCAGCGCGACATGGCAGCCGGACGGCGCTCGCGTCTCGCGCGGCTGGGCTTCGACCGTGACGAGGCGCAGCGGCTGTCCGAGCTGCACACCCGCAACTTCATGTGACGACGCCCCCACGATGATCATCGGCACCGCAGGCCACATCGACCACGGCAAGACCACGCTGGTGCGCGCGCTCACCGGCGTCGACACCGACCGGCTGCCCGAGGAAAAGCGCCGCGGCATTTCCATCGAGCTGGGCTACGCCTACCTGCATGCGCCCGATGGCGTGTCGCTCGGCTTCGTCGACGTGCCCGGCCACGAGCGCCTGCTGCACACCATGCTGGCCGGTGCCACGGGCATCGACCACGCACTGCTGGTGGTGGCTGCCGACGACGGTGTGATGCCACAGACGCGCGAGCATCTGGCGGTGGTGGCGCTGCTGGGCGTTCGCGAGGCGACTGTGGCCATCACCAAGATCGACCGCATTGACGAGGCCGTACGCGAAGCGCGGCTCGCCGAGGTACGCGCGGACATCGCCACGCTGCTCGCGCCCACGCCGCTTGCGCAGGCGCCCATGCTGGCGGTGTCGGCGACGACCGGCGAAGGCATCGATGCGTTGCGGGAGCGGCTGCTCGACGTGGCGCGCCAGGAGCACGCGCGCGAAGACGACCTGGCGTTTCGCCTCGCCGTCGATCGCGCCTTCACGCTGTCGGGCGTCGGCACCGTGGTCACGGGAACGGTCTTCAGCGGCACGGTGCGCATCGGGGACGAACTGCGCGTGGTGCCTGGCGACCGCACGGTGCGCGTGCGCGGCATCCATGCGCAGAACCAGAAGGCCGAATCGGCGCGCGCGGGCCAGCGCTGTGCGCTGGCACTGGCCGGCGTCACCAAGGACGAGATGCATCGCGGCGACTGGGTCTGCACACCGTCCATCGCGCTTGCCACCGACCGCATCGACGTGCTCCTCACGCTGTGGCCCGACGAGGCCAAGCCTCTGCGCTCAGGCGCGACGGTGCACGCGCACCTCGGCGCGAGCGATGTGATGGCGTCTGTCGCGCTGCTCGACCGCGATGCACTCGCGCCCGGCGAAACGGCCTTTGCACAGCTGGTGCTGCGGGAAGCAGTCGGCGCATGGCATGGCGACCGCGGCGTGCTGCGCGATGCCTCTGCCACGCGCACCGTGGCCGGCGTGCGCGTGCTCGATCCGTTCGCGCCAGTGCGCTACCGCCGCACGCCCGAGCGCCTGCGCACGCTGGCGGCCTGGGCCATCGACGACCGCGATGCCCGCGTGGCCGCGCTGCTGCACAACACGCCGCTGGGCGTCGACACCGCGCGAACAGCGCGCGCTCTCTCGCTGGCCGATGAAGGTGCGATGCCGCTGCCTGGCGATGCCGTGCGCATCGACCACACGGCCATCGCGCAGACGCATCTGGACACGCTTGAAGAACAGATCACCGGGCGCCTCGCGGACTTCCATCGCACCGCGCCAGACGAAGTCGGACCCGATGCGCGCCGCCTCAAGCGGCTGGCCGGTCCACGCGCGGACGACTCGCTGTGGCGCCATGCGCTCGATGCGCTGGTCGCGCGCGGTGCGCTGGTGCGCAGCGGCACCTGGCTGCATCTGCCCGATCACGCGGCGCGCCTCGGTGAAGCCGAACAGAAGCTCGCACAGAAGCTATTGCCCAGGCTGGCCGATGGCGGCTTCGATCCGCCATGGGTGCGCGATCTTGCGAAGGACTGCGCGGTGGGCGAGCCGATGGTGCGGCAGACGCTCGCGAGTCTCGCGCGGCGTGGCGAGACCTTTCAGGTGGTGAAGGACTTGTACTATCCGTTGGCAACCATCGAGCGGTTGGCGGCGTTGGCACGCGATTGCCTCGATGGCCCTGAAGGCTTGCAGGCCGCGAGTTTTCGCGATGCGACGGGATTGGGACGCAAGCGCGCAATCCAGTTGCTCGAATTTTTTGACCGTGTGGGCTATACGCGGCGCGTGAAGGACACGCACTTGCTGCGGCCCGATACGACGTTGTTCGGGGCGAGGCCGTGAACGACAAGAGTCATGGGAGGGGATCGTCCCTGGTGGGGCGGCTGGGCTTCAAACCCAGTGGGTGGCGCCAGTCGTCGCCGGGAAGGTTCGACTCCTTCCCCCTTCCGCCGTCGAGCGGGCATTCGACGAGTCGGCATAGGACCGCTCTGTCAGGGCACCACGCGCAGCGAGGGCTCACCGGCCTCTACACGACCGATGACCGCCGCTTGCGCAAAGCCTTCGTCGCGGAAGATCTTCAGCACGGCATCGACCGCTTCAGGCGCGCAGCTCACGAGCAGGCCGCCCGAGGTCTGCGGATCGCTCAGCAGGTTTTGTGTGGTGGCGTGCAGGCCGGCGGCCAGCTCCACGTCGGCGCCGTAGCCGGCCCAGTTGCGCCCCGAGGCACCGGTGACCATGCCCTCGGCGGCCATCACCACCACGTTGTCGAGCAGCGGCACCTTCGACCATTCGATCACCGCCTTGAGCTTCGCGCCGCGCGCCAGTTCGAGCGTGTGGCCAGCGAGGCCGAAACCCGTCACGTCGGTCAGCGCATGCACGCCGTCGAGCGCCGCGAGCGCGATGCCGGGCGTGTTGAGCTTCGTCGTGTTCTCGATCAGCTGGCGATAGCCGGTCTCGGAGAGCTTTTCTTTCTTGAGCGCGGCCGACAGCACGCCAACGCCCAGCGGCTTGCCCAGCACCAGCACGTCGCCCGCCTTCGCATCGGCATTGCGCCGCACGCGGTCGGGGTGCACGAGGCCCATGGCGACGAGCCCGTAGATCGGTTCGACCGAGTCGATGGTGTGGCCGCCGGCAATCGGGATGCCGGCTGCGCGGCACACGTCCTGCCCGCCGCGCACGATCTCGGCGATCACTTCCACCGGCAGCTGGTTGATCGGCATGGCCACCAGGGCCAACGCCATGATCGGGCGCCCGCCCATCGCGTACACGTCGCTGATCGCGTTGGTCGCGGCGATGCGGCCGAACTCGTAGGGGTCGTCCACGATGGGCATGAAGAAGTCGGTGGTGGCGATCAGCGCCTGCTGGTCGTTGAGCCTGTAGACCGCCGCGTCGTCGGCGGTCTCGATGCCCACCATGAGCTCGGGCGGGATCATGCTGCCCGCATGGTTCTTGAGGATCTGCGACAGCACGCCGGGCGCGATCTTGCAGCCGCAGCCGCCACCATGCGAAAAGCTCGTGAGGCGCAAAGGCGCGAGCGGGTTCATGAGCGTTGGGTTCATGGGCCGATTATCGAAGCGGCCCTGCTTTCTACAATCCCGTCCTTTCCTCTCCCACACCCGCTGCACGTTTTCGAGGCACATCCATGAAGAAGACTCTCACCCAGGTGGCGCTCGCGCTGGCCTTTTCCGTCGCCAGCTTCGGCGCCCTCGCCCAGGGCGTGCTGCGCGTCTCGGCCATTCCCGACGAAGCCCCCACCGAGCTGCAGCGCAAGTTCACACCGCTGGGCGACTACCTCAAGAAGGAAACCGGCATGGACGTGCAGTTCACGCCCGTGACTGACTATGCCGCCGTGGTCGAAGGCCTGGCCACCAACAAGATCGACCTGGCCTGGCTCGGCGGCTTCACCTTCGTGCAGGCACGCATTCGCACCAACGGCGGCGCGGTACCGATCGTGCAGCGCGCGGAAGACGAGGTGTTCACCAGCAAGTTCATCGTGCCGGTCGACAGCACCGCCAAGACGCTGGCCGACCTGAAGGGCAAGACCTTCGCCTTCGGCGCGCCCTCGTCCACCTCGGGCAGCCTGATGCCGCGCTACTTCCTGCTGCAGGCCGGCATCAACCCCGAGAAGGACTTCAAGACGGTCGCCTTCTCGGGCGCGCATGACGCCACGGTGGCCTTCGTGGCCGCATCGCGCGCCGAGGCAGGCGTGCTCAACGCATCGGTGTGGGACAAGCTGGTCGAGTCGAAGAACCCCAACGCCGCCAAGGTGCGCGTGTTGGCAACCACGCCGACCTACTACGACTACAACTGGACGGTGCGCCCGGGGCTCGATGCGGCCATTACCAAGAAGCTGACCGACGCGTTCCTGAAGCTCGACCCGGCCAACCCGGCGCAGAAGGAAATCATGGCGCTGCAGCGGGCTAGCAAGTTCATTCCGACCAAGTCGTCGAACTACGACGGCATCGAGACGGCGGGCAAGTCGGCTGGCCTGATCAAGTGAGTTTGCGCGGATGAGTTTTTCGCTGGAAGGCGCGGGTGTCGTGCACCCCAATGGCCAGCGAGCGCTGGCCGGGGTGACGCTGGCCGCGCACGACGGCGAACGCATCGCCGTCATCGGGCCCTCGGGCGCCGGCAAGACCACGCTGCTGCGCGTGCTCGGCGCGGCGCTGCGGCCCACGGAGGGCGAGGTTCAAGCCTTGGGCGCCAGGCCTTGGCAATTGCCAGCCGCGGCACTGAAGAAGCTGCGCGCCCGCATCGGCACCGTGCACCAGTCGCCGCCGATTGCGCCGCGCCTGCGCGTGGTCACAGCCGTGCTCGCGGGTCGGCTCGGCGAGTGGTCGACACTGCGCGCGCTGGGCTCGCTCTTCCATCCCTCGGACATTGCCGGTGCGCACGAAGTGCTGTCGCGCCTGTCGCTGGAAGACCGCCTGTTCGACCGCTGCGACCGCCTTTCGGGCGGCCAGCTGCAGCGCGTGGGCATTGCGCGGGCCCTGTATCAGCGCCCCGCCCTGCTGCTGGCCGATGAGCCTGTGTCCGCACTCGACCCCACACTGGCCGACGCCGCCATCGGCCAGCTTGTCGCGCAAAGCGAATCGACGGGCGCCACGCTGATGGCCTCGCTGCATGCGGTGGACCTCGCGCTGCGCTGGTTTCCGCGCATCGTCGGCATGCGCAACGGGCAGGTGATGTTCGATCTGCCCGCCGCGCAAGTAACAGCCGCGATGCTCGACGCGCTCTATGCGAGCGAAGGCGGCATCGCAACGCAGCGGCCGCAGCCGGCAAGTGCGGCAATGGAAGCGGCTTTCCATCGGCCGGACTGCCCTTGACGAGCACCGCCATCGCCCACCGCGACCCGCACGCCGCGCGCCGGCTGGCTGGATGCGTCGCCGCGCTCGTCATCGCATGGCCGATGTTGGCGCTGTCCGAATTCAAGCCGTGGGCGCTGTTCGCCGGCGGCAACCTCGCGGTCATCGGCGGCTTCCTGGCGGGCTTCTTTCCACCCGACGGCTCGGCCGCCTTTCTCGCGCTGCTCTTCAAGGCCACGCTCGAAACGCTGGCGATGGCCACGGCCGGCACCGCGCTGGCGTTGCTGATCGGCGCGCCACTGGGCTTCGTGACGACACGCGCTCTCTCCATCTCGCGCATTGGCCCAGGCCCCGGCCGCGTGCAGGCGGGCATCGTGCGGCAGGCCGCGCGCTGGCTGCTGATGGTGCTGCGGGCGATTCCCGAAATTGTCTGGGCACTGCTCTTCGTGCGCGCGCTCGGGCTCGGTCCCGCCGCGGGCGTGCTGGCGCTGGCCATCACCTACGGCGGCATGCTGGGCAAGGTCTACGCCGAGATCCTCGAATCGACCGACACACGCCCCGCGCGAGCCCTGCTCGAAAGCGGCAGCGGCCGGCTCTCGGCGCTCTGCTATGGGCTGCTGCCGAACACGGCGCAGGAACTGGCCTCGTACACCGTGTACCGCTGGGAATGCGCGGTGCGTGCGTCGGTGGTGATGGGCTTCGTCGGCGCAGGCGGACTGGGGCAGTTGATGGACCAGTCGATGAAGATGCTCAACGGCGGCGAGGCCAGCAGCATCCTGCTGGTGTTCCTGGCGCTCGTGCTGCTGGCCGACCTGCTGAGCAATGCGTTGCGGAGGCTGCTGGCATGACGACGATGCTGCCCCCACGCCCGCCGCCTTGCTGGCGTTGCCGCATTGCCCTGTTGCTGATCGGTGTGGCGGTGATTGCGAGCTTTGTGTATCTGGGCATCGACTATCGCGCGCTGGGCTCGTCGGAGTCGCTGCGGCTCATGGGCAAGTTCATCGCCGAGTTCTTCCCGCCCGATGTGTCGCCCGAGTTTCTCTCCAAGGTCGGCAACGGCGCGTTGCAGACGCTGGCCGTGTCCGCCCTTGGCACAGTGCTGGCGGCCATCGCGGGCGCGGTGCTCGCGTTGCCAGCCTCGGGCCGCGCCGGCTGGCTGCCGCGCCATGTGGCGCGCTTCGTTCTGAACTTCTTGCGCAGCGTGCCCGAACTCGTGTGGGCCGCGCTGATGGTGCTCGCCGCCGGCATCGGCCCTTTCGCTGGCGCGCTGGCACTGTCGCTGCACACCACCGGCGTGCTGGGCCGCCTGTTTGCCGAAGCGCTGGAAAACGCCCCGCGCGAACCCGAGCACGCGCTGACGCTCTCGGGCGCCAACCCCGTCACCGCCTTCAGCTACGCCAGCCTGCCCATCGTGCTGCCGCAGTGGGTGGCCTACGCGCTCTACCGCTGGGAGATGAACATCCGCATGGCAGCCGTGCTGGGCTTCGTGGGCGGCGGCGGGCTGGGGCAGCTGCTGTACTTCCACCTGTCGATCTTCCAGCAGCAGCAGGCGATGACGGTGCTGATCGCGATGTTCGTGCTGGTCACGCTGGTGGACTTTGCGAGCGCTCGCTTGCGCCGTGGCCTTGGACCTGCATACGCCTGAGTACCCGACAATCGGGGCATGAGGTTCCTGCCATGAGTCATCGCCAGCCCGTGCGGGTCGGCGACCGCCACGCCTTCGACACGCTGGTCGACGCCCGCTCCCCGGCCGAGTTCGCGCTCGACCACATCCCCGGCGCCATCAACTGCCCCGTGCTCGACGACGACGAGCGCCGCATCGTCGGCACTGTCTACGTTCAGACCGGCGCCTTCGAAGCCCGGCGCATCGGCGGCGCGATGGTCGCGGCCAACATCGCACGGCATCTGCGCGACACGCTGGCCGACCGGCCCGAGAACTGGAAGCCGCTGGTCTACTGCTGGCGCGGCGGCATGCGCAGCGGCTCGATGGTCACCTGGCTGCGCCTCGTCGGCTGGGACGCGCAGCAGCTCGCCGGCGGCTACAAGAGCTTTCGCCGGCACGTGATCTCGCAGATCGACACGCTTACCCCAAAGCTCGACCTGCGCGTGATCTGCGGCGCTACCGGCAGCGCAAAGACGCGCGTGCTGCACGCGCTGGCCGCGCGCGGCGCGCAGGTGCTCGATTTGGAAGATTTCGCCAGCCACAAGGGCTCGCTGCTCGGCTCGCTGCCGGGTGTGGCGCAGCCTTCGCAGAAGCACTTCGAGACGCTGATCGCAGCGGTACTCGAAACCGTCGATCTCTCGCGCCCGCTGTATGTGGAGGGAGAGAGCATCCGCATCGGGCGGCTGTCGCTGCCGTTGTCGCTGGTGGCGCGGATGCGGGCGGCGCCGTGCATCGAGGTGGCAGCCACGCCCGAGGCGCGGCTGGCTTATCTGCTGCGCGACTACGCCTACCTCGGCGACGACCGCGAGGCACTGGCCGACAAGATGGGCGTGCTGAAGGAAATGCAGGGGAAGGAGACGGTGGCGCGCTGGCAGCAGTGGGCGCATGAGGCCGATCTGCCGCATCTGTTTGCGGAGCTGATGGCGTTGCATTACGACCCGCATTACCAGAAGTCGCAGGAGCTGCACTTCAGGGCCTGGGTGCAGCGCCGGAGCGTGGTGGCGGAGGACTTGTCGGATCAGGGGATCGAGGCGGTGGCTGATGCGGTGTTGGAGCTGCATTGAACTGGTTGCGCTTTAGCAACCTGCTATCGCTATCGCGGTCACGGCGCTTTAGCCCCCACCAGTCTTCGGAGAGACATATGAAATTTGTCCCGTGACCACGTACTCTGGTTATCACTATGGATTTTCTAATACTCAGTGCCATTCGCGAGATAGCGATTTAGGCTAGACCAGGATCGCAGCGGCTCAACGAGAGGCGGTGGAGCAGGACGTTCAGTTTTCATCAATTTGTGGAAGCTGCGGCTGCCGATGGCAAACCTAAAGCCATTACCGCTTTACTTCATTCCGTACGCAATCATCGCTCGCCACAAAAAATAAAGCCATAGTTGATCAATTTGATCATCAACTCGAACCGAATTCCAGGAAGCCTCTACGCTATCTTTCAGAATCGCTTCTACAAAAAACGGGGCCCAGCAACCATTGCGTACTTCCCATTATTCACCAACAAAGCAAACTCATTACCCTTGGGAAATATGTAGAACGATCCGTGAATCATTTGAATCAAACCAGCCCTAATCCTTACATACATCGAATAGGATGCTTCGATTCTTGAAATCAAGGGGGGGGGGGGGGGGGGGGGGTAAAAAAACACGC
>NZ_JBWKOZ010000005.1:0-240978 GCF_059416325.1 Variovorax sp. GW821-FHT09D05 | reverse complement strand
CCCCCCCCCCCCCCCCCCCCCCCCCCCCCCCCCCCCCCCCCCCCCCCCCCCCTCAACAACCTCGCACAGTCCTGAAAACTCAGATTCAACCGGCTCGGCCGGAATTGCGAGAATCTCTTTTTGTTGGATTCCGCCGCTCTTTGACCCGAGGGGGGTTTAGGGGGTCAATTTTCGGCGGCAATCAACATGCCACCAAAGCTGATCGACAGACCGACGCCTATGAACTGCACCGTTGACATCAAAATTCACTAGTCGCGAAGAGAAATATTTAATTTCACGGTATTTTTCCGGATTGGCCCGGAAAAATTTCATTAAATATTTTCAAAACATTCCAAACGAACGCGACCTCAGCATCTTGACCATCCAATGGCTCGATTTGATAACGTCCTTCCGGAAAACTCACATATTGACCTGCATCAAGAATAATCGAAACTCCGTCATCAACTCCAAATCCGCATTTACATTTTCCGCGTAACACGAAGAGTAGTCCTGCGCGAACTGCACCGGGAGGTAGCACCTCACTGCTTCGATATTTTTTCGAACTTACTCGATACTCAGGCGGAGGAAAATCAACTCTAATTAAATCCTCAGAAATCTCCTGACCGAGTCCTTTCCAATTTAATACTTCGTAGTTATTCATATTTTTCCTTCAGTCTCTATTTGGAGGGAATTTAATACCAATTCTCTCAAAAGCGGCACGAGCCATTTGATCGGAAGTCTCAGTTTGTTTTTTCGTCGCCCCATTCAAGAAATGCCCCGAATGAGGATTCATAATTGTTCCAAAATAAAATCCTTTGAATCCAGAAATATCGGCCTCTCCCGCGGAAACAACTGGCTTTCCACCGGACAAAACGGCATGCGATATTTCAAATCCATTTATCGTGTGCGGTGCCAGGAAAATATTTCCATCTACAGTGACTACAAATTTTATCTTTCCTTGATTTACAACGGATTCAAAAGAAGGGTCACTCGGCGATATTGGCTTTACACCAGCAGTATTTGCGGCAGCTATCTCGGCTCGAAGCCTCTCCGGGAGTTGATTGCCAAAGACGGGTTGTCCCGAATTTGACTGACTCATCACGATGTTCGGCCCTGCCGGACCGTTGTTCGGTGTTGTCAGCGAGCCGCCATAGTTCGGGATTCCCCCCTCTCCATACCCTCCACTCGCGATGTCCGCATTTTGGTTCGCCTGAGCAATCCGGCCACCACCCGTGGTTGCGTCTATACGTGGCGGCGTTGTCGTGTTACCTGTGTGGGACGGTCCATAGTCCGGCAGCGGGCTGGTGTTGCCCGTATTGGAGGTGGCTGGCCTTTGCGTACCAATAAACCAGTCGTAGGTGCTTTTGACACCTTCAACCATCCCCCGACTCATTACCTCGGCAACTGCCGAGGCGTTGACCGTACGGTCGTTCCATTCGGGGTGTTCGGCGTGCGTCGATTGCACCTTGGCATCGATGGCCACAGCCGCTCCGGCCAGGAGCACAGAGTTGCGACAGAGCGCGACTGTTGCGCAAGCGGCGGCGCCACGAGCGACGGCTTGTGTGAAATTGTTCGCCGCTGCATTGCCGGCCGCCTGGCTGCCGATGTTGATCTGGCTCGCATTACCGCCCGCGATGGCCGCAGCGAGACCACCAAACATGCTGGCAAAGGCCGCCGTGTCGGACCGCAACCCCTCAGTCAGCACATTACGGCCATCGTTGTGCGCGATAGCGCTGGCTTCGCCCACCACCGCCCCGAGTGCCCCACTGCCGCAGCCGTTGCTGGCGCGGGCCGCTTCGACTGCACAGCCCGCAATGGCATGCGCCACGTAGTTGCTGAAGTCGCCGACCGGGAATTGCTTCCCTATCGCGACGGCACCCTGCGCGGCCACCGTGTCAAGGATGGCGTTCTTGAGGCCGTCCTTGAGACTGTCCTCCAGGCTGCCCCCATTGATCGCGGTGCCAATCACCGCACGGGCCGCGCCAGCCTTCAAGTTCTGTCCAAGCTGAGTGAAGAACTCCTGGCTGCCGGCACCCGCCGTCGGCAAGCCCGTCGGATTGAGATCGAGCCCGCCGAGTACGCCCCCTGTGATGATGGCCGTCAACAGGCTCTTTACATTGGCACTGCTTCCCAGGTCATGCAGAGCCTTGCCAATGTCGCCTTGGTTGTTGATCACCGCCACCCCTGCCTGACTGGCCAGCGCGGTCAACCCCGCCGTGACCGCGCCGCTGACCACCACGGCCGTGGTTCCGGTTGCGCCCACGCCTGATGCAACGGAGCCACCCACCCCCGAGGCCGCTCCCGCCGTGAAGTACGCCACGACGAGGGTCACCACCGCAGCACCCTCGGGTGTCAGGCCTTGCTTGTCGTAGTTCCAGTTCTTGTGGACTTCATCGACTCTCTGCCAATCGACCTTGTCGCTGAGCTTCGGATCGTTGGTCAACTGATCCACCCAGCCCATGCCCGGCTGTTTGGAGAGCTGCTCGATACTGTCCCGAGCACCGAGGCCGACCTGTACACGGTTCGCCGTGACAGACAACTTTCCTGCATTGATCAGGTTGTAGTTGGTCGTCTGATCGGTGGTCCCCTTGTCCCGGGAAACTTGGTACACCAAGTCGCGTCCCTGACTGGTGGTACGCATCGCCTCTTCGGTTGTCTGCGTCCCCATCAACCACATATCCGCGGCCAAGCTCAGCTTTCCCGGAGTGTTGATGGCCGTCCCCCTCAAGGCCAGCGTATCGTCGGCAGCGATACTGACGTTCGCGCCGCTGATGTTGGTTCGGGTCAAGGTCGTGACATCGACCTCGGTCGCCGTTGTCTCTCGCGCTTTGATCCCCTTGCCGACGTCCTTGAGAATCGCGGCGCTGCCGAAGTCGTACCAAGCGTTCTGGCTACCGGTTGTCCCGATTACCGACTGTCTGTTCATGGCCGCCTGGATGACCACGTTGCCGCCTTTGATCGCGACATCCTTGGCTGCATCTACCTGCACGCCCTGGAGGAAGACGCTGCTGTTTCCCTGCAGCAGGATGCCTCCGTTGCTGCTGGAGATGGTGCTGGGCGCGGCGGTGTCGGAGCTGATCTCGCTGCCTGTGGCTGTCGCTCTTCCGGAGGGCATCACAAACCCCATGGCGGCACCGAGTGCGCTGATCCCTCTCTTCTGTTGACTCAGTTGATAGCCGGCATTTGAGGTATTTCGTCCCTCGACAATCGTTAGATTGCCTTGCGCTATCACGGCAACGCCGTCCTTGCCGCTGAGGCTGGACCCGATGACGTTGATGTCGTTCTTCGCGCCAAGAGAGACAAGTCCGCCAGAGAACTTGCTGCCCACACTCGTCATCGCGTCGAAGCTGCGAAAGAGGTTGTTGTTTGTGCGACTGAAGGTTTTCTTGTCCGTCCATTGCGCGGAGTAACGGCCAGTAGCTCTGGTCTCGCCCGCCTCGATATTGATGTCGCGATCCGCGTGCACGGCCAGCAGGCTCTTGCCGGCATCCACAATAGCCTGCCGCGCGTTGACGTCACGCCCAGCCTTCAGCACCGTAGTGCCGTTCGTGGAAATGGTGCTCCCGAGCTCCTGTGAATTGGCCATCACCATCGACGTGCTCACACTGGAACCCAACATCACCCGCGTCTCGGTCACTGTTCCCAGGTTGATGTCGTTCTTCGCCGTGATCGAGGTGTAGCCGCCAGTGCCTTGATTGGAGATGATCCCGCCGATCAGATTCACATCGCGGCCTGCACTGGCAACCAGTGTGCCGCCCGGGTTCGTCACATAGAGGCCAGCGATACGGTCCGCGTTTTTGTTGGACCCATCGGTCTGGGTTGTGCTGCGAATGTTGATGTCGCGGCCGGCCGTCAAGGCAGCGACGTCGCCAGCCGTGATGCTTCCTCCGATGTTGTTGAGGTCGGTCCTGGCGTGAATGGCCAGGTCGCCACCCGCGATGCGTCCGCCGAGGTTGTTTACGTTGTCCTTGTCGATCCTGACCAGCGTGCGCCCGGCGATGGTGCCTGTATTCATGAGGTTGCCGTCGCCCTTGATGACGGTGGCATCGGCGCTCAGCAGCGCGCCCGAACCGTCGATGTCGCCGGGCCGTAAACGCGCGTACAGCTGCGGCGCCAGCACGTTCCGGGTGCTTCCGTCGGGCAGCGTCACGGTCTGTTCCACCAGCCAGACGATGTCGCTGGTGAGCTGGGCCATCTGGGCCTCCGACAGGCCAATGCCGGGGCGCAAGCCGTACTGCCCGGCAAAGGTTGCCCCGTTGTTCATGAGTGCCGTGTACTGCTCTTCGTCGCTGTAGTAGCCACCCAGGTAGCGATAGCCCGTGAGCTGTGCGACCTGCTCGCGAATGAGCTTTTGCTCGTAGAAGCCGTCGCCCAGGCGCTTGAGGGTGTTGTTGGGGTCGAGGCCAAGGCCGCTGAGCAGGTAGTCGCTGCTGAGCCAGTTGCGATAGTTGGCAAAGCGCGGGTCGGTCTCGACAAGATAGCCTTGTGGGCCGCCATTCAGGTTGAACAGGCTGGCCCGCGGGATGTCAACGCGAGGGGCGCTGGTGCGCACGACCATCGGGATGACTTGGCTGGCACCGACGCCGGGGTTGCTGCGGCCATCGGTTTTCACGACCGCACCGACGTTGGCCGGCACTTCGACGATGGTGACATTGCCGTTGCCGCCGTTCGCTCCGCTGGCGGGCTTGCCTGCGTCGTAACCCCGGGTGGCGTTGAGGCCGCCGGTTTTCTCGTAGGTACCGACGTCCTTGCTCACTCTCGACACGGGTTCGATGATGTCGGGTTCCCGTTTGGTGGCGCGCCAATGCACGATGGAGCCCGTCTGCGTCGTGACCTCGCCTTGCAATGCCTCGTTCCTGATGTCGGGCGCCGTCAGCACGCCGCCGGCTGTGATCCGGCTGTCACGGTTCAGCCCACCACCGTTGAGGGCCATGTCCCTGCCGGCGACGATGTCTGCGGGATCTGCATCGATGGCCGTGTCTGTCGTCGTGACGACGGTTTTGTCCCACAGGCCCCAGACATGGCCGTTGGCGGGCCTCCAGCTGCCGTCGGGGTTGCGTATCGCGAGATTGGGCTTGCCCGGTGTGTAGGCAACATCTTCCGGCTTGAAGTGGCCGATACCCTCTACGCCGATGGTTCTGGAGAACTGCCTGGTCGTCGTCTGCGGCCCGAGCCTGATGTGCGTGTCGAGGTTGTCGATCTGTCCCATCGAGATGGTCATGCCGCCCAACGACTCGATGCGCGCGCTCAGGTTGCTCAGGACACCGCCGCTCGTCGTGGCTTCGCGGTTCCCGTCGAGCTTGCCGCCGATGCTCATGGCCTTGGTGCCCACGCCGCCGCTGAAGATCAGCGCGTGTTCGCGGTTGCTGACAGTGTTGGCGCCGATGTTCAGCGTCTCGCGCGCCGCGATGGTCCCGGCCCTGGTCACGCCGCCGACAGTCTCGGCGTAGTTGTCGAGCGTGCCGGACGCGACAGACACGGCGCTGCCGTATATGCGGCCCGCGCCGACGTTGTTCAGCGCGCCTGAGTCGATTTGCGTCGATCCCTGGCTGTCGATCAAGCCTCGATTGGTCAACGTTGTCGCGGCGTTGACGATGGTGTCGGCTCCCGACATCTCGGCGCCGGCGGTGTTGTCGACGCTGCTTCCGCCCACCGTGAGCGTTCTTCCTGCCAGCAGCTTCGTGTTGTTCGTGAACTTGCCGGCGGTGAGGTAGCTCAGGTTGCCATTGACGCCGATGCTTGCGTTGTTCGTGACGTCCTGCACAAGTGCAATGCCCAGGTCATTGGCGGACATGATCTGACCATCGCCGCTGAAAGACTTCGCGTTCAGGAACACGCCGCCTGTGCCGCTGCGCTTCTTGCCGTCCGCACCGAGCGCGGCGGGCGGGCCGCCCATGAGTACACCATCGGTGTTCGTGAAGGCCTGGGTATTGGCCGTCAAAGCTCCCTTCGATCCGATGGAGCCCGCCACATTCTTGACGTCACCCGCCTTCAGGTCGAGCGTGCCGCCGCTCACGATGCCTCCGGCCAGGTCTGCGGGTTGGGTCCGGTAGCCGGCTGCATTGGTGTTGGTCAGGACCTGGCTGTTCGTGTCGATGTGCAGCGAACCGCCCGACTGGATCAAGCCTGCATCGTTGTTCAGTGCTCCCGACCTGAGAACGACCGCTTCCGTCGCGGCCATGGTGCCCTTGGCGCTGTTGTCCAGTTCCCCTCCGCGGGTGTCGACCGACAGCGAAGTTCCGAAGACCTTGCCGCCCCGATTGCTCAACGAACCGGCATCGATGGTGATCTGCTTTGCGGCGGTTCGGCCGTTGTCTTGCGCGAAGCCATCGCTCAGGTCGACAACCAGTGCGCCATTGCCGGTGATCTGGCCGCCCACTCCGTTGTAGCTGCCACCCATCATGCGCAAGGTACCTGCACCCGCATGCTCGATCTTGCCGCCCACACTGCTGAGCGTGGCCGCACTCAGGCTCAAGTCGTGGCTGTTGCCGGCGATGCGCCCGCCATCGTTGTTCAAGGTGCCGGAGACAGCCACGGTGGTCGCATCGCCCCCCGTCTGCAAGATCTCGCCGCCATGGGTGTTTGCGATGCTCGAGGCCTGAAGGTGGAGCCGGCCAGCGTTGAGCGCACCGGCGTCGTTGACCAGGGTCTGGCCTGCCCGGGCATTGGCAACGATGCTCAGGGTGCCCGGCGTCAGTACCTTTGCCTTGTCGCTGGAGCTGACGTCGCCCTGCGTCGCCGTGATGGCGATGTTCGCCGCGCTGGTCTGGCTCTTCGACAGGTCGATGCTGGCGCCCTGCAACGCTGCATTGCCGGCAGCGAGGTTCATTCCATTCGCAGTCAACATGCCTGATGCCGTGACGCTCAGGTCGCCAGCGGCGCCCAGCTTGCTGTCGTTCAGCACGCCGGCACCGAGCACGCTGGCACTGCCCGACGCGAAGCTGCCGGCGCTAATTGCAGTGTTGCGGCCCGCGGTAATGCGGCCGTCGTTGACGAGCGCGCCGGCAACCGCGAGCGTGGCGTCGTTGCCGACGCGAATCGTTCCACTGGTATCGATCGATCCCGCCTTCATGGAAAGATCCGCCGCCGCGCCGATCGCGCCGCCCGTATTGGCCAGCCGATCGGCGACATCGAGCTGCACACCCGCATTGACGGACTGGACGCTGCCCTTGCTGCTGTCTAGTGCAGTAGCGTCGATCGTCAGGTCCTGGTTGGCGACCAGCGTGCCGGCGCCGTTGTTCACCGTCTTCGTCACGTGGGCCGTCAAGCGACCTGCGGCCGAGACGGTCCCGTGCGTGTTGTCTGCATTACCACCGACCGTGAGGCTCACATCGCTGCCGCTGGCGAGCGTGCCGTCCACGTTGATCAGATCGCCACCCGTGGCGACGTGCAGGCTACCCGCATTCAGCTTGCCGCCTGTGTTGTCGAACCGGCCGACGTTCGCACCGAAGCTCTGGCTGACGTTGAGCGTGCCGCCAGCATTGCTGAAGCTGGAACCGGACACGGCCATGGTGGCCACGTTGAGCGTACCGCCCGCGTTGTCGATCTGCGGCGTCTTGAGTGTGATGGGACCACTCGCGTAGATGTGACCGCCGTCGTTCTGGATCGTGCCGGCAGCGGTGATGGTGCCGGGGAATGGAGGGACATAAGACGGGACCGGCGATGCGCCAACGCTGGTTGCATCTGCGCTCGGATTGGATGGATTCGAGGCGGCCGCCGTGCCACCGGTGCTTGCCGTACCGCCCGCACCAGTTGTTGATGTCAAAGGCTCCGCACCGATCACCCCGCCGTTCGTGTTGCTCAACACCGGTGAATCGATCGTGAGGCCGGCCATGCTGGTCTGCCGGATGATGCCGCCGCGGTTGTCGATGCCCGCGCTGCTGTCGAGCTCGACCCTCGGCCCCTCGAACGTCCCTGTGTTCTCCAGTCGCCCTTGCGCCGTCACGACAAGACCGCCTGCACCCGCACCGACGTTGCCCGCATTGCGCACGCCAAGCCCCGCCTCGGTGCCGATGAGAGTGATTTTCTGGGCGTACATGCCGCCCAGCGCAGCGACATCGAGCGCGAAAGCAGGTGAGGGCCCAGTGCCTGCAACGGGTGTGACGCTGCCATGATCGGCGCTGACGTTGTTGGCACCTGGGACCACCTTGAGCTCACTCGCCCAGATGCCCGCGTTGACCTGCACGGCCCGCGCAAGGATCGCCGCGTAGTCCGTCCTGCTTGCATCGAGCCCCGCACCTTCGATGCCGACGGTGCCGTTGCGTACGAGGAAACTGTCGAGCCCACCCGACGCGTTGAGCTGCGGCACGCCTGTGGTCAGCGTTGCCCGCGATGCGTTGATGAATCCACCGCCATTGACGGAGATGCCCGCCGGATTGGCAATGATCACCTCTGCCCGCGGTCCACCCACCTCCACATAGCCACGCAACTGCGTCGGGTTGCCACCATTGATTTCATTGAGGATGACGCGCGCAGGGCCCCCGGCCAGCCACGGGTTGCCCTGAACGATTCCGCCGAGCTGCGTCTGCACATTCACGCGGCTGTTGTTGAGAACGGCGCCATTGCGCATCACGTCGAACTGGTTGTAGACGTTGCGGCTCACGCCCGCAGCCGAAGGCGTCTGGATGTTGATGAGCGGCACGCCGTTGGGTGCCACCAACACGGTCGGTCGAAGATTGCCCGGGACGTTGGGCGCGCCGACTATTTGCGCGCGAACGGTTCCTGCAACCAGCACACCGAAGAGCGCTACTGCGGCCGCGGTACTTCCTGCGGCCTTGGGCGTGCCCTTGGAGGCGCCCTTGCCGATACTGGCCGCCGTTTCCTGAACCACCATGCGCATGCCGCGCGCGGCGTTGAAGATGATCCGGTAAAGATGCTTGTTCATTTTTTCTCCCTGGTGGCTCGGAAACCCAAACTCGAATCAAGGCCGGCGATAACCATCGCAATACGGTCACCCCGGCCCCGAAATCACGACCTCAAGCGCAGCGGAATTTCGCGACGCCCATGTACCGCGCGCCGGAAGGGAGCGTTGCCGCATAGCCCACCGCAATCGCATAGGCATTGCTGCCGTGATCACCCAACGTGATGCCGGCGCCCGGGCCAGCACTGAGGAAGCTGCCCGTAACCGCCGTGCTGGAAGGCGACTTGACCTTGGTGTCGAAATTCACCGTGCCGATGGCATCGCCGACCGTCACCTTCACAGCGCCCGTGACGGCTGCACCCTCGCTGCCGAATGCCAGGGTGGAAGACCCGGTTGCGGCACCGCTGTTGACTGCGGTCCCACTGCCGCCGCCCACATACGTGGGGCTGGTGAAGACGCCGGCGTCGCAGGTGGTGTTTCCGCTTGCAGGCAGCGCCTTCAGCTCGTTCAGGGCGACGTAGTGGTACGCGCGGTTGTCCGCCCCCGTCAGGGTCTCCGCGCCCGAGTTGCGCGTGACCATGCCGACGGCCCAGCGGCCGATTGCGAAGTTCGCATCGCCGTTGATTTCCTTCGTCGCGCTCGATCCCGTCAGCATGTTGTCGTTCAGGCGGGTCATCGCACCGCTGGCTGCCTGCTCGCTTTGCGACAGGACGCCGAACGACTGGGCGCCGACACCGAGCAGCAGATGGCGCGCGCGATCGCCGCGAGCGAACGGTGCCGATACGGAACCAGAGTCCGCATTTGCGGGAGCTGGGTCGGCCGAACCAGCCGCCCCCGATGCAGCGCCGAGCGGGGCGGCGGCCATTGGCGCGCCACCACCACCGCCGCCGCTGCTTCCACCGCACGCGTGAAGCAGGCCAAGTGACAGCAATGAGAGCGAAAGGAGAATCTTGTTTTTCATGAATCTTGTGTGATCTGTCGATTGGATTTACGGGGTGTGATGTCGGTCTTTCCCTGGTGGTGCGCCCTCCTCAAAAACTGAAGTTGAGGTTGAACCCCGTCGCTACATTGGCCGTGCGATATCCCTCGGGCTTGCTGATCGGTGCGCCGATGAAGACGTCGTAGTTCAGCCCCTTCCATGCCCCACGTACGCCGATCACGCCGCCCGCCAGGTGATTGCCCAACAGCCACTCGACCGACCTGCTGCCCACATGGCCGTAGTCGATGCCGACATAGAGCTCGGCCCCGCTCGGCCCCACAGCCCAACCGATGTCGTTGCGCAGCAACCAGCCCCGCTCGCCGAGCAGGCTGGTCTCGCCGTCGAAGCCGCGCACTGTGTAGCGCCCGCCAATGCCGAAGCGGTCCTGTGACGTGAGCTGGGTTTGGTTCCACTGCGCACGCCACTGGCCTGCGTAGCGCAGTCTCTGCTCGCCGAGCTTGAAAGGCGCGTTGAGGCTCACGTCGGCCGTCATGAGCCGAAAGCGGCTAGTGCCTTCGTCGAAAGCCTCCTCAGGTGCTCGCTTGGCACCGAAGGCACCGGTGCCCTGGCGGAACGCGAAAGTGCCATCCAGCGTGGCCTCTCCGATGAACTCCTTGTGGCTCAGGCTGGCCTCCCAGCCGCCGGCAACGCGATGCTGGTTCTCGATCTGGGTGTCGTCGATGAAGCTGCGTGACTCGCGCCGCAAGGCGCGGATCGCGAAAGTGGTCTTGCGGCGCTGGTCGCGGTGGATCAGGCGCAAAAGCTTGACCTCGGCGTTGTTGGTCTTGCCAGCGTAGATGTAGTCTTGATTCAAGCCGGCCACGGTCTGCTGGTACTGGCTGTTCGATGCAGTGAAGCCCAGCAGCCAGTAGCCCCAAGGCAGCGAGTAGTGGACGGTCTGGCCCTCGGTGCCGCGGCGCGGGTCGCCCAGGACATGCCCGTCGATGCTGTGGTTGGCGTTGACGTAGAAAAGGTCGTTGAAGCCGAAAAGGTTGTCGGCCGAGACGGTGGCGCCAGCCTGGTACTTGCCTGTGGGCTCGGTGCCGCTGTCGTCGGCGCTCAACGTGCCGCGAAGCATCCGGGCCTGCACGTACTTGACGACGAGGTCGCTATCGCCGGGACGGGCATCGGGCGCAATCGAGGGCTCGATCTTGATGTCGGCTTCGGCGGTGGGCGCACGCTTGAGGTTCTCCAGGCCCTGCTCGATATCGCGCAGGTTGAGCAGATCGCCAGCGCGGGCAGGGATCGCGCCCAGGAGCAGGAGACGGTTGCTGCCGAAGCGAATGCTCGAATCGGGTGTGGCGCGGATGGCTGCGATACGCCCCGGAACCAGGGTGAATGTCAGGGTGCCAGTAGCCAGATCTTGCGGCGCAGCCAGCACGCGGGTAGTGACGAAGCCCCTGGCGATGACCGCCTGCTGGAGGCGACCCATGACGACGTTGACGCCCTGCGTGTCCAGGCAGCGGCCGAGGGGGTTGTCGTTCGCCTCGGGGCCGGCGGCAGCATCCAGCGCCCACTGGAAATCTGCTGAACGCTCTCCCGCAAGCACGAGACGATCAATACGAAAGCATGGGGACTCTGCCTCGGGCACACGGCCTGACTCGATCTTCGGCGCCTCCTGCAGACGGCTGTCGACCGACTTCTCTTGCTGCTCACGCAAGGCACGCTCACGCTCTTGCTGACGCAGTTGCTCGACAAAGGGATCGGGAGCCGAAGGGTTGGCCTGCGCGAAGGCGCCTGACGATGCACCCAACAGCAGGCAGGCAACAGGCATGGCGCGCAACAATTGCGGCGCGCGAGAGCGTGGAAAAGAGAGCATGAAAATCCGGACGAATGCAACGAGGAATACGCTGCGGGCGCGGATTTTCATGCGGTGTTTGGCTGCACATATGTGGCCAAACGTGACTTAGAGAATTCTTGAAATTTCCGTTAGATATGCAACACCATTGCATTTATTTTGGGCATCGAAGTTAACAAGAATCAGCCTCTTGTTATCGAAGTCGCACGACCGAACACCCACGGCCGCCAATCACATTCACCCTATCGCGACTCGCGAAGCTTCAATTTCCGTTGAGTTGCCCATCGGCATAGAGCACACCACGCGGCGCGCGGCACAGCCCCCAGAAGCGAAGGCCGCAGAGCTCGGCCATGCGCACCCCCATCGAGGTTGGCGCTGAGATGGTCGCCATCGCAGCGATGCCCAGGCGCGCGCACTTGCGCACGAGCTCATGGCTGCCGCGGCTGGACATCAGCACGAAGCCCGGTTCTTCGAGGCGTCCTGCCAGCGCGAGCCTGCCGAGCAGCTTGTCGAGCGCGTTGTGGCGGCCGACGTCTTCCATCAGGTCGGTGAGTTCACCGCCGACCGTGGCCCATGCTGCGGCATGGATCGCGCCGGCTTCGGCGTTGAGCACTTGGCGCGGCGACATGGCTGCGAAGGCGCGCAGCACTGTCACCAGGTCGACGCGTTCGATCCAGTCGCGCTGTGCCACGCGCTGCGGCGAGAGATCGAGCCCCGCGAAGCTCTCGACGCCGCACACTCCGCAGCCGGTACGGCCGGCAAGGCTGCGGCGGCGGTCTTTCAGGCGTTCGAAGCTGCGGGTGGAAATTTCAAGCTGCACCTCGATGCCGGGCATGCCTTCGGGCAGGCCGGCATCGGAGGCATCGACCGTCTGCACTTCGATGCCGCGGCAGTCGGCGGCAGTATCGAGGATGCCTTCGCTCAGCGCGAAGCCGAGCGCAAAGGCTTCGAGGTCTTGCGGCGTGGCCATCATCACCGCGTGCGAGACGCCGTTGAACACCAGCGCGACCGGCACCTCGGCCGCCAGGGTGTCGTCGCGCACCACGCCTTCGGGCCCAACGCCGCGCTCGCCGAAGACGTGCACGGCATGCCGGGAGAGCGGTGGCAGGGTGTCTTCGGAATCGGCGAGGTCTGGCTGCGACATGGTGGCTCCGGGTGGGCCTGCCATTGTCGGCTCAGTCGCCCATTTCGTCTTCAGGGGGCAGCGTTTGCACCTGCGCCCGTCCGGGCTCCTGGAGGTGTGCGACCCAGCGGCCGTCCTGCTGCTCCACGCGCACCCAGCCGGGGCCGCGCACACCGCCGATGGCCGCATCGCCCATCAGCGTGAGCCGGCGCATCAGCACACTTGCGCCCTGCCCGAGCCGTTTGCCGAGGCGTGGCAGCGAAACGCCAGCGTCGTCCGGCGCCTGCGCGAGCATGCGCAGGATCGCCACGGAAAGGTCGTCCTGGAGCAAGGCGCTCATCTGATCGCCTGCGCAGCGGCCCGGTGGCTCATGCAGCCACCATCCCGTCCGCCTGGTCCTCCGCCAGCTTCTGGATCGGCAGCTCGTGCGGCACCAGTACTACAGGAATCGACTTGGAGGTCGGCGTGCCCGCGTTCTCGGCGACCGACGACAGCGGCACCAGCGGATTGGTCTCGGGGTAGTAGGCTGCGATGTTGCCGCGCGGGATGTCGTAGGCCACCAGCTTGAAGCGGTCGGCGCGGCGCTCCTGGCCGTCGTTCCACACGGTCTGGATGTCGACCCAGTCGCCGTCCTTCATGCCGAGCTTGTGGATGTCTTCCTTGTTGATGAACACCACGCGGCGCTGGCCGAACACGCCGCGGTAGCGGTCGTCCATGCCGTAGATGGTGGTGTTGTACTGGTCGTGCGAACGCGTGGTCAGCAGCGTGAAGACGATGGTGTCGCCCTTCTTCGCGAAGCGCGCGCGGGCGCGGTGCGAATGGGTGTCCAGCGGCACGGCGTGCGTGAAGAACACGGCCTTCTTCGACGCGGTGTTCCACACGCGCTCGCTTGCGGTGTTGCGCAGGCGGAAGCCGCCGGGGTGCGCCACGCGCGTGTTGAAGTCCTTGAAGTCGTCGAAAACGGCTTCGATCTTGTCGCGGATGCGCGCGTAGTCTTCGACGAGCCACAGCCACGGCGTCTTGCTGCGCGCGCCGATGGTGGCAGCCGCGAGCCGCGCCACGATGGCCGGCTCCGACAGCAGGTGCTGCGACGCAGGCGGGTTGATGCCCATCGAGATGTGCACCATGCTCATCGAGTCTTCCACCGTTACGCCCTGCGGGCCGGCGGCCTGCATGTCGATCTCGGTGCGGCCCAGGCAAGGCAGTATCAGCGCCTCGCGTCCGTGGACCACGTGGCTGCGGTTGAGCTTGGTGGTCACGTGCACTGTCAGGTCGCACTGCTGAAGCGCCTTCCAGGTCTGGTAGGTGTCGGGCGTGGCGGCCGCAAAGTTGCCGCCGAGCGCGAAGAACACCTTGCCCTTGCCGTCGAGCATGAGCCGGATGGCCTCGACCGTGTCGACGCCGTTCTGCCGCGGCGGCTCGAAGTCGAACACCTTCTGCAGGCGGTCGAGCAGCGCTGCCGGCGGCTTTTCCCAGATACCCATGGTGCGGTCGCCCTGCACGTTGCTGTGGCCGCGCACCGGGCATGCACCCGCGCCTTCGCGGCCCATGTGGCCGCACAGCATGAGCCAGTTGCCGATCATCTGGATGGTGGCGACCGAATGCTGGTGCTGCGTGATGCCCATGCCCCAGCAGGCGATGACCCGCTTGGCCCCCAGGTACACGTCGGCCGCGGCGCGGATCTGCGCTTCGCTCAGGCCGGACTCCTGCACCAGGATGTCCCACGACTCGGCGCGCAGATCAGCCGCCAGCGCCTCGAAGCCGGTGGTGTGGGTGGCGATGAATTCATGGTCGAGCACCGAAGGCTCGCCGCGCGCGACCGCTTCGTCTTCGCGCTCGATGACGTGCTTCATCATCCCCTTGATGACGGAGAAGTCGCCGCCCACGCGCAGCTGGAAGTAGTGCGTGCTGATGGGCGTGGAGCCCATGGTCGCCATCTCGAGCTTGTCCTGCGGATCGGCAAAGCGCTCCAGGCCGCGCTCGCGCAGTGGGTTGAAGCTCACGATGCGCGCGCCGCGTTTGGAAGCCGCGCGCAACTCGCCGAGCATGCGCGGATGGTTGGTGCCGGGGTTCTGGCCGAAGATGAAGATTGCGTCGGCCTTCTCGAAGTCGTCGAGCGTGACCGTGCCCTTGCCCACGCCGAACTGCGGACGCATGCCGCTGCCGCTGGGCTCGTGGCACATGTTCGAGCAATCGGGAAAATTGTTGGTGCCGTACTCGCGCACGAACAGCTGGTACAGAAAGGCCGCCTCGTTGCTCGCACGGCCCGAGGTGTAGAAGATGGCCTGGTTCGGGTCGGGCAGCGCATTCAGGTGCTGGGCTATGCGCGCGAAGGCATCGTCCCATTCGATGGGCACGTATTTGTCGCTGGTCGCGTCGTAGGCCATGGGGTGCGTGAGGCGGCCCTGGTCTTCGAGCCAGAAGTCGCTTTGCTCGGCGAGTTCGGCCACGGTGTGCTTGGCGAACAGCTCGGGACCGGCGCGGCGCGCGGTGGCTTCGGCGGCCACGGCCTTGACGCCGTTCTCGCAGAACTCGAAGGTCGAGGCATGGTTGCGGTCTGGCCAGGCGCAGCCGGGGCAGTCGAAACCGTCGGGCTGGTTGGCCGACAGCAGCGTCTTCGCGCCCTTGATGGGAATGTCCTGCCGCAGCAGCGCGGTCGTCACGCTGCGCAGTGCGCCCCAACCGCCCGCAGGGCCCTTGTAAAACTCGATCTTCTGCTCACTGCTCATGCCGGCGAGTGTTCGCCGTGGGCCTGCGGAGCGTCAAATTGAATCGGGACATGCGGCGATTCAAAAAGGAAATGAAGCGGGGTCTCAGGCGCCTCGCGTGTCCTGCATCAGCAGCCCGCGCAGCTTGCTGCGCAGCGGCGTCTCTTCCACAGCCTGCACGCCAGCGATATCGCGCAGCGCAAAGTCACGGCTTTCTGCGTTGTGCAGGTCGATCTCGCGCACCACCTGCCCATCCTTGTAGACGAAGGCCACGTCGGCCAGCGCGAGCACGTCCTCGATGTCGTGCGTGATCATCAGCACCGGAATGCCCCACTGCCTGCGCACCTGCGCGAGCTCGTTGCGCAATTCCGCGCGCAGCATGGGGTTGAGCGCGGCAAAGGGCTCGTCGAGCAGCAGCACCTGCGGCTCGCAGGCCAGCGCGCGCGCGAGCGCCACGCGCTGCTGCTGGCCGCCCGACAGGTTCTGCGGCCGGCTTTCGGCCAGCGCTGCCAGGCCGAAGCTTTCGAGCAGGGCGTGCACGCGCTCGGCATCTTTCGCGGCCGGCTTGCGGCGGTGCCATGCGGTCAGCCCGAAGGCCACGTTCTCGCGCACGCTCAGGTGCGGGAACAGCGCGTAGTCCTGGAACAGGTAGCCGATGCGCCGCGCCGGCGCGGGCACGTCGATGCCCTGGGCCGAGTCGTACAGCGTGCGGCCGTCGAGCCGCACGTGGCCCGACGAAGGATGCAGCAGGCCGGCAATGGCCTGCAAGGTCAGCGACTTGCCCGCGCCCGACGGGCCGTAGAGCGCGGCAAAGGGCACGTCCGTCGCGAAACGCACCGCCAGATCGAAGCGCCGGCGGCCGTCGGCCACCGTGAGCTTCAGATCGACATCGATCATGGCTTGCCGAATCCGTAGCGCGTGAGCACTTCCTGCGCGGCAGGCGTCGAGAGGAAGGCGATGAAGTCGCCGGCCAGCGCTTTCTGCTTGCTCTCGGCGACCACGGCGATGGGGTAGGTCACGGGTGTGTGGCCGGTGGGCGTGAAGGCGATCTTCACCTTGTCGCCGGCCACGGCCGCGTCGGTGCGGTAGACGAAACCGGCCTCGACTTCGCCGCGGCTCACGTAGTCGAGCACCTGGCGCACGCTGTCGGCCTGCACGAACTTGGGTTCGAGCGTGGTCCAGAGGTTGGCGTTGTCCAGCACCTGCTTGGTGTAGCGGCCGACCGGCACGGTGGCGACCTTGCCGACGGCGATCTTCTTCACGTTGGCGCCGCCCAGGTCCTGCAGCGTCTTGAGGCCCACGCCCTCCTTGGCCGGTTCGATGAGCACAAGGCTGTTGGTGACGAAGTCCTTGCGCGTGGCGGCGTCGATCGCCTTTTGCTCGACGCCGCGGTTCATCGTTTCCTGGTCGGCGCTGGCGAACACGTCCACCGGTGCGCCCTGGCCGATCTGCTGCAGCAGCACGCCCGAGGCCGCGAAATTGAAGCGCACCGTGGCACCCGTCTTGGCAGCCTCGAACTTGGGGCCGATTTCCTTGAATGCGTCGGTCAGGCTGGCAGCGGCGGACACGGTGATCTGCTGGGCGCCCGCAACCAGCGGCAAGGCGAGTGCAAGAACCAACGACAGAAGGCGAAACGGACGCATGGGCAAACTCCAGATTATTGAAAATGAAATCAGCGAAGAGAAAAGAAGCGGTTCGACAGCACCAGCACGGTGATCGACAGCAGCGAAGTCACGATGACCAGCAGCAGCGCAAGGTCGTCGTGCCCGGCCTGCACCGCGTCATAGATGGCCATCGAAAGCGTCTGCGTCTGCTTGGGGATGGAGCCGGCCACCATCAGCGACGCGCCGAATTCGCCCATGGCGCGCGCAAACGCGAGCAGCGTGCCGGCCAGGATGCCGGGCCAGGCAAGCGGCAGCGTGACGCGCAGGAAAACCGAAAACGGCGACTGCCGCAGCGTGCTGGCCGCCGCTTCGAGCGAACGGTCGACGCCCGAGAACGCCGCGCTGGCCGACTTGAGCACCAGCGGCAGCGCAACCACGGCCGAGGCCACCACGGCGCCGTGCCAACTGAAGATGATGGTGTAGTCGAGGTGCTCGCGCAGCCACGCGCCCAGCGGGCTGCGGCGCCCGGCCGCCACAAGAATCGCGTAGCCGATCACCGTGGGCGGCAGCACCAGCGGCAACATGAACACAGCCTCGATCACGGTGGCGCCGAAGAACTTCTTGCGTGCGAACACCCAGCCCAGCGCCACGCCGACGATCAGTGCCAGCAGGGTCGCCACGGCGGCGACCTTGAGCGACAGCACCAGCGGAAACCAGTCGGTCGAAGCGATGAGCGAGTTCGTCGTGTTCATGAAAATACGGCGAGATTGTTACACGATGAGCCCTAAGGTTCTCACGGGGGTGCGCAAAGCCATGAGTCTTCATATACTGAGGAATACAGCGTAGGAGACATCCCACCCATGCGCCCTTCCATCCACGACACCGTTGTTCGCTCGATCTCCGGCCGGCCGGAGCTTCGCCACCATGTGACGCAGGTGCAGGAATGGCGCATCGAGCGCGCCATGGATGCAGAGGGCTTCGTGCTGTCCATCACCGGCCCCGACGGCGCGAGCCAGTCCTTCTTCGTGGCAACGGCCGACGCCGGCGACATCGGCGAGGTGCTGCGCCGCCAGGCGGTGTGGGTCGACCACCGGGAGCAGTGACGCGCATGTGGAGGCACATGACGGGTGCGGAGCGCATCCTCGAAGTTTTGCTGACGCGGCGCTCGGTGTCGCCGCGTCGCCTGCAGCCGCCCGGCCCCAACCCCGATGAACTCGACGCGATCCTCCAGGCCGGCCTGCGCGCGCCCGACCATGGCGGCCTGCATCCGTGGCGCGTGATCGAGTTCCGCCCGCAGAACCGCGAAGCGCTGGCCTGGTGCTTCGAGCAGGAAAAACTGCGGCGCGATCCACTGGCCAGCCCCGCCGACCTGAAACGCGCGCGCGAACATGCCACCCGGCCGCCGCTGCTGCTGGGCTTCGTGGTGTCGCCGCGCGAGCGCAGCAAGATCCCGGCGCGCGAACAGTGGCTGAGCGCGGGCGCGGCGCTCGGCAATCTGCTGAGCGCCGCGCACCAGCTGGGCTATGGCGCCATCGTGCTGAGCGGCGAACGCTGCTTCGACGAGACGCTGGCGCTGCAGGTGGGCATACAGCCGGGCGAATACCTCGCGGGCTTCATCAGCATGGGCAGCACCGGCGAAGCACCGCCGCAGGCGCGCGAGGTGCTGTCGCAGAGCGTGTGGTCGTGCTGGCAAGGCTGGCAGGACCCGCCGGAAGGCACCCCGCCCGATCAGCCCATCCTGCCGTCGGAGCGGGTGCGCGGCAGTTGATCGAGCCTGGCGCCGAACCAGCCGATGCGGTCGGTCTCGCGCACGTCGAACTTCGGCACGTAGGGCTTGATGTCGAGCACGGGCGTGCCGTCCATCATGTCGTTGCCGCTGAAGTGCAGCGTGGTGCCCTCCACGGAGGTGAGCCGCACGATCGACAGGCCCAACCGGTTCGGTCGCGCGGGTGCGCGCGTGGCGAAGACGCCGTGCGATGCGTTGTCCAGAAAGGGCACCACCTCCAGGCGCTCGTGTGCGCACTGGTGCAGGTGGGTGACGAGGATCAGGTAGTCGAAGCCTTCGATGTCGCGCAGGCCCGGCGCGAACTCGGCGAACACTTCGACGCGCCCCGTTTCTTCGGGTGCGCCGGCCGTCTGGATCGGCATGCCGGTGGCCTCCGTGAAGCGGCTGCGCACCAGGCCGACCGGGCGGCAGACGACATCGGCGGCCTCGGAGCTCATGGCGCCAGCAGGCGCGTCAGCGCACGAATGTCGGCCGCCGTGGCAAGGCGCGCCGCGTTCTCGATGGCCCGGTAGTGCTTGACGATCTCCTCGCCCACCGGCGTCAGCGCCGTGCCGCCGCCGCGCGAGCCGCCGGCGGCGGTGTTCACGGCCGGCGAGGCCAGCGACTGGTTCATCTCGTCGATCAGCATCCAGGCCCTGCGATACGACATGCCCAGCAGCCGGGCGGCCGCCGAGATCGAGCCGGTCTCGGCCACGGCTTCGAGCACGGCGATCTTGCCGGGGCCGATGGCGATGGTGTCGTCCCGGTAGACGCGCAGACGGAACTGGACTTTGGATTTCATGTTGGCGCCAAGCGTAAACCAATGCGGGCCGCCATTGTCCGCCCGCGGTGGGCGGCCGTCGCTATGCAAGAATGAATACGACGCTACCCGCCCTGGGAAAACGAGGAGTTCCTGTGAAAGATCGCGCGCTATTCCTGTCCACGCCCCGGCTGCGCCGCACTGCCGCCATGGCAGCCATCACGGCATTGACAGTTCTCGCAGGTTGCGCCGGCAGCCCGCCACAGGCAGCCGCCATGGCGCCGCATGCCGCGCACGCTACGGCCACCACCAACGAAGGCATCTCGCCCTCCTTCACTGCCTCAGGTGCCGTCGGCAAGCGCGCCACCTTCGACCTCGCAGCCCTGCAGGCTCAGCCCGCCGTCACGCTGACGGTCGGTAGCAACACCTACACCGGCGTGAGCCTGTGGGCCCTGCTGAACGATGCGTCGGTCGGCCTCAAGCCGGACACCGCGGTGCGCAACCCGGTGCTCTCGATGTATGCGGTGGTGGTCGGCAGCGACGGCTACCGTGCGGTGGTCTCGCTCGCGGAGATCGCACCCGAATCCGGCAACCGCATGGCGCTGGTTGCCTACAGCCTGAACGGCACGCCGCTGGGTCGCAACGGCATGGCGCGGCTGGTGGTGGCCGGCGATGTGAAGCCGGGCCGTTCGGTGGCCCGGCTGGCGGCGATCGAAGTGTTCGCCGCACAGCCCTCGGGCCGCTGATCGCTCGGAGGATCAGCCGAAGAACTTGGCCGCGCTGATCAGGGTCTTGTAGACACCCCAGGCCAGCGGAATACCCACCGCCACCCAGGCCAGCGCCACCACCGCCGGGCTCACCGTATCGGCACGGCCCGAGCCGCTGCCCACTTCGGCCGCCGAGGCCTTCTCGTGCGCCAGCTTCTTCTCGACGGCCAGTTCGTCGTCGGTCATGAAGTGCTTGTCGGCCACCGGACGCACCAGCAGGTTGGCGATGAAGCCGATCACCAGCATGCCCACGAGGATGTACATGGTCTGGTTGTAGACCTGCTCGCGCGGCAGGCCCAGGCCCAGTTGGTACTCGCGCATGTAGTTCACCACCACCGGGCCGAGGATGCCGGCCGTGGCCCACGCCGTGAGCAGGCGGCCATGGATGGCGCCCACGAACTGCGTGCCGAACAGGTCGGCCAGGTAGGCCGGCACCGTGGCGAAGCCGCCGCCGTACATCGACACGATCACGCAGCAGGCGCCCACGAACAGCAGCTTGCTGCCCGCGCCGGCCGACGAAGGAATGCTCGCGTACAGGACGCCGCCGAGCACGAAGAACACCGTGTAGGTGAGCTTGCGGCCCAGCTTGTCCGACAGGCTGGCCCACACGAAGCGCCCGCCGATGTTGAACAGCGACAGCAGCGCCGTGAAGCCGCCCGCTACCACTGCGATGGCCGCGAGTTGCGTCTTGTCGAGCTGGCCGTACTTGGCCGGCAGGTCGATCAGCGCGCCGCCGAACACTTCCTGCAGCATGGGCGAGGCCATGCCGATCACGCCGATGCCGGCGCTCACGTTCATGCACAGCACCAGCCACACGAGCCAGAACTGCGGAATGCCCCAGACCTTTTTCACATGCACGTGGCGCTGCGTGATCATGGTGTTGGTGGTCTGTGCCGGGGGCGGCGTCCAGCCTTCGGGCTTCCAGCCCGAGGGCGGCACACGGTAGCCCAATGCGCCGGCCATCATGAATACGAAGTAGCCCAGCGCCATGACCACGAAGGTCTGCATCACGCCCACGTCGGTGGCGGTGCTGAAGCGCTTCATCAGGTCGACCGCCAGCGGCGAACCGATCATCGCGCCGCCGCCGAAGCCCATGATGGCCATGCCGGTCGCCATGCCGCGACGGTCGGGGAACCACTTGATCAGCGTGCTCACCGGCGAGATGTAGCCCAGCCCCAGGCCGATGCCGCCGATCACGCCCGAGCCGAGGATCATCAGCCAGAACTGGTGCAGGTGGATGCCCACCGCCGACAGCAGCATGCCGCCGCACCAGCAAATCGCCGACACCACACCGGCCTTGCGCGGGCCCGCGCGTTCGAGCCAGCCGCCCCACAGGGCAGCCGAGCAGCCGAGGAAGACGAAGAACAGGGTGTACATCCAGCCGAGCGTGGCCACGCGCCAGTCGCAATTGGTGGCGAAGAGCTCGGCGAAGAAGCTCATGTCCTTGGCGCAAGCTTGTGCGCCGGTGCCGGCAGTGCCGAGCGCCTTCGACAACGGCAGCCAGAACACCGAGAAGCCGTACGCCATGCCAATGCACAGATGAATGGCCAATGCAGCCGGCGGAACCAGCCAGCGATTGAAGCCGGGGCCCGCGATGATGCGTTCTTTTTCCAGGAAGCCGGGTTGCGTCTGCGCCCCTCCCCCAACGACGCGTTCTCCATCGAGAACGCCTGCAGATGAACCTGCCATATTTCTCCTTGTTCGCCGGATGTGTAAGTTATTGCTAATCCGGGTCGCGGAGTGTGAGCTAACGGTTAAATCTCCGTCAAATTCGATCAGGGCATGGCCTGATTCAATAACTAAATGATTAGGCCTTTGGTTCCTGTCATTCGCCGAGCGCACCGCTGTGCTGCTGCAACTGCTCCTGCCACTCAGGCGTCTGCAGGAAAGCCAGCGCCGCTTCGAGCGCACGCGAAGCGCGCACGCCGTCCTGCGTCATGAAGCCGATGGGCGTACGCACGTCCGGCGCCATCAGCGGCAGCGCTTCCAGCTCACGATGGCTGCGCACGGCCGCGACCATGCCGCCGGGCAGCACGCTGTTGACCGTGCCCGCGCTCACCGCCAGCGCCAGCGCGAGCACCGAATTGGTCTCGATGGCGGGCATCACAGGCACGCCGGCTTCGCGCAGCGCCTGGTCGACGATGGCGCGGTTGTGCATGTCGGACGTGAGCAGGCACAGCGGCAGCTTGCCCGCCTCGGCCCACGAGATGGGCTCGCCGATGCGCAGTTCATCGGTCGAGGCCTTTTTAGCGCGGCGCAGCAGGAAGTAGTGCTCGATGCTCTGCGGCCAGGCCGTGAGCTTGATGCCGGGCAGGTGCATGCGCTCGGTGTAGCCCAGCGCGAGGTCGATCGACAGGCTTTCGAGCCCCGTCTCCAGGTCCTGCGAACTCATCGACAGCACGGCCGGCACGATGCCCGGGTGCCGCTGCTGCAGCATGGCCGCAAAGCGCGAGAGCATCGGTATCGCCGTGGGCACTGCGGCCATGCGCAGGCGGCCGTGCGGGTTGTCCACGTCGCTGCGCAGTTCCTGCAGCAGCACTTCGTTGTCGCGCAGCATGCGTTGCGCCGTGGCGAGCACGCGCTCGCCCTCGTGCGTGAGGCCGACATACACGCGGGCGCGCTTGACGATGACGACGCCGAACTCGGTCTCCAGCGCACGCAGTGCATTCGACAGCGCAGGCTGCGTGATGTGGCAGGCCTGCGCCGCGCGGCCGAAGTGCTTGTGCTCGTTCAGCGCTACCAGATAGCGCATCGAGGCGAGCAGGTTCATCGAGACGCCGTTCCTCAGGTGTTCTTGCTGATCGAGATCGTCGGAAACTTCGCCGAAAAGTCCTTGGCCTTCTCCGCAATGCCGACGGCCACTCGACGTGCAACCGCCTTGTAGATGCCTGCCACGTCCCCTTCAGGATCAGACACCACAGTAGGCGCCCCACTGTCGGCCTGCAGACGGATCTTGATGTCCAGCGGCAGCGCGCCGAGGTATTCCATCTGATATTCAGCCGCCATCTTCTTGCCGCCGTCCGCGCCGAAGATGTGTTCGGCATGGCCGCAGTTCGAGCAGATGTGCACTGCCATGTTCTCGACGATGCCCAGGATCGGCACGCCGACCTTCTCGAACATCTTGATGCCCTTCTTGGCGTCGAGCAGCGCGATGTCCTGCGGCGTGGTGACGATCACCGCGCCCGTCATCGGCACGCGCTGGCTCAGCGTGAGCTGGATGTCGCCGGTGCCCGGGGGCATGTCGACGATGAGGTAGTCGAGGTCTTTCCAGTTGGTCTGGCGCAGCAGCTGCTCCAGCGCCTGCGTGGCCATGGGGCCGCGCCAGATCATGGCCTGGTCCTGGTCGACCAGGAAGCCGATGGACATCACCTGCACGCCGTGGCGCTCCATGGGCTCCATGGTCTTGCCGTCGGCGCTGTCGGGGCGGCCTTCGATGCCCATCATCATGGGCTGGCTCGGGCCGTAGATGTCGGCGTCGAGCAGGCCGACCGTGGCGCCCTCGGACGCCAGCGCCAGCGCCAGGTTGGCCGCCGTGGTGCTCTTGCCCACGCCGCCCTTGCCCGAGGCCACCGCGATGATGTTCTTGACGTTGGGCATCAGCTGCACGCCGCGCTGCACCGCATGGCTGATGACCTTGGTGACGATGTTGACCGACACGTTCTCCACGCCCGGCACCGCCTTGGCGGCAGCCACCAGCGCCTTGCGGATGGCCGCGTGCTGGCTCTTCGCCGGGTAGCCGAGTTCGAGGTCGAACGAGACGTCGCCCTCCGAGACCTGGAGGTTCTTGAGCGACCGGGTCGCCACGAATTGCTTGCCGGTGTTAGGGTCTGCGACGGCCTTGAGCGCGTCCATGAGCCCATCTGGGGTGAGTGCCATTGATCTAACTCCTGAATGGCGGGTAGTCTAGTGCGCTCTCCGAGCCAGCATCGAACAGCCTCCCAATAACCAAAAATGCCAGAGACAAGCCCCGTCGCCACCGGCCTCCTGCTCACCGGGGGCGGCGCCCGGGCTGCCTACCAGGTGGGCGTGCTGGAGGCCATTGCCGAGATCCGGCGCTCTGTCGGCCCTGCCGCCGGCACGGGCAACCCCTTCCAGGTCATCACCGGCACCTCGGCCGGCGCCATCAACGCAGCCGTGCTGGCCTGCGGCTGCGACAACTTCGACCACGTGGTGGCACACATCGCCGAGGTCTGGGGCCAGTTCCGCGCCGAACAGGTGTACCGCGCCGATTCGCTTTCGGTGATTGGCAGCGGCGCGCGCTGGCGCATGCTGCTCGGGCTCGGGCGCTTCGCGGCCAACTGGATGCGCATCAAGCCGAAGTCGCTGCTCGACAACACGCCGCTGGCCGAGCTGCTGCAACGCATGGTGCCGCTCGAGCGGCTGCCGCAGCTCATGAAGGAAGGCCACCTGCAGGCGCTGGCCGTGACGGCTTCGAGCTACAGCTCGGGCGAGCACGTCACTTTCTTCGAGGCGGCCGTGCCGATGGAGCCATGGGTGCGCTCGCAGCGCCTGTCGGTGCGCGACCGCATCACGCACACCCACCTGCTGGCGTCGTCGGCCATTCCCTTCGTGTTTCCGGCCACGGCATTGCCCATGCAGGGCCACACCGAGTACTTCGGCGACGGCTCGATGCGCCAGTCGGCGCCCATCGCGGCAGCCATTCACCTGGGCGCGCAACGCATCGTGGTGATCGGCGCGGGCCGCATGCACGAGCCGCGCGACGCCGATGCGCCCAACACCCACAGCGGCTATCCGACGATGGCGCAGATCGCGGGCCATGCGCTGTCGAGCATTTTTCTCGATGCGCTGGCGGTGGACATCGAGCGGCTGCGCCGCATCAACCACACGCTGGGGCTGATTCCCGAAGAGGCGCGCGCGGCGAGCGCACTGCGCCCGCTCGACCTGCTGGTGATCTCGCCGTCGGAGCGCCTCGACGTGATCGCGGCGCGCCACGTCGAGGCCCTGCCCGGCGCGGTGCGGCATCTGCTGGGCGGCTCGAAGGTGGCGGCCGATGTGAAGGGCGGCGCGCTCGCGAGCTACCTGCTGTTCGAGTCGGGCTACACGCGCGAGCTGATGGCGCTGGGGCGCGCCGATGCGATGAAGCAGCGCGACGAGGTGCTGCGCTTTTTCGGCTGGAACGTGGCCTGAGGGGTCCGGCCGCTCAGGTGGCGGCCTGCTCGACCATGCCCTCGCGCGCCATCCACTGCCGCTGCGCCGCGACGACCTCCTCGCCTGATCGCCCCGTCAATGCGCGATACACACCGGGCGCGGTCGCGCCTTCAGTGCTGATCAGCAGCACGCGTGCATCGGGGCCCAATCCCGAGGTATCTCGGGCCGCGGGGTCGCCTGCCAGCACCTGCAGCGCCGCCAGGCCGGCCGCGCCGGATTCACCGCTCAGCACGGGCACGTCGCCCGCCTCGCCGCTCGCGAGCGTGCGCATCGCCTGCTCGGCCTGCACGTCGGTCACGGTCATGAACAGGTCGACGGCCGGTTGAAGAAAGCGCCATGCGAGCGGCGAGGTTTCGCCGCAGGCCAGCCCCGCCATCACCGAATCGACCGAGCCCGTTGCGCGATCGGGCCGGCCGCTGCGCGCGCTTTGCAGCAGGCAGTCGGCCTGCTCGGGCTCCACCACGATGAAGGTCGGCCGTGCCGCGCCGTAGCGCTCCCAGAAATGGCTGACGACGCCCGCGGCCAGCCCGCCCACGCCGCCCTGCACGATGACGTGGGTGAACGGGCACGGTGCGCCGGCGGCAACGTCTTCGAGCAGCTCGTCGGCCAGGATGCCGTAGCCCTGCATCACATCGCGCGGCACCTCTTCGTAGCCGTCGTAGGAGGTGTCCGAGACCACCTCCCAGCCATTGACGCGGGCAAGGCGCGCGGCCTCCTCGACCGACTCGTCGTAGTTGCCGGCGATGCGCACGATCTCCGCGCCGAGCGCGGCAATCGGCGTTTCGCGCTCCTCGCTGACCTGGGCATGCAGCACGATGACGCAGCGGCAGCCGATGCTTTGAGCGGCCGCAGCGAGCGCGCGGCCGTGATTGCCGTCGGTGGCGCTGACGACCACGAAGTCGCGCAGCGCCGCTGCATGCCTGCCCGCCAGAAGCTCCGCGGGCGTCCATCCGCGGTCGGGCCATCGGCGCAGCACGAGCCGCAGCAGCGCAATGGGCGCGCCCAGCACCTTGAAGCTGCCGAGCGCCGAGCGCTTCGATTCGTCCTTGACGACCAACTGGCCGATGCCCAGCTGCGCTGCCAGCCGGGGCAGCGGCCATGCCGGCGTGGGGTGCGGCGCGAGCCGGTTCCAGTGCGACAGCCACTGCCGGCTCTCCTGGCCGCGCGCGATGTTCATCACCTCGCTCAACGATTCGTCATAAGCGCTACGCCGCGCCTGGGGGTTGGTGAACAGCATGCCGGTCAGTCTCTTGTTTCGTTGTGCCGGGGAAGGCGCAGGCGGACGATCTCAGCGAAATAGCGGGCGCCCGTTGCGAGCACCTCGTCGTTGAAGTCGTAGCTTCCGTTGTGCAGCGGCGTGCCGCCCGGCTCGCCTTCGGCGCCGTTGCCCAGGAACACGAAGGCGCCGGGCACGACTTTCAGGAACGCGCCGAAGTCTTCCGAAATCATCATCGGCGCCACGTTGGCATCGACGTTCTCGGCGCCCACGATGGCCGCGGCGGCGGCAACCGCCGTGGGCACGCATTCGGCCCAGTTCACGGTGGGCGCGAACTCGTGCGTATAGCTGAAATCGCATTCGGCACCATGCATGCGGCAGATGCCCTCGCTGATCTCGCGCATGCGCTTGGCCAGCATCTGCTGCACCGCCGGGTCGTAGCTGCGCGTGTCGCCCTTGATAACGACGTTCGACGGAATTGCATTGCGGATGCCGTCGGTGATGAACTCGGTGCACGAAACCACTGCGTGCGCGCCCGGGTCGAGCGTGCGCGAAACGATGCTCTGCAGCGCCAGCACGATCTGTGCGCCGATGACGATCGGGTCGATGCCCATGTGCGGCCGCGCGGCATGCGTGCCGCGGCCCTTCACGTGGATCACGAAGTTGTCTTCGCTCGCCATGAGGCCGCCCGTGCGCGTGGCGATGGTGCCGGCGCGCATGCCGGGCATGTTGTGCAGGCCGTAGATCTCGTCGACCGGAAAGCGATCGAACAGGCCGTCGTCCATCATCGCCTTCGCGCCGCGGCCATGTTCCTCTGCCGGCTGGAAGATGAAGCGCACGGTGCCGTCGAAGTCCTGCCGCTCGCGCAGCAGCTGCGCCGCGCCGAGGATGATCGACATGTGGCCGTCGTGGCCGCAGGCGTGCATCTTGCCGGGCGTGCCAGAAGCGTAGGCGCGGTCGGTGGGCAGCTCGGTGATGTCGAGCGCGTCCATCTCGGCGCGCAGGCCGATCACGCCCTTGCCGCTGCCCACCTTCAGGTTGGCCACGAGGCCGGTGCCGCCGATGCCGGTATGCACCTCGAGGCCCAGCGCCCTCAGCACCCGGGTGACGAAGGCCGAGGTTTTCGCTTCCTCGAAGCCGGTTTCGGGAATGGCGTGCAGTTGCCGCCGCCAGCCGGCGAGCGTTTCGCGCAGGGGTGCATCGGTGAGGTTCATGGCGAGATGCTATTGACAATGCGGCGGTATGGGCGCGCAAAATCATCGCCTTCGACGCAACGTTTTTGCGTCACTTCCCACTTAATGACGCCGCTCGACACCCTCGACCTTCGCCTGCTGGAGCTGATCCAGGCGGACAGCCGCATGCCGCAGAGCGAACTGGGCGAGCGCGTGTACCTGTCGACCGCGGCCGTCAACCGGCGGCTCAAGCGCATGCGCGACGAGGGCGTGATCCAGCGCTACGGCGCGGTGCTGTCGCCCGCCGCGCTGGGCCACCCGCTGACCATCGTGGCGGAGGTGGAAACGGAGAGCGAGCAGATCGAACTGCTCGACGCAATGAAGCAGAGCTTCAGAGACTGCCCGCAGGTGCAGCAGTGCTACTACGTGACGGGCGAGTGGGACTTCATCCTCATCTTCGTGGTGCGCGACATGGCGCAATACACGGCGCTGACCCGGCAGCTTTTCTTCCAGAGCAACAACGTGAAGCGCTTTCGCACGCTGGTCACGATGGATGCGGTGAAGCTCAGCCTTGATGTACCTGTTGCCTCGGGCTGATCGCAATCCTTGCCGGCATCAGCATCGACCGCAACAGCAGCGCCATCACGCAGACGATGGGCCCCAGCGCCAGCAGCCGGCCGGGCTCGAACGCCAGCCCAGCCGCCGCGCCGACCGCGCAGCCGATCTTGATCCAGCGCGAGACCGCATCCCAGCCACGCCGGTGCGTCACGGCAAACCCGATCAGCGCGGCCCAGCCCAACAGCCCGCCGAACACAGAGAAGACCCAGCTGAGCAGGTAGTACGCCGTGTCCATGTCCCGGAACGCGAGTGCCGTGCCCAGGCCCTCCCAGGTATGGCGATAGCCCTCGAAAAAGAAGAAGCCGGTGGCTGACGCGGCCCACCAGAAAAACGCGTAGAGGCTCGCGACGCCCGCCAGGAGGGCAAGACACGCAAGCGCGCGCCGGGTGATGTCGTCGAAGGGCATGTGGTCGCGCCACGCTGCGGTTTGTCCGATGGGTCCGTTGTCCATGGCCGGTGCTCCATTGATGTGTGCAATGGGGGCCGAAGTTAGACACCGAATGTGCGGGCCGCGTGAAGCCCGCGTGAAGTGGTGCGATCAACCCTCTTCGGAAATCCCCAGCTCGGAACACACGCGCCCCAGCAGCGCCTTCAGCGACGCCACCTCGGCTTCGAGCCGCGCCACATTGGCCTTCAGCGCCGCGACCTCGCCCAGCGACACATCGTGCGCGGCATAAGGCACATCGGAGGGCCCAGCCACCTCTTCCGCCGGCGCACCGCTCAGCAGATGCGCCCAGCGGCTCTCGCGCGCACCGGGCAGGCGCGCCAGCTTCACCACCAGCGCACCGGCCTGTCGTTCAGCGAGTTCATTCAGAAAACCTTCGACCGACGAGATGTCGGCGAAGTTGTGCATGCGGTCGCAGGCGATGCGCAATTCGCCCGCCGTCTGCGGCCCGCGCAGCATCAGCACGGTGAGCAGGATGACCGACTGCGACGGGATGCGCAGCACGCGGTCGATGTTGTGCTCGTAGCGGAAGGCGCGCCCGCCGCTGGTTTCCGCGACGAGGCTGTAGCCCTTCAGGCTGTCGATGGCGGCCTGCACCTGCGACTCGGCGAGTTCGAGCACGGGGTTTCGGCTGGTCTTCTGGTTGCAGCCCGACAGCAGGGAATTGAGCGTGAGCGGATAGCTGTCGGGCACGGTGCGCTGCTTTTCGGCCAGCACGCCGAGGACACGGGTTTCGAGAAGGGACAGAACGGGCAGCGGTGTGGTGGACATGGCTCGGGGATCGATGATGAAACGCAGAAGGCAGGCAAGCGCCGCACTCAGGGCGACGCGACGCCAAGGATAGGCCCCAGCTCCCGCACGAAATCGCTTCTGTGCAGCGCCGTCGAATGCAGTGCCGAAACCGTGCCGTCGAGATACAACGCGTCCCGGCAGTGGAGCACATCGCGGAAGTAGAGCGCGAACTCGTAGAAATTCACCGGCGTCTCGCTGATGACGAAGATCGCCGTGTGACCGATCACACCGACGCCGTTGCGGATCTTGCGCGAATCGGAATGGGGAATGAAAGCCGGGTGCACGACGCCGCGGCGCAGCAGCAGCGGGCCCGACTGCGTGGCGAGGCGTACGCCCTGCGCCAGCGCCGGGTATTCCGACGACTCGACCACGCGCGGCCCCATGTCCGACACAAGGAATACGCCGTTGGGCTTGAGGAAGAAATTGCCGGCACCGTCGGCCAGGTTGAGCGGTGCCTCTTCGCGGCCATTGCGCACCAGCAGGCCGACCGGGGAAAAGTCCTCGTGGTACATGCCGGCGTTTACCGCGAAGCCCAGTTGGCGGTGACGCTCCTTCAGCCAGGCATCGAGCCGGTCGAAACGCTTGAACGGCACGCCCGCGTCGTCGCGCAGGAACAGTTCGAGCCGCTCGGTACGCAGGTCGACCTTCACCACGGTGAAGCGCGGGTCGGCCGCAGCGAAGCCTGCGAACAGCAGCGCCCCCAGGAGCAGCAGAAGCCTTCTCATGAAGCGCCCGCGAGCCCCGCTCCGGTCAACCGCCGTTGATGCGGCTGACCAACGCCTTCGTGAACGCCACCGTGCCCGCCGTGCCGCCGAGGTCGCCCGTACGCACCTTGTCGATGTTCAGCGTTTCGTCGATGGCCGTGCGCAGGCGCGTGGCCAGTTCGGGCAGCTTCACGTGGTCGAGCATCAGCGCGGCGGCCAGCAGCAGTGCGGTGGGGTTGGCGATGCCCTTGCCGGCAATGTCGGGCGCGGAGCCGTGCACCGCCTCGAAGATCGCGGCGTCTGCGCCGATGTTGGCGCCGGGCGCCATGCCCAGGCCGCCGACCAGGCCCGCCACGAGGTCGGACAGGATGTCGCCGAACAGGTTGGTGGTGACCAGCATGTCGAATTGCCAGGGGTTGAGCACCAGCTTCATCGCGCAGGCGTCGATGATGACCGTGTCGAGCTCGAACTTGCCCTTGTACTTCTTCTCGTAGAGGTCCAGGCCGGTCTCCAGGAAGATGCCCGTGAGCGCCTTCATGATGTTGGCCTTGTGCACGATCGTGACCTTCTTGCGGCCCGTGGCCACTGCCGTCTCGAAGGCGTATTCGAGCAGGCGGCGGCTGCCCTGGCGGGTGTTGATGCCGGTGGCCATGGCCACGGCATGCGGGTCTCCGTCGATAGGCACGTAGTGCTCGTGGCCGATGTAGAGGCCTTCGAGGTTCTCGCGCACGACGACCAGGTCGATCTTGTCGAAGCGGCCGCCGGGGATGATGGTGCGCGCGGGGCGCAGGTTGGCGTACAGCTGGAATTCCTCGCGCAGCCGCACGTTCGACGAGCGGTAGCCACCGCCCGAAGGGGTTTCGAGCGGGCCCTTCAGGGCCAGGCGGGTGCGGCGGATGCTGTCCAGCGTGGCTTGCGGCAGCGGATCGCCCGACGCCTTGACGCCGCCCAGGCCGGCGATCTGCGTGTCCCAGGTGAAGGGTGCCTTCAGTGCATCGAGCGCGGCCAGCGTGGCGTCGACGATTTCGGGGCCGATGCCGTCGCCGGGGATCAGGGTTGCGGGAATGGAGGGGGTGGTCATCGGCTGCGTCTCGCTTTCTGTATCGGGGGCTGGAGCATACGTCGCGCGCGAGACAGTGCCGAGCGCCCCCACGCTCAAGGCACCTTCTGCTTGAGGTGTTTGTGGTACTCGAAGGTGCCGATGACGCCCTGTACGTAGAAATAGAGGAAGAGCAGCGAAGTGAACACGTTGCCACCGCTGATACCGCCGATGCGCATCATCAGGAACTTGGAATAGATGAAGTAGAGCAGCATCAGTACCGCGCAAACACGGCTCTTCCTGTAGATCCCGAAGGACAGCCCCAGGATCACCGCGACGTCCAGCAGTTGCGCGAGACCGAAGCCGAGCAGGCTCGTCCCCGAAACCGCGATCAGAACGAAGATGAGCGTCACCGCCGCCGAAACCAGGCCGGCGCCCCAGGCAAGACGGATCTTCTTGCGTATGGCATCTGGCACTTGCGGCGCGACGACAGGCATCAGCACTTCCGCGGTCGGTGGGGCAAAGCGATCGTCAGACATGGTCTTCTTCCTCCCTGTTTGTCGCCTCGACTTTATCGGCCGGGCAATTCCTCGTCCACCAGCGTCATGCGGTCCACGACGCGGCCCGGCACAAGCAGGGCACCGGGCGCGATCACCGCATTGGCGCCGATGCGCGCCCCATCTCCGACGAGCGCACCGAACTTGTCGCAGCCCGTGCCCTGCAGCGAGCCGCCCTCGCCGCTTCGCACGAGGATCTGCTTGTCGGAACGCTCGTTGCGGTGGTTGCAGATGATGCTGCCGGCTTCCATGTTGACGCCCGCGCCGATCACCGAGTCGCCGACGAAGTTGAAGTGCGCGAGCGCCGTGCCCTCGAAAACGAAGGACGATTTCAGCTCCACGCCCGGCCCGATGGTGCAGCGGGCGTCGACCCAGTTGCCGCCGCGCAGGTAGGCGCCGGCGGCCACGAAACAGTCCGCCCCGAGGATCAACGGGCCCTTGAGCACCGCGCCCGGCTCGACGCGGGCGCTGCGGTGAACGGCGACTTCGCCCTCGACGACGTAGTCGCCGGCGGGCAGCCCGGCCAGTAACCGGCGCACGATTTCAGGGGCGCGCGGCGGCAGTTCCCAGGGCAGCGAGGCAGCCCATGGCGCCAGGGGCGAACCGGTGAATCCGGCGATGTAGGCGGCGAGATCGATGGCATGCGTCATGGGGTCGATGCTGCCATCGAACACCTCCCGGGACGCCGCCACCTAAAATGCCCGGTTCCCGTCAGTCAGTCCAGCCAGCCACTCCCGAAAGCGCCCTTCCCGATGTCCGCCCCGCGCAAGCTCTTCGTCACCACCGCCCTGCCGTATGCCAACGGCAAGTTCCATATCGGCCACATGATGGAGTACATCCAGGCCGACATCTGGGTGCGGAACCAGCGAATGAATGGCGCCGACGTCAACTTCGTGTGCGCCGACGACGCGCACGGCGCGGCCATCACCATCGCGGCCGACAAGGCCGGCGTGACGCCGCAGGCCTTCGTGGCCGAGATCGCCGCGGGCCGCAAGCCGTATCTCGACGGCTACTACATCTCCTTCGACAACTGGCACTCGACCGATGCGCCCGAGAACCACCAGCTGGCGCAGGACATCTACCGCGACCTGCGCGCCAACGGCCTGATTGCCACCAAGAGCGTCGAGCAGTTCTACGACCCCGCAAAGGGCATGTTCCTGGCCGACCGCTTCATCAAGGGCGAGTGCCCCAACTGCCATTCGAAGGACCAGTACGGCGACAACTGCGAGGTGTGCGGCGCCGTGTACGCGCCCACCGAGCTGATCAACCCCTACTCGGCCCTGTCCGGTGCAAAGCCCGAACTGCGCAGCTCGGAGCACTTCTTCTTCAAGCTCTCCGACCCACGCTGCGAGGCCTACCTGAAGGAATGGACCGCCGCCGCGGGCCACGTGCAGCCCGAGGTGCAGAACAAGATCCGCGAATGGCTCTACAAGGACGACGAAGGCAAGGGCGGCCTCGGCGACTGGGACATCAGCCGCGACGCGCCCTACTTCGGCATCGAGATTCCCGATGCGCCGGGCAAGTACTTCTACGTGTGGCTCGATGCGCCCGTGGGCTACCTGGCTTCGCTGAAGAACCTGCTCGACAAGCGCTGCATCGAACTCGGCGGCGACGGCATCTCGTACACCGAGTACATGGCCGACCCCGACCTGGAGCAGGTGCACTTCATCGGCAAGGACATCATCACCTTCCACACGTTGTTCTGGCCCGCGATGCTGCACTTCAGCGGCCGCAAGGCGCCCGACGCCGTCTACGTGCACGGCCACCTCACGGTGAGCGGCGAGAAGATGAGCAAGAGCCGCGGCACCGGCATCGACCCGCTCAAGTACCTGTCGATCGGGCTTGACCCCGAATGGCTGCGCTACTACATCGCCGCCAAGCTCAACGGCCGCAACGAGGACATCGACTTCAACCCCGAGGACTTCGTCGCGCGCGTCAACAGCGACCTCGTGGGCAAGTACATCAACATCGCGAGCCGCGCCGCTGGCTTCATCGGCAAGCGCTTCGGCGGCAAGCTGGGCGAGGTGTCGGCCGACGGCGACGCGCTGCTGTTCGCGCTGCGCGATGCAGCGCCGCAGCTGCACTCTCTGTACGACGGCCGCGACTACGCCCGCGCGCTGCGCGAGGTGATGGCGCTGGCCGACAAGGTGAACGAATACGTCGACCAGAACAAGCCCTGGGAGCTGGCCAAGAAGGAAGGTGCCGAGGCGCGGCTGCACGACGTGTGCACCGTGTGCATCGAGGCCTTCCGCCTGCTCACGCTGTACCTGAAGCCGGTGCTGCCGGCGCTGGCTGTGAACGTCGAAGCCTTCCTGAAGATCTCGCCGCTGGTCTGGACGGACGCGGCGCAGTCACTGCCCGCGGGCCACGCCATCGGCGAGTACAAGCACCTGATGCAGCGCGCCGACGCCAAGCTGGTCGACAAGCTGTTCGACGCGCCCGAGCCCGCACCGGCCGTCGCCGTGGCAGAAGAATCGCTGCCGGGCGGCGAAGCCATCGCGCCCACCATCACCATCGACGACTTCGCGAAGATCGACCTGCGCATCGCGAAGATCGTGGCCTGCGAGAAGGTCGAAGGCTCGACCAAGCTGCTGCGCCTGACGCTTGACGCCGGCGAGGGCAAGACCCGCAATGTGTTCAGCGGCATCGCATCGGCCTACCAGCCCAAGCAACTCGTGGGCAAGCTCACGGTGCTGGTCGCCAACCTCGCGCCGCGCAAGATGAAGTTCGGCGTCAGCGAAGGCATGGTTCTGGCTGCGAGCCATGGCGACGAAAAGGCCCACCCGGGCATCCATGTGCTCGAGCCGTGGCCGGGCGCGACGCCGGGCATGCGCGTTCGCTGAAAGAGAAGAAGAAAAAGAAAAACAGGTCCGGCCGGGCGACTGGCCGGGCTAGCCGAACTTGTTGTTCAGCACGAGGTCGGCAAACACCTTGCCGCCCACCGAGATGTGGTCGCGCATCGCCTCCGCGGCGTTGTCCGCGTGGCCCTTCAGGATCCACTCCACCACCCGTTCGTGCTCCCGCTGTGAAGCGGCCAGGCGCCCGGGTTTCTCGAACATCCGCCCCCTGTAAGCCGCGATGCGCAGGCGCACCGTCTGCGCCTGCTCGACGATGAACGGATTGCCGCTGGCACGGTAGATCACGTCGTGCAGCACGGCGTTGGCCTGCTGGTAGGCCTCCGCGTCGTTCGCCTCCGCCTGCGCGGCGGTGCCGGCCAGCGCGCGCAGCAACTCGTCGCGCAACGCCGGGCCGATGCGCAACGCCGCCAGCCGCGCCAGCACGCCTTCAAGCTCGCCCAGCGCTTCCATCATCGCGACCAGTTCGTTCGCCCGCAGCTGGCGCACGTAGATGCCGGTGCGCGGAACGATGTCGACCAGGCCGCGCGCACTCAGCAGCAGCAGCGCCTCGCGCACCGGCGTGCGCGAGGTGTTGAAGCTCAGCGCCAGCGCCTTTTCGTCGATGGGCATGCCGGGCGACAGCGTGCCTTGCTGGATGTCTTTTTCGAGCCGGCCACGGATCTGGTCCTGCAGGCTGGGGGTGTCGAGGGTTTTCGCGGGTTGCATGGGAATCGCGATATTAGCTAACCTTAAAGATATATCAATTCAGTCATTTGGTACATCAATGCTCCCAACACTCCACATCGAAGGCCCGGTCGCCTTCCTGACGCTGCGCCGCCCGCAGGCCGCGAACAAGCTCGTGCCGGAGGACCTGCCCGAGCTGGTTCGCCTCGTGGAGACGGTGAATCGCTCACCTGAAGTGCTGGTGCTGGTCCTCCGGTCCGAGGGCAAGTACTTTTGCAGCGGCTACGATATATCAGAGGTGGCCTCCAGCAGCCAGACCGAGGGGCGCAGCTTCGGCGACATGGTCGATGCGCTCGAAAACTGCCGCGCCGTCACCATCGCGGCGGTGCATGGCGGCGTCTTCGGCGGCGCCACCGACCTGGTGCTGGCCTGCGACTTCCGCGTGGGCGTGCGCGGCGCCGAGATATTCATGCCCGCCGCCCGGCTCGGCCTGCACTACTACCAGAGCGGCATGGAGCGCTATGTGTCGCGGCTCGGGCTGGACACGGCCAAGCGGCTCTTTTTGACCGCCGAAAAGCTCGACGGTCCCGCCATGCGCGACTGCGGCTTTCTCACGCAACTGGTCGACGACGCACAGGCGCTCGACGCCGAAGTACTGCGCCTGCGCACCACGCTCGCCGGCATGGCGCCGCTGGCGCTGCTCGGCATGAAGAAGCACCTGAACCAGATTGCGCGCGGCAGTGCCGACGCCGCTTCGATCCAGCGCGAAGTGCAGCGCACCGTCGCTTCCGAAGACCTGGCCGAGGGCGGCCGTGCCTGGCGCGAGAAGCGCCTGCCGGTCTTCAAGGGCCGCTGACCGGGCGCCGCCCTCCCCATCGATACGACAAGAAACCGGAGACAAAGACATGAAGCAACAACTTCGCGCCATTTCATTCGCCGCCGCGGCGCTGCTGGCTTCGGCCGGCGCCCTGGCGGACAGCTACCCCGCGCGGCCGATCACGCTGGTGGTGGGCTTTCCCGCCGGCGGCGGGGCCGACACGGTGGCACGCATCGTCAGCGACAAGATGGCCAAGCTGCTGGGGCAGCCGGTGATCATCGACAACAAGCCCGGCGCGGGCACCACCATCGCGTCGGACCAGGTGGCGCGCGCGGCGCCCGACGGCTACACGCTGCTGCTGGGCAGCGCCAACCTATACGGCAGCGACAAGCTGCTCTACAAAGCCGTGAAGTACGACGGCGCGAAGAGCTTCGTGCCCATCTCGCGCTGGAGCTCGGCCCCGATGCTGCTCGCCGTCAACAAGGACGTGAGCGCAAAGACCGTGCAGGCACTGATTGCCGAAGCGCGGCAGAACCCGGGCAAGCTGGCCTATTCGTCGTCGGGCACCGGCGTGGTGACCCACCTTGCGGGCCTGTCGTTCGAAAAGGCGGCCGGCGTGACGATGCTGCATGTGCCCTACAAGGGCGGCGCCCCGTCGATCCAGGCAGTTGCCGCGGGTGATGTGCAACTGACCTTCGGCACGCCGCCGTCGGTATTGCCGATGGCCCAGGGCCAGAAGCTGCGCGTGCTGGCCGTGACCTCAGGCCAGCGCTCGCCGCTCTTTCCCGATGTGCCGAGCATTGCCGAGGCCGGCGTGAAGGGCTACGACTACACCTTCTGGTTCGGCCTGTTCGCACCGGCCGGCCTGCCGCCTGAAATGGCGCAGAAGCTGTTCGACGCCAGCGTGGCGGCACTGAACGACCCCGACGTGAAGGCGCGGATGGAAAAGTCGGGCAACGAATCGGCGCCATCGAAATCGCTCGCCGAGTTCCGCAGTTGGGCCACGGCCGAAGGCGCGAAATCGAAGGAACTCACCGAGCGCTCGGGCGCGACCGTCGAATGATGCCGGGCACTTCTTCCAACGCGTCCGCAGCCACAGCCGCAGCCACGGCGGGCCCGCTGCACGGCTTTACCGTCATCGACCTGACGCGCGTGCTCGCGGGCCCGTACTGCACGCTGCTGCTTGCCGACCTGGGCGCGCGCGTCATCAAGGTGGAGCAGCCGGGGCTGGGCGACGATGCCCGCCAGATCGGCCCGTTCGTCGAGGGCGACTCGGCCTACTTCATGTCGGTCAACCGCAACAAGGAGTCGATTGCGCTGGACCTGAAGGCGCCGGCCGACCGGGCGGTTTTCGAGTCGTTGCTGGCCACGGCCGACGTGCTGGTCGAAAACTTCCGACCCGGCACGATGGAAAAGCTGGGCTACGACTGGCCGACGCTGCATGCGCGCTTTCCGAAACTGGTGTTCACCTCGGTCTCGGGCTTCGGACAGACGGGGCCTTACAGCAGGCGCCCCGCCTACGACATGGTGGTGCAGGCGATGGGCGGAATCATGAGCCTGACCGGCCACCCCGGCGCGCCGCCGACGCGCGTGGGCGTCTCGATCGGCGACCTGGGCGCGGGCCTGTATGCGGCCATCGGCACGCAGGCCGCATTGCTGCAGCGCGGGCGCACCGGCCTGGGAGACAGGGTCGACGTGGCGATGCTCGACTGCCAGGTCGCGCTGCTCGAGAACGCGATCTCGCGCATGGAGGCCGATGGCCGCGCGCCGGGGCCCATCGGCTCGCGGCACCCGTCGATCACGCCCTTCGACGTGTTCCGTGCTTCCGACGGCTGGTTCGTGATCGCGGCGGGCAACGACGCGCTGTTCCAGCGCCTGTGCACGGTGCTGGAATTGCCGGCACTGCAGGACGACGAGCGCTTTGCCACCAACCCCGGGCGCTGCCAGCACCACGAGGTGCTGAAGCAGTTGCTCGAAGAGCGCCTGGCGTCGGCGACTTGCGCGCACTGGCAGGCGCTGCTGATGCAGCACAACATTCCCACGGGCGGCTACAACGACGTGGCCGCGGTGGTGAACGACCCGCAGGTGCAGGCGCGCGAGATGCTGGTGCAGGTGCGCACGCAGAGCGGCCGGCCGCTCACGGTGGCGGGCAACCCGGTGCACGTGGGTGGCCACCGCACGCAGGTGCTGCGGCAGCCGCCACGGCTGGACCAGGACCGCGAAGCGATTCTTGCGGAGCTGGCGCAACCCTGACGACGGAAGGCCGCGGCCTGCGCCCGCTCAGTCCGCGGCGAGCCCCAATCGGGCGACATGCGGCGGCGTGTGCAGCGCCTTCTCCTTGCGCACGAACGCGGACCGCAATGCGCGGTGCGGCTCGCTGGCATCGAAGAAATTGCGGCGCATGTGCGCCAGTTCTTCATCGCGGTACTGCTGCAGCGGCTTTGCGGCTTCGTCTTGCGCGCGCGCCGCCTGCTTCTTCGCGATGCGCGCGGCCAGGTCCGGCGAGGCGGCCAGTTGCGCGGCCAGCCGCGTCACTTCATCGCCCAACTCTTCCGGCGCGGCCTGCAGCACGCGCTCGGCCATGCCGAGTTCGACGGCGCGCCTGGCGCTCACGGGCAGGGCCGATTGGGTCAAACGCTGCGCCTCGGCGGCGCCGACGCGGCGCGGCAGGGTGTAAGTCCAGTATTCGGAGCCGTGCAGGCCCATCAGCGTGTAGTGCGGGTTGAGCACGGCGCCGTCGCGGCACCACACTTCGTCGGCCGCCAGCGCGAGCATCACGCCGCCAGCCGCCGCATTGCCGCCGAGCGCCGACACGGTGAGCCGGTCGGTGGTGCTCAGCACCGCCTCGACCAGGTCGTTCATCGCGTGGATGTTGGCCCACGACTCCTCGGCCGGGTCGTCGGCCGCCTCGATCACGTTGAGGTGGATGCCGTTGGAGAAAAAATCGCGCAGGCCGCCCAGCACCAGCACCGAGGTCGGACGGGTGCAGGCGAAGCGATAGGCCTGCAGCAGCCGGCGGCACTGCACGGTGCTCATCGCGCCGCCTGGGAATGAAAAGTTCAGCACGCCGACCGCGCCATGCTCGCTGTAGCGGATGTCGGACCAGGTGCGGCGTCCGGCCGGCAACTGCAGCGGTGCTGGCACCTCCGGCACTTCGAAGGGCAGCAGCTCGCCGAGCGCCTGCACGGCCGGCAGCTTGTAGCTGGGCAGCCGTGAGCCGGGCTCGCGCCAGGGGCGCAGTTGCGCGATCCATACCGCGCCGTCGACGGTGGCTCGGCAGACGGCACCGGCGCGGGTGGCGATCAGTTCGCCGGGCTTGTTGCCGCGCAGTTCGTCTTCGGGATGGCCGCCGTGCAGGTACCACTGCGCGCCCAGTAGTTCGTCGAGCACGCCGGGCTGCGAATCGGCCGCGCGCAACTGGCGCAGCACAAACTCGGTCGTGTCGGTCGCCCAGTCGATGCGGCGCTGCGCCTGCTTCATGAAGGGCCGCCAGCCGGCGGCAAGGGCTGCGGTCTTCTGCTTCTGGGGCTTGTACTTGCCCGAGGCGAAGCGCTCCACCGCCAGCAGCACCGCGTCGAGTGCGGCGTCGGCCACCTCGCCGCGGTAGAGGTCGCTCTTGCCGGCCAGCGGCGGCACCTTCAGCGGCGACCATGCCCAGACATCGCCCGCATCCATTTCGGCCACGGCCTCGAGCACGGTGACGCCCCAGCTTTCGAAGCCGCCCTGCAGCGTCCAGTCGAGCGACGAAGGCCCCCGGTCGCCCGGCGGGCCGGGATGCACGATCAGGCAGGTGTGGGCGGTCCAGATGTCCTGGGGAATGGCGGTGGTCAGCATCGGCGCCACGATGAGCTGGGGCGAATGCAGCCGCACGGCTTCGCGCAGGGCCAAGTCATTGCCGAGCGCCAGCTCCACCCCGACGGTGTGGCCGCGGTCCTGGAGTTCGGCGAGAACCCGTTGCGTCAGGCTGTTGAACGCGCTTGCGACAAGCAGGATGTGCATCGGACGGACCTCGGTAATTTCGGTGACCAAATGTCAATGAATGTCAAAAATGTATCGGGATCCTTTGTTCCGGATAAGTTGAGCGAAAGTTCGCATCGGCATGACCCACCCGTCCGCGGCCTGCTGCACGGCCGGGTGGCAGTCCACAATGAACGACTCATGCATTCCCCGCTGAACCTCACCCGCTTCCGCCCACGCCTGATGGACGCGCTCGCGGGATACGACCGCGAGCGCTTCTTCAAGGACCTGGGCGCGGGCGCCACGGTCGGCATCGTCGCGCTGCCGCTGGCCATGGCCTTTGCCATCGCCTCGGGGCTCAAGCCCGAGGCGGGCATCTGGACGGCGATCATCGCGGGCTTCCTGATCTCGCTGCTGGGCGGCTCGGCGGTGCAGATCGGCGGGCCGGCGGGGGCGTTCATCGTGATCGTCTACGGCATCGTCGAGCGCTATGGCGTAGCCAACCTGCTGATCGCCACCGCGTGCGCGGGCGTGCTGCTGTTCATGGCGGGGTTGTTCGGGCTGGGGCGGCTGGTGCGCTTCGTGCCGCTGTCGATCGTGGTGGGCTTCACCAATGGCATCGCGGTGTTGATATTGCTGTCGCAGTTGAAAGATCTGCTCGGGCTGACGGTGGCGAAGATGCCGGCCGACGTGTTCTCGCAGCTGCATGCGATGGCGCTGCAAATCAGCACTTTCAACCCCTATGCCTTCGGGCTCGGCATTGCCTGCGTGGCCGGGCTGCTGCTGTGGCCGTTGCTGCTGAGCAGCGACTCGAAGGTGGGCACCGCGGTGCTGCGCGTCGCTGGCCGGGTGGCGCGCACGCGCGCCGTGCAGGTGGGCGCGCGCATGCCGGGGCCCATCGTGGCGCTGGTCACGCTCACGCTGGTGTCATGGGGCTTCGAGCTGCCGGTGGAAACCATCGGCACGCGCTTCGGCGGCATTCCCGAAGGCGTGCCGGCCTTCGCGCTGCCCGATTTCTCGTGGGAGACGGTGAAGCAGCTCGTGACGCCCACGCTGACCATCGCGCTGCTCGGCGCCATCGAGTCGCTGCTGTGCGCGCGCGTGTCCGACCAGCTCAGCGGCCAGCCGCGCCACGACCCCAACCAGGAGTTGATGGCGCAGGGCATCGCGAACATCGTCACGCCCTTCTTCGGCGGCATGCCGGCCACCGGCACCATCGCGCGCACCGTGACCAACATCCGCTCGGGCGGCACCTCGCCGATCGCGGGCATCGTGCATGCGATCACGCTGCTGGCGGTGGTGCTGCTGGCCGCGCCGCTGGCGCGCCACGTGCCGCTCGCGGTGCTGGCAGGCATCCTGGTGTTCGTGGGCCTGAACATGGGCGAATGGCGCGAGTTCACGCCCACGCAGCTGCGGCATTTCAGCCGGCATTACCGGCTGCTGATGCTGGGCACCTTCTTCCTCACCGTGGTGTTCGACCTGACGGTGGCGGTGCAGGTGGGCATCGTGCTGGCCTGCGCCCTCTTCATCCGGCGCATGAACGGGCTGTTCAGCGTCGAACTGGTCACGCTGCAGCCGCCGGTGCTCACCTACAGCCTATACGGCGCGCTGTTCTTCGGCGCGGCGGCCAAGCTCGACGAGGCGGTGAACGCCGCCGAGCGCGCGCCGCGCGGCATGACGGTGGTGCTGGACGCCACGCACCTGATCTACATCGACGCCACCGGTGTCGATGCGCTGCGGCAACTGCACCGGGCGGTGCTGGCGCGCGACGGATTGTTGCGCATCGAGTCGTTGCAGCCGCAACCGCTCGAGGTGCTGGTGCGTTCGGGCTTTGCCGAGGAATTGACGACGGGCCAGCCCGGCGCGTCGCATGGCGCATAGCCGCTAAGGAAGCTACGGGGCTTCGGTACCCCGGTCAGGCGAAGAGCCGCTGCGCACCACGCGCTGGTCGTCGTTCAGCGTGGCGGTGAAGACCATGGCCGAGTTCGGCGGCTGCACCCAGCGCCATTCCCATTCGGTCTCGCGCTTGAGCGCATAGGTCGTGACCTTGGCAGGCTTGCCCAGCATCTTGCGCAGGTCTTCCATCATCATGCCGGGCTGCACCTTGGCGAAGTTCTCGGGCGTGAGCACCTGGCGCAGCGCGCTCATCTTGCCGTCGGCACCGATGGTGATCATGTAGTTCTTCTGGCCCGCCGGCTGGCGGTTGTACTCGAACACGCGGCCACCGCCGGGGGCGTCCCAGACGTTCTCGGGCTGGCCGAAACGGGCTCGCACGTCGGCCTCTGTGGACACGCCCTCTTCAAGCTCGGAGATGTTCTTCGAGTCGCATCCCACGAGAGCCATCACCGCCGCCAGAAACCCTGTTGCCATGCCGATCTGCCATCCTCGCCGTTGCTTCATGCCGTCCCCGGTAAAATTCGCGTCATAAAGGTCCAGTCTATGTCCATCTTCCGCCGCCCCCACTACACCTCCGAGATCACGAACTTCATCGAGGAGATGAAGGAAAAGAAGCCAACGCTGGAAGCCGAACAGCGCGCCGGCCGCGCCCTCCTCTGGGACAAGCACCTCGACCGCAGCCTGCTGGAGGAGTACAGCGAAGCCCGCGTACCGATGCAGCCGTACGTCTACCAGACCCAGGCCAAGTAATTCCCCGATGCCGATTTCCCGATGCCGATTTGGCAGCAAGCTCCCGTCCGCATTGCGCTGGTCGCTATTGAAACGATAGCAATGACCCAATGAAGAGCGACGAGGACAACGGCACGCTGGTGGTCGACATGCCCGACGTGGTCGACCAGGTCGCGCTCGCGAGGCTCTATGGCGAGCCGCTGTTCGCGATGCCGAAGGACCTGTACATCCCGCCCGAGGCGCTGCAGGTGTTCCTGGAGGCCTTCGAAGGCCCGCTGGACTTGCTGCTCTACCTGATCCGCAAGCAGAACTTCAACATCCTCGACATCCCGATGGCGGGGCTCACGCGGCAGTACCTGAGCTACGTCGACGAGATCCGCCAGACCAACCTCGAACTCGCGGCCGAATATCTGCTGATGGCCGCGATGCTGATCGAGATCAAGTCGCGCATGCTGCTGCCGCCCAAGAAGGTGGCCGACGGCGAAGAGGCCGAAGATCCGCGCGCCGAGCTCGTGCGCCGCCTGCTCGAATACGAGCAGACCAAGCTGCAGGCCGCCGCCCTCAGCGCCACGCCCACGTACGGACGCGACTTCTGGAAGGCGCAGGTCTACATCGAGCAGTCGTTGAAGCCGCGCTTCCCCGACGTGGACGTGGTCGAGCTGCGCGATGCGTGGGCCGACATCATGAAGCGCGCCAAGCTCGTGCAGCACCACAAGATCTCGCGCGAAGAGCTCAACGTGCGCGAGCACATGAGCATCGTGCTGCGCCACCTGCAGGGGCAGCGCTTCGTCGAATTCGAGAAGCTGTTCGACGTGTCGCGCGGTACGCCCGTGCTCATCGTCACCTTCATCGCGATGCTGGAGCTCGCGAAGGAAACGCTGATCGAAATCACGCAGGCCGAGGCCTTCGCCCCTATCTACGTCAGATTGGCTTATTCGCCAGCCTGACCCAACCGGTCCCCATACCCAGTGACTTCCGCCGTGCGCGACTTCGACGTCCTCATCGTCGGCAGCGGCCTGGCCGGCCTCTCGGCCGCGCTGCACCTGGCGCCCACGCACCGCGTGGCCGTGCTGACCAAGCGCGCGCTGAACGACGGCTCCAGCGCCTGGGCGCAGGGCGGCATCGCGGCCGTGCTGGCGGCGGGCGACAGCTTCGATGCGCACGTGGAAGACACGCTGGTGGCCGGCGCCGGCCTGTGCGACCCCGAGGCCACGCGCTTCGTGGTCGAGCACGCACCCCAGGCCATCGGCTGGCTGCGCGAGCTGGGCGTGCCCTTTTCCGAGGACGACGGCGGCCTGCACCTGACGCGCGAAGGCGGCCACAGCCAGCGCCGCATCGTGCACGTGACCGACGCCACCGGCGCGGCAGTGCAGCAGGTGCTGATCGAGCGGGTGCGGCGCACGCCGAACATCACGCTGTTCGAGCACCACACGCTGGTCGACCTGATCACCGGGCCCAAGATCGGGCTGAATGACCCGGCCTGCCTGGGCCTCTACGCGCTGGACGACGAGACCGACGAGGTGCTGGCCTTCCGCGCGCCGCACACCATCCTGGCCACCGGCGGTGCGGGCAAGGTGTACCTGTACACCACCAACCCCGACACCGCCACCGGCGACGGCATTGCCGCCGCGTGGCGCGCGGGCTGCCGGGTGTCGAACATGGAGTTCATCCAGTTCCACCCGACCTGCCTGTATCACCCGCATGCAAAGTCTTTCCTGATCAGCGAAGCGGTGCGCGGCGAAGGCGGGCTGCTCAAGCTTCCCGACGGAACCCGCTTCATGCCGAAGCACGACGAGCGCGCCGAACTCGCACCGCGCGACGTGGTGGCCCGCGCGATCGACTTCGAGATGAAGAAGCATGGCCTCGACTGCGTGCACCTCGACATCTCGCACCAGCCGGCCGCGTTCCTGAAAGAGCACTTTCCCAACATCCTCGCGCGCTGCCTGGAGCTGGGCATCGACATCACGCGCGAGCCCATTCCCGTGGTGCCGGCCGCGCACTACACCTGTGGCGGCGTGCTCAGCGACCTGAGCGGGCGCACCGACATCCCGGGCCTCTACGCCATCGGCGAGACCGCCTGCACCGGCCTGCACGGCGCCAACCGCCTGGCCAGCAACTCGCTGGTCGAGTGCATGGTGTTCGCGCGCGCCGCGGCCAGCGCCATCGCATCGGCGCCGGTGCGCGAGCTCGCCGAGCTGCCCGCCTGGGACGACAGCCGCGTCACCGATGCCGATGAAGCCGTGGTCATCTCGCACAACTGGGACGAGCTGCGCCGCTTCATGTGGGACTACGTCGGCATCGTGCGCACCAACAAGCGCCTGGAGCGCGCGAGCCATCGCATCGCGCTGCTGCAGGCCGAGATCCAGGAGTTCTATGCGAACTTCCACGTCACGCGCGACCTGCTCGAACTGCGCAACCTGGTGCAGGTGGCCGAGCTGATCGTTCGTTCCGCGCAGGCCCGCCACGAGAGCCGTGGCCTGCATTTCAGCCGCGACTATCCTTCGCTCGCCGAGCCCACCGCACCCACGGTGCTGGTGCCGCCGGACGACCGATAGCCCCACCCGCTTCGTTTTCTTCACTCAAGGATGCCCGGCCACCGACGCCCGCAGGGAGAAACCCAACCATGTCGAACACCACGCCCCCAATCACCGACACGCCGCCCGCTTCGCCCTACGGCACGCTGCCGCCGGCCTCCCCGCCTGCATCGCGCAAGCCCGTGAGCCTGCCGCGCCTGGCCGACATGCATGCGCGCGGCGAGAAGATCGCGATGCTCACGGCCTACGACGCCACCTTCGCGGCCATGGCCGACGCCGCGGGCATCGACTGCCTGCTGGTCGGCGATTCGCTCGGCATGGTCTGCCAGGGCCTGAACAGCACGGTGGGCGTGAGCCTGGACACCATGCGCTATCACACCGACAGCGTCTCGCGCGGCCTGCGCCGCGTGCAGGGCACGACCTGGCTGATTGCCGACCTGCCCTTCGGCAGCTACCAGGAATCGCGCGAACAGGCGCTGCGCAGCGCCACGGTGCTGATGCAGGCCGGCGCGCACATGGTCAAGCTCGAAGGCGGCGGCTGGACCACCGACACGGTGCGCTTCCTGGTCGAGCGCGGCATCCCGGTGTGCGCCCACCTCGGCCTGACGCCGCAGACGGTGCATGCACTGGGCGGCTACCGCGTGCAGGGCAAGGGCGACGCCGCCGGCGCGCTGCTGAAGCAGCAGGCCTACGCGCTGCAGGACGCGGGCGCCGCAATGCTGGTGCTCGAAATGGTGCCGGCCGCGCTGGCCGCCGAGCTCACCGCCGAACTGAATCACTGCGCCACCATCGGCATCGGCGCCGGCAAGGCCACCGCCGGGCAGGTGCTGGTATTGCACGACATGCTTGGCATCAACCTCGGGAAGATGCCGAAGTTCGTGCGCAACTTCATGGCCGACGCGCCGGGCGTGCTGCCCGCCCTCAGGGCCTACGTGCAGGCCGTCAAGGACGGCAGCTTCCCCGACGACCGACTCCACGCCTGGTAAGGAAGGAAACCCTCATGTACATCGCACACACCATCGCCGAACTTCGCGACCACCTGGCCGCCTTCAAGCGCCCCGCCTTCGTTCCCACCATGGGCAACCTGCACGACGGCCACCTGGCCCTGGTGAAGCAGGCCAAGCCACTGGGCGACGTGACGGTGGCCAGCATCTTCGTGAACCGCCTGCAGTTCCTGCCGCACGAAGACTTCGACACCTACCCGCGCACCTGGGACAGCGACTGCGAGAAGCTGCGCACCGCCGGCTGCGACGTGCTGTTCGCGCCCGACGAGAAGGCGCTCTACCCCGAGCCGCAGACCTGCAAGGTGCACCCCGACCCGGCGCTGGCCGACATCCTCGAAGGGCATTTCCGCCCCGGCTTCTTCATCGGCGTGTGCACGGTGGTGATGAAGCTCTTCCAGTGCGTGCAGCCGCGCGTGGCCGTGTTCGGCAAGAAGGACTACCAGCAGCTGATGATGATCCGGCACATGGTGCGGCAGTTCGCGCTGCCCATCGAGATCGTGGGCAGCGAGACCTTCCGCGCCGACGACGGCCTCGCGCTGTCGTCGCGCAACGGCTACCTGAGCGAAAGCGAACGCGCCGAGGCGGTGCAGCTGTCGAAGGCGCTGAAGGCAATGGCCGAGGCGGTGCGCGCGGGCGAGCGCGACCTGGCCGCGATCGAAGCGCGGGCCATGCAGATGCTCACGCAACGCGGCTGGCAGCCGGACTATCTTGTGCTGCGGCGCCGCGCCGACCTGCAGGCACCGGCCGCGGGTGAACCGCTCGTGGCGCTGGCTGCTGCACGCCTGGGCAGCACGCGGCTGATCGACAACCTCGAGATCGACACACCGGCCTCATGACTTACAGCGTCAAAGAAATCTTCTACACCCTGCAAGGCGAAGGCGGCCAGGCGGGCATGCCGGCCGTGTTCTGTCGCTTTGCAGGCTGCAACCTCTGGACGGGCCGCGAGGAAGATCGAGCCTCCGCCGTCTGCCGTTTCTGCGACACCGACTTCGTGGGCACCGACGGCACGCTGGGCGGCAAGTTCAAGACCGCCGACCTGCTTGCCGACACCATCGCCGCGCAATGGCCAGCCGTAGATGCCGACCATCGCCTCGTGGTTCTGACCGGCGGCGAGCCGTTGCTGCAGGTAGACGCCGCGCTGGTCGACGCGCTGCACGCGCGGAGCTTCCGCATCGCAGTCGAGAGCAACGGCACGGTCGAGGCGCCCGAAGGCATCGACTGGCTGTGCATCAGCCCCAAGGCCGGCGCGCCATGGGTGCAGCAGCGCGGCCAGGAGCTGAAGCTGGTGTGGCCGCAGACCGAGTTCGACCTCGACACGATGGCGCGCACGGGCGAGTTCACGCACCGCTTTTTGCAGCCGATGGACGGCCCCGACCGGGTCGCGAACACCGAGCTTTGCATTGCCGAATGCATGAAGCAGCCGGTTTGGCGCCTGAGCGTGCAGACGCACAAGATCACCGGGATCCGCTGACACTGCGGCCCTTTTTCCTCTGAGTTTCTTTTTTTGACGATGCGATTCACCATCAGCCAACGCTTTTTCTTCGACGCCGCCCACACACTGAAGCGCGAGATCGAAGTCGAAGGCAGCCGCCGTATCCACGGCCACACGTACCACGCGGAGGTGTGGCTTGCAGGGGAGCGCGATCCAGTGACGGGGATGGTGATCGACCTGGGGCTACTGCGCCGGCGATTGGAAGATGTGCGCGAGCAGCTCGATCATCACCTGCTGGACGACGTGGCCGGACTGCATCCGCCGACACTGGAGAACCTGTGCGTGTTCATTGCGGATGCGCTGCCGGACTTGCGGCCCTCGCTGGCCCGCGTGCGTGTGTGGCGCGAGGCGCTGGGCGACAGCTGCACCGTGGACTTCTAGGTTTTTCTCCCTCCCCCAGAGGGGGAAGGAGCAAGACAGGGTCAGGCGGCGCCGATGCCTGCTACCAAGCTGCCGGGCGCCTGCCCGTTCTTCAGCCCGGCAGTAAACGCCAGCATCCGGTCGATCGGCACGCGCGCCCGCAGGCCCAGCGCCGGGTCGACATGGATCTCGCCCGCGCCCGTTTCCAGCGCATTCGCCAGCTCGACCAGCCCGTTCATCGCCATCCACGGGCAATGAGCGCAGCTCTTGCAGGTGCCGCCGTTGCCGGCCGTGGGCGCCTCGATGAAGGTCTTGCCGGGGTTCAGCGTGCGCAGCTTGTGCAGCATGCCGCTGTCGGTGGCAACGATGAATTCGCTGGCATCCATACGCTGCGCCGCGTTCAGGATGGCCGAGGTGGAGCCCACCGCGTCTGCCAGCGCAATCACGTCAGACGGGGACTCGGGGTGCACCAGCACCTTCGCCTTCGGATGCTCCTTCATGAGCAGTTCGAGCTCCAGCGCCTTGAACTCGTCGTGCACGATGCAGGCGCCGTTCCAGCTGACCATGTCCGCGCCGGTCTGGCGCTGGATGTAGTCGCCCAGGTGGCGGTCGGGGCCCCAGAGAATCTTCTGCCCCGCCGCGTGCAGCGCGTTCACCACGTCGAGCGCGCAGCTGGAGGTGACCAGCCAGTCGGCGCGCGCCTTCACGGCCGCGCTGGTGTTGGCGTAGACGACCACGGTGCGGTCGGGGTGCTGGTCGCAGAAGGCGCTGAACTGCTCGACCGGGCATCCCAGGTCGAGCGAGCAGTTCGCATCGAGGTCGGGCATCAGCACGCGCTTTTCGGGCGAGAGGATCTTCGAGGTCTCGCCCATGAAGCGCACGCCCGACACCACCAGCGTCTGCGCGGCGTGGTCGCGGCCGAAGCGCGCCATTTCGAGCGAATCGCTCACGATGCCACCGGTTTCCTCGGCAAGGTCCTGCAGGTCGGGGTGCACGTAGAAGTGCGACACCATCACCGCGTTGCGTTCGCGCAGCAGGCGGCGGATGCGCTCCTTCAGCGCGATGCGCTCATCGGGCGAAGGCTCGGCCGGCACTCGGGCCCAGGCGTGGCGCGTGTCGCAGACGGCGCCGGCCTTTGCGGCGGGCTGCTCGTAGTCGACGTCGATGACCGGAGACGACATGGGCGGATCAGCTTTCCAGAAAACGCATCGAGTAGTCGATGGCTTTGACATCCTTGGTCAATGCGCCGACCGAAATACGGTCTACACCGGTTTCGGCCAGTGCGCGCAGACCGTCCAGTGTGACGCCACCGGATATCTCCAGCACGGCCTTGCGGTCTTCGCCGGCTTCGTCGTTGATGCGCACGGCCTCGCGCAGCGTGGGCAAGTCCATGTTGTCGAGCAGCACCATGCGCGCGCCTGCTTCCAGCGCTTCGCGCAGCTGGGTCAGCGTTTCGACCTCGACTTCGACGAAGGCGGCCTGCGAGGCAACCGGCGCCACCGCGCGCAGGGCCGCAGCCACACCACCGGCTGCGGCGATATGGTTTTCCTTGATGAGCACCGCGTCGTACAGGCCGATGCGGTGGTTCAGGCCACCGCCGGTGCGCACCGCGTACTTCTGCGCGAGGCGCAGGCCCGGAATGGTCTTGCGGGTGTCGACGATGCGGGCGCGCGTGCCGCGCACGGCGTCGGCGTAGAGGGCGGTCTTGGTGGCGACCGCGCTCAGCAACTGCAGGAAGTTGAGCGAAGTGCGCTCGGCCGTCAGCAGCGCGCGGGCGGCGCCTTCGATTTCGAGCACGGTCTGGTCGGCCGCGCAGCGTTCGCCTTCGGCACACAGCCAGTGGATACGCACTTGCGGATCGAGCTGCCGCAGCGTGGCCTCGACCCAGGGTGCGCCGCACACGACGGCGGATTCGCGCGCCAGCACGCGGGCGCGGGCAGTGCGGGCCGGGTCGACCAGCGACGCGGTGAGGTCGCCGTCGGCGACGTCTTCCTGCAATGCGCGGGTGGCATCGGACAGGGCCAGCGCGGCCACGGCCGACGCTGAAAAATCAAAGCGAAGGCTCATGGCTCTTTGTCTCTGCGTTTTTTTATTAAGAGGAATGGCGAGGAGAAGCCGCAGCGCCGGGCGGCACGGATTCCGGCACCGGGTCGCGGCCGGTCAGGGCGGCCACCGCGTCTTGCGGGCTCACGCGGCCATCGAGCAGCGCGACCACGCCTTCGGCGATCGGCATCTCGATGCCGAGGCCACGCGCGCGCTGCACCACGGTGCGGGCGCAGTACACGCCTTCGGCCACGTGGCCCAGCGAATCGACGGCCTGCGCCAGCGTGCGGCCCTGGGCCAGCAGCAGGCCGACCTTGCGGTTGCGCGACAGGTCTCCGGTGGAGGTCAGCACCAGGTCGCCCAGGCCCGAAAGGCCCATGAAGGTTTCGGCGCGGGCGCCCAGCGCGAGGCCGAAGCGCGTCATTTCTGCGAGGCCCCGGGTGATGAGCGCCGCACGGGCGTTGAGCCCGAGCGCGAGGCCGTCGCACAGGCCGGTGGCGATGGCCAGCACGTTCTTCACCGCGCCGCCCACTTCCACGCCCACGATGTCCTCGTTGGCGTAGACGCGCAGCGCGGGGCCGTGGAAGGCGTCGACCAGCGTGTCGCGCACGGCGGCATGCGGGCTGGCGGCCACCAGCGCGGTCGGGCGCCCTTCGGCGACCTCCTGCGCGAAGCTGGGGCCGCTGAGCACGCCCGCTCTCAAATCAGGAGCAACCTGCATCCATATTTCGTGGGCGAGCAGGCCGAAGGATGCGGGTGAGGCGTCAAGTGCGGGCTCAACGCCCTTGCACAGCCACGCCACCGCCGCAGTAGTGCCACGCAGTGCAATGAGCTGTTCACGCAGGGCAGCCATGGGGGTGGCCACGATGACGAGGTCGGCGCCGGCCTGCGCCTGGCCGATGTCGCCCGCGCGCACGGCGAGCGAGGCCGGCAGTGCCAGCCCGGGCAGGTAGCGGGTGTTTTCACGCGCGGCCGACATGGCGTCGGCCTGGGCGGCATCGCGCGCCCAGAGCGTGACCTCGTGGCGAGCCGCCGCGTTGACAGCGACTGCCGTGCCCCAGGCACCGGCGCCATGAACGCAGATCTTCATCGGCGTTGGCGACATCGAGGGCGTTGGGCGCTGTTTACTGCGCCAGGGTCGGCGCAGCCTGGCCGGCGGCCTGCGCCTGCTGCTGCTCGTACATCGCCTGGAAGTTGATTTCAGCCAAGTGCACGGGCGGGAAGCCGCCGCGCTGGATCACGTCGGCCACGTTGCCGCGCAGGTACGGGTAGACGATCTGCGGGCAGGCGATGCCCAGGATGGCGCCCATCTGCTCTTCCGGCAGGTGGCGGATTTCGAAGATGCCGGCCTGCTTGGCTTCGACCAGGAACACGGTCTTGTCGCCGATCTTGGTCTGCACGGTGGCCGACACGGTGATCTCGAAGATGCCGTCGGTCACGGGCTGGGCGTCCACGCCGAGCTGGATGTCGACGGTGGGCTGCTCCTGCTCCAGCAGGATCGCGGGCGAATTGGGTTGTTCGAGCGACAGGTCCTTGAGGTAGACGCGCTGGATCTGGAAAACGGGATCTTGGGCTTGCTGGTCGGCCATGGCTGAACTTTCGAGGATCAAAACAATGCCCGCCGGGGAGAGGTTCCCGCAGCGGGCTGCAGATGGATGAGCGAACGATTATCGCCCGGCGACCGCGCCACTTCCGTGACGCCGGTTGCTTTGTGTTTCAGGCGCTCTGCAGCAGGGGCACGAGGCCGCCGCGGCTGTCGAGGGCCATCAGGTCGTCGCAGCCACCCACGTGGGTGTCGCCGATGAAGATCTGCGGCACCGTGCGGCGCTGGGTGATTTCCATCATGGTGTTGCGGGCCTGGGGGTCGGTGTCGATGCGGATCTCTTCGATCTGCTCGACGCCCTTGGACTTCAGGATTTGCTTCGCACGCGTGCAGTAGGGGCAAACGGCGGTGGTGTACATCTTGACTGCTTGCATACGCTCTATCTCGGGGAGATTTCAGGCCTTTTCAACGGGCAGGTTAGCGTCTTTCCAGGCTTTCAGCCCGCCGGCCACGGCTTGGGCCTGCTCGTAGCCCAGCTTCTTGGCCATGGCCACGGCGCGCTGGGCGCGGGCGCCGGTGGCGCATACCAGCAGCAGCGGCACGGTCTTGTTCTTGACCGCGCCGGTGAGCTTTTCCTCGAGCTGGTTCAGGGGAATGTTCTTGGCGCCGATCATGTGGCCGGTGGCGAATTCTTCCGCCTCGCGCACGTCGACAAGCACCGCGCGCTCGCGGTTGATGAGCTGCACGGCACCCTGCGCCGTGAGCGTTCCGCCGCCCGCCCCCCGCACCAGCGGCCAGGCCAGCATGGCTCCCGAGCTGAGCGCGATCAGGATCAGCATCCAGTTCGCGGTGACGAATTCGATCAATTTCACGGGGGTTCCTTGAATGGCAAACCGGGGATTTTAGAATGCGAGGTTTCGCAAGCGCAGCCAAAGGCCTCCCACATGCACAAACTGGTATTGATCCGTCACGGCGAATCCACCTGGAATCTCGAAAACCGCTTCACCGGATGGACCGACGTGGACCTGACCGAGACCGGCGTGGAGCAGGCCAAGCAGGCCGGCCGGCTGCTCAAGGCCGAAGGTTACGACTTCGACGTCGCCTACACGAGCGTGCTCAAGCGCGCCACCCGCACCCTGTGGCACACGCTCGACGAACTCGACCGCACCTGGCTGCCCGTGGTCCATTCCTGGCGCCTGAACGAGCGCCACTACGGCGGCCTGCAAGGCCTGAACAAGGCCGAAACCGCCAAGAAATACGGCGACGAGCAGGTGCTGGTCTGGCGCCGCAGCTACGGCACCCCGCCCCCGCCGCTGGAAGCCGACGACCCGCGCAGCGAGCGCAGCGACGTGCGCTACGCCAAGCTGGCGCCCGAACAGATTCCGCTGACCGAGTGCCTGAAAGACACGGTGGCGCGCGTGCTGCCCTTCTGGAACGAGTCGATGGCGCCTGCCATCCGCACCGGTCGCCGCCTGGTCGTGGCGGCCCACGGCAACTCGATCCGGGCGCTGGTGAAGTACCTCGACGGCATCTCCGACGACGCCATCGTCGGCCTGAACATCCCGAACGGCATTCCGCTGGTCTACGAGCTCGACGACGACCTCAAGCCCCTGCGCCACTACTATCTCGGCGATGCCGCAGCCGCCGAAAAGGCAGCCGCAGCGGTGGCATCGCAAGGCAAGGGCTGAAAAGACCGGTAAAGACCGCCCTGAAAGCCCCTGCCCGGCGCTCCATCCGTGGAACCCCGGCAAACAAATTGCTTCCAAGCTGTGTATATTGATTCGACAGCCGCCGACAAGGACAACCACTCATGATGGGCCAGAAACTGAAGATCACCGGCTGGGTCGCCGCCGGCGCCGTAGCAGGCGTCCTGACCACCGTCTCGTTGCAGACAGTCGCACGCGGTTCGCTTGCGCCACTGCCGCTCGAGGAATTGCAGCAGCTCGCTGCCGTCTTCGGCATGGTCAAGAGCGACTATGTCGAGCCGGTCGACGAGAAAAAGCTCATCTCCGACGCCATTTCGGGCATGGTTGCCGGCCTCGACCCGCATTCCCAGTACTTCGACAAGAAGTCCTTCAAGGAATTCAGGGAAGGCACCACCGGCCGCTTCGTCGGCGTGGGCATCGAGATTTCGCAGGAAGACGGCCTCATCAAGGTCGTCTCGCCCATCGAAGGCTCCCCTGCTTTCCGCGCCGGCCTGAAGCCCAATGACCTGATCACCAAGATCGACGACACCGCCGTGCGCGGCCTGTCGCTGAACGAGGCGGTCAAGCGCATGCGTGGCGAAGCCAACACCAAGGTGCTGCTGACCATCTTCCGCAAGGACGAGAGCCGCACCTTCCCGGTGACGATCACGCGCGAAGAAATCCGCACGCAGTCGGTCCGCGGCAAGATGATGGAACCCGGCTATGGCTGGATCCGCCTGTCGCAGTTCCAGGAGCGCACCGTCGACGACTTCGTCAAGAAGATCGACGACCTGTACAAGGAAGACCCGAACCTCAAGGGCCTGGTGCTCGACCTGCGCAACGACCCGGGCGGCCTGCTCGACGCGGCGGTGGCGGTGTCGTCGGCCTTCCTGCCCGAGAATGTCACGGTGGTCACCACCGACGGCCAGCTGGCCGAAAGCAAGTCGGTCTACAAGGCTGCGCCGGAGTTCTACCAGCGCCGTTCGGGCAGCGACCCGCTGCGCAGCCTGCCGGCCGCGCTCAAGAGCGTGCCGCTGGTGGTGCTGGTGAACGAAGGCTCGGCCTCGGCCAGCGAGATCGTGGCCGGTGCTCTGCAAGACCACAAGCGCGCGACCATCATGGGCAGCCAGACATTCGGCAAGGGCTCGGTGCAGACGGTGCGCCCGCTCGGCCCCGACACCGGCCTGAAGATCACCACGGCGCGCTACTACACGCCGAGCGGCACCTCGATCCAGGCCAAGGGCATCGTGCCCAACGTGCTGATCGACGAAAGCGCCGAAGGCAGCCCGTTTGCCGCCCTGCGCATGCGCGAGGCCGACCTCGAGAAGCACCTGGCCAGCGGCCAGGGCCCCGAAGTCAAGGACCCGGAGCGCGAAAAGGCCCGCGACGAAGCACGCAAGCGCCTCGAGGAAGAAGCCAAGAAGCCGCCGCAGGACCGCAAGGTACCCGAGTTCGGCACCGACAAGGACTTCCCGCTGGTGCAGGCGCTCAACCGCCTGAAGGGCCAGCCGGTGCTGGTCAGCAAGACGCAGATCATCGTCGACAACAAGGAAGAGAAGAAAGAGAACTGAGAGCCGGTGGCGCATGGAAGATAGCCAGCTGCTGCGCTATTCGCGCCACATCCTTCTCGAGGAATTCGGCATCGACGGGCAGGAGCGCGTCAGTGCGGGACGGGTTCTCGTCATAGGCGCCGGCGGACTGGGTTCGCCGGTGGCCCTGTACCTTGCGGCAGCGGGGGTCGGCCACATCGTGCTGGTCGACGACGACGAGGTCGATCTCACCAATCTCCAGCGCCAGGTCGCCCACACCCACGCGCGTGTGGGCCTCGCCAAGGTCGAATCCGCCGCGCAGGCCATGCGCGACATCAACCCCGACATCGCCATCGAAACCCACGCCCTGCGCGCCGACGAGGCGCTGCTGTCGCGCCTGGTCGCGCAGGCCGACGTGGTGGTCGACTGTTGCGACAACTTCGCCACCCGACAGGCCGTCAACCGCGCCTGCGTGGCTCACGCCAAGCCGCTGGTGGCGGGCGCGGCAATCCGTTTCGATGGCCAGCTGAGTGTGTACGACACCCGCGACGCCGCCTCACCCTGCTATGCCTGCCTGTTCCCGCCCGAGGCGGATTTCGAGGAGACGCGCTGTGCGGTGCTCGGAGTGTTCGGCCCCGTGGTCGGAACCATCGGTACGCTGCAGGCCAGCGAGGCGCTGAAGCTGCTGGCCGGCATCGGCCCGTCGCTGGCGGGCAAGCTGTTGATGTTCGACGGGCGCAGCACCTCTTTCGACACGCTGCGCGTGGCGCGCGACCCGCACTGCAGCGTCTGCGCGCAGCGCCCCGCCCTTCCCCTCTAAGGCTGCTTTGCCCCTTTAGCGCGGGCAGCGCCGTTGGCGGCCGCCCCGGCCGTGGGCTTGTTGGCCTGCGCCAGCACGCCCTTGCAATCGGAATCCACGCCCGGGCCGGGCTCGATGGTCGCGGCCAGCGCCAGCAGCGGATTGATGGCGCCCAGCGCCAGCGCAGCCAGCCCGCGCCCCGCCAGGGGAACGACCTCCACGCCGCCCTTCGGATCGCCGAAGGTGCCGCTCACCACCAGCGGCGTACGAATCGACAGGATGCTCTTGCTCTTGGGCTCTGGTCGGACCACGAAATCGAGCCCCTCGGTCGCCAGGTTGGCCTGGCCGGTGGCAATGAACACGGCGTTGGTCGTGTCCACCACGAGCGTGCGCCCGGTCATCAGCCCCTTGTTCACGTCGAAGGCCAGAGCCGCGCAGCGCAGCTCGACGTTGCGGTCGCCGCGCAGCATGAACTTGATGATGTCGCCGCCCACCAGCGTCGCGAACACCGGCAGCAGGTTGCCGAACTGGCCGCGCCCCGAAATGACCGCCACGTCGCCCGACGCGCCTCCCAGCCAGTTGGCCACGGTGCTGCCCGAGCCCGACAGGTTGATGCGCCCGTCCAGACGGCCCACGCTGTTGCCCGTGGTCTCGAGCTTGGGGAACAGGCGGGCCAACTGCATCGCCCGCACGTCGAGCGAGGCGCGGATGTCCGCCGGGTTCTTCGAGGCGTCGATGCGGATCGCACCGCTCAGTTTGCCGCCGGCCACACCCAGGTCGAGCGGGTCGAGCGTGAGCACGCCGTTGGCCAGCTTGACCTGCACGCTGCCGCTGTCCAGCGGAACGTCGCGCACATTCCGGATGCGGTCTGCCGTGTATTTCACGTCGGCGTTCATGGCGCGCAGGCGTTCGAAGTCGAGCGGCGCCGTGGGCAGCACCTTGCCGCCAGGGCGCTTGACCTGGGTGATGGTCGGCGGCGGAGCCACTCCTTCCACGGTGGCGGCAGTGCGCGCCGTGGGCGGCAGGCCGATCAGCGGGCCGAGGTCGTCCATGTCCATCACGCGCGAGCGCAGGTCGCCCGCCAGATGTGGCAGCTGGCCGGCCTGGTCGAAGCGCATGTCGCCGGCGATGTCGGACAGGCCCAGCCTGCCCTTGAGGCCGGTGGCTTGCCACAGCTTGCCGCGCTTGCCCAGGCTGCCGCTCAGGGCATAGGGCGAGGTCTGCGGCAGCGCGATGCCCAGCAGCGGGAACAGGGCGCCCAGCGTCTGGCCCTTGATTTCGAACTTGGCGTCGATGCCATCGAGCCCCGACAGCTCGGCCACCGTGCCGGCAGCCTTCAGCTGGGTCTGCCCGGCAGCTGCGTTGATCTCCATCGGAAACGGCGGCGCACCCGCGGCGTTGATCTGCAGCACGTTGCCGGTGCGTCCGCTGGCGGTCAGCGGCTGCCCCTTGTAGCGGCCCTTGATGCGGTAGCTGAGCGGCATCTCGCCGCGGCTGCTGTCGTAGCTCAGGTCGGCGTGCAGGTCGACCCCAAGGTGCTTGGCCAGGAAGTCGACCGCGCCCGTGTCGACCTGCATCAGGCCGATGCTGGGCACGGTGCCGCCATCGGAGGTGTCCTTGCCGAGCGCCCAGGTGCGGCGCCCGTCCGCCTCCACCTGCAGGCCCAGCGTGGGCGAGAAGAGCGCGAGCCGCGGAATGACGATCTTGCTGGCGATCAGCGGCCAGATGCGGATGTCGAACTCGGCGCGATCCGCCTTGACCAGATAAGGGTCGCGCGCCCACGAGGGGTTGGCGAACTCGATGCCGTCGAACTTGACCGTGGCCTGTCGCCAGCCAAGGCCCACGTCGAGCCGGCGCGTGATCTCGAACTTGCGCCCGGTCTTCTCGCTGACATAGCGGTTGACCGGCTCGCGCAGCATGTCCCAGGGAAAGAAGGCAAGCCCGACGACCAGCGCCGCGAACAGCAGCACGACGCCGGCCACCAGCTTCTGCCAGAGCGGTCGGTTGCGCAGGATGTTCGTTGCGTTCGTTGCCATGGGTCCTTGTAACTCGAATGATCGCGCCGCCCGGGTCGGCGATGGGCCGCAGAAACCGTGAGGCATTGCCTACGAATGCACCTTGCAGGCTTCGACGGATGCACGCGTCGGACCTCGCCTACAAGAGCCACGCGCCGAAGCTTGCATGATCTGCCGCCGCAACGCCTCAAAGTCCATGCTGGCAGGCATTTGCACCAGCGAGGCGCTGCAAATGCGTCTGCCATCCTCAGAGGAAGCGCGGTTCGGCATGGATTCCAGATTGCAGACCTACGTCGTCGAAGACAACCTCACGATCCGTGAAAACCTCATTGGCACGCTGGAAGAACTCACCTCCACCACGGTCGTCGGCTTTGCCGAAACCGAAAGCGGCGCACGCGCGTGGCTGCTCGGCCACGATGGCGAGTGGGACCTCGTCATCGTCGATCTCTTTCTCAAGCAGGGCAGCGGTCTGGGCGTGCTCCAGGCCTGCCAGTCGCGCAAGCCGCTGCAGAAGGTGGTGGTGCTCAGCAACTATGCGACGCCCGACATCCGGCGGCGCTGCGCCGAGTTCGGGGTCGACGCGGTGTTCGACAAGTCGAACGAAATCGACGCGCTGGTCGACTTCTGCATCGTGCAGGCCAAGGCCTTGCACCCCGCGCCCGGGGCTCCCGAGGCGGGTTGAGGAAGAAGCCGCGTTGGGCCCCCTCCCCACTCTTTCCGCTCCCTGGCCGATCTCAGTCGATCAGCTTGTTCTTCAGCGCGTAGTAGGTGAGATCGCTGTTGGAGGAGAGGTTCATCTTCTCCATCAGGCGCGTGCGGTAGGTGCTCACCGTCTTCACCGACAGCGACAGCGTCTTGGCGATGTCTCCGGCGGTCTCGCCCTTGGCGAGCTTCAGGAACACCTGGAACTCGCGCTCCGAGAGCTGCTCGTGCGGCGCGGCGTCGTCCTTGCGGTCGAGCTGGCGGGCCAGCAGTTCAGCCACGGCGGGCGTGATGTAGCGACGGCCCAGCGAGATGGTGCGGATGGCGTTGACGATCTCGATGGGATCGCACTCCTTGTTGAGGTAGCCGCTCGCGCCTTGGCGGATCAGGTTCATCGCGTAGTGCTCTTCGGGGTATCCGCTCAATATGAGGATGCCCACGTCCGGCGCCTTGGCGCGGATCATGGCGAGCGCATCGATACCGCTTTGACCGGGCATCGAAAGGTCCATGACCAGAACGTCCAGCTCCGTGGTGCGCACCAGCTCGATTGCCTCTCGGCCGCTGGCTGCTTCACCCGCCACGCGCAGGTCCACGTGCTCGGAGAAGAACTGCCGGAGGCCCGATCGCACGATGGCGTGGTCGTCCACAATTCCGATTTTGATCATCTGTTACTTTCTTCGTTGTGTTGCGGACATGCGGGTCGCAACATACCGGGTCCCTGATTGTTATCAATTATTCACGAACTTGCGTAGTACGCAGCCTCGAAAGTTTCATGCACTGGTTAGCCCCTCCAAGAATGGCCGTGAGCCTGCTGCTCGCGGCGCTGGCTGCGCTGGCCCTCGTCGGCATCAACGAGGCCGGCTACCGGCAGTCGAGCCGCGCCCTCGCCGACATCGACGAGGCGCAGCAGATGCGGGGCGCGCTCAACCAGATCCTGCAGAACATGCTGGATGCCGAGACCGGCCAGAGAGGCTACCTGCTGACCGGCGAGGCGAACTACCGAAAACCCTATGACGACGCGGTCAAGCAGGTCGACGGCCAGCTCGCGACCCTTCGCCGGCTGTACGCCGGCCGTCCGGCCGAACTCACCCAGCTGGCCGAGCTGTCGAAGCACGTGCTGCGCAAGGTGGCCGAGATGGACATGAGCGTGCGGCTGCGCCAGGACGGCAAGGAAGATGCCTGGAAGTTCGTCATCACGACCGACGTGGGCCGCGAGGAGATGGACTCCATCCGCGCGACGGCGGGCGAGCTGGTGAAGATCAGCAACGTCACCCTGCACCAGAGCCAGGAGCAGGTGCTGCGCTCGCTGCAGCTGGCGCGCATCGGCACTGCCATCGTGGCGCTGGCCGCGCTGTTCGCCTTCTTCCTGTACCTGCGCCAGACGCATGCGCTGCACTCCATCGGCGAGCGCCAGCAGGAGGCCCTGCAGCGCGAGCGCAATGCGCTGGAAGACGAAGTACGCGAGCGCACCGCCTCGCTGGCCGAACTGGCCACCCACCTGCAGGACGTGCGCGAGACCGAGCGCGGCTATCTCGCGCGCGAGCTGCACGACGAGCTGGGCTCTCTGCTCACCGCCGCCAAGCTGGACGTGGCGCGGCTGAAGTCGCGGCTGGCGGACTCGCCCGACGCGATCCAGCGGCTGCAGCACCTGACCGACCTGCTCAACAGCGGCATCGCGCTCAAGCGCCGCATCATCGAAGACCTGCGGCCATCGTCGCTCTCCAACCTGGGGCTGGTCGCCTCGCTGGAGATCCTGGGGCGCGAGTTCGGGGAACGCTCGGGCCTGCAGATCGAGATGGCGCTGGAGCCGGTGACCATGGACGAGTCGCGCCAGCTCACCATCTATCGCATGGTCCAGGAAAGCCTCACCAACATCAGCAAGTACGCCGAGGCCAGCGAAGCCACCATCGTGCTGAAGAACTACGACAACCACGTCATCGTGGAAGTGGCCGACAACGGCAAGGGCTTCGACACGCAGCGCATGCGCCCGTCGACGCATGGCCTCGCGGGCATGCGGCACCGGGTGGAGGCGGCGCGCGGCAAGCTCACGGTCTCCTCGACGCCGGGCAAGGGCACCCGACTGAGCGCCATGCTCCCCGTCGTCAAGCCGGCCTGAGCTGCCTGCAGGAGCGGCACTTCTGCACGCGCGGGCGCAGAGCGACTCGGCCATCTCCTACGCACCCCGCCCCTGGCCGCTGACAGGTCGGGGGCATGCCCCCACTTAAGGTTGCACCCATGCCATCCGAAGCCTCTGCGCGAGGTTGCGGATGCGATGGTTTTTCATAACGACGAGGCAAGCCTCGAAGGAGTTCCACATGCTGCATTACGCCGTGGTGTTTCTGGTCATCGCCCTGATCGCGGCCCTGTTCGGGTTCGGCGGCATCGCCGCCAGCGCGGTGGGCATTGCCAAGATCCTTTTCGTGATCTTCGCGATCCTCGCGATTGCGAGCTTCCTTGCCGGCTTGCTTCGACGCAAGTAGCGTCGTTACGATCAACAGGCTTGCGCATTTCATTTTTCCGGAAAGGACCTCACATGAACACGACGACCAAGACTCCCTCGCAACTCGCCGACGACGTGCGCCAGACCGCGCGTGAAGCGGTCGAAACCACCCGCGCCTACGCACAGAACGCGGTGAATGCGGCGGGTGAAAAGGTCCGCGACCTGCAACGCGATGCCGAACCGGGTGTCGAGCAGCTCGCAGCCCGCGTGCAGCAAGCCGTTCAGCGCGGCCTGGACGCCGCGTCCACCACCAGCGCACGTGCGCAGCGCCGCATCGAACAGGCTGCCGACGTCACCGGCCGCTACATCTCCGACCAGCCTGTGCGCTCCGTGCTGCTGGCTGCAGCCGCCGGCGCAGCCATCACGGCACTCATCGTGCTGGCCAGCCGCCGCAGCCGGGACGACTATTGATTCGCCGCTGAATTTCCGTCGCTGCACCGGTTCCCGGCACCATGCTTCATCCGATTTTTTCCACGGTGCTCGGGCATCCGGATCTCGTTGCTGAACATCTCGCCAACTACGCCGCCCTCGTCCGCCAGGAATCCGCGCAGGCGGGGCGCGGCCTCGTCGCCCGGCTCGTCGCGGCCTTGCTGGCGGTGGCCAGCGCCACGCTGGCCCTCGGGCTCATAGGCGTGGCCGTGCTGCTCGGCGTGATGCACGGCAGCTTTCACTGGGTGCTGGTGGCCGTGCCGGCCGTGGCCGTGGTGATCGCGGCCATCTGTGCGTGGTATGCGACACGGCCCGTGCCGGGCCACGGTTTCGACGACCTGCGCTCGCAGCTCGACGCCGACCTGCAGGCCTTGCGCGACACCGGAGCCCGCCATGGCCAGCGCTGAACGTCATCTCCTCACCCCGCAGCAGCGCCTGGCCCTCTCGCGCCGCGCGCTTGTGCGGCAGCTGAACGACGGCGCTGACGCACCCGACAACGACGATCTGGAATACGCGCAGCACGAAGCCTCGGCTGCTGCGCCGCCGCATGACCAGCACCCGCGCAACCCGCGAGGAGAAAGAGGAAGAAGAGAAGGAGGAGGAACGAGAAACAACGTGTGGCTCGGTGTGGGCCGCAGCGTGGTGGAACGCTGGTGGCGCCGGCACCCCGCGCATGCGGTCGGCCAGCTGGCGCGTCCGCTGCTCAAGCACTACGCGCGCAAGGAGCCGGCCAAGCTGATGGCGGCCGCCGCGGCCACCGGCGCGGTGCTGGTGCTCGTCAGGCCATGGCGACTGCTGTCGGCCACGGCCGTGCTGGCGGCGGTACTGAAGACATCCGACGTGGCTGACCTGGTCAACACGTTGATGCAGAAGACCCCAAGCCCCCCACGAAAGGACCCTCCATGAAAGCCGATGTTTCCTCCAAGACCAACGGACACAAGCACCTGGTGCTCGACCAGGGCGGCCTCGATGCCGCGCGCAAGAGCCTCGACGACGGCGCCGTCACCCCCAGCTACGGCCCCTGGCGCGACGACGTCGTCCAGTTGCTGAACGACGCGCTGGCCACCGAGCTGGTCTGCGTGCTGCGCTACAAGCGCCACTACTTCACCGCCAACGGCGTCGAATCGCCCGCCATCGCCGACGAGTTCCTGGTGCATGCCAACGAAGAGTCGGGCCATGCCGACCGCATTGCCGAGCGCATCGTGCAGCTCGGCGGCGAACCCGACTTCGCGCCATCGCACCTGCTGGAACGCAGCCACGCGGCTTACGACGAGTCGACCGACCTGCAATCGATGGTGCGCGCCAACCTGATCGCGGAGCGCATCGCAGTGGAGTCGTACCGCCAGATGATCGCGCTGATCGGCGACAAGGACCCGACCACGCGCCGCATGCTCGAAGACATCCTCTCGGACGAGGAAGAGCATGCCGACGAGCTGAAGGACTGGCTCGGTCACTGAACTGAACCAATCAGGGGCTGCGTGCCCCGCCCATGAAAAAGCCCGGTAGAACCGGGCTTTTTCATGGGTGAACAAGTAAAGCTCGCCAGGGCGATCAATCAGCCCTTCACTTCGAGCTGGTTGCTCACCGACGTCACGCCCTGCACGCCCTTGGCGATCTCTTCGGCACGCGCCTTGGCTGCCGCCGTGGGTGCCGGGCCCTTCAGGCTCACCGCGCCGGCCTTGGTGTCGACGTTGATCTTGATCGCGCTCAGGTCCGGATCCTTGGCCAGGCCCGCGGACACGGAAGCCGTGATGGCGGCATCGTTCACCGTCGCGCTCATCGCCGCGCCGGCATCCTTGGCCGCTTCCTTGGCATTGGCCATGCCTTCCTTCACCTCAGCAGTGGTGCTGGACGACTCGACCTTGGCCGTGGCGTCCTTGACAGCCTGGCCGGTCTTGGCGGCCGCGGTATCGGCGGCCTGCTCGGTCTTTGCCACCGCGCTGTCGAGCTTCTCGCCCGCGGTGCGGTTGTCGGATTTGTCGCAGGCGGCCAGCGTCAGCGCTGCGCCGGCCACGAGCACGGCAAGCCACGCGCGCGAATGCGGCATGGCGATGTATTGATTCGATTTGTTCATGGGAATCCTCCAGTCACTCACGGAGATGGAAAAGGGCTGCGGGGTGTGCCCGCCGCCCTGTTCGGTCACAACTTGTCGGCGCCCGACTTGATCGCGTCCTTGGCCTTTTCCTTGACGTCGCCGTAGGTCTTCTGCACCTTGCCGGCGGCCTGGTCGGCAATGCCCTCGCCCTCGAGTTTTTCGTTGCCGACGACCTTGCCGGTGACTTCCTTCAGTTTGCCCTTGGCTTCCTCGACGCGGCCTGCCACTTGGTCCTTGTTCATGTCGCTTCCTTCCTGTTCGGGGTAGTGAAATCCGTGGGCCGGAATGACCCACTGATTTCAATCTAGGCCCCGGCCGGTGACGGCGAATGCCGACGGAAGCCCGAAGCGGTGTAGGACAACAAGGCTCAGGCGCTGACGATCCATCCTTCAAGCGGGTCGACGCTTTCCGGCAGGCCGTGGCCCGGACCGGGGCTGTCGGCGCGCTGCAGGCCCCAGGCCGCCTGCAGGAGGCACAGCACTGCGTCGATGTCGTCGCCACGGGCATCGGCCAGCAGTTCGGCGCGCTGCGGCTTGGTGATGGAGAGCCGCAGGCCGAGGCGGGTTGTCCCGGCCTCGAGCGCGGCCAGCAGGTCGGCGCGTGCGGCGTGCCGCTCGGGTGTCTGCTTCTGCAGGTCGTCGCTCTTGTAGCTGCGGCGCCCGATCAGCTCGCGCGCCAGCAGGCCGGGGTAGGCCTCCAGCGCAATACGGTCGGCACCGCTGCCTGCGTGCAGGCCTGGAATGCGCGCACCGGCCGCCAGCAGGCGCGGCACGCCCGCATGAAGCATGTAGGCCACTGGCGGGTTGACCCACTTCATCGAGGGGCTGGAGCCCGCCGGCCCGTCCGTCGCACGGTGCGCGAACTTGCCGCCGACCGGGCGCGCCGCGCAGAACGCAGCGAAGGTCTCGCGGATTTCGGCACGGCTCAGGCTGGCGTAGTGGGCCATCAGCGGCTTCCACTGCAGCGGCCATCGCAGATGCTCGACGAGTTCGCGCGGCAGGCTGAAGGGAAAGTCGAAACCACCGGTCCAGGACGGCGTGGCGCACAGCCATTCGCCCCACGCCTGGAGCGTCGCGAAGCGCTGCAGGCTGGTCAGCCTGACGCGGTCGGCACCGGCCAGTTCTCCGACAGCAATCACGATCGGCTTGCGTGCCGTCGGCGCGCTGGAGAAGTCGCAGCCGAACAGCACCATCGCCTCAGCCCATCGCGAGCGCCACCACCCCGGCGGCGATGAGCAGCGCGCCGAGCAGCCGCAGCAGCCGGTCGCCTTCGCGCAGCAGGTGGCCGCCGATCAACGCGGCAAACAGCATCGACACCTCGCGCGCCGGCGCGACGTGCGAGATCGGCGCCTGCTGCACCGCGTACAGCACCAGCACATACGACACCGGGCTGACCGCCGCCACCAGTAGCGCGTACTTCCACTGCTCGCGCCACATGCGCGCGGTGGTCGCACGGTCCTTCAGCGCGACAGGCGCCAGCAGCACCATGCGCACGAGATTGCCGAAGTAGTCGAGCAGGATCGGCGACATCGCGAGGAACTTGACCGCGTAGCTGTCGGTCACGGTGTACGCCGCGATGAAGCCACCGGTCAGCACGCCGTAGCGGATGCCCTTGTGCACGCGCTCGCGCTGTGCCGGGTCATGCGCCTTGCGCCACAGCTTGGGCCCGCCGGCAACGAGGAACACGCCGCCCACCACGCCAGCGATGCCTGCCACGCCAACCAGGCTGATCTTCTCGCCCAGGAAAAGCACCGCCACCAGCGACGACAGCAGCGGCCCCGAACCGCGCGCGAGCGGGTAGACCACCGTGAGGTCCGACTTGCGATAGCCGCGCAGCAGCACGATGAAATAGAAGATGTGCAGCACGCCGCTGAGCACGACGAAGCCCCACTCCGTCACGCCCCAGCCGGGCACCACGTTCCAGCCCAGCGTGATGCCCACGGGCGCCCAGATGAGCATGTTGAACACGCTGGTCTGGAAGCTGAAGCGCGCATCACCGTTCGCCTTCTTGGCGGCGATGTTCCAGCCTGCGTGAACGATCCCGGCGAGCAGGATCAGCGCGAATGCGGAGAGCGGCACCCCTGCCGGACTAGTGACGGCCGACGATGGCGGCGGTGGCCATCAGCTCTTCGAGCAGCGCCAGCGAAACCTTGCCCGACACCGCGTACGGGTTGAGCTCGGGCTTTTCGGAGTACTTCAGCAGCGTCGATGCGTTGAGCTTCGACAGGTTGACCTGTCCCATCGTCCAGCCGCCGAAGCGGCGCTCGGAAATCTCTTCGTAGTGCAGCAGCACCACGTCCTTGTGGCGCGCATCGCGCTGGATGTGGCCGTAGAGCTCGCTGATGGCCATGCGGCCACCCTCGATGGCTTGCAGGAAGGTGCCGGCACCGTAGCAGAGGATGCCGGTGATGCCGCAGGTCGTGTTGTGCGTGCGCGATTGCGCAAGGATCGCCTCGATGGCCTCGGGGCTGGTGTCGACGGCGCGGCTGGCGTAGAGAAGTCGGACCAGCATGGCTCAGCTCTTTCTTGGCAGGAGGGAGAGGAATTCGCGGCGCAGGCTCGGGTCTTTGAGGAACACGCCGCGCATCACGGAGTTGATCATCTTGCTGTCCATTTCCTTCACGCCGCGCCAGGCCATGCAGAAATGCTCGGCTTCCATGACCAGCGCGAGGCCGTCGGGCTGCGTCTTTTCCTGGATCAGGTCGGCCAGCTGCACCACGGCTTCTTCCTGGATCTGGGGACGGCCCATGACCCACTCGGCCAGGCGCGCGTACTTCGACAGGCCGATCACGTTGGTGTGCTCGTTGGGCATCACGCCGATCCAGAGCTTGCCGATGATCGGGCAGAAGTGATGCGAGCAGGCGCTGCGCACGGTGATCGGCCCGACGATCATCAGCTCGTTCAGATGCTCGGCGTTGGGAAACTCGGTGAGCGAGGGCGGCGCCACGTAGCGGCCGCGGAACACCTCGTTCAGGTACATCTTGGCGACGCGCCGTGCTGTGTTGTCGGTGTTGTGGTCATTCTCGACGTCGATGACCAGGCTCTGGAGCACGCCCTTCATCTTGACCTCGACCTCGTCGAGCAAGGCCTCCAGTTCGCCGGGCTCGATGAACTCGGCGATGTTGTCGTTGGCGTTGAAGCGCTTGCGCGCCGCGGTGAGGCGCTCACGGATCTTCACGGAGACGGGCGTACCCTCGTCATCGTCGTTTCGATCGGGGCGCGGGTCGACGTCGGTTTTCCTCAGCATGGCGGGGATCGTACCAGTGAATGGCTCCAGACATTCGGGCCCGCAACGCCCGTCCCTTCTTGGAGCAATGCTATCAATTGAGGAGCGTGAAATCGGCCACCAGCGGCAGGTGGTCGGACATGCGAGCCCAGATCGGGCCGCGCGGCACCGTGCAGGCCAGCGGCTCCAGCCTGCGTCCGTAGACGAAGTCGAGCTGCGCCACCGGCAGGCGCGAGGGGTAAGTGAGCGTGCGCGGACCGCGCAGGTCGCTGGTGTCGCGCAGGCCCATGGCGTTCATGGCGTAGCGCATGCGCGCACCCCAGTCGTTGAAGTCGCCGGCCACCACAACGGCCTCGTCGGGCGGCACCTCGCGGTCGATGAACTCGCGCAGACGGGCAATCTGCCGAACCCGGCTGCCCTTGATGAGCCCGAGGTGCACCACGATGGTGTGCACCCGCCGGCCCTCCACGTCGATCACCACGTGCAGCAGCCCGCGCTGTTCGAAACGGTGGTCGGAAATGTCCTGATGGTTGATTCGCAGCACCGGCCAGCGCGTGAGCAGCGCATTGCCGTGCTCGCCGTGGCGCGTGACGGCATTGGTCTCGTAGACGGCTGTGTAGCCCTCGGGCGCGAGGAAATCGGCCTGCGGCAACTCGGGCCAGCGCGCGAAACGGGCGGCCGCCTGCCGGTTCATCTTGCGCACTTCCTGCAGGCAGACGATGTCGGCGTCGAGCTGCTCGATGGCGTGGCCGAGGTTGTGGATTTCAAGCCGCCGTGCGGGTCCGATGCCTTGAACACCCTTGTGGATGTTGTAGGTCGCGACCCGGAGGTTCTGCGTTGCTGCTACTGCTGCTGCCGGCTGGTTCATCGCGCAAATTCTGGCAGCAACAGAATGGCTTCGGCATTCGATGGGGAAAAGCAGGCATCCGCCGCTTCGTGGTACGGCAGCCAGCGCCAGTCGGTGTGCTCGCGCGGATCGAGCGTGGGCGTGATGCGTTCGGGCACGCACAGGCCGAACAGGTGCTCGGTGTTGTGGGTGATACCGGGCGCGTAGCGGGCGCGCCAGCGGGGGTAGATCTCGTAGACGTTGCGTAGCTGCCAGTCGACCAGTTGCGAGGCCAGCGCCGTGCCTTCGCCGCACTGGATGCCGGTTTCCTCGGCCACCTCGCGCGCCGCGGTGAGCGCGAGCGGCTCATCGGCCGCGTCCTTGCTGCCCGTGACCGATTGCCAGAAGTCGGTCTCGGCATCCGCACGCCGGATAAGCAGCACATCGAGCGCCGGCGTGTGGATCACGACCAGCACCGACTCCGGGATCTTCCAGGGTCGAGGGCTGGCCGTCATGGGAACCTCAGAGCATCAGGCAGCTTGAGGCGTGTTGCGCAGCTTGATGTGCAGCTCGCGCAGTTGCTTCTCGTCGACCGGGCTCGGCGCCTGCGTCAGCAGGTCTTGCGCGCGCTGGGTCTTGGGGAAGGCGATCACGTCGCGGATCGACTCGGCGCCGGTCATGAGCATGACGAGGCGGTCCAGGCCGATGGCAATGCCGCCGTGCGGCGGCGCGCCGTACTGCAGCGCGTCCAGCAGGAAGCCGAACTTCAGCTGTGCGTCTTCGGCGCTGATCTTCAGCGCGCGGAACACCTTGCTCTGCACTTCCTCGCGGTGGATACGCACCGAGCCGCCGCCCATTTCGATGCCGTTGAGCACCATGTCATAGGCCTTGGCAATGCACTTCTCGGGAGCGGTGTCCATGAGGTCTTCATGGCCGTCCTTCGGCGCGGTGAACGGATGGTGCACGGCGCTCCAGCGCTGGCCTTCCTCGTCGAACTCGAACATCGGGAAGTCCACCACCCACAGCGGTGCCCAGCGGTCGTCGAAGAGGCCCGCCTTCTTGCCGAAGGCGCTGTGGCCGATCTTGACGCGCAACGCGCCGATGGCGTCGTTGACGACCTTTTCCTTGTCGGCGCCGAAGAACAGGATGTCGCCATTGCGCGCACCCGTGCGGGCGATGATCTCGGCCAACGTGCTGTCGTCGAGGTTCTTCACGATCGGGCTCTGCAGGCCTTCTCGGCCGGCTTGTGCGTCGTTGACCTTGATGTAGGCCAGGCCCTTGGCACCGTAGATCTTGACGAACTCCTGGTACGCATCGATTTCGCCGCGCGACAGGCCGCCCTCGGCACCGCCGCCGGGCACGCGCAGCGCCACCACGCGGCCACCGGTCATGGTGGCGGCATTCGAGAACACCTTGAACTCGACGCGCTTCATCAGCTCGGTCAGCTCGGTGAATTCGAGCTTCACGCGCAGGTCGGGCTTGTCCGAGCCGTACTTGAACATTGCGTCGGCATACGTCATGGTCGGGAACACCGGCAGGTCGATGCCCGCGGCGTTGCGGAACACGTTGCGGATCATGCCTTCGAACATCTCGCGGATTTCCTCTTCGGCGAGGAACGAGGTCTCGATGTCGATCTGCGTGAATTCGGGCTGGCGGTCGGCGCGCAGGTCTTCGTCGCGGAAGCACTTCACGATCTGGTAGTAGCGGTCGTAGCCGGCCACCATCAACAGCTGCTTGAACAGCTGGGGCGACTGCGGCAGCGCGAAGAAGCTGCCGTCGTGCACGCGGCTGGGCACGAGGTAGTCGCGCGCGCCTTCGGGCGTGGACTTGCCGAGCATCGGCGTCTCGATGTCGATGAAGCCGTTGGCATCGAGGAACTTGCGCGTTTCCATCGTCACCTTGTAGCGCAGCATCATGTTGCGCTGCATGGCCGGGCGGCGCAGGTCGAGCACGCGGTGCGTGAGGCGGGTGGTTTCCGACAGGTTGTCGTCGTCCAGCAGGAACGGGGGCGTGACCGAGGGGTTCAGCACCTTCAGTTCGTGGCACAGCACTTCGATCTTGCCGCTCTTGAGCTGGTCGTTGGTCGTGCCTTCGGGGCGCGCGCGCACGAGGCCCGTGATCTGCACGCAGAACTCGTTGCGCAGGTTCTCGGCCACGGCGAAGGTGGAGGCGCGATCGGGGTCGCACACCACCTGCACGTAGCCTTCGCGGTCACGCACGTCGATGAAGATCACGCCGCCGTGGTCGCGGCGACGGTTGACCCAGCCGCACAGGGTGACGGTTTGGCCCAGCAGGGCTTCGGTCACGAGACCGCAATAGTGAGTACGCATGGCCATAGGAATCCATTCCGGCGCCTTGTCGGCGCGTTCGTTTTTTATGAGTTGGAAGATTTCACCGCCACCGTGGTGGGGCCGCCTGGAACGACCACCCCCATCGAGACGATGTACTTGAGCGCTTCGTCCACGCTCATCTTCAGTTCGATGCAGTCGCTGCGCTTGAGCATCACGAAGTAGCCGCCCGTGGGGTTGGGCGTGGTCGGCACGTAGACGCTGAGGAATTCCTCTTCGCCGAGGTGTTCAGCGACTTCATTGCCGGGCGCGCCGGTGACGAAGGCGATGGTCCACACGCCTTCGCGCGGCCATTGCACCAGCACCGCAGTGCGAAAGGCATTGCCGTTCTCGGAGAACAGCGTGTCCGACACCTGCTTGACGCTGGAATAGATCGAGCGCACCACCGGAATGCGGCGCACCACGGCGTCGCCCCAGCCGAGCAGGCGCTTGCCGACGAAGTTGCTGGCGGTGGCACCCACCACCAGCAGGATCGCCAGCGTGAGCAACACGCCCAGGCCACGCACCTTGTGGTCGCTAAGCCAGACCTGCCATTGCTCAGGCAGCAGCCACAGCGTCTGGTCGAGCGTGCCGATGATCCAGTTCAGCACGCCGAGCGTGATGACCAGCGGCACGATGACCAGCAGGCCGGACAGCAACCATTTGCGCAGGGCGAGCATGGTGATCGATCAGTCGCCGCTCTTGGCGGCAGCAGCCGGCGCTGGGGCCGGTGCCGCGGGCGCCGGAGCGGGGCTCGGCGTGGCGGCGGAAGAGGAAGATTCGGTGGACTTGGCACCGTCACTCGACACGGGCGCCGTGGCAGGCTCGGCCTTCTTGCCGCCGCCCTCACGGAAATCGGTCACGTACCAGCCCGAGCCCTTGAGCTGGAAGCCGGCGGCCGTGACCTGCTTTTCGAATGCGCTCGCACCGCACGCCGGACACACCGTCAGGGGCGCGTCGGACATCTTTTGCAGGGCGTCTTTGGCAAAGCCGCAGGCGCTGCACTTGTAGGCGTAGATGGGCATGGGAAATGAGGTCAAAAAGCGGCGCAGCTGCCGCTCGCAAAGCCCTCGATTATAGGGGCGCCCCTGCCAAAGGGCGCCCAGCCCGACCGCCGAGCCCGGGCTTCAGGCTGGCTCGGTGGCCAGCGGGCGGTGCGGCGTGTGAGTGTTCGCCAACCATTGCGGCAGCAGCGAGCCGGCCACCATGCCCACGAACGAGCACAGCACGCCCGCCAGCTGGGCCGGGAACGCGCTGCCCCAGGGCATCCAAAGAAACAGCAGCCACACGCCGATGCCCAGGACGATCGAAGCGACTGCCCCCTGGGTGCTGGCGCGGCGCCAGTACAGGCCGCACACCAGCGGCACGAAGGCCCCCACCAGCGGCACCTGATAGGCACCCGACACCAGTTCGTAGATCGGGGTGCCCTGCATGCGAATGGCGTAGGCCAGCACGGCGGCGCTGAACAGCAGCACCGTGATGCGCATCGTCATGAGGTTCTGGCGGTCCGTGCCGGCCGGGCGGAACTGGCGCCAGATGTTCTCGGTGAAAGTGACGCTGGGCGCCAGCAAGGTGGCCGAGGCGGTCGACTTGATGGCCGACAGCAGCGCACCAAAAAACAGCACCTGCATCACGAACGGCATCTTTTGCAGCACCAGCGTGGGCAGCACCTTCTGCGGATCTTCCTTCAGCAGCGTGGCGGTCTGCTCCGGCATGATCAGCAGCGCGCTGGCCACCAGGAACATCGGCACGAAGGCAAACAGGATGTACGCCAGGCCGCCGATCACCGGGCCGCGCTGGGCCGCCTTGACGCTGTTGGCCGACATCACGCGCTGGAACACGTCCTGCTGCGGAATCGAGCCAAGCATCATGGTGATGGCAGCCGCGAAGAAGAACACCATGTCGTGCCAGCTCGGCTCGGGCCAGAACTTGAAGAGGTCCTTGCTCACGGCAAAGGCCACCACCTTGTCGGCGCCGCCGGCCATGTTGCCCGCGAACACCGCGATGACGGCCAGGCCAGCCACCAGGATGATCATCTGCATGAAGTCGGTCACCGCCACCGACCACATGCCGCCGAACAGCGTGTAGGCCAGGATCGAGACCACCCCGATCACCATGCCCACCGGAATGCTGATGGCGTCGCCCGACAGCAGGTTGAACACCAGCCCCAGCGCCGTGACCTGCGCCGACACCCAGCCCAGGTAGCTCAGCATGATGATCAGCGAGCAGGCCACCTCCACAGTACGGCCGTAGCGCTCGCGGTAGTAGTCGCTGATGGTCAGCAGTGTCATGCGGTAGAGCTTGCCCGCGAAGAACAGGCCCACCAGGATCAGGCAGGTGCCCGCGCCGAACGGGTCCTCGACCACGCCGTTGAGCCCGCCCTCGATGAACTTGGCCGGGATGCCGAGCACCGTTTCGGAGCCGAACCACGTGGCAAAGGTGGTCGTAACGATCATGAAGAGCGGCAGGTGCCGCCCGGCGATGGCGAAGTCGGTGGTGTTTTTCACCCGCTTGGCGGCATAGAGGCCGATTGCGATGGTGACCAGCAGATAGACGATGACCAGCGTCAACAACACGGCGGAAACTCCTCTAGAACAAGCGCACGCGCACCAGCAGTTGCATGGCGAGCAACCCCAATACAAAACCTATGCCACCGTAGACGATGGTCTGGAGCAACCGGTTGGTGCGCTTCTGCTCGGCCAGCAGTTCGAGCAGCTCGCGGCGGTTGTCGGAGGGGCGATTTTCCAGGAAATCGTGCAGCAATCGAGGAAGCTGGGGCAGCAGCTTGGCGTATCGCGGTGCCTCGGCCTTGAGCTGCTGCAGCAGCTTCTTGGGGCCGATCTGGTCGACCATCCACTTCTCGAGGAAAGGCTTGGCTGTGGCCCAGAGGTCGAGTTCTGGGTCGATGTTGCGACCCAGGCCCTCGATGTTGAGCAGCGTCTTCTGCAGCAGCACCAGCTGCGGCTGGATCTCGACGTGGAAGCGGCGCGAGGTTTGGAACAGGCGCATCAGCACCATGCCCAGCGAAATCTCTTTCAGCGGCCGGTCGAAGTACGGCTCGCAGACGGTGCGGATGGCGCCCTCCAGCTCGTCGATGCGGGTGCCCACCGGCACCCAGCCGCTTTCGAGGTGCAGTTCGGCCACGCGCTTGTAGTCGCGCCGGAAGAAGGCCACGAAGTTCTGCGCGAGGTATTCCTTGTCCGACTCGGTCAGCGTGCCGATGATCCCGAAGTCCAGCGAGATGTAGCGCCCGAAGGTCTCGGGCTCCAGGCTCACCTGGATGTTGCCGGGGTGCATGTCGGCGTGGAAAAAGCCATCGCGGAACACCTGCGTGAAGAAGATCGTGACGCCGTCGCGCGCCAGCTTGGGAATGTCGACGCCGGCCGCGCGCAGGCGGTCCATCTGCGCGATGGGCACGCCCTTCATGCGCTCCATCACGATGACCTCGGGATGGCAGAAGTCCCAGAACATCTCGGGGATCAGCACCAGGTCGAGCTCGGCCATGTTGCGGCGCAGCTGGGCGGCGTTGGCGGCCTCGCGCACCAGGTCGAGCTCGTCGTGCAGGTACTTGTCGAACTCGCCGACCACCTCGCGCGGCTTCAGGCGCTTGCCGTCGGCCGAGAGGTTCTCGAGCCAGCCGGCCATCATGGCCATCAGCGCCAGGTCTTTCTCGATCACGCCGCGCATGTTGGGGCGCAGCACCTTGACCGCCACTTCGCGCACATCGCCCTGGTTGGTGCGGATGGTCGCGAAATGCACCTGCGCGATCGACGCGCTGGCAATGGGGGTTTCGTCGAACTGCACGAACACGTCGCCCACCGGGCGGCGGAATGCGCGTTCGATGGTGGCGATGGCCACCGCCGACGGGAACGGCGGCACGCGGTCCTGCAAAAAGGCCAGCTCGTCGGCGATATCGGGCGGCAGCAGGTCGCGCCGGGTCGACAGCACCTGGCCGAACTTCACGAAGATGGGGCCGAGGCGCTCGAGCGCCTCGCGCAGCCGCTGGCCGCGCGGCGCATCGAGGTTGCGCCCGATCGAAACGACACGCGCCACAACGAGCAGCCAGGGCTTCCGGAAGCTCGTGAGCACGAGCTCGTCGAGGCCGTAGCGCAGCGCGACCCAGACGATGAACAGTCCGCGGTAGAAGCGCCTCATTCGGCCGTGCTCGCCGAGCCGGCCGTCGAGCCGCCAGCCTTGGCCGTGCGGTCGCCGACGAACTGGCGCAGCGCGCCTACGACACGCCGCACGCCGTTGCCCAGAGTGTGCGCAGGCACGTCGCCGATCACACGGGCAAGGTCGTCCTCGACGTCCCAGCGCACATGGTCGACCAGCCAGTTGACCTCGGCCGCCAGTTGTACGTCGCCGATGATCTGCACGGCCGGCTTGTCGCCGCGCAGCGTGGCGCGGGCGATGTCGAAGGGGGAATCGTCGGTGACGGTGAGCGTGAGCTCGGGCACCGAACCGGCAGGGGCCAGGTCGAGCAATCCGGCCGGCGTGGCCACCAGCTCCATGGTCACGAAGCGCCACTGGAAGCGCACCACCCGCCCCTGCTGGCGCAGCAGCCGCTGCTGGGCCTCGGGCTCCTGCTGCAGCACATGGTTCAGGAACAGGACCGCGCGGTGCTGGATCTCGTGAACGGCCCAGTCCGGCGGCTGCAGGCGCTCGCCGATGCGGTTGAAGAGGTCGCCGAGAAAAGAAAATGGGGACGATGGTGTGGCCATGTCCCCATTATCCCGTCACTGTAGCGCCCCGCGACTCATAGACCGCATGCCCTTTTCCAGAAACACCGCAGAACCGGCTTTGCCGGGCTGCTGGTGTTGCCCCCGGCAGGGGGCAGGAGAAGCGACACGAAGTGCGCGAAGCCTGGGAGCGAGCCTTTATTTACTGCAGTGCTTGCACGCCAGCCACCAGCCAGCCGCTGTTGCCGCTGGTCGGCTTGGTCATGTTCCACACTTCGCGGAACGGACCCGGGCCGGCCGAGGCGTCTTCGCGAATCATGCCGGAGAACTCCACGCTGGCCATGTAGGCGTCGGGCAGCTCTTCGATGCCCAGCAGCTTGGCGTCGAGCATCACGACTTCGGTCTTGTTCGAGGCACCGCCGGTGTGGCTGGCCCGGTCGGCCAGCTGGGCACGGATCTCGTCGACCATGCCGTCGGTCATCATCGAACGCAGCATCGACACGTCGGCGCGGTCCCATGCGTCCTGCAGCGTCACGAAGTTGCGCTTGGCTGCGCCGAGGAAGCCGTCGATGTCGAAGCCCGCGGGAATGCCCCAGGACTGCGAACCGGCGAGTGCCGAGCCGATCATGCTGCCACCGGCCGCGGCGCCCGCTGCCGAGAGGCTGCTGCCGTGAGGGGCTTCGTTTGCAGGCGTGGCGTCGAAGGCCGCTGCATTGCGCTCCCACGGACGTGCCGAGGCGTCGTTACCCACGTTGGCCGGGCTGTACTGCACCGGTGCGCTGGCATTGGCGGGGCTGCCGCCTGCGCCCTGGAACGCGAAGCCGCCCTGGCGATTGCCGGCAGGTTGCGAGCGCGACTTGATCATGCGCCACACCACCACGCCGGCCAGCACGAGCAGGCCGATCAGCAGGATGTTGCCGAAGCCGGCACCGAGGCCGAGCGAGCTTGCGAGCCATGCGAGGCCAAGGCCAGCGGCCAGACCGCCGAGCATCGCGCCCCACGGACGTTTCGGTGCAGCGGCGGCGGGTGCGGGCGTTGCGGGCTTCGCCGCCGCCGCGTTGGTCGCACTCTGCTGCGAAGGCGCGCTGGGCGATGCGGACTCGCGCTGCGTCACGTTGGACGACTGGCGCCCCACCGACTTGCCACCGCCCATGCGGGCAGCCTCGGCCTGGACACTGACCAGCACCAATGCAGCTGCCAAAAACAAAGAACCCAAACTTTTCATGTCGTCTCCTCTTGAGCGAAAGATTCGCTTGATCAACACTTTCAACACTTGATTCCAACATGCAGGGCGGCGATGCCACCCGTCATGTTGTGATAGTCCACATGTCCGAAACCGCCCTCTTTCATGAGGGTCTTGAGCTCCTCTTGCGAGGGGTGCATCCGGATCGATTCGGCGAGATAGCGATAGCTCGCGTCGTCGCCGGCCACGAGCTTGCCCAGGCGGGGCAGCACGTTGAAGGAGTACCAGTCGTAGGCCTTTGCGAGCGGCTTCGCGACCTTCGAGAATTCGAGCACCAGCAACTTGCCGCGCGGCTTGATCACGCGGTTCATTTCCTTGAGCGCGATGTCCTTGTGCGTCATGTTGCGCAGGCCGAAGGCCACCGTGACAACGTCGAAGTGGTTGTCAGGAAAAGGCAGCTTCTCGGCGTCGCAGACCATGGTGGGCAGCACCACGCCGGCATCGAGCAGGCGGTCGCGACCAGTGCGCAGCATGGCCTCGTTGATGTCGGTGTGAACCACTTGCCCGCTGGCGCCGACCTTCTTTGCGAAGGCCAGCGCGAGGTCGCCGGTGCCGCCCGCGATGTCGAGCACGCGCGAGCCTTCGCCCACGTTCGCGACCATCACGGTGTACGCCTTCCAGGCGCGGTGCAGGCCGGCCGACATCAGGTCGTTCATGACGTCGTAGCGCGAGGCAACTGAATCGAAGACACCGCGAACGCGGCGGGCCTTCTCGCTTTCGTCGACTGTTTCGAAGCCGAAGTGTGTGGTACTCATGCAACCGATGTTAGGCCGGAAGCCTTCACATCAAGCCGACGACCCCGCGCGCACGGCGGGCATTTGTTGCTTTTTTCGTCCCGCCCTTCCTGGGGGTAGGGCTATCTTTTCAATAGCGCGGCGCGGATTTTCAGGCGAATTCGCGCGCTCAATGGCTGCCGCAGGCGTGGCCGCTCTTGTCGATCATCGGCGTGTCGCGGTCGACGCCAGCCTCGAGCAGGCGGCGCTCGTAGGTGGCCCACAGCTCGGCCTGCTTCTCGCCCAGTTCGTAGAGCAGGTCCCACGAGTAGATGCCCGTGTTGTGGCCGTCGCTGAAGGTCGGCTGCACGGCGTAGTTGCCGACCGCTTCGAGGTCGACGAGTTCGACCTCGCGCTTGCCCGTCTGCAGGATTTCCTGGCCCGGGCCGTGGCCCTGCACCTCGGCCGACGGCGAGTAGATGCGCATCAGCTCGAAAGGGATTCGAAAGGTCGCGCCATCGGAGAAGCCCACTTCGAGCACGCGCGACTGGCCGTGCACGGTGATCGATTGCGGCGTCGGTGCGCCCGGTTTCAAGCCTGCCATCAGAAACTCCTGTTGCCCAAGCGTTCGATCATCGCAGCCTCGAGGGCTGGCAGGCGCGCGGCGATATCCGCTTCCTGCGCCGCATTGCGTTCGCGCTGCACCGGCGCCCACACCGAGCCCGGGAAATGGCTGTCGTCTGCGAAGCGCGCGATCACGTGCCAGTGCAGATGCGCCACCATGTTGCCAAGCGCGGCGAGATTGATTTTCGTTGGCTTCAGGTGCTCGCGCAGGCACTGCTCGACGACCGCCACTGCTTCCATGCACAGCGTGCGATTTGCGGCATCAAGGTCGGAAAACTCCGCCGCATGGTCACGCCACACCACGCGATAGAAAGCCGGAAAGCCGGCCTCTTCCGCATGGATGACGCGCAGCTTCGCGCCCTCGAACACGAGGCGGCCACCCGGCCCCTCGCACAGCACGCAGCCCTGTACCCTCGTCACACCAGCACCCGCTCGATCCCGCCCTGATTGGCTGCGGCAACATAGGTCGGCATCCAGTCGGCACCGAGGATCTTGTTGGCCATCTCGACCACGATGTAGTCGGCTTCGAGCAGGCCGTTGTTCAGGTCGTTGCCGTAGCGCGAGAGGCCTTGCAGGCAGCTCGGGCAACTGGTGAGGATCTTCACGTTGTCCTGTGCGCCGACCTTGCCGGAGTCGCGCAGCGCGGCTTCACCCTTCTTCAGCTCTTCTTCCTTGCGGAAGCGGATCTGCGTCGAGATGTCGGGCCGCGACACGCCCAGCGTGCCCGATTCGCCGCAGCAGCGGTCGTTCTTGAGCACGTTGTCGCCGACCAGCGCCTTCACGGTCTTCATCGGGTCCTGCAGCTTCATCGGCGAATGGCAGGGATCGTGGTACAGGTAGCCGCCACCGCCCGCATCGGCAAGCGTGATGCCCTTTTCGAGCAGGTACTCGTGGATGTCGATGATCCGGCAGCCCGGGAAGATCTTGTCGAACTGGTAGCCCTGCAGCTGGTCGTAGCAGGTACCGCAGCTCACCACCACCGTCTTGATGTCGAGATAGTTGAGCGTGTTGGCCACACGGTGGAAGAGCACGCGGTTGTCCGTGATCATCTTCTCGGCTTTGTCGAACTGGCCGCTGCCGCGTTGCGGATAGCCGCAGCACAGGTAACCCGGCGGCAGCACGGTTTGCACGCCCGCATGCCAGAGCATCGCCTGCGTGGCGAGGCCGACCTGAGAGAACAAGCGCTCCGAACCGCAGCCCGGAAAGTAGAAGACGGCCTCTGTCTCGGAGGTGGTCGCCTTCGGGTTGCGGATGATCGGCACGTAGTCGGCATCCTCGATGTCGAGCAGTGCACGCGCCGTTTTCTTCGGCAGGTTGCCCGGCATCTTCTTGTTGATGAAGTGGATCACCTGCTCCTTGATCGGCGCCGGGCCGAGCGTGGCTGGCGGTGCCGCCGTCTGTTTCTTCGCGAGGCCGCGCAGCAGGTCGTTGGCCATGCGCTGCGCCTTGAAGCCGATGCCCACCATGCCCGCGCGCACCGCCTTGATGGTCTGCGGATTGGTGGCGTTCAGGAAGAACATCGCAGCAGCGTTGCCAGGACGGAAGCTCTTCTGGCCCATCTTGCGCAGCAGGTTGCGCATGTTCATCGACACGTCGCCGAAGTCGATCTTCACGGGGCACGGCGTGAGGCACTTGTGGCACACGGTGCAGTGGTCGGCCACGTCCTCGAACTCTTCCCAGTGCTTGATGCTGATGCCGCGCCTCGTCTGCTCTTCGTAGAGGAAGGCCTCCACCAGCAGCGAGGTCGCGAGGATCTTGTTGCGCGGGCTGTACAGCAGGTTGGCACGCGGCACGTGCGTGGCGCACACAGGCTTGCACTTGCCGCAGCGCAGGCAGTCCTTCACGCTGTCGGCAATGGCGCCGATGTCGCTCTGCTGCATGATCAGCGACTCATGGCCCATGAGGCCGAAGCTCGGCGTGTAGGCGTTGGTCAGGTCGGCGTGCAGCGTCTGCGCCTCGCCGGCAGGCGCGCGCAGCAGCTTGCCCTTGTTGAAGCGGCCTTCGGGGTCGACCTTGGCCTTGTATTCGGTGAACGGGCGCAGCTCTTCGTCGCTCAGGAATTCGAGCTTGGTGATGCCGATGCCGTGCTCGCCCGAGATCACGCCGTCGAGGCTGCGCGCCAGCGCCATGATGCGCACCACCGCGGCATGCGCGGTCTGCAGCATGTCGTAGTTGTCGCTGTTGACGGGGATGTTGGTGTGCACATTGCCGTCGCCCGCGTGCATGTGCAGCGCGACCCACACGCGGCCCTTGAGCACTCGCTTGTGGATGGCCGTGCACTCGGCCAGGATCGGCGCGAACTCGGCGCCCGAGAAAATCTCCTGCAGCGGCTGGCGCAGCTGCGTCTTCCAGCTCGCACGCAGGCTGTGGTCCTGCAGTTGCGGGAACAGCGCATCGACGTTCTGCAGCCAGCCAGCCCAGAGCGTACGCACTTCCTGCACCAGCGCCACGGCCTGTGCCACGCGGTCTTCGAGCAGCTCGGCCGCCGGAATCTCGTGCGCATCGTCGGTCTTGCCCAGCGGCAGGTTGCCGCGCATGAGAAAGGCTTCGAGCTCGTCGGTGAGCGCGAGCTTGTTCTGCAGCGACAGCTCGATGTTGATGCGCTCGATGCCGTCGCTGTACTCGGCCATGCGCGGCAGCGGAATCACCACGTCTTCGTTGATCTTGAAGGCGTTGGTGTGCTTGCTGATGGCGGCCGTGCGCTTGCGGTCGAGCCAGAACTTCTTGCGCGCCTCGGGGCTGATGGCGATGAAGCCTTCGCCGCTGCGCGAGTTGGCGATCCGCACCACCTCGGAGGTGACACGGGCCACCGCATCGGCGTCGTCGCCGGCGATGTCGCCAAACAGCACCATCTTCGGCAGGCCGCCGTGCTTCTTCGACTTGGTGGCGTAGCCCACCGCCTTGAGGTAGCGGTCGTCCAGGTGTTCGAGGCCGGCCAGCAGCACGCCAGAGCGCTTCTGCTCGGCGAACATGAAGTCCTTGATCTCGACGATGCTGGGCACTGCGTCCTTGGCATTGCCGAAGAATTCGAGGCACACGGTGCGCGTGTGCGAGGGCATCTTGTGCACCACCCAGCGGCAGCTGGTGATGAGGCCATCGCAGCCTTCCTTCTGGATGCCCGGCAGGCCCGAGAGGAACTTGTCGGTCACGTCCTTGCCCAGGCCTTCCTTGCGGAAGGTGCGGCCAGGGATGTCGAGGCGCTCGGTGCGCAGCTTGGTCTTGCCGTCGGCCGCGTAGTACTGCAGCTCGAACACGGCGCTCTCGGCGTCGTGGATCTTGCCGAGGTTGTGGCCGATGCGCGTGACTTCGAGCCATTCGGCCTGCGGCGTGACCATGCGCCACGAGGCGAGGTTGTCGAGCGCCGTGCCCCAGAGCACGGCCTTCTTGCCGCCGGCGTTCATGGCGACGTTGCCGCCGACGCACGAAGCCTCGGCCGACGTCGGATCGACCGCGAACACGAAGCCCGAGCGCTCGGCCGCATCGGCCACGCGCTGGGTTACCACTCCGGCTTCGGTCCAGATGGTGGGCACGGGGTCGGCCAGGCCGGGCAGCGAGACGTGCTCGACCTCGGTCATCGCCTCGAGCTTCTCGGTGTTGATGACGACGCTGTTCCAGGTCAGTGGGATGGCGCCGCCGGTGTAGCCGGTGCCGCCTCCGCGCGGAATGATGGTCAGGCCCAGCTCGATGCAGCCTTTCACCAGCAGCGCCATCTCGACCTCGGTGTCGGGGCACAGCACGACGAAGGGGTATTCCACGCGCCAGTCGGTGGCGTCGGTGACGTGCGACACGCGCGACAGCCCGTCGAACTTGATGTTGTCCTTGGCCGTGAGCCGGCCCAGCACGCGCGTGGCCTTGCGGCGCAGGGCGGCAACGTCGCGGAACTTGGTGTCGAAGGCGGCTACCGCCTCGCCCACGAGGCCGGTGAGTTCGCCCACGAGCTGGTCGCGCGGCAGGTCGCTGTCGGGGGTGCGGCGCTTTTGCACCTCGGTCAGGCGGTGCCTGAGAGCATCGACCAGCTGGCCGCGGCGGCGCGGATTGTCGAGCAGGTCGTCGACGAGGTACGGATTGCGCTGCACCACCCAGATGTCGCCGAGCACTTCATAGAGCATGCGGGCCGATCGGCCGGTGCGGCGCTCGGCGCGCAAGGTCTGGAGCAGTTCCCAGCCGCGTTCGCCCAGCAGGCGAATCACGATCTCGCGATCGGAGAAGCTGGTGTAGTTGTACGGGATCTCGCGCAGTCGGACAGGCTCTGCGGCCTGTGCCAACAGCGTGTTCAACGCAGTCGGAGCATTCATCGGGTGGGGCGCCTCGGCCGGGCGCTGCGCGCCCATAGCCGGGCTGGGGATTTTAGGGCAGCGCCTGGGGACTTGCCTCGTGACGGTTGCTACGGCCTTGTGCTAAGCATGGCTCCCGGAGGGCTCCCCGCCCCTTCTCAAGGAAACTCAGAACAGCACGCGGCTGCGAATCGTCCCGCCCACCTTCGCCAGTTTCTCCAGCGCCAGGTCCGAGGATGCCGCGTCGATGTCCATCACCACATAGCCGATCTTCTCGTTCGTCTGCAGGAACTGCGAGGAGATGTTGATCTGGTTGTCCGAAAAGATCTTGTTGATCTCGGACAGCACCCCAGGCACGTTCCGGTGGACGTGCAGCAGCCGGTGCTTGCCAGGGTGCGCAGGCAGCGCCACTTCAGGGAAGTTGACGGAAGACGTCGAAGTGCCGTTGTCGCTGTACTTGACCAGCTTTTCCGCCACTTCCAGCCCGATGTTGGCCTGCGCCTCCATCGTCGAGCCGCCGATGTGCGGCGTGAGGATCACGTTGTCGAGGCCCCGCAGCGGCGACTGGAACTCGTCCTTGTTGCTGCGCGGCTCCACCGGGAACACGTCGATGGCGGCGCCCAGCAGCTTTTTCGCCTTCAGGGCCTCGGCCAGCGAGTCGATCTCGACCACCGTGCCGCGCGAGGCATTGATCAGGATGGCGCCGGGCTTCATGGCCGCGATCTCGGCCGCGCCGATCATCCATTGCGTGGCCTGCGTCTCGGGCACGTGCAGCGTCACGATGTCGCTCTGGGCCAGCAACTGGTGCAGCTCGCGCACCTGGCGCGCATTGCCCAGCGGCAGCTTGGTGACCACGTCGAAGAAGGCCACGTGCATGCCCAGCGCCTCGGCCAGCACCGACAGTTGCGCGCCGATGGAGCCGTAGCCCACGATGCCCAGCGTCTTGCCGCGGATTTCAAACGCGTTGTCGGCCGACTTGAGCCAGCCGCCGCGGTGCGCCACCGCACTCTTCTCGGGCACGCCGCGCAGCAGCAGGATGGCTTCGGCCAGCACCAGTTCGGCCACCGAGCGGGTGTTGGAATACGGGGCATTGAACACCGCCACGCCGTGCTCGCGGGCAGCTTCGAGGTCGACCTGGTTGGTGCCGATGCAAAAGCACCCGGCGGCCACCAGCTTGTGGGCGGCGGCGAACACCTCGGCCGTCAGCTGGGTGCGCGAGCGGATACCCAGGAAATGCACGTCGGCGATCTTCGCCTTGAGCTCGGCGTCGGGCAGCGCGCCCGGCAGCGACTCGATGTTGGTGTAGCCGGCGGCGCGCAGCACCTCCACGGCCGAGGGGTGAATGCCTTCGAGCAAGAGGAACTTGATCCTGCTTTTGTCGAGGGAGGTTTTGCTGCTCATGGCGCTCTCGCAGAAGTCCCGGCCGTGGCGACAGGCTAGGCCAAAAAAGGGAGGGCGATGCTAGCATGGTGCGGCGCAGCAAGCAGGGCCGCAGCCCGCGCCGGGCCTGATGCAAACAGGGCCAAAGGGGTTTCCCCGATTGGAAGCAACCCGCGCTCCATGCGCCAATGTGACGCGGCTGTGTCATGCACATGCCCTAGCATCCGCGCTTTCCATTTTTCCCTTCAGGAGTCTTCATGCGATTCAAGACGCTTGCGCTGGCATCGGCGTTGGCCGCCACGCTGTTCAACGTGGCACAGGCCCAGACCGAGATCCAGTGGTGGCATTCCATGACCGCCGTCAACAACGAGTGGGTCAACGATCTGGCCAAGCAGTTCAACGAGAGCCAGAAGGAATACAAGGTCATCCCGACCTTCAAGGGCACGTACGACGAATCGATGACGGCTTCCATCGCGGCCTTCCGCGCCGGCAACGCACCGCACATCCTGCAGGTGTTCGAAGTGGGCACCGCCACCATGATGGCCAGCAAGGGCGCCATCGTGCCGGTCGGCCAGGTCATGAAGGACGCGGGCGAGAAGTTCGACCCGGCCGCCTACATCCCTGCCGTGGCCGGCTACTACACCGCCCCCAATGGCCAGATGCTGAGCTTCCCGTTCAACAGCTCGACCACCATCTTCTATTTCAACAAGGACGCCTTCAAGGCTGCCGGCCTGCCCACCGACAAGGCGCCGTCGACCTGGCCCGAGGTGGTTGCCGCCGCCGCCAAGCTCAAGGCCAGCGGCCACAAGTGCCCGTTCACCACGGCCTGGCAGAACTGGACGCAGGTGGAGAGCTTCTCGGCCTGGCACAACGTGGAATTCGCCAGCAAGGCCAACGGCCTGCAGGGCCTGGACGCGCGCCTTAAGGTGAACTCGCCGCTGCACCAGCGCCACATCGAGAACCTGGCCAGCATGGCCAAGCAGGGCCTGTTCATCTACAAGGGCCGCGGCAACGTGCCCGAGGCCTCGTTCGTATCGGGCGAGTGCGCCATGATCAACACCTCTTCGGGCTTCTACGGCAACGTGGCAAAGAACGCCAAGTTCGCCTACGGCCTGGCGCCCCTGCCCTACTACCCGGACGTGCCGGGCGCACCGCAGAACACCGTGATCGGCGGCGCCAGCCTGTGGGTCATGTCGGGCAAGAAGCCGGCCGAATACAAGGGCGTGGCCAAGTTCTTCAGCTTCATCTCGACGCCTGAAGTGCAGTCCGCCAGCCACAAGCGCACGGGCTACCTGCCCGTGACCACCGCTTCGTACAAGCTCACCGAAGAGTCGGGCTTCTACAAGCAGAACCCCGGCACCGACGTGGCCGTGACGCAGATGATCCGCAAGGTCACCGACAAGAGCCGCGGCATCCGCCTGGGTAACTACGTGCAGATCCGCGCCATCGAAGACGAAGAGCTCGAACAAGTCTGGAACGGCAAGAAGACGGCCAAGGAAGCCCTCGACGCCATCGTGACCCGCGGCAACGAGCAGCTGGAACGCTTCCAGAAGGCAAACAAGAGCTGACGATTGACGACCGGGCCCCTCGTGTCCGGCTAATATCGCCCGCCCCCGCTCACTCTTCTACAAGAGTGGGCGCGGCGGGATTTTTTACGTAGAGGGTTCATGGAAAAACGCGTCTTCTTTCGCTCGGGCTGGCTGCCCTGGCTGCTGCTGGCACCCCAGATGGCGGTGATCCTCGTGTTTTTCTTCTGGCCGGCGGGGCAGGCCATCCTGCAATCGCTGCAGCAGCAGGATGCGTTCGGCACATCGGTCGAGTTCGTCGGGCTGCAGAACTTCAAGGAGCTGTTCCACGACCCGGCCTACGCCGAGTCGTTCAAGACCACCGCCGTTTTCTCGGTGCTGGTGGCCGGCATCGGGATCAGCCTGTCGCTGGCGCTCGCCGTGTTCGCCGACCGCATCGTTCGCGGCGGCATGTTCTACAAGACCATGCTGATCCTGCCGTACGCGGTGGCACCCGCCGTGGCGGCCGTGCTGTGGGTCTTCATGTTCTCGCCGTCGCTGGGCGTGGTGGCCTATGCACTCGGCAAGATCGGCATCGACTGGAACCATCTGCTCAATTCGCGGCACGCAATGACGCTGATCGTGATGGCGGCTGTGTGGAAGCAGATTTCCTACAACTTCCTGTTCTTCCTGGCCGGCCTGCAGTCCATTCCGAAATCGCTGATCGAGGCCGCAGCCATCGATGGCGCGCGCCCGTGGCGCCGGTTCTGGACCGTGCAGTTCCCGCTGCTGTCGCCCACCACGTTCTTCCTGCTGGTGATGAACGTGGTCTACGCCTTCTTCGACACCTTCGCCATCGTCCACGCTGCCACCGAGGGCGGCCCCGGCAAGGACACCGAAATCCTCGTCTACAAGGTCTATCACGACGGCTTCAAGGCACTGGACCTTGGCGGCTCGGCCGCACAGTCGGTGGTGCTGATGGTGATCGTCATCGCGCTGACCATCGTGCAGTTCCGCTACGTCGAAAAGAAGGTGCAGTACTGACATGGTTGAAAAACGAAGCACCCAGGGCATCCTGGCCCACGTGGTGATGATCCTGGGAGTCATCATCGTCGCCTTCCCCATCTACCTTGCGTTCGTGGCGTCCACCCACACCGCGCAGGAGATCGTGCAGCGGCCCATGCCGCTGCTGCCCGGCAGCCACATGCTGGACAGCTACAAGGCCGCGCTCTTCGGCCGCGCCACCAGCGCCGGATCGAACGCGCCTGTTGCGCACATGATGTGGGTGAGCCTGGTGACGGCCATGGTCATTGCCATCGGCAAGATCTCGATCTCGCTGCTGTCGGCCTTCGCCATCGTCTACTTCCGCTTTCCGTTCAAGAAGATCTGCTTCTGGGCCATCTTCGTGACGCTGATGCTGCCGGTGGAAGTGCGCATCCTGCCCACCTACAAGGTGCTGTCGGACCTGAGCCTGCTGAACTCGTACGCGGGCCTCACGGTGCCGCTGATCGCGTCGGCCACGGCCACCTTCCTGTTCCGCCAGTTCTTCCTGACGGTGCCCGAGGAGCTCACCGAGGCCTCGCGCATGGATGGCGCCGGTCCGATGCGCTTCTTCTTCGATGTGCTGCTGCCGCTGTCGAAGACTTCGATCGCCGCGCTGTTCGTGATCCAGTTCATCTACGGCTGGAACCAGTACCTCTGGCCGCTGCTGGCGGTCACCAACGAAGACATGTACCCCATCGTCGTCGGCATCAAGCGGCTGATTGCCGGCGGCGATGGCCAGAACGAATGGAACGTCGTGATGGCCACCGCCATCCTAGCCATGCTGCCGCCCGCGCTGGTGGTGGTGCTGATGCAAAAGTGGTTCGTCAAGGGCCTCGTGGACACTGAAAAATAAGTTATGGCTGCTCTCTCCCTACGCAACGTCATCAAGCGCTACGGCCACGGGCCGAAAGCCAACCAGGTCATCCACGGCGTGAGCGCCGAGATCGCCGACCATGAATTCATCGTCATCGTCGGCCCCTCGGGCTGCGGCAAGTCCACGCTGCTGCGCATGGTGGCGGGCCTGGAGGAAGTCTCGGCCGGCGAGATCGCCATCGGCAACAAGGTGGTGAACCAGCTCGAACCCTCCGAGCGCGACATCGCCATGGTGTTCCAGAACTACGCGCTGTACCCGCACATGAGCGTGTTCGCAAACATGGCCTATGGCCTGAAGATCGCCAAGGTGCCGGTCGACGAGATCAAGGTGCGCGTCGACAAGGCCGCGAAGATCCTCGAGCTCGGCCACCTGCTGGAACGCAAGCCGCGCGAACTCTCCGGCGGCCAGCGCCAGCGCGTGGCCATGGGCCGCGCCATCGTGCGCCAGCCACAGGTGTTCCTGTTCGACGAGCCGCTGTCGAACCTCGACGCCAAGCTGCGCGCGCAGACGCGCCTTGAAATCCAGAAGCTGCACCGCGAGCTCGGCATCACTTCGCTGTTCGTCACGCACGACCAGGTCGAGGCCATGACGCTGGCGCAACGCATCATCGTGATGAACGGCGGCGTGATGGACCAGTTCGCCACGCCCGAAGAGGTGTACTCGCGCCCCGCCACCACCTTCGTGGCGAGCTTCATCGGCTCTCCTCCGATGAACCTGCTGCGGCACGCGCCGGGCGTGCGCCCGGGCCAGATCCTGGGCATTCGCCCCGAGCACCTGAAGCTCGACGAAAGCGGCTGGACGGTGCAGGTCGAGCAGGTCGAACTGCTGGGCGCCGAGCGCCTGGTGTACGGCCGCATCGGCGACGAGCAGATCATCATGCGCACCGACGAAGGCGACCATCCGCCGGTCGCGGGCGACACCGTGAAGATCGCGGCGCGCGAAGACAAGCTGCACTGGTTCGACGCCGGTTCGGGCAAGCGCGCAGACTGAACGATGGCCTTGTCGACACCCTGGCCGTATCCCCGCTGGGTCGCGCATCGCGGCGCCGGCAAGCTGGCACCCGAAAACACGCTTGCGGCCTTCAAGCTCGGCGCCTCGCACGGCTACCGCATGTTCGAGTGCGACGCCAAGCTCAGCGCCGACGGCGTGGTCTTCCTCATGCACGACGCCACGCTCGGCCGCACTACCAGCGGCCACGGCATCGGCGGCGCGCAGCCCTGGAGCGCGCTGGCGCAGCTCGACGCGGGCGGCTGGCACTCGCGCGCCTACGCGGGCGAGCCGCTGCCCACGCTGGAGAACATCGCACGCTTCTGCCTGGCCAACGGGCACCTGCTCAACATCGAGATCAAGCCGACGCCCGGCGTCGAGCGCGAAACCGGTGAAGTGGTGGCGCGCGAGGCCGCCCGCCTGTGGCAGGGCGCGGCCGTGCCACCGCTGCTCACGTCCTTCCAGGTCGAATCGCTCAAAGGCGCGCAGGCGGTGCAGCCCGAGCTGCCGCGCGGCCTGCTGCTCGACACGCTGTGGAACGGCTGGCTCGAGGCCGCGCAGCAGCTGGACTGCGTGGCCATCGTCTGCAACCACGCGCTGTGGGACGCGGCGGTGGTGGCACAAGTGCACGGCGCAGGCCTGCGCGCACTGAGCTACACGGTGAACGACGAGTGGGCGGCGCAGCGGCTGATCGACCTGGGCACCGACGGCATCATCACCGACAGGGTGGACCTGTTCAGCCCCGCCGGCTGAAGCTGCGCGGCTGAGGCCGCACCTACGCACTTACTTCTTACCGGCCCTTACGAAATGGCGGCTTCTATGATGCGGCCATGAGTTGGACCCTACGCTTCGCGAGCTTCTGCTTCGCAGCCCTGTGCATGTGCGGCGTCGCCTCGGCGCAGCCAGACCTCGGCGGCAACGCCAACAGTGCTGCCGCGGCCGCAGCAGCCCCCGCCCCCACAGTGGCCGAACTGCGCGAGCAGTTCACCAAGCTCAGCACCGCCGCCGAGACCGACGAGGACGCGCGCAAGCTGCTCGCACAGATCAACGACATCGGCACCCAGGCCGACAAGTTCGTCACCGCGCGCACCGGCGAGCTTGCCGATCTGAACGCCCGGCTCGGCGAACTCGGCAGCCCGCCCGCCGCGGGCGCCACCGAAGACCCCGACATCACCCGCCAGCGCGCGCGCCTGACCAAGGAGCGCAACGCACTCGACGCCGACATCCGCCTTGCGCGCCTGTTGTCGGTCGACGTACGGCAGCGCGGCACCGAGCTGGTCACGCAGCGCCGGGCGCTGTTCGAGGCGCAGCTCACCGAGCGCGCGGCCTCGCCGCTGACCGCCGAGTTCTGGAACGACCTGCGCGAGGCCTGGCCCGACGACCAGGCACGGCTGAAGGCGATGGTGTCCTCGGTGAACGACGGCCTGGTGGCCGCGACCCAACCCGAAACGCGCCTGCAGGTGATCGCGGCCCTGATCGGGGCGCTGCTGCTCGCGGTGTTCGGCAACTGGGCGGCCGAAGTCCTGCTCGCCCGGCTGGCCGCGCGCGTCCTGCCGGCGGGGCGGCTGCGGCGTTCGGTGCTGGTGATCGGCATCGTCGCGAGCCATGTGCTGCTCGTGGCCGTGGCCGCGCACGGCTTCGTCGAGGTGCTGAAAGAATTCGCCACCTGGGAGCCGCAGGCGCGCAAGGTACTTAATTCGACGGCCCAGGCGCTGGTGTTCATGGCCTTCGTGATCGGGCTGGGCCGCGGGCTGCTGGCCACGCGCCGGCCCTCGTGGCGCCTGCCGCCGATTCCCGACGCCATGGCCACGCGGCTCGCCGCCCTGCCCTGGCTGGTGGCGCTGGTGGCCGCGCTGGCGTGGACCCCGGCGGAGGTCAACGCGCTGATCGACGCGAGCTTCGCGGCCGTAGTGGCCACGCACGTGCTCACGGCGCTGGTGCTGACGGCGCTGGTCGCCACGGTGCTCTATGTCGTGAAGCCGCTGCGCGCCGATGCGGCCGAGGCCGGCCTGCCCGAGCGGCCGATGTGGGTCGGCCTGCTGGTGGCGCTGATCGGCGCGCTGATGATCGCGATCTGGGTGCTGGTGGCTGTCGGCTACGTGGCGCTGGCGAGCTTTTTGGCCTCGCAGCTCACCTGGAGCGGCATCGTGGCTGCCGCCTTCTACGTGCTGTTCAAGTTCGCGGACGACGTGTTCATGGCCACGGTGTCGTCGCGCGCCGCCTTCGGCCAGCGGCTGCAGAAGAGCTTCAACCTCGCGCCGCAGACGCTGGACCAGGTCGCCACGGTGCTGTCGGCGCTGAGCCGGGTGGCGCTGTTCTTCTACATGTTGATAGCGCTGGCCGCGCCGCTGGGCACGGGGCCGGGCGAGGTGTTCCAGCGCAGCGGCAAGTTCGGCACCGGCGTGAAGGTGGGCGAGTTCCAGCTGGTGCCGGGAGCGATCCTGAGCGCGATCGCGGTGGCGGTGGTGGGCTTCGTGGTGCTGCGAATCTTCAAGCGCTGGCTCGAAAGAGCCTACCTGCCGAACACGAAGTTCGAGCCGGGCATGCAAAGCTCCATCACCACGCTGCTGGGTTACGTGGGCGGCATCCTGGTGGTGGCGTTTGCGCTTTCCGCACTGGGCATCGGCATCGAGCGCATCGCGTGGGTGGCGAGCGCGCTGTCGGTGGGTATCGGCTTCGGCCTGCAGGCGATCGTGCAGAACTTCATCTCGGGGCTGATCCTGCTGGCCGAGCAGCCGGTGAAGGTTGGCGACTGGGTGGTGCTGGGCACGGCCGAGGGCGACGTGCGGCGCATCAACGTGCGCGCCACCGAGATCCAGCTGGGCGACCGCTCGACGCTGATCGTGCCGAACTCGGAGTTCATCACCAAGACCGTGCGCAACATGACGCTGGCCAACGCCGAGGGACGCGTGCTGATCCGCCTGCCGATGCCGTTGACCACCGACGCGCAGCGCGTGCGCGACCTGATCCTCGCGGCCTGCAAGGCGCACGAAGGCGTGCTGGAAACCCCGGCGCCGTCGCTCACGCTCGAGGGCATCGAGAACGGGCTGCTGATCTTCCAGGCGATCGCCTATGTGGCGAGCCCCCGGCTCGCGGGCGGCGTGCGCAGCGACCTGCTGTTCGTAATCCTCGACGAACTGAAGAAGGCCTCGCTGCCGCTGGCTGTGCCGACGATGGTGATGACGGCTACCGCGCCGGAAGCGCTCGCGACGCCCTCCGTGCCTTCGTCGCCCGCCTCGCCGATTCCGGGCATGCCGGGCTGAGGCGCTGTAGCAGTCACTCCAGCGGCAGCGCCGTAGTGAACTTGATCTCGTTGAGGCACACGCTCGAACGCACCGCCGACACGCCGGGCATGTGCATCAGCGTGTGCATCAGGAACTGCGAGAGCGCCTCCAAGTCTTGCGCGACGACCTTGAGCACGTAGTCGAAGTCGCCCGTCACCGAGTAGCACTCCAGGATCTGCTTCAGGTCGGCGATCAGGTCCTGGAACTTGGGCAGCTCGTCGACATGGCCGCGCGCCATGGTCACGTGGATGAAGGCGATCACGCCCAGCCCGATGTGGCGCGCATTCAGCCGCGCCGCGTAGCCGTTGATGAGCCCCAGCTCTTCCAGCCGCCGGTGGCGCCGCAGGCACTGCGCCGGCGAGAGATTGGCCACCTCGGCCAGTTCGAGGTTGGATGCACGGCCATGCACCTGCAGGTGCTCAAGAATCCTCCGGTCGATCCGGTCGAGTTCGATCTCATGCAATTTCTTCTCCCAATGCACCAAATTCATGCAATTTTATGGCGCAAAGCGGGGTAAGCCCGAGCCGTTCATGCACCTTAATTGTGCAAAGTACGATCTAGACTCCGAGGCGCCCGGGACGCATGCCGCGATCCAGGGCCGCTGAATTCCTCGCCACCGGCGCCCGCCGGCGGCTTCAGACGCATCCACACCCCCACCCGGAGACCCTTTCCCGTGAAAAACGCTTTGCTTCGCACACCCTTCAGCGCAGTGGCCCTGGCCCTCGGCATGCTGGCCGCCGCGCCTTCGTTCGCGGCCGACACCAAGTCGGTGGCCGTGACCGCCATCGTCGAGCACCCGGCGCTGGACGCCGTGCGCGACGGCGTGAAGGCCGAGCTGAAGGCGGCCGGCTACGAAGAAGGCAAGAACCTCAAGTTCACTTACCAGAGCGCGCAGGGCAACGTGGGCACCGCAGCCCAGATCGCCCGCAAATACGTGGGCGATGCGCCCGATGCGATCGTCGCCATCGCCACGCCGTCGGCGCAGGCCGTGGTGGCCGCCACCAAGACGATTCCGGTGGTGTATTCGGCAATCACCGACCCGGTGGCCGCCAAGCTGGTGAAAAACTGGGAGCCCTCGGGCACCAATGTGACGGGCGTGTCGGACCTGTCGCCGCTCGAAAAGCACGTCGGCCTCATCAAGCAGGTGGTGCCGAACGCCAAGCGCATCGGCGTGATCTACAGCCCCGGCGAAGCCAACTCGGTGGCCATCGTCGCCTCTTTGAAGAAGGCCGCCGCCGACGCCGGCATGACCGTGGTCGAAGCCGCCGCCGCCCGCACCGTGGACGTGCCTACCGCGGCCCAGAGCCTGGTCGGCAAGGCCGACGTGATCTACACGCCCACCGACAACAACGTGGTCTCGGCCTTCGAAGGCATCGTGAAGGTGGCGCAGCAGGCCAAGTTGCCGGTGGTGGCAGCCGACACGGCCACCGTCGAGCGCGGCGCCGTTGCTGCCCTGGGCCTGAACTACAGCGACATCGGCCGCCAGACCGGCAAGATCGTGGTGCGCATCCTCAAGGGCGAGAAGCCCGGCACGATCGCCTCGCAGACCAGCACCAACTTCGAGCTGGTGGTGAACCCCGGCGCAGCCAAGCTGCAGGGCGTGACGCTGTCCGAATCGCTGCTGAAGACCGCCAAGGTCGTGAGCACGAAGTAAGCACCCGAGTCTTTTTCTCTCATGTCGCTCATCGCTTCGCTGGGCGCCATCGAGATCGGTCTGATATTCGGACTGGTCGCGCTGGGCGTCTTCATGTCGTTTCGCATCATCAATTTTCCCGACCTCACGGTGGACGGCAGCTTTCCGCTGGGCGCCGCCGTGGCCGCGACGCTGATCGTCGCGGGCTGGAACCCGGTGGCCGCCACCGCCGTGGCCTGCGTGGCCGGCGCCGTCTCGGGCTGGGTCACGGCCTGGCTCAACGTCAAGCTGAAGATCATGCAGTTGCTCGCGAGCATCCTGGTGATGATCGCGCTGTACTCCATCAACCTGCGCGTGATGGGCAAGCCCAACGTGGCGCTCATCACCGAGCCAACTGTGTTCAGCATGGTCGACTTCGGCGGCATGCCTGAGCAGTGGGCCAAGCCGCTGTTGTTGCTGCTGATCGTGATCGTCGCGAAGATCCTGGTCGACATGTTCTTCGCTTCTGAAGCCGGCCTGGCGATGCGCGCCACCGGCGGCAACGCGCGCATGGCACGGGCCCAGGGCATCTCGACCGACTTCCACACCATGGCAGGCCTGGCGCTGTCGAACGCGCTGGTGGCGCTGGCCGGCGCGCTGTTCGCCCAGAGCCAGGGCACGGCCGACATCTCGATGGGCGTGGGCACGATCGTCATCGGCCTGGCCGCGGTGATCATCGGCGAGACGCTGCTGCCCGCGCGCAGCATGGTCGTCACCACCCTGGCGTGCGTGCTGGGTGCGCTGCTGTATCGCTTTTTCATCGCGATGGCGCTGAACACCGACTTCATGGGCCTGCAGGCGCAAGACCTGAACCTGGTGACTGCCGTGCTGGTGGCGTTCGCGCTTCTGGTGCCAGCCTACAAGCGCAAGCTGGGCGGGCTTTTCAAGGGGAAGAACTGATGCTGCGCGCCCAACAACTCGAGATGACCTTCAACCCGGGCACGCCGATCGAGAACCGCGTGCTGCGCGGGCTCAGCCTGGAAATTCCGACCGGCCAGTTCGTCACCGTGATCGGCTCGAACGGCGCAGGCAAGTCGACCTTTCTGAATGCGGTGAGCGGCGACCTGATCGTCGACAAAGGCAGCATCGAGATCGACGGCAAGAACGTGACCCGCTTGAACGCCTGGCAGCGCTCGGGCATGGTGGCCCGCGTGTTCCAGGACCCGATGGCCGGCACCTGCGAGGCGCTGACCATCGAGGAGAACATGGCGCTCGCCTGGAAACGCGGCGAGCGCCGGGCCTTCGGCTTTGCGCTCAACCGCAACCTGCGCGAGCTGTTCCGCGAGAAGCTGTCGATCCTGAAGCTGGGGCTGGAGAACCGGCTGGCCGACCGCATCGGCCTGCTCTCGGGCGGGCAGCGGCAGGCGGTGAGCCTGCTGATGGCCTCGCTCAAGCCCTCGCGCATCCTGCTGCTGGACGAGCACACGGCTGCGCTGGACCCGAAGACCGCCGCCTTCGTGCTGGAGCTGACCGCCAGGATCGTCGAAGGCAGCCAGCTCACCGCGATGATGGTGACGCACAGCATGCGCCAGGCGCTGGACTACGGTTCGCGCACGGTGATGCTGCACGAGGGCCAGGTGATCCTCGACGTGGCCGGGCCGGAGCGCTCGGGGCTCGACGTGCCCGACCTGCTGCGCATGTTCGAGCAGACCCGCGGCGAGAAGCTGGACGACGACAAGCTGCTGCTGGCCTGATGGTGTCGGACGCCCCCTTCGTGCGCGGCATGCGCGCCGGCGACCTCGACGCCGTGCTCGCGATCCAGCTCGCCTGCTATGGCGCGGGGTTCGTGGAGGACGGCACACTGATCGCCCGGCGGCTCGCTGCCGCGCCGCATACGGGCTGGGTGGCCGAGCATGAAGGCGGTGTGCGGGCCTATCTGGCCGGGTATCCATCGGTAGTCGGCAAGCTCACTCCGCTGCACGGGGAGTTCGAAGTGGCCGAACAGCCCGATTCGCTATACCTGCACGACCTGGCTGTGCACCCGGACGCCTCGGGCCTGGGGCTGGGGCCCTTGCTGGTACGCCATGCCTGGGCTCACGCGGCACAGGCCGGCTGGCGGCATTCGACGCTGGTGTCGGTGCAATCCTCGGTGGGTTTCTGGCTGCGCCAGGGCTATGCTGCCACGCAGCCCGCCGGCACCGGGCAGCAGGCCCGGCTCGCCACCTACCCCGGCGAGTCGGTCTACATGATCCGCCGGCTCGGCTGACTGGTTTTCAGCGGCGCCAGCCGCGCATCGCCAGCCACTGGACAGTGCCGCAAACCACCACGAGCGCGGCGTAGGTCACCATCGCTCCGTCACGCCCGAACACCGCGAGGCCGGCAACCGATACCCCCACGCCGGCCGCAAAGGTCAGCGCCCACTGCACCCACCAGCGCGGGACGCCGGCGCGGTTGCCGCCCAGGAACCGCCCGGCAAAGGCCAGCACCAGGGCCAGGAAGGCCGCGGGTGCTACAAAATTAAGCAGGTGATTCAAGAGGGCCAGCAGGTCCATCGGGAGGGGTTGCACACGTGCCGGAACATGCGCGGAAGGTTATGGCTGTCATAGGGAAAGCCATTTGTCCTTCCGCAAGCCTCGTGCGGCTGCTGATTTTATAATCACGGCCATGTCAGTCTGGGCTCTCGGCTTGAACCACACGACCGCGCCGCTCGATCTGCGCGGTCGTTTCGCGTTCGCGCTCGACCAGATAGCCCCCACGCTGCAGAGCCTGCGCAGTTCCTTTGCCTCCGGCCGCCACCCCCAGGTCGAGGCCGCGATCATCTCCACCTGCAACCGCACCGAGATCTATTGCGCCTCGGAACACATCGCGCTCGACCACACCTTCGGCTGGCTGGCAGCCAGCGGCGGCGTAGCCCCTGCCCTGCTGCGCTCGCACGCCTACACCCTGCACGACGACGAAGCCGCGCGCCATGCCTTCCGCGTGGCCAGCGGGCTCGATTCGATGGTGCTCGGCGAAGCGCAGATCCTCGGCCAGATGAAAGACGCCGTGCGCGCGGCCGAGACGGCCGGCGCGCTCGGCAGCACGCTGAACCAGCTGTTCCAGCGCTCCTTTGCCGTCGCGAAAGAGGTCCGCACCGCCACCGAGATCGGCGCGCACTCCATCAGCATGGCCGCCGCGGCGGTCCGGCTGGCCGGGCAGCTCTTCGAAGATTTGCATCAAACGCGCGTGCTGTTCGTCGGCGCGGGCGAAATGATCGACCTTGCGGCCACGCATTTCGCGGCCAAGGAGCCCAAGTCGATCGCCATTGCCAACCGCACGCTCGAACGCGGCGAGAAGCTGGCCTCGCGCTTCGGCGGCGAGGCGATGCGGCTGGCCGACCTTCCCTCGCGGCTCGCCGAGTTCGACATCGTGGTGAGCTGCACCGCGAGCACGCTGCCGATCATCGGCCTGGGCGCCGTCGAGCGGGCGCTCAAGGCACGCAAGCACCGCCCGATGTTCATGGTCGACCTGGCCGTGCCGCGCGACATCGAGCCCGAAGTGAAGGCGCTCGAGGATATTTATCTCTACACCGTCGACGACCTCGCCCAAGTCGTGCAACAGGGCCAGGCCAACCGCCAGGCCGCGGTGGCACAGGCCGAAGTGATCATCGACGCCGGCGTGCAGAGCTTCATGCACTGGCTGGGCCAGCGCGGCACCGTGCCGCTGATCCAGCAGCTCAACGCGCAGGCCGACGAGTGGCGCGCCGCCGAAATGGCCCGTGCGCGCAAGCTGCTGGCCAAGGGCGAATCGGTCGATGCGGTGCTCGAAGCCATGTCGCGCGGGCTCACGCAGAAGATGATGCACGGCGCCATGGCCGAGCTGCACGCGGGCGATGCCGCCTCGCGCGAGCAGACGGCTCAGACGATCTCGCGCCTGTTCCTGCGCAAAGAGCGTTAGCGACGCTCGTCATCGCCTGGCCCGACCGGCCGCGATCTTCTTCATGCGCCCTGCCCTCGCTCGGCAGCACCCTCCCATTTTTTCGAGCCTCTTTCCCCCGTGAAATCCTTTCTGCGCCATCAACTCGAACGCTACGCCCAGCGCCTGGGCGAGCTCGACTTCCTGCTCTCGCGCGAAGACATCATGAGCGACATGGCGCAGTACCGCACCATCTCGCGCGAGCATGCCGAGGTCACGCAGATCGCCGGCCGCTACGAGCGCTACCGCCAGCGCGAGGCCGACATCGCCGGAGCCAAGGAGATGCTCGACGACCCCGACATGGCCGAGATGGCGAAGGAAGAAATCGCGGGCGCCGAGGCCGAGCTGGTGCAACTCGAAGAAGAACTGCAGCGCCTGCTGCTGCCCAAGGACCCCGACGACGCGCGCAATGCCTTCCTCGAAATCCGCGCGGGCACGGGCGGCGACGAATCGGCGCTGTTCGCGGGCGACCTGCTGCGCATGTACACGCGCTACTGCGAGCGTGCCGGCTGGCGCTGCGAGGTGGTGAGCGAAAGCGAGAGCGAACTCGGCGGCTACAAGGAAGTGGTGATCCGCATCGTCGGCGACGACGTGTTCGGTCACCTGCGCTTCGAATCGGGCGGCCATCGCGTGCAGCGGGTGCCCGCCACCGAGACGCAGGGCCGCATCCACACCAGCGCCTGCACGGTTGCCGTGCTGGCCGAGCCCGACGAGACCGTGGCCGTGCAGATCAACCCGGCCGACCTGCGCATCGACACCTACCGCGCTAGCGGCGCCGGCGGCCAGCACATCAACAAGACCGACTCGGCCGTGCGCATCACGCACATCCCGACCGGCATCGTGGCCGAATGCCAGGACGACCGCAGCCAGCACCGCAACAAGGCCAAGGCGCTGCAGGTGCTGTCGGCGCGCATCCAGGAAAAGGAGCGCAGCGAACGCGCCGCCAAGGACGCGGCGATGCGCAAGGGGCTGATCGGCAGCGGCGACCGCTCGGACCGCATCCGCACCTACAACTTTCCACAGGGGCGCCTGACCGACCACCGCATCAACCTCACGCTCTACAAGCTGCTCGCCATCATGGAAGGCGACCTCGGCGACGTGCTCGACGCATTGCGCGCCGCACGCGAGGCCGAGCAGCTGGCCGAGCTCGAATCAAGCCTGCCGGCGTGATGACCACCACCGAGAACCCATTGCCGTCGACCGTGGCGCAGGCGCTGACCGCGGCTGTCGCCCTGGGCATCGACCGGCTCGACGCCCAGCTGCTGCTGCTGCACGCGCTGGGTCGCGCGCCGCACGACCGGGCCTGGCTGCTGGCGCACGACACCGATGCGATGCCCGATGCAGCGTGGTCCACGCTGGCTGCGCAGTTGTCGCGGCGCCGCGCTGGCGAACCGGTGGCCTACCTGCTGGGCGAGAAGGAATTCCATGGCCTCAACCTGCAGGTCGATGCCCGCGTGCTGGTGCCGCGCCCCGACACGGAAACGCTGGTCGAATGGGCCCTGCAGTGCCTCGAAGGCCATGCCGCCCCGCGCGCGCTTGACCTCGGCACGGGCAGCGGCGCGATCGCGCTGGCCCTGCAACACGCCCGCCCCGATGCACAGGTCGACGCGGTCGATGCAAGCGCCGATGCGCTCACGGTCGCCCAGGCCAACGCCCGGCGCCTCGGCCTACCCGTACGCTTCACCCAGGCGAATTGGCTCGACGGCGCCGGCAACGGCTACACGGTCATCGCCAGCAATCCGCCGTACATCGCCGCTGGCGACCCGCATCTGCCTGCGCTGCGCCATGAGCCTTCTTCCGCGCTGGTCGCGGGCACCGACGGGCTCGACGACATCCGCCAGATCGTGCAGAACGCCCCCACCCACCTCGCGGAGGGCGGCTGGCTGCTGCTCGAACACGGCCATGACCAGGCCGCCGCCGTGCGCCAACTGCTCGCCGCGCGCGGTTTCGCCGAAGTGCAAAGCCGCGACGACCTCGCCGGCATCCAGCGCTGCTCCGGCGGAATCTGGCGCACGGTGAAATAATCCCCCCAGCCTATTTTTTCAGGAGTCCCCATGTCCGACGCCCAGCAACGCATCGACGACCTCGTCAAGACCAACGACCTCGTGCTCTTCATGAAGGGCAATGCAAGCTTTCCGATGTGCGGCTTCTCTGGCCGCGCGATCCAGATCCTGAAGGCGGTCGGCGTCGACACGAAGACGCTCAAGACCGTCAACGTGCTCGAAGACGACGGCATCCGCCAGGGCATCAAGGAATACAGCAACTGGCCCACGATCCCTCAGCTCTACGTGAAGGGCGAGTTCATCGGCGGCTCGGACATCATGATGGAGATGTACGAATCGGGCGAGCTGCAGCAAGTGGTGAACGGCGCTGCCGCCTGAACCAACGAAGCCGGTCATGAGCCACGATCACGACGCGGATCACGGCCATTCGCATGACGGCGATGACGGCGAAGGCGCCCCGGCCTGGAAGCACGACGGCGTGCGGGTGATCGGAGCCAACCAGCTCGACGTCAACACCGCGCAGACGCCCGGCATGAACCGGGCGGCCGCCATCAACTTCGCCCGCGTGGGTGCGCAGAAGCTCTGGGCCGGCACCGTGACCATCCATGCCGATGCCAAGACCGGCGCCCATCACCACGGGCACCTCGAATCGGTGATCTACGTCGTGCGCGGCCGGGCCCGCATGCGTTGGGGCGAGAAGCTGGAGTTCACTGCCGAGGCCGGGCCGGGCGACTTCATCTACGTGCCGCCCTTCGTGCCGCACCAGGAAATCAACGCCAGCGCGACCGAGACGCTCGAATGCGTGCTGTGCCGCAGCGACGGCGAGGCCGTGGCGGTGAACCTCGACATCGAGCCTGTGGAAAAACCTGAATCGGTGCTCTGGGTCGACCCGACTCACCCCCACGGCGGGGTCTGAGCGTTTTTCCGGTGCCGAGTCATGGCACCATGGTGGCCGTCTTCGACGTGCCACCATGACCCTGACCCAAAGCCTGCTCATCATCGCGTTGCTGATCGCGCTGAGCGCCTTCTTCTCCCTTGCCGAAATCACCTTGGCTGCCTCGCGCCGCCTGCGTTTGCGCCAGATGGCCGACGAAGGCGACCCGCGCGCGGAGAAAGTGCTGCGCGTGCAGGAGCAGCCCGGCCACTACTTCACCGTGGTGCAGATCGGGCTCAACGCGGTGGCGATCCTCGGCGGCGTCGTGGGCGAAGGCTCGCTCAGCCCTTACTTCGCAGTCTTCTTCGAGAAGTGGCTCAGCGTCGAGGCTTCGGCCAGCGCGGCCTTCCTGTGCTCGTTCATCATCATCATCGCGGTGTTCCTGGTGTTCGCCGACCTGTTCCCCAAGCGGCTGGGCATGAGCAACCCAGAGCAGTTGGCGGTACGCATGGTCGGGCCGATGCAGCTGCTGATCACCACCTTCAAGCCGCTGGTGTGGTTCTTCACGCGCTGCACCGACCTGCTGTTCAAGCTGCTCGGCATGCCGATGGTGCGCGACGACAAGATCACCTCGGCCGACATCCTCGCGATGACCGAGGCCGGCGCCCGGGCCGGCGTGCTCGCTGTGCGCGAGCAGCAGGTGATCGCCAACGTGTTCGAGCTGGAAACACGCCTTGTGAGCAGCGTGATGACCGCACGCGACAGCATCGCCTGGTTCCTGCATGACGACCCCGAGTCGGTGCTGCGCGCGCGCATCGTGGCCGAGCCCTTCTCGGCGTATCCGGTGTGCGACGGCGACATCGACCACGTGCTGGGCTATGTGGACGCCAAGGACATGTTCCAGCGTGTGCTCAGCGGCCAGCCGCTGGCCTTCGACCAGGGCCTGCCGCTGCACAAGGCGCTGGTCATTCCCGACCGGCTGTCGCTGACCGAGGTGCTCGAGCAGTTCCAGCAAGCGCACGAAGACTTCGCGATCATCGTCAACGAATACAGCCTGGTGGTGGGCGTGATCACCCTCAACGACGTGATGAGCACGGTGATGGGCGACCTGGTGTCGATGCCCGACGAAGAGCAGATCGTGCAGCGCGACGAAAACTCGTGGCTCATCGACGGCATCACGCCCATTCAGGACGTGCAGCGCGCGCTGCACATCGACGAGCTGCCGCATGCCGAGGAATACGAAACGCTCGCGGGCTTCCTGATGGTGATGCTGCGTCGCGTGCCCAAGCGCACCGACAACGTGACCTGGGGCGGCTACACCTTCGAGGTGATGGACGTGGACAGCTACCGCATCGACCAGGTGATGGTCACGAAGGGCTCGGGCACCGCCAAGGCGCCGGCGAGCTGACTGGACTGGCTGGCTTGCAGACTCAGGCTGCCGACCGGTCCTTGTCCTTTTCCCTCTCGCGTTCCTTGTCGTTGAACACCCAGAGCCGCTGGTTGGCGAACACCGCGTTCGGGTAAGGCGACTTGCCGCGGCTGCCGTTGTAGCGGCCCAGCGTCATGTACAGGTCACCGTTCTCGCGGTCGAGGTAGTGGCGCAGGATCACGCAGCCGAAGCGCAGATTGGTCTGCATGTGGAAGAGCTTGGCCGAATCGCTGTCGCCGATCACGCGCGTCCAGAACGGCATGACCTGCATGTAGCCGCGCGCGCCGGCGCTCGACACCGCGAACTTGCGGAAATTGCTCTCGACCTGCACCAGCCCGAGCACCAGGCTCACCTCGAGCCCCGAGCGCTTGGCTTCGTACCAGGCGGTCTGCAGGAATTCGATGCGCGAGGGCGCGTCGGCGATCTTCTTCTTGAGGCGTTCGCTCATCTCGCCGAGCCAGCGCAGGTAGGCCAGGCGGGCTTCGGTGTTCGCGAACTGGGGCACCGGCGGCGCCTTGTTGTGGATGGCGGAGCTCAGTGCGGTGCGCACCGAATCGATCAGCGGCTCCTCGATCTGCGCGCCGGCCAGGGCGGTCTGCGGCAGCGACAGCATTGCGAGGGCGCCCGCCGTCACGGCGCCGCCCAGGCACTGGCGTCGCGAGAGGCCGCCCTCGAGGCTCATTTGGCGAGCTTGCCGGTGATGAAGTCGGCGATGCCGGCCGCAGGCACCTTGGTGGCCGCGGTGTCGCGCCGGCCCTGGTATTCGAGCTGGCCTTCCTTGAGACCGCGATCCGAGATGACCACGCGGTGCGGCACACCGATCAGCTCCCAGTCGGCGAACATCGCGCCGGGGCGCTCGCCGCGATCGTCGAGCAGCACGTCGACGCCCTTGGCAAGCAGCTCTTCGTAGAGCGCTTCGGCCGCGACCTTGACCTCGGGGCTGCGGTCCATGCCGATGGGGCAGACCACCACCGTGAACGGAGCCAGCGCGTCGGGCCAGATGATGCCGCGCTCGTCGTGGTTCTGTTCGATGGCGGCGGCCGGCAGGCGGGTGATGCCGATGCCGTAGCAGCCCATTTCGAGGAACTGCGGCTTGCCGCCTTCGTCGAGGTAAGTTGCGTTCATGTCCTTGCTGTACTTGGTGCCCAGCACGAACACGTGGCCGACTTCGATGCCGCGCTCGATGGCCAGCACGCCCTTGCCGTCGGGCGAGGCGTCGCCCGCGACCACGTTGCGGATGTCGGCGATCAGGTCGGGCTCGGGCAGGTCGCGGCCCCAGTTGACGCCGGTCATGTGGAAGTCGACTTCGTTGGCGCCGGTGATCCAGTCGGCCATGACGGCAGCTTCGCGATCGGCCACCAGCTTGACGGGCTTCTTGAGGTTCAGCGGACCGAGGTAGCCGGGCTTGCAGCCGAAGTGGTCCTCGATCTCGGCGAGGGTCGCAAAGCGGAAGCCCTGGTTCAGGCCGGGCAGCTTGCTGACCTTGATCTCGTTCATGTCATGGTCGCCGCGCAGCAGCAGCAACCATACCTGCGAGCCCTTCGGATTGCCGGCCTCATCGACGATATCGGTGGCCAGCACCAGCGACTTGATGGTGGTCGAGAGCGGCACGCCGAGCAGCTCGGCCACGTCGGCGCAGGTGCTCTTGCCGGGGGTCGGAGTCTTCTGGAGCGCCTTGGCGGCCGCGAGGCGCGGGCCGGCCGGGGCCAGCGCCTCGGCCTTTTCCATGTTGGCGGCGTATTCGCTGTCGGGGCAGTAGACGATGGCGTCTTCGCCGGTCGCGGCGATCACCTGGAACTCTTCGCTCAGGTCGCCGCCGATGGCGCCGCTGTCGGCCGCCACGGCGCGGTAGCGCAGGCCGAAGCGGTCGAAGATGTTGCGGTATGCCTGCGCCATGGTCTGGTAGCTGGCCTTGGCCGCGTCGAGGTCGCGGTCGAAGCTGTAGGCGTCCTTCATGATGAATTCGCGCCCGCGCATCAGGCCGAAGCGCGGACGGCGCTCGTCGCGGAACTTGGTCTGGATCTGGTAGAAATTCTTCGGCAGCTGCTTGTAGCTGCGGATCTCCTGGCGCGCGATGTCGGTCACGACCTCTTCGCTGGTCGGCTGGATCACGTAGTCGCGGTCATGCCGGTCCTTGATGCGCAGCAGCTCAGGGCCCATCTTCTCGAAGCGGCCGGTCTCCTGCCAGAACTCGGCCGGCTGCACCACGGGCATCGTCATCTCGACGGCGCCAGCGCGGTTCATCTCCTCGCGCACGATGGCCTCGACCTTGCGGATCACGCGCAGCCCCATGGGCATGTAGGTGTAGATGCCCGTGCCGAGCTTCTTGATCATGCCGGCCCGCATCATGAGCCGGTGGCTCGCGACCTCTGCGTCAGCAGGCGCTTCCTTGAGAGTGGAGACAAAAAATCGGGAAGCTTTCATCGGGATCGGTGTGATGGATTCGCTGGATTCGAAAATGGGAAGTGGGGGACTGCTCCCCCGGAGAGACCCTGAGAGCCTGGCATCGGCAGCTTGCCGAGGGCAACCCGGCATGCATAATCGACTCAGTTCAAAAATTGGGGTTTGATTATGCTCGACCGGGACGGCTTCAGGCCCAACGTCGGCATCATCCTGCTCAACCAGAGAAACCAGGTTTTCTGGGGCAAACGCATACGCACGCATTCCTGGCAGTTTCCGCAAGGCGGCATCGACCGCGGCGAAAGTCCCGAGCAAGCCATGTTCCGGGAACTGCACGAGGAAGTGGGGCTCCACCCGGAGCACGTGCGCATCGTGGCCCGTACCCGCGACTGGTTGCGCTACGAGGTGCCGGATCGGTTCATCCGCCGTGACGCACGGGGCCACTACAAGGGCCAGAAACAAATCTGGTATTTGCTGCAACTCGTCGGCCACGACTGGGATCTCAACCTGCGTGCCACCGACCATCCCGAATTCGATGCTTGGCGCTGGCACGACTACTGGGTGCCGCTCGACGTGGTCGTCGAGTTCAAGCGCGGCGTCTACGAGATGGCGCTCACCGAGCTTGCTCGCTACCTGCCAAGGCAGGATTTCCGCAACCGCTTCCTGCGCAGCAACGTGCGCGCCCGAGAATTCGAGCGCCATTCGCCAGACGCCGGGGCGCCTCCCGGACTGGATCTGCCGCCCGGCGGCAGTTTCGATCCGCATCCCGACATTCCTTCTGCGAGCGATGAACCTCCTGTCCACAACAACAAAGCGCCGTTCCTTCCGACGCAACGCTGAGCGCGCCCTTCTTCTGATCTGCTTCGGCGTCCTCGCGGGCTGCGCCTCGGGCCAGCACGACACCGACAACCCCGACTGGGCGCAGGCCGGCAGCCCGCCGCCGCCGAAGCGGTCCGAAACGGACAAGGAATGGGAAGAAACGGCAACGCCGCCGCCGCCGGCCTTCAGCGAAAGCCGTCTGCTGCCGATCGAGATGCCGCCTTACATGAGCCTGAAGTTCGGCGTCGACCCGAACACGATCGCAATCACTGGCGACGGGATCGTGCGCTACGTGGTGGTGGCACACAACCGCAACGGCGGTGCCGTCAACGCCTTCTACGAGGGCGTGCGCTGCTCTACGGCGGAAATGAAGAGCTATGCGCGCTACAACAACGGCGCCTGGCAGGACGTCGCAAAGCCGGAGTGGAAACGCCTGAACGACCTGAACTCCAGCTACACACGGGCGTTGTCGACCCAGGCCCTGTGTCGCGGCAATGCGCCGCGCGCCTCGATCGGGGAAATGGTGCAGAACATGCGCAACCCGGTGCGGGAAGTGCAGTAGTCCAAACAACGACGGGGCCTTGCGCCCCGTTGTTGTCTGGATCATCAACTGGGCATCAGCACCATGTTGTCGCGGTGCACCATCTCGGGTTCCGCAACATAGCCCAGCAGGCGCTCGAATTCGCTCGAGGGCTTGCGGCACAGCAGGCGCGCCTCCACGCTCGAATAGTTGGCAAGGCCCCGGGCCAGCTCGACGCCATCGACGTCGCGCACCGCGATCACGTCGCCGCGCGAGAACTCGCCTGAAACGCTGGTCATGCCGATCGGCAGCAGGCTCTTGCCCTCGGCTCGCACCTTCGCGGCCGCGCCTGCATCGACGACAACGGCACCGCGCAATTGCAAGTGGTCGGCCATCCAGCGCTTGCGGGCCTGGTGCTTGGCAGTCTGCGCCACCAGCAGCGTGCCGATGGACTCGCCCCGCGCCAGGCGCAGCAGGGCATCGGCCTCGCGACCCCAGGCGATGACGGTGGAGGCGCCAGAGCCCGCGGCGCGCTTGGCCGCGAGGATCTTTGTGATCATGCCGCCCTTGCCGATGCTCGACCCCGCCCCACCCGCCATCGCTTCGAGCGCCGGATCGCCCGCGGCGGCTTCGTGCACAAACTTGGCTTCCGGGTCCTTGCGCGGGTCGGCCGTGTACAGGCCCTTCTGGTCCGTGAGGATGACCAGCGCGTCGGCCTCGACGAGGTTGGCCACGAGCGCACCGAGCGTGTCGTTGTCGCCGAACTTGATCTCGTCGTTGACGACCGTGTCGTTCTCGTTGATGACCGGCACCACACCCAGCTTGAGCAGCGTGACCAGTGTCGAGCGGGCATTGAGGTAGCGCTCGCGATCGGCCAGGTCGGCGTGGGTCAGCAGCACCTGCGCGCTGCCGATTTCGTTTTCGCGCAGCTTGGTTTCGTACATCTGGGCCAGGCCCATCTGTCCGACGGCCGCAGCGGCCTGAAGCTCGTTGATTTCGTGTGGTCGGGTGCGCCAGCCGAGGCGCTTCATGCCTTCGGCGATGGCCCCGCTCGACACCATCACGACCTCACGCCCTTCGCGCACCAGCGCAGCCAGTTGCCGGCACCACTCGCCGATGGCGGCCTCGTCGAGACCGCGCCCCTCGTTGGTCACGAGGCTGGAACCCACCTTGACGACGATACGGCGGGCATCCCGCAAGGCAGTGGATCCGGAGTTCGAGGTCATTTTCGGGTTGTAACGGTCTTGAATGCTGCGTGGGTTGCTGTCTGTCTATCTATCTGTTGGCAGGGCCGCGGGGGATGCGGCAACGCCGCTCAGGCGCCCTCGGAAGGCAACGGCGTGAAGCGCGGATCGACGACGACCGGCGCGTGCTCGGCCACCTGCTGCGCCTTGACCTGCTGATAAACAGCCTGCACCAGGTGTTCGCAGCCTTCGCGGGTGAGTGCCGAGATTTCGAACACGGGGCCCTTGAAACGCAGGCGCTTCACGACGTCCTTGACGCGCGCCGCGCGTTCTTCGGTCGGCACCATGTCGAGCTTGTTGAGCACGAGCCAGCGCGGCTTTTCGTAGAGCGCGGCGTCGTACTTCTTGAGCTCGCCGACGATGGCCTTGGCCTGAGCGACGGGGTCGATGTTGTCGTCGAACGGTGCCATGTCGATCACGTGCAGCAGCAGGCGCGTGCGTTGCAGGTGACGCAGGAAGAGATGGCCGAGGCCCGCACCTTCGGATGCGCCTTCGATCAGACCGGGAAGGTCGGCCACCACGAAGCTCTGCTCCGGGCCGACGCGCACCACGCCGAGGTTCGGGTGCAACGTAGTGAAGGGGTAGTCGGCGATGCGCGGGCGGGCATTCGAAATGGCGCTGATCAGCGTCGACTTGCCGGCATTCGGCATGCCGAGCAGGCCGACGTCGGCCAGCACCTTCAGCTCCAGCTTGACGCTGCGCTTTTCACCGGGCCATCCGGGCGTCTTCTGACGCGGCGCGCGGTTGATGGCGCTCTTGAAGCGCATGTTGCCGAAGCCGCCGTCGCCACCCTTGGCAATGGTGATGACTTCGCCCTCTTTCAACAGCTCGAACAGCACCTCGCCGGTTTCGACATCGGAGATGATCGTGCCGACCGGCATCTTGAGCGTGATGTCGTCGCCCGCGGCGCCGAACATGTCGGAGCCCATGCCGTGCTCACCGCGCTTTGCCTCGTGGCGGCGGGAGTAGCGGAAATCGACCAGCGTATTGAGGTTCGAGTCGGCAACCGCGAACACGTGGCCGCCACGGCCGCCGTCGCCGCCGTTGGGGCCGCCGAATTCCTTGTACTTCTCATGACGGAACGACACGCAGCCGTTGCCGCCATCGCCGGCGGCGATGTCGATGAAGGCTTCGTCGACGAACTTCATGGGATGTCCAGTTTACAAATGAAGAAGCCCCGGCAATGCGGGGCCTCGGGCAGGTCGAAGTGACTCGAGGCTTACGCCGCGGGGGTCACGTTGACCGTGTGCTTGTTGAGTGCACCCTTGGTACCGAACGACACGTGGCCGTCGACCAGGGCAAACAGCGTGTGGTCCTTGCCCACGCCGACATTCACGCCGGGGTGGAACTGGGTGCCGCGCTGGCGCACGATGATCGAGCCTGCGCTGATCAGCTCGCCGCCGAAAGCCTTCACGCCGAGCATCTTGGGCTTGGAATCGCGCCCGTTTCGCGTTGAGCCGCCGCCTTTTTTCTGTGCCATGGAATCTGCTCCTTAGCCGGCGATCGCGCCGATTTGCAGTTCGGTGAACTGCTGGCGATGGCCTTGACGTTTCTGATAGTGCTTGCGACGGCGCATCTTGAAGATGTGGACCTTGTCGTGCTTGCCGTGCGACAGTACCGTGACTGTCACCGTTGCGCCGGACACCAGGGGCGTGCCAACCTTGATTTCAGCGCCGTTTCCGACGGCCAGAACCTGGTCGATCACGATTTCCTGGCCTACGTCCGCAGCAATCTGTTCTACTTTAATTTTCTCGCCGGAAGCAACGCGATACTGCTTGCCACCGGTTTTTATGACCGCGTACATGTAAACCTCTTAGAAATGAGTCTCCGCAGCGAATTCCGCAGAGCCCAAGATTATAGCGCGGTTTGTGGTTGCTAACCACTTTCGGCCCAGCGCAATCCCGGCAAACCGCCGCGGCTCCCTATAATTTGCGCCTTCCGGCCCTTCCTCCGCCTGGGTCGCCATCATCCTCAGCAGCGCTCCGCGCCTCCGCTTTGCCAGTTCCCGCCGCCGACACCTCCCCCACCGCCACCGTGCTGGACCTGATTGCCGGCGACATGGTCGAAGTCGACCGTGTGATAGCCCGCCGCCTCGACACGGGCGTGCCGCTGGTCAGCCAGGTTTCCAGGTACATCATTTCCGCTGGCGGCAAACGCCTGCGGCCGGCACTCCTGCTGCTGATGTCGGGCGCGCTGGGTTACACCGGCGAGCAGCGCTTCAATCTGGCGGCCGTTGTGGAATTCATCCATACGGCCACCCTGCTGCACGACGACGTGGTCGACGAATCGACCCTGCGGCGCGGTCGGGCGACCGCCAACGAATCGTTCGGCAACCCGGCCAGCGTGCTGGTCGGCGACTTTCTCTATTCGCGCGCATTCCAGATGATGTTGGATGCCAACAACATGCGCGTCATGCAGATCCTGGCCGAAGCCACCAATGTGATCGCCGAGGGCGAGGTGCTCCAGCTGATGAACATGCACGACGCATCGCTGGACGAGGCAGCGTATCTGCGCGTGATCCGCTCGAAGACCGCGAAGCTCTTCGAGGCCAGCACCCGCCTCGCGGCGGTGCTGGCAGGCGCCACACCCGAAGTGGAAGAAGCCTGCGCAACCTACGGACAGGCACTCGGCACCGCCTTCCAGGTGATCGACGACGTGCTGGACTACGCGGGCGACGCCAACGAGACAGGAAAGAATGTCGGCGACGACCTGCGCGAAGGCAAGACCACGCTCCCGCTCATCTTCGCAATGCAGCGAGGCACCTCGGCTCAGAGCGACCTGGTGCGCGCCGCCATCGAGGCGGGCGACACCGCCCAGTTGGGCAAGGTCGTCGAGATCGTTCGCGAAACTGGAGCCCTGGATGCCTCCCGCGCGGCCGCCGCCGCCGAAGCACAACGCGCAATTCATGCGCTGAACGGCTTCCCGTCCAATTCGCACGCTTCAGGTTTGCTACAATTGGCGGCTCAGTTGCTTGAGCGACGTGCCTGAACACCTCTCCTGAGTTGGCATCTAGGACGATTTCTTTTTTCTTGCAACCATCGGGGTGTAGCTTAGCCTGGTAGAGCGCTACGTTCGGGACGTAGAGGCCGGAGGTTCGAATCCTCTCACCCCGACCAGCCTTTGGCTGGCATAAATAAATGGCCATGCCTGTTGCTGTGTAGCGATTTACAGCACTGGGCTGTTCAGCGATGATCGTGAAGCACTTTTTCACATCTTTTTCATTCGCTGAATGGCCGCTGCCGAACTTCCAGTTAAAGAATCCTCGCAGATTGCCCTCCCCGGGCTCGCGCGCGCCCTGGTGTCGGCCGGCAAGCTTCCTGCCAGGGCCGCCGAAGACATCTACCAGAAGTCCCTGAGTGGTCGCACCAGCTTCATCGCGGAGCTGACCGGCTCCGGCGCCGTCTCGGCCGCCGATCTCGCCCACACCCTTTCCACCGCCTTCGGCGCGCCGCTGCTCGATCTCGACGCCATCGATCCCCAGCGCCTGCCGAAGGATCTGCTCGACGCAAAGCTGTGTCACGCGTACCGCATCGTTGTCCTCAGCAAACGCAACAACCGTCTGATTGTTGCAACAGCCGACCCCTCGGACCAGCAGGCGGCGGAGAAGATCAAGTTCGCCTCCCAGATGGGTGTCGACTGGGTCATCGCGGAATACGACAAGCTGTCCCGAATGATCGAAGCCGCCGCAGTGACGGCAGCGGAGAGCATCAACAACATCGTCGGCAGCGAGTTCGAGTTCGACGATGTCTCAGCCGACACCTCAGGCGACAGCAACGAGCAGGCGATCGCCGAAGTCGAGGACGCACCGGTCGTGCGCTTCCTTCACAAGATGCTGCTCGACGCCGTCGGCATGCGGGCCTCGGACATTCACTTCGAGCCCTACGAGCACCACTACCGCGTGCGCTTTCGGGTCGACGGCGAACTGCGCGAGATCGCCAGCCCGCCCACAGTCATCAAGGACAAGCTGGCATCGCGCATCAAGGTCATTTCCCGGCTCGACATCTCCGAGAAGCGCGTGCCGCAGGACGGCCGCATGAAGCTCAAGATCGGGCCCGACCGCGTGATCGACTTTCGCGTGAGCACGCTGCCCACGCTGTTCGGCGAGAAGATCGTCGTTCGTATTCTCGACCCGAGCAGCGCGCGTCTGGGCATCGATGCCCTGGGCTACGACGCGGATGAAAAGGCGCGGCTCCTGCATGCCATCGGCCGCCCGTACGGGATGGTGCTCGTCACCGGCCCCACGGGCTCGGGCAAGACGGTGTCGCTCTACACCTGCCTGAACCTGCTGAACCAGCCGGGCGTCAATATCGCGACGGCAGAAGACCCGTCGGAAATCAACCTGCCCGGCGTCAACCAGGTCAACGTCAACGAACGGGCCGGCCTGACCTTCGCGACCGCGTTGCGCGCCTTCCTGCGCCAGGATCCCGACATCATCATGGTCGGCGAAATCCGCGACCTCGAAACCGCCGACATCTCGATCAAGGCCGCGCAAACGGGCCACCTGGTGCTCTCCACGCTGCACACCAACGACGCGCCGACCACGCTCACGCGGATGCGCAACATGGGCATCGCGCCGTTCAACATCGCGTCCAGCGTGATCCTGATCACGGCGCAGCGCCTTGCACGGCGGCTGTGCACCGTCTGCCGCGTGCCGGCCGACGTCCCGCGCGAAGCGCTGCTCGACGCGGGGTTCAGGGAAGAAGACCTGGACGGCACATGGAAGCCCTACCGCCCCGTCGGGTGCTCCGCCTGCAGCGGCGGCTACAAGGGCCGCGTGGGCATCTACCAGGTGATGCCGATCACCGAGGCCATCCAGGAAATCATCCTGCGGGACGGCAGCGCGCTCGACATCGCACAGCAGTCCGAGGCAGAGGGCGTACGCTCGCTGCGCCAGTCGGGTCTGCGCAAAGTGATGCAAGGTCTCACTTCTCTGGAAGAAGTCGTGGCCTGCACCAACGAATAACGAACACACTGAAAACCGGAGATCGAATGGCAACAGTGGCATCCACCCGCTCACGTGATGGGCTCAAGGAGTTTGTCTTCGAATGGGAAGGCAAAGATCGCAACGGCAAGATGGTGCGCGGCGAACTTCGTGCCGCCGGCGAAAACCAGGTGCAGGCTGCCCTGCGTCGCCAGGGCGTGCTCGCGTCCAAGATCAAGAAGCGCCGCATGCGCTCCGGCAAGGCGATCAAGCCCAAGGACATCGCCATCTTCACGCGCCAGCTGGCGACCATGATGAAGGCCGGCGTGCCCTTGATGCAGTCCTTCGACATCGTCGGGCGCGGCAATGCGAACGCGAGCGTGGCCAAGCTGCTCAACGACATCCGCAGCGATGTGGAAACCGGTACCTCGCTGTCGGCCGCCTTCCGCAAGTTCCCGAAGTACTTCGACAACCTCTACTGCAACCTGGTGGAGGCCGGCGAAGCAGCCGGTATTCTCGAAGAACTGCTGGACCGGCTGGCCACCTACATGGAAAAGACCGAGGCGATCAAGTCCAAGATCAAGTCGGCCCTGATGTACCCCACTTCCGTGGTCGTTGTGGCGTTCGTGGTGGTGGCCATCATCATGATCTTCGTGATTCCGGCATTCAAGCAGGTGTTTACTTCGTTCGGGGCCGATCTGCCTGCACCAACGCTGTTCGTGATGGCGATGAGCGAGTTCTTCGTCTCGTACTGGTGGCTGATCTTCGGCGGCATTGGCGGCGGGCTCTACTTCTTCATGCAGGCCTGGAAGCGCAACGAGCGCTTTCAAAGAGTCATGGACCGGGCACTGCTGAAGGTGCCGATTTTCGGCACGCTGATCGAAAAATCCTGCGTGGCTCGCTGGACCCGTACGCTGGCAACCATGTTCGCCGCCGGCGTGCCGCTGGTCGAAGCCCTCGACTCGGTGGGCGGTGCCTCGGGCAATACCGTCTATGGCGACGCCACGGCGAAGATCCAGCAGGAGGTCTCCACAGGCACCAGCCTCACCACGGCCATGACCAACGCCAACCTGTTCCCGTCCATGGTGATCCAGATGACCGCCATCGGCGAGGAATCCGGCTCCATCGACCACATGCTGGGCAAGGCCGCCGACTTCTACGAATCCGAAGTGGACGACATGGTCGCGGGCCTCTCCAGCCTGATGGAACCCATCATCATCGTGTTTCTGGGCACCATCATCGGCGGCATCGTGGTGTCGATGTACCTGCCTATCTTCAAGCTCGGCCAGGTCGTTTGATGCTCGTTTCGCGGGAGTTCGACACCGTTTTCGCCGGTGTGCTGGGGCTATTGATCGGCAGCTTCATGAATGTCGTCATCTACCGCACGCCGGTGATGATGTACCGCGACTGGCTCGCCGACGCGGTCGCCAATCTCATGCCGTCGAAGGACGCGTCCTCGCTGTGGTCGCTGGCCTTCGGTCCGAAGGTCGCGCCCCCTGCGGAGCTGGAAGCGGCAGCCGACAAGGCCGCCGCCGTCATCGAGGCACAGCCTCCTTTCGACCTGACCCGTCCAGCGTCGCGCTGCGGAACGTGCGGGCACAAGATCCGCTGGTACGAGAACATCCCCGTGCTGAGCTACGCCGTGCTGCGCGGGCGCTGCTCGTCGTGCAAGACCTCGATCAGCCCGCGCTACCCGATGGTCGAACTGGTCACGGGCGCCTTGTTCGCCCTCTGTGCCTGGCGCTTCGGCATCACGCCGGCCGGGGCGCTGTGGGCTGCGTTCGGCGCCCTGCTGATCTGCCAGTTCCTGATCGATTTCGACACCCAGTTCCTGCCTGACTCGCTCAACTACCCCCTGCTCTGGCTCGGCCTGATCGGCGCGGCCATGGGCTGGACCGGCGTGCCGCTGAGCTCGGCGGTCTGGGGCGCGGTGTTCGGCTACCTGAGCCTCTGGCTTGTGTACCATGGCTTTCGCCTGGTCACGGGCAAGGAAGGCATGGGCTATGGAGACTTCAAACTGCTCGCTGCGCTGGGCGCCTGGCTCGGCGCCGACTACCTCATCGCGATCATCCTCGTCTCTTCGCTGGTGGGCGCGGTGATTGGCGTGACGCTGCGCATCGCCGGCAAGCTGGCGCACAAGGACATTCCCATCGCCTTCGGCCCCTTCCTGGCCGGAGCGGGCCTCGTCTGCCTGGTGGCGGGCCCGGAAGTCGTGAGGCAATGGATTCCGTTCGCCTTCCCCCTTGGCGCACTGATCCATTGACACACCGCATGGTGCGGCGCATCGGTCTGACGGGCGGCATCGGCAGCGGCAAGAGCACCGTCGCCGGGCTGCTGGTGGCCCAGGGAGCTGTGCTGGTGGACACCGACGCCATCGCGCGCGCCATCGCACTCCCAGGCGGCATCGCCATGCCGGCCCTCGAGGCAGCCTTCGGCCCCAGGGTCATCGCCCCGGACGGCGGCCTGGACAGGGCCGCCATGCGACAGATCGTGTTCGCGGATGCGGGAGCCAAGGTGCGCCTCGAATCCATCCTCCACCCCTTGATCGGCGCCGAAACCCAGCGCCAGGCCGCAGCAGCGGGCGAGGATGCGGTCGTCGTGTTCGATGTTCCCCTGCTCGTCGAATCCGGCCGCTGGCGCGCCATCGTCGACCGGGTGCTGGTGGTCGACGCCACCGAGGAAACGCAGCTCAAGCGCGTCGTCGCACGCTCTGGTTGGGCGCCGGAAGCGGTCAAGGCGGTGATCGCCCAGCAGGCCACGCGCCGGGCGCGCCGGGCAGCCGCCGACGCGGTCGTTTTCAACGAGTCTTTGACGCTGGAGGAACTCGCTCAGCAGGTACGGGGTCTCTGGGAACGGTGGGTTCGGCCGGGCACGCGATAATTTGGGGTTGACGCCGCGACGGCTACACGACGATCACGTCAAACGGCGCACGCCTCAGCGCCCCTCACGATGCTTTTCAATTCGTACCCTTTCATCTTTGTTTTCTTCCCGCTGGTCCTGATCGGCTTCTTCCTGATCGGTGCGCGCAGCCCCCGGTCGGCGGCGGGTTTCCTGGCACTGGCTTCGCTGTTCTTCTACGGGTGGTGGAGCGTCAAGGCACTGCCCTTGCTGCTGGGGTCGATCTGCATCAACTACTGGTTCGGATTGCGGCTCACGCCCTCGCCCGGCCGGGAAGACAAGCACCGCAAGGCCCTGCTGATCATCGCACTGGTGGTCAACCTCGGGGTGCTGGCCGTCTTCAAGTACGCCAACTTCTTCCTGGAAAACATCGATGCAGGCCTGGCCGCCGCGGGCTTCGCGCAGATCGACCTGGTGCACATCGTGCTGCCGATCGGCATCTCGTTCTACACCTTCACGCAGATCGCCTTCCTGGTCGACTGCTGGCAGGGCAAGGTGCGGGAGCGCAGCTTCGTGCACTACGCGCTGTTCGTCACCTACTTCCCGCACCTGATCGCGGGTCCGGTGCTGCATCACGCGCAGATGATGCCGCAGTTCAACAACCCGGCCACCTACCGGTTCAACGCCAACAACATGGCGCTCGGACTGGGCATCTTCGTCTTCGGCCTGGCCAAGAAGATGCTGATCGCCGACCCGCTGGGGCAGTACGCCGACATGATGTTCAAGGGCGTGCACGAAGGCGTGCTGCCCTCGCTGTACACGGCCTGGTTCGGGGTGCTGGCCTACACGCTGCAGATCTACTTCGACTTCTCCGGCTACTCGGACATGGCGGTCGGCCTGTCTCTGTGCGTGGGCGTGCAGCTGCCGCTCAATTTCAGGTCGCCTTACAAGTCGACCAACATGATCGAGTTCTGGCGCCGCTGGCACATTTCGCTGTCGACTTTCCTGCGCGACTACCTCTACGTGCCGCTCGGAGGCAACCGCAAGGGGCCGGCCCGGCGCTACATCAACCTTTTCCTGACAATGCTGCTGGGCGGCCTGTGGCACGGCGCCGCCTGGACCTTCGTCATCTGGGGCGCACTGCACGGCGCCTACCTGATGGTCAACCACTTCTGGAACGCCAAGGTGCGCCGCGGCAACACCAGGACCACGTGGTACGGCCGCGCGGTCGGCTGGTTCATCACCTTCCTGTGCGTGATGATCGCCTGGGTGGTGTTCCGGGCCGACAGCATGACGGCCGCCGTCGAGATCTACAAGGGGATGCTGGGCATGCACGGCGCTCCCGTGTCGGCCTTCAGCGAGTTCCGCGTGCCGTTCCGCAAGCCCGAGTTCTTCCAGACCATCCTCGTCGGCCTGGTGATCTGCCTGGCGCTGCCGCCCACCATCACGCTCGACCGCTGGATCCCGAACGTCGCGGGGCTGGCCGGCCGCCCCCGCCTCCAGCGCCTGGCCACCTGGGTCACGGGCCTGGGCTGCATCTATCTTTTTGGCCTGTGCGTGTCGAAGTTCGGCAACTACAGCCCGTTCCTCTATTTCCAGTTCTGACATGGAAGACACGAAATCGGCCAGGACCTGGCTACGCATCTTTGTAGCGGGCTATCTGGTGTGCTGCGCGCTGCTGGTCGCCAGCCTCTTCACCCCCATTCCCTACGGCGACCTGACCCGCATCGGACGCATCTCGGAACGCGAGTTCGGCTGGCACGTGCCGCCACCACCTATCCCCGATGCGGACATCAAGACGTGGCCGATCCAGGAGTCCGACATCCTGGTGATCGGCGACAGCTTCTCCGTGCGCTACGCGTGGCAATCGGCGCTCGTGGGCGCCGGCTACAAGGTCACCACGACGCACTGGGACAACCTCGGCGGCACCCTGTGCGACGACTTCTCTGGTTGGCTCGATAAATCCGGCTTCAAGGGCAAAGTGGTCATCGTCGAGAGCATCGAGCGCCTGCTGCAGGACCGCATCGAGAAGTCCGAGAGCTGCAAGACGATGAAGCATGCCTTCAAGCCGACGCCGCCGCCCTTTGAGAACCCGGCCAAGCCCGCCCCCGGCTTCCAGCTCAACTGGGATGCCCAGTTGCTCAGCGGCTGGTTCACATACCAAAACACGAAGGCCATCATGGCCTCCGACAGCTGGACCAACACGCCCGATCGCTGGGGCCCGCTGATCGACGCTCGCGCGGTGCCCGACGGCTGCAAGCAGTTCAGCCACCGCGCCTGCGACAAGCTGCTCATGACCGCCGAAGACCGCGTCAACGCGGCGTTGACGGCCGAGTCCGCGCAGTTCATGAAGCGCTTCGAAAGCACCGCTGCGCCTTACAAGGTGGTGTGGATGGTGGTCCCCAACAAGAGCACCGTGTATTTGCAACAAAACCATGCCGATGCGTTCCGGGCCGAATTCAACCCGCAAAATATCGGACCGGACCTGTTCGCGCTGGCAGAAGAGAACCGCTTCAAGATGATGGATCTTTTCCCCGCCAACGAGACCCACGTCTCGACCCGGGGTTACATTCTTTTCGGGCAGCGTATGCTGGAGGCTGTGCGCCAGGTGATGCCCACCCCGGTTGCCAAATCACAATGAGCTCGAACCCGACGTGAAAAAACGATACGCGTGATCCTCTACGAGTACCCCTTCAACGAGCGCATCCGCACGTACCTGCGGCTGGAGCACCTGTTTCGCCGCCTCGGTGAGTTGGTGCCCGCCGAATCGCCTCTGTCCCACCACTACGCCCTGGTCACGATCTTCGAGATCATGGACGTCGCCGCGCGCGCCGACCTCAAGGCCGACGTGCTGCGCGACCTGGACAAGCACAAGAACGTCTTCAACAGCTACCGGGGCAATCCGGCCATTGCCGAGGCCGTGCTCGACCAGGTCGTCGGCCAGCTCGAAGGCAACTTCGCCACCCTCAACAGCGTGGCCGGCAAGGCCGGGCAGGCGCTGACTGAGAACGAGTGGCTCATGAGCATCCGCAGCCGCGCCGGCATTCCGGGCGGCACCTGCGAGTTCGACCTGCCCGCCTACTACGCCTGGCAGCACCGCCCCGCCGCCAGCCGCCGCGCTGACCTCGAACGCTGGTCGAACACCCTCTCGCCGCTGGCCTCGTCGATCTACCTGCTGCTCAAGCTGCTGCGCGATGCCGACGTGCCCTACAAGGTGATCGCCACCAACGGCCAGTTCCAGCAGAACCTGCCGCAGGGCCGCAGCTTCCAGCTGCTGCGCCTGCGCATCGACCCCAAGCTTGGCTTGATTCCTGAAATCAGCGGCAACCGCCTCATGGTCTCGGTGCGCCTGATGCGCCATGACGCGGACGACCGCCTCCACCAAAGCTCGGACGACGCGCCTTTCGAGCTGACCCTCTGCGCATGACGACACGGTTGAACAGCAAGGGCGAACGGATCGTCCGCTGCCCCACGTGCGGCGGCGACAGCATCTACGCACCGAGCAACGCCTACAGGCCCTTCTGCAGCGCGCGCTGCAAGGGTGTCGACCTGGGTGCCTGGGCCAGCGAAGAATTCCGCATGCCGGCCGAAGCGCCGCCTGACGACGAGCCTTTCGGCGACCCCAAGATCCAGTAGGCAGCCGGGCAGCCGCGGGGCTGGCTACTTGCCGCCCGCGTCTTCGTCGAGCAAGGCAGGGTCGATGTAGGTCGCGAAGCTGCGCGCGTACCGGGGCCGCAAGTGCCCGATATCCTTGTAGGCCGGCGAACCGTCGTCCGGCATGCTGCGAATGCACTGGCCATCGGCACACAGGCTGGCAAACGGCTCGATGACCTTCGCGCCATTGGCCTCGGCCACCTGCTTCAGCCGCGCATTGAACTGCGCCTGGTCTTGCGGCATCGGCGCCTTGAGCTGCCCGGCGGCCGCCGTCATGCCGCCCAGCCGGCTACCCTGGATCTGCTTGAGCGGATCGAAATCCATGCCGACCGGATTGCCGAGTACCAGGTAGACCGTCTTGTGCGCCGACAGGCGCTTCAGCGTCTCGCCCAGCGACTTCAGCGACAGGTCGACACCGTCCCCGCCGAGGAACGGGTGCACGGCCTTCTTGTCGTCGACGAAGTAGTTCACCGTGGGTCCGGCCCCCGTGAAGTAGCAGCTCCAGCATGCCCCGAGCACCACCGAATCGATCTCCGGCTTCAGCGCCAGGTCGAGCACCGCTGCGCGCCGCTCTTCGCACGCCGTATCGGCGCCGCTGAACAGGCCCGGCACAGGCGGGCACGAGCCCTTGGTCGCGAAGTACACCGTGCGGGCCTTGCCGGGCTGCGTGCGCACCATTTCGAGCGCGCGCGGCGCGTATTGCTCGACGTGGCTGTCGCCGATCAGCAGCACGTTGTGCTTGCCGCTGCCGGTGCGGTAGACGAACTGCCCGCCCAGCGCAGCCTCTTCGAAGCCGTTGTAGTAGTTGTCTTCGCGCGTTGCATCCGCCACCGCCTGCAGGGCCTGGCTGTCGTTGCGCGGCGGCGGCGTGCCCAGGAAAACCAGCACCCCGGCCAGCGCCAGCGCAGCGCCGCTGCCCGCCAACCCGCGCAGCATCGTCTGCGAGAGATGAAGCTTGACGAAGCGCTCGAGGAAGCGATACGTGGCCCACGCCAGCACGACCGATGCCACCACCAGCGCGATGCGCACCTGCAGCGAAGGCTCTCCGCCCACCACGATGCGCGCATACGAAAGCAGCGGCCAGTGCCAGAGGTACAGCGGGTAACTGATCAAGCCGATCCACACCATGACGCGGTTCGACAGCAGATACCGGTTGAGCACGCCGTTCGGCCCGGCCGCGATGCAGCTCACCGCCCCCAGCACCGGCAGCAGCGCCCACCAGCCCGGAAACGCCTTCGTGCTGCGCGTCATGAAGAGGCCGAGCACGATAAGGCCCACGCCGACGACGGACTGCACATGCTTCGTCCACGCACGCGGCTGGGCCGAACCGCTGGCAGCCTGCAGCCGCATCGCCGCCAGCAACCCGCCGGCCATCAGTTCCCAGGCGCGTGACAGCGGCGAATAGAACGCCGCCGCGCGATGCGGCTGCACCGTCAGCACATTGACCAGGAACGAGATCGCGGCCACCGCCAACGTCACGCGCAAGATGGGCCAGCGCTTGCGCCAGGCCAGCCCGAGCATCAGCGGCCAGAAGATGTAGAACTGCTCCTCGATCCCCAGCGACCACAGGTGCAGCAGCGGCTTGGTCTCGGCCGTGGCGTCGAAGTACCCGGCCTCGCCCAGGAAGACGAGGTTGGCAAAGAAGGCGGCCCCGCCCGTGGTCTGCTTGCCGAGCTGCGAGAACTCGCCCGGCAGCAGCACGTACCAGCCGAAGGCCAGCGTCGCGAGCAGCACGAGCACCAGCGCCGGAAAGATGCGCCGGATGCGCCGCGCATAGAAGTCGCGATAGCTGAAATCGCCCGCCGTCAGGCTCTGCAGAAGAATGGTCGTGATCAGGAAGCCCGAGATCACGAAGAAGATGTCGACCCCGATGAAGCCGCCCGGCAGCAGGCTCGGAAAGGCGTGGTACGCCAGCACCGAGCCCACCGCGATGGCGCGCAGGCCGTCGATGTCCGGGCGGTACTTGGGATGCATCGTTCGCTCAGCCTCGCTCAGCGCGACGGCTGTTGCACGGCGCGCACCGTGCGGTCGAAGTAGCTCGCCTCTTCCCGGGTGTAGCGCGGGCGCAGGTGGTCGGCGTCCTTGTAGGCGGGCGAACCGTCGGGCATCGTGCGGATGCACTGGTCGTCCTTGCACAGCACCGCCATCGCATCGATGGCCTCGGCTCCGCTTGCCTGCGCGATCGCGCGCAACCGGTCATTGAGCTGCTTCTGGTCGGCCGGCAGCGGCGTCGTCGGCGTCGAGACCGAAGCCTCCATGTGCGTCAGGCGGCTGCCCTCGATCAGGCGCTTCGGCGTGAACTCGGGACCACCGGGGTTGTCGAGCAGCAAGTAGACCTTCTTGTGGCGTGCCAGCTCGCGCAGCGTGACCTCCAGCGAAGCCAGCGAGCGTTCGATGCCGTCGCCGCCCTGGAACGGATGGACCACGTTGTCCGCGCCGCGGTAGTAGTACTCCAGGGCGCCGTGGCCGACGAAGTAGCAGTTCCAGCAGCCGCCGATGACGACTGAATCGACCTCGGGGCTCAGCGCATAGGCCAGCAACGCAGTGCGCCGCTCGGCGCATCCGATGTTCTTGTCCGCAAAGACCCCCGGCACCGCCGGACACGCGCCCTGGGTCACGAACCAGGCCGACTTGTCTTCCATCGACAGCGTGCGGGCCAGTTCCATCACGCGCGGCGCGTACTGCTGCACGTGGCTGTCGCCCAGGAACAGCACCCGCTTGGGCCCACCGCCAACCTTGTAGACCAGCTGGTCGCCGATCATGTCGAGCTTGAAGCCCTGGTAGTAGTCGGCATCCAGTCCGGCGTTGGCGACGATCTGCAGTTGGGCGCTGTTGTTGCGCGGCTCGGGCACGCCGAAGAAGATCGCCGTGCCTGCGGCGGCCAGCAGCACCATCCCCGCGCCCAGTGCCTTGAGCGTGCCCGCGCCGGGGCGGTTTCTCGCATAGCGCTCGACAAAGCGGTACGTGGCCCACGCGAGCAGCACGCTGGCCACCATCGCGCCGGCGCGGTAGACCGGCGACGGATGCAGCGGGTCGGCCTCCACGATGCGCACGAACGCAAGCAGCGGCCAGTGCCACAGGTACAGCGGATAGCTGATGAGCCCGAGCCACACCATCACCCGGTTCGACAGCAGGTACTTGTTCAGCACGCCGTTCGGCCCCGCGGCGATGCAGCTCACCGCGCCCAGCGTGGGCAGCAGCGCCCACCAGCCCGGGAACGCCTTGTTGCTGCGGATCATCACCAGCCCGAGCACGATCAACCCGACGCCCAGCACCGACTGCAAGTGGCTGCGCCACGCGCTCGGCGCCGGTGGCTTCAGCCGCATGCAGGCCAGGATGCCGCCCACCATCAGCTCCCAGAAACGGGAGGCCGGCGAGTAGAACGACGCCGCCGGCAACGGATGCACCGTCGTCACGTTCACCAGGAACGAGACCACCGCGACCACCAGCACCACGCGCACGATCGGCCAGCGCTTGCGCCATGCGAGCCCCAGCAGCAGCGGCCAGAAAATGTAGAACTGCTCCTCGATGCCCAGCGACCACAAGTGCAGCAGTGGCTTGGTTTCGGCTGCGGTGTCGAAGTACCCCGACTCGCCCCAGAACACCAGGTTGGCGACGAACGCCGCGCCGCCCACGGTCTGCTTGCCGAGCTCGGCGAACTCGTCGGACAGCAACAGATACCAGCCGGCGCACAGCGTCGCCAGCAGCACCACGATCAGCGCCGGAAAGATCCGCCGGATGCGCCGCGCATAGAAGTCGCGGTAGCTGAAGTCACCCGCCGCGAGGCTCTGGAGAATGATGGTCGTGATCAGGAAGCCCGAGATCACGAAGAAGATGTCGACCCCGACGAAGCCGCCCATCAGCGCCGTCGGGAAGGCGTGATACACCAGCACGGACCCGACCGCGATCGCGCGCAGCCCATCGATGTCCGGACGGTACTTGGGATGCATCAATCAGTCAGTTGGCCGGCGCAACAGGCGCGACGACCGGCGGCGGCACGAACGGCAGGCCGCGCTCTTCCGACAGCCATTGCAGCACCGGAAACGCGCCCGGGAGCACCGGCGTCACGTCCAGCGGCAGCTGTTGCCAGGCCATCTGCTGGCCTTCGCGCATCTCGAACTCGCCGCTCCAGGCCGTCACCTTGCACCAGTGCAGGCGCACCAGCGCATGCGGGTAGTCATGCTCCGTGATCTTCCAGACCTCGGCGCCGTCGATGGTGATGCCGAGTTCTTCCTGCAGCTCGCGCCGCAGTGCCTCTTCAACCGTCTCGCCCGCCTCGATCTTGCCGCCGGGAAACTCCCAGAAGCCCGCATAGGCCTTGCCTTCGGGCCGGCTCGAGAGCAGCAGCGCGTCGTCGGACAGGCGAATCAGCACGCCGACCGCGACTTCCGTGTGCTTGCGAGGCTCGCTCACGCGGCGCTCCGGCCCGCGTAGTCGCGCGCGAACTGGTAGGCCACGCGGCCGCTGCGCGAACCGCGCTCCAGCGCCCACACGAGCGCCTCGGGCCGCGCCGCCGCGATGGCTGCGTCGTCCACGCCGAACGACGAGAGCCACTGCCCCACGATCGTCAGGTACTCGTTCTGGCTGAAGGGATAGAAGCTCACCCAGAGGCCGAAGCGCTCCGACAGCGAGATCTTTTCCTCGATCACCTCGCCGGGATGGACTTCGCCATCGTCGGTGTGGGTGTACGTGAGGTTTTCCTTCATGTACTCGGGCAGCAGGTGGCGCCGGTTGCTGGTCGCGTAGATCAGCACGTTGGGCGTCGAGGCCGCAATCGACCCGTCGAGGATCGACTTCAGCGCCTTGTAGCCCGGCTCGCCTTCGTCGAAGCTCAGGTCGTCGCTGAACACGATGAATTTCTCGGGGCGCTGCGACACAACTTCGACGATGTCGGGCAGGTCGACGAGTTCGGCCTTGTCCACTTCGATCAGGCGCAGGCCCTGCGGCGCATAGGCCTGCAGGCAAGCGCGAATGAGCGACGACTTGCCCGTGCCACGCGCGCCCGTCAGCAGCACGTTGTTGGCCGGCTTGCCTTCGACGAACTGCTGCGTGTTGCGCGCGATCTTTTCCTTCTGGACGTCGATTTCCTTCAGCGAATCGAGCGCCATCGCAGCCACGTGCTTCACTGGCTCGAGCACGCCATGGCCCGAATTGCGGCGGCGGTAGCGCCAGGCGATGGATGCGTTCCAGTCGGCGGGCGCGGCCAGCGGCTGCGGAAGAATCGATTCGATGCGGGAAATGAGCTGCTCGGCGCGCTCGATCAGCTTCTGGAACTGCTCGTTCATCGACGCCCGCCCGGCCGCCCGAAGGGCGTTGAGCTCCCCCTCGGGGGGCAGCGACGACACGAAGTGCGGAGCGTGGGGGTCATCACGATCTGTAGTCGGCGTTGATCGTCACGTATTCGTGGCTGAAGTCGCAGGTCCACACCGTCTCGCTGGCCGTGCCGCGGCCGAGGCCAATGCGCACCGTGATCTCGCTCTGCTTCATCACGCGCTGGCCGTCTTCCTCGCGGTACGACGGGTTGCGCCCGCCCTTGACGGCGACGTGCACGTCGTCGAGGAACAGGTCGATGCCGGTCTGGTCGAGGTCAGCGATGCCCGCATAGCCGACGGCCGCCAGGATGCGGCCCAGATTCGGGTCGCTGGCGTAGAAAGCCGTCTTGACCAGCGGCGAATGCGCCACGGCATACGCCACCTGCTTGCACTCGGCGGCATCGCGGCCGCCTTCGACCTGGATGGTGATGAACTTGGTTGCGCCTTCGCCGTCGCGCACGATGGCCTGCGCCAGTTGGCGGGCCACGTTCTGCATCGCGGCCACAAGCGCCTTGCCGTCGGCCGAATCGAGCGACGTGATGGTCGCGTGCGACGCCTTCTGCGTGGCGATAACCACGAACGAGTCGTTGGTCGAGGTGTCGCCGTCGATGGTCACGCGGTTGAACGAGGCGTCGGCCAGCAGCTTGGCCAGCGGCTGGATCAGCGACGGATCGATCTGCGCGTCGGTGGCCATGAAGCCCAGCATGGTCGCCATGTTCGGGCGGATCATGCCGGCGCCCTTGCTGATGCCGGTGATGGTGACGGTGACGCCGCCGATCTGAACCTGCTGGCTGAAGGCCTTGGGAATCGTGTCGGTGGTCATGATGCCTTCGGCCGCACGCGCCCAGTGGTTCGCGTCGGCATCGGCCAGCGCGGCCGGCAGGCCCGCTTCGATGCGGTCCACGGGCAGCGGCTCCATGATCACGCCGGTCGAGAACGGCAGGATCTGCTCAGGCGCGATCTCCAGCTTGCGCGCGAGCGCGATGCAGGTGGAGCGCGTGCGCATCAGCCCGTCTTCGCCCGTGCCGGCATTGGCGTTGCCGGTGTTGATGACCATCGCCCGGATGCCGTAGTTCGCGGCCAGGTGGTCGCGGCAGACCTGCACCGGCGCGGCGCAGAAACGGTTCTGGGTGAACACCCCGCCTACCGCCGAGCCTTCGTCGATCAGCACGACGGTCAGGTCCTTGCGATTGGCCTTGCGCACGCCCGCTTCGGCTACGCCGATGCGAACGCCGGGCACCGCGAACAAGGCGGCGGGATCAGGGGCAGACAGGTTCACGGGCATGGGGTTTCTCTCGGTGAATGTGTTGCGGACTTCAGCTGAGCTTGCCGTGGCACTGCTTGTACTTCTTGCCACTGCCGCAAGGGCACGGATCGTTGCGGCCGACGCGGGCGAAGGCCAGGGCTTCGGCGCTCAGCGTGCCCAGACCGGCGGCCGCCAAGCGGCGCTGGCTTTCCTCGTCGACACGCACCTCGACTTCACCGGTTTCGGTCGGCGCGCTGTAGGTGATGTTGGCGACGTTCTCGCCACGGCTTTCGAGCGCTTCGGCGGCCTCTTCGAGCTGCTCGCCCGACTGCACGCGCACCGTCATCAGCTGGCGCGTGACTTCGTTCTTGACCGAGTCGAGCAACTGGCCGAAGAGTTCGAAGGCTTCGCGCTTGTATTCCTGCTTGGGCTGCTTCTGCGCATAGCCGCGCAGGTGGATGCCCTGGCGCAGGTAGTCGAGCGAGGCCAGGTGTTCGCGCCAGTGGGTGTCGATGCTCTGCAGCAGCACCATGCGCTCGAACTGGGTGAAGTTTTCCTGGCCGATCAGCGCGACCTTGGCGTCAAAGGTCTCGTTGGCGTTCTTCAGCACCTTTTCGACGATGTCTTCGTCGGCGATGGCGTCCGAGGCCTCGACTTCCTTCTTGAGCGGCATGTCGATGCCCCACTCGTTGAAGAGGCTCTTCTCGAGGCCGTCGAGGTCCCATTGCTCTTCGACCGATTCGCTCGGAATGTACTGGCGCACGAGGTCGGTGAAGCAGCCTTCGCGCAGCGCCGCGATCTGCGCCGTGAGGTCGCCCGCATCGAGGATGTCATTGCGCTGCTGATAAATCACCTTGCGCTGGTCGTTCGACACGTCGTCGTATTCGAGCAGCTGCTTGCGGATGTCGAAGTTGCGCGCCTCGACCTTGCGCTGCGCGCTCTCGATGCTGCGCGTGACGATGCCGGCTTCGATGGCTTCGCCGTCGGGCATCTTCAGGCGGTCCATGATCGCCTTCACGCGGTCACCCGCGAAGATGCGCATCAGCGGATCGTCCAGGCTCAGGTAAAAGCGCGACGAACCCGGGTCGCCCTGGCGGCCCGAACGGCCGCGCAGCTGGTTGTCGATGCGGCGCGACTCATGGCGTTCGGTCGCGATGATGCGCAGGCCGCCGAGCGACTTCACGAACTCGTGGTCCTTGGCCCATTCGGCGCGCACGTGCTCGATGTCGGCCTTCTTGGTGGCTTCGTCACGACCTTCGTCGTTCTCGATGGCCTCGATCATCTTCTCGATGTTGCCGCCCAGCACGATGTCGGTACCGCGGCCGGCCATGTTGGTCGCAATGGTGATCATCTTCGTGCGGCCGGCCTGCGCCACGATGTCGGCTTCGCGTGCGTGCTGCTTGGCATTCAGCACCTGGTGCGGCAGGCCCGCCTGCGTCAGCAGGCCGTCGATGATTTCGGAGTTCTCGATGGACGAGGTGCCCACCAGCACCGGCTGGCCGCGCTCGTAGCACTCGCGGATGTCCTGGATGGCCGCCTCGTACTTCTCGCGCGTCGTCTTGTAGACGCGGTCGAGCTGGTCTTCGCGCTTGCTGATGCGGTTGGGCGGAATGATCGTGGTCTCGAGACCGTAGATTTCCTGGAACTCGTAGGCCTCGGTGTCGGCCGTGCCGGTCATGCCGGCCAGCTTGCCGTACAGGCGGAAGTAGTTCTGGAAGGTGATGGACGCCAGCGTCTGGTTCTCGGCCTGGATCTCCACGCCTTCCTTGGCCTCCACGGCCTGGTGCAGGCCGTCGCTCCAGCGGCGGCCCGTCATCAGGCGGCCGGTGAATTCGTCGACGATCACCACTTCGCCCTGCTGCACCACGTAGTGCTGGTCGCGGTGGTACAGGTGGCGGGCACGCAGCGCTGCATTCAGGTGATGCATCAGCGTGATGTTGGCCGGGTCGTAGAGCGAGGCGCCCTCGGGCAGCAGCTTGAACTCGCCCAGGATGCGCTCGGCGTTCTCGTGGCCGTCTTCTGTCAGGAACACCTGGTGCGTCTTCTCGTCGACCGTGAAGTCGCCGGGCACCGTGACGCCCTCGCCCGTGCGCGGGTCGGCTTCGCCTTCCTGCTTCTTGAGCAGCGGCACCACCTTGTTGATGGCAAGGTAGAGGTCGGTGTGGTCTTCGGCCTGGCCGCTGATGATCAGCGGGGTGCGGGCCTCGTCGATCAGGATCGAGTCCACTTCGTCGACGATGGCGTAGTTCAGGCCGCGCTGCACCCGGTCGCCGGGCTCGTAGACCATGTTGTCGCGCAGGTAGTCGAAGCCGTACTCGTTGTTCGTGCCGTACGTGATGTCGCTGCGGTAGGCGGCCTGCTTTTCCTCGCGCGGCATCTGCGGCAGGTTGATACCCACCGAGAGACCGAGGAAGTTGTAGAGGCGGCCCATCCAGGTCGCGTCGCGATTGGCCAGGTAGTCGTTCACCGTGACCACGTGCACGCCCTGGCCGGACAGCGCATTCAGGTACACCGGCAGCGTGGCGGTCAGCGTCTTGCCTTCGCCGGTGCGCATTTCGGAGATCTTGCCGTTGTGCAGCGCCATGCCGCCGAGCAACTGGACGTCGAAGTGGCGCATCTTCATGACGCGCTTGGAGCCTTCGCGCACCGTGGCGAAGGCTTCCGGCAGCAGGTCGTCGAGCGATTCTCCCTTGGTGACGCGTTCTTTGAATTCCTGCGTCTTGGCACGCAGCGCATCGTCGCTGAGCTTCTCGAACTCGGGTTCGAGCGCATTGATGCGTTCCACCGTCTTGCGATACTGCTTGAGGAGCCGGTCGTTGCGACTGCCGAAAATCTGGGTCAGGAAGTTGGTTGCCATGGGTGGAGATGGGCGGGCACCTGATACGGCAGGCACTTCGACCGGATTCCCTAAGATATGGTGAAAGCAGTTGGGCGCGCTTTCAATGAAAGCAAGCAGCCTTTTTCCGGCGCGAACGCCGGCAAACCGGGCATTTTAGCTGTCTTGTTTCTAACCCCTGGATTACGCATGTATCGCCGACTTCCCCCCGCCATTTCACTGCAGCAAGCTGCAGAAGGCGCGCCCACCCTGGGCAGCCTGATGGCGCGCGCGCGCGACACCGCGGAGCGGCTCAAGGCCGTGGAAGGGCTGATTCCGCCGGCCATGCGCGGTGCCGTGCAGGCCGGGCCGGCCGAAGGCGACGTGTGGTGCCTGCTGGTCAAGGGCAGCGCCGCGGCCGCCAAGCTGCGCCAGCTGTCGCCGATGCTGGTGACGCGGCTCAAGAACCGGGGATGGGACGTGGCGACGATCCGGATCAAGGTGCATACCGGCCGCTGAGCAGCCAGCCTGCATTGCCTTTGATCTTTCGTCTGGAAGTAGATAATATTTCCAGATGACAACATCCCCCGCGCCTTCGGACGCCCAACTTCTGCTGCTCGACAAGCACCAGGTCGACACCCTCCTCTCCCCCGACGACGTTCTTCAGGCCGTGCGAGAAGCCTTCGTGCTGCACAGCGAACGCGAGGGCCGCGTCTTCCCGGTCGTGCGAGAGCCGCTGCGCACGGGCGGGGTGTTCGGCATCAAGTCTGGTGACGTGCAGGCCCAGGGCCTGCTTGGCTTCAAGGCCGCGGGCTTCTGGCCGGCCAACCGGCAACGCGGCGGCGAGCCCCATCAAGCGACGATCCTGCTGATCGACCCAGCGACCGGCCGGCCGCTGTGCGTCATCGACGGCAACACGGTGACGACAGTGCGCACGGGCGCGGCAGGCGGGCTCGGCCTCCAGCAGCTTGCACGGCCCGACAGCACGCGGCTGTGCGTCTTCGGCACCGGCGTGCAGGCGCGCATCCAGCTCGACTTCGCGCTGCGCCTGGTGCCATCGCTGCGCGAAGTTCTTTATATAAGTACGAGCGGCCAGCGCAATGCGGCGTTCGAGGCCCACTTCACCGGCCGCTGCGACATCGCGCCGGCCAGCGACAGCAACGCCGCTGTTGCCCAAAGCGACATCGTGATCACCGCCACGCCGGGCGGCGGCGCCCTCTTCGACCTCGAAGCAGTGCGGCCCGGCACGCACCTGAACTGCGTAGGCGCCGACACCCGCGGCAAGCGCGAACTTCCCGAAGGCCTGTTGCCACGCGTGCGGCTGTTCGTCGACGATCGCACGCAGGCGCAGCAGATCGGCGAAACGCAGTGGTCGCCCGACACGCCATGCGTCGAACTCGGCGACCTGCTGAGCGGCAAGACGGCTGTCGAACGAGCCGCCGACGACATCACCGTCTTCGACATGACAGGCCTCGCGCTTCAGGACCTGACTGTCGCGCGCCTGCTGCATGCGCGTGCGGCTGAAGCGGGCATGGGCACACGCATCGCCTGGCCCTGGTAGCGAGAAACCGGCACGAATTCCTTGAACGTGCCGAGGTGGCTTGTGCGAAGCCACCGCAGTTCCCGAAGCACCACAACATCGGGGCTCCTGCGCTGAAAGCGTGAACTTTTTGCTTCAAAGAAGAAAACATTTTCAGCGCCGCCGAATGACATTTTTTGCTAATTCTTGTCATTAATCGGCAACGAACAAGAGCGCGCACAACGGCCTTACGCGAATGCCGTTTGGAAAGCGCGAAATTCTTCCCAGTCCGAGATAAAAGCTCGCCCCTCAGCGGGCCGTTGAATCCATTGACGGCGGTCATTAATTGACAGCAAACGTCATTGTCCAACTCGAGCGTCAGTCGATACATTCCGCGGCCCGAGAGGTCCTGGCGGAGTACGGCAACACGCCTTGCGCCTGGAAGCACGAGGCGCGGGCTCTCCGGAATTCATGCCGCAAATCGCATCGCAATTTCGCGCGCACGCAAATCCGTCTTTGATTTCATGTTTTTAGATTTCCTTTCCCTCATTGATTGTTATGAATAATTTGTATCGCGGCATCTGGAGCGAGTCGCCCGGCGCATGGCTAGCAGCCACCGAAATCACCAAGACTCATGGCAAAGGCAGCTTCAGACTGTCGGCAGTAGTTGCCGCAATTCTGGCTGCCGGCCTGCAGGTGACGGCATCGGATGCCAGCGCATCCACCTACGCACCGGCCAACTGCAACTCCACAACCACGGCGACCATCGGGCAGGTGGCTGTTACCGGAACAAACGCTCAACCGGTCGATGGAACCGGGCCATGGTCCAACATCCTTGGCTGCAATACGAGTGGCAACGGTCTGGATGCCGTATCGGTGTTCGGAACCTACTCCCAAGGGGTTGGAAACGGAGCGGCCGTTTTCGGGTTCTCCAGCACTGCCGGCCAGTGGGCCAGCGCGCTTGGCCTCTCGGCAAATGCTTCCGGCACCGGAAGCACCGCGCTTGGCTTTGGCGCACAAGCTCAAAGCCTGAACTCGGTTGCAATCGGCGGAGCCGGTGGCGACGGAAGTACGGCTCTATCGGCCGCCAATTCAACGACCGCTTCAGGCGCCGGGGCCATTGCCATCGGCAGCAACTCGATCAGAGGGGCTCAAGCGACCGCCTCGGACAGCATCGCGATTGGCGGGGCGGCTACCGCTGCCGGCCAAGGCAGCATGGCTCTTGGCAATGGGGCTGACGCGAAATACGACAACAGCGTGGCCATCGGAGCGGCCAGCAAGACGGCGGATTCGCTCGCCGCATTGCAAGGCGTAGCCGGCTACACACCTTCCCCGGGCGCTGCGATCTCCGGTGCGACGCCGGCTGGTGAAGTGTCTGTAGGGGCAAGCGGTAGCGAACGCAGGCTCACCAACGTCGCCGCAGGCGGCGCTCCGACGGATGCCGTCAATGTCAGCCAGCTGTCGACGGCGACTGCTTCGTTGTCCACCAGCCTGAACACGACGAACAGCAACGTGGCCAGCCTGTCCACCAGTTTGACCGCAACGAACAACTCCGTTGCGAGCCTGTCGACATCGACTTCCACAGGGCTGGGCATCGTTGCCGGCAACATCGACAGCCTGTCTACATCCACCTCGGCTAGGTTGAGCACTGCGACCAGCCGCATCGGCAGTCTCTCGACCGGTGTGAGCAATCTCTCGACGAGCCTGAACACAACCAATGGCAACCTCGGCAGCCTGAGCACGACGGTCAACACGATCAACGACAAGGGCACCAAGTACTTCCACACCAATTCGACGGCTGGCGATTCGGTGGCCAGCGGCCAGAAAGCGGTGGCGATCGGCCCGCTGTCCGTGGCCAGCGGCACCAACTCCTTCGCAGCGGGCAGCGGTGCACAGGCCACGGGTCTGAACGCGATCGCCGTCGGCACCGGGGCGCTGGCCACGGGCTCGCAGGCCATCGGCGCCAATGCCCGAGCGGGTGGTGGTGGCGTGGCGCTGGGTGACAACGCGGACGCCGGCGGCACGCCGCTGAGCCAGGCGCCGAACATCTCCAAGGGCACGGTCATCGGCTTCGGCGCCATCGCGCAGCAAAGCGGCGGCGTCGCACTGGGCGCGGGCTCGGTGGCCTCCACAGCAGCGGGCGTGGCCGGCTATGTGCCGGCTGGTGCAGCAGCGCAGCACCGCGTGGCCATCCAGGCGACCACCAGCACGCAGGCAGCAGCGTCGGTGGGCGACGTGGCCAACGGCCAGTACCGCCAGATCACGGCCGTGGCCGCGGGAACGGCCGACAGCGATGCGGCCAACGTCGCACAGCTCAAGGCATCTGCAGCCACCGTGAAGGCCAGCAGCGTGCAGTACGCGACCAACCCGGACGGCTCGGTCAACTACAACCAGATCACGCTGGGCAACGGCCAGGCGCCGGGCGGCACGCGCATCGGCAACGTGGCGCCGGGCATCCTGCCGGGCGACGCGGTCAACATGAGCCAGCTGAATCAGGTGCAGAGCCAGGTCGGCGACGTGGCCCGCATCGCCTACTCGGGCACGGCGATGGCCTTCGCGATGTCCGGCGCTTACTTGCCAACGCTGTCTCCCGGCGAGAAGACGGTGGGCGTGGGCCTTGGCAACTACAAGGGCTACAGCGCGGTGGCGCTGACCTTCAAGGCACTGTCCGACGACGGCAAGATGTCCTGGGGTGCGGGCCTGTCGACCACGGGCAAGGAGTGGGGCGTCAACGCCGGCATCGGCTGGAAGTGGAAGTAACAAGCCACTGAGTCGGCCTGCGGTGCCGGTGCCTGGTTTCGATAGACAGCAGTTCGCTAGGCGACGGCGGCAGCGCCGCCAAACAGCTCGGTCATGAACTGCGTCGACTTCAGACCGGTGCCGGTCAACAAGGCGACAGTCGTCTCGCTGGCCTTGATGTCGCCGCGCTGCGCCAGCACCTCGATGGCCGCCGCGGCCGAAGCGGAGGTCGGCTCCGCATAGAGCCCGCTTGCTGCCAGCCGGCGCACCGCAGCCGCGATCTGCTCCTCGGTCAACGCAACGGTCTTGCCGTTCGTCTCGCGCAACGCCTGCAGGATTTCCTGAAGCCGCACGGGCCGCTTGATCGCAGTGCCTTCGGCAATGGTCGGCTGCACGACACGGTCCACCAGCGTGTCGACTCCGGCGGTGAAGCTCGCATCGATCGGCGAGCAGTTCAGCGGCTGCGCGACAAAAATGCGCGGCAGCTTGCTGATCTGCCCCGCCGCCAGCAGCTCCTTGAAGCCGATCCAGCACCCGAGCACGTTGCTGCCCGCTCCAGTCGGAATGACGACGTTGTCGGGCGCGACAAAGCCCAGGTCTTCCCAGAGCTCATACGCCAGCGTCTTCGTGCCCTGCAGGAAGAACGGATGCCAGTTGTGGCTCGCATAGAAGATCGACTCCGACTGGCGCACCGCCTCGTACTCCGACTCTTCGCGCGGCCCCGGCACCAACTGCACCTCTGCGCCGAAGGCCCGGATCTGCGCCACCTTCGGCGCGGGCGTGTAGCTCGGCGCGAGCACCTTCACGCGCATGCCAGCCGCCGCGCCTGCCGCGGCAATGGCTGCGCCGCCGTTACCCGAGCTGTCTTCCAGCACCGCGTCGACGCCGATCTGGCGCAGGAAGGACATCATCACCGCCGCGCCGCGGTCCTTGAAGCTGCAGGTCGGGTTGAACCACTCGAGCTTGAAGTACGGCTCGAGGCTGCCCCAGCGCTTCTGCACCAGCGGCGTGCAGCCTTCGCCCATGCTCGCGGGCTCGTCGATTGCCACGGGCAGCGCCGCGCGATAGCGCCAGAGCGAGCGGATGCGCGAATCGATGTCGTCGCGCGAGATGCCGGGCAGCGGCGTGACCATCATCGGATGGCCGTCGTCCGAGCGCCATCGGCGTTCGGACAGGTCGTAGTGCCTGCCGGTGCGTGGGTCGACATAGCGTGCGCGTTCTCTCGCGGTCATTCGAGGCTCCTGGTCAAAATTGGATAATACATCCAACACTGTACTTTTTGTACAAATTGGATTGTTCGTCCAGAGCTGGATACATTCCCCGGCATGAAGAAAAAGTCGAACAAGCAGGTCCTGGAGATGCTGCGCAACATGGCCGAAGGCCTGGGCCAGACCTTTGCGCCCTTCTGCGAAGTCGTGGTGCACGACCTGAGCAATCCGAAGAACGCGATCTACGCCATCGAGAACAGCCTCAGTGGCCGGGAGGTCGGCCAGTCGGTCACGGAGCTGGGGCTCGCGCGCATCCAAGACCCGGAGTTTCCGGCGGTGATCGCGAACTACGCCAACACCTTTCCCGACGGGCGCAAGGTCAAGAGCACATCCATCGGCGTCAAGGACGACAGCGGCGAGTACGTGGCCGCGCTGTGCCTCAACGTCGACCTCACGCTGTTCCAGAGCTTCCAGGCCGCGATCTCGCAGTTCACCAAGATTGACGACAAGGAAGTGCACGAGCACATCGAGGCCGGCGGCAACCACTCGGACCGCATCCACGCGCGCATCGACGATTTCGCGGCCGCGCGCGCGACCACCTCGCGCTCGCTGAAGCCGGCCGACCGCAAGCAGCTGGTGCAGGAACTGAAGAAGGCAGGCCTGCTGGAAGTTCGCCGCGGCGCCGAGATTGCCGCCGCGCACATGGGCGTGTCGCGCGCCACGGTCTACAGCGACGCGAAGTAAGGCCCAACCTGTTCAGCCCGCTTACTGCGGCTGCAGGCCGATCTCGTGCGCGGCCTTCTGCCAGCGCTCGGCCTCCGAGCGCAGGAAGGCTCGCAACTCCGCCGGCGTCGAGCCCTTCATCTGCACGCCCAGCACCGACAGGCGCTCCCTCACCGACGGATGGTCGAGCGCAGCGATGGCCTCGCGGCGCAGCTTCTCGATCACGTCGAGCGGCGTGGTGGCCGGCGCGACCATGGCCCACCACTGGTCGATCTCCAGGCCCTTGAGCCCGTTCTCCGCGAGCGCGGGCACGTTCTGCAGGCCGGGAATGTTCGTCACGCGCTGCGTGCTCGTCACCAGCAGCGGGCGGATGCGGTTGGCGCCCAGCAGGCTGGAGCCGCTGGCCAGCGTCGCGAAGTGCCCCGCCACCGTGCCCGCCGCCACGTCGGTGAGCGCGGGTGCCGAGCCGCGGTACGGGACCATGTTGAACCTGATCTTCGTGCGGCTCGCCAGCAGTTCGGCGGCAAGGTGGCTCACCGTGCCCGCGCCGCTGTGCGCGATGGCTGGCGGAGCACTCTTTGCAGCCGCGGTCTTCAGGAAGGTCTTGAAGTCTTTGCTGTCGTCGTCCATGCCCGCGAAGAACACCAGCGGCGAGGTGCCGATCATGGTCACAGGCGTGAAGTCGCGCAGCAGGTCATAGGGCAGCTTCGCCGTCACGGCCGGCGCAATCGCGTGCGGCAGCTCGACGATGGCGATGGTGTAGCCGTCAGGCGCGGCCTTGGCCGCCGCGTCGGTGCCGATCATGCCGGCGGCGCCGGGCCGGTTGTCCACGATCACCGGGCTGCCGAGGGTCTGGCTCATGCGCTGCGCCATCGCCCGTGCAATGGCGTCGGTGCTGCCGCCGGCGGCCCACGGCACGATGAGCTTCACGGGCTTGTCGGGGTAGGCCGCCCACGCCGGTCGAAACGAAGCGAGCAGGGCCGTAGAGCCGGCGGCCAGAAAGGCCCGGCGTTGCATCGTCGGCATGGTGAATTCCTGAAGGAAGTTAGATCGGGCGGTCGGGCCAGCTCGGGTCGCCGGCCGCATTGGCGGTCAGCATCAGCACCACGTGCGCATCGGCCGCAATGGCGTTGCTCTCGCGCAGCTGGCGCAATGCGGCCAGGCCGCCGGCAGCGCAGAGCTCGGCGCTGACGCCGAGCGAGCTGAGCAGCCGCCGTGCGGCGCGCGCTTCGTCGTCGCCCACGACCACCGCGCCGCCGCCCGTGGCGGTCGCGGCCTGCCACTGCAGGTAGGTGACGGTGGCCCCCGCGGTGGAAAACTGCGCAGTGTGGCCCGGGTAGCTGCCGTTGATGGCGCCGCCCGCGAGCACTCGCGCCAGGCGCGGGAACGGTTCCACCAGCCAGAGCCTGGGCAGGCGCCCGATGCGCCCCGCGGCCATGAGGTCACGAAAGCCCGCGTAGATGCCCCAGGCCAGATCGCCGCGCGCGGTGGGAATCACGATGTGGTCCGGCAGGCCGCCATCGGCCACGCATTCGAGTGCGATCGGCTTGTAGCCCTCGATGGCCAGCGGCGCGCTGCCCAGCGCGGGCAGACGATAGTTGGTCAGTGCGAAGTAGCCTGGGTGCTGCGAACGCTCGCGCACGAAGGCCCAGCGGCCCGCGTTGTCGGCGAACACATAGCGCCGCGCGCCAAGTGCATCGAGCTGTCGCGCGTAGGTGGCCGGCATGCCTTCGTAGGTTGCGACCTCGCAGCCCAGGCCCGCGGCCCATGCGTAGTGCGCCGCCGACACGGCCGCGTTGCCCGAGGAGGCAAGCACCAGCGTGTGGGCATCGAAGTCGAGCGCCTGCGCCACGCCCACCGCTGTCATGCGGTCCTTGTGCGAGCCGGTGGGGTTGCGCGATTCGTCCTTGAGGGCCAGGCGCGCCACGTCGAACTGCTGCGCCAGCTCCGGCATGTCCTCCAGCGGCGTCTGCCCCTCCCCCAGCGCGAAGCCGGAGGTGTAGGGCATGGGCATCGCCTCGGCGCTGTCGGGCAGGTAGCTGGCACGCAGCGCCACATGGAAGCCCGTGCGCTTGCATGCGGGGCAGCCGTCGTGCGACAGGGTGACCGGGTAGAGCGCATCGCATCGCAGGCATTGCAGGCCGCGCAGGTTCGGGTTGCGCACAGGCTTGGGTGCCTGGTCACGCACCAGCCCCAAGGGATTACCCGGAGGATGAGCCAGGGGATCCGGGGGAGGAGCGGCGAACTTGAAGTCCAGAACGGGCAATGTCGTCACGGGTCATGCGTCAGAAGTTGTGACCAAATCTTATGCAATCGGAAATAAAATTATGCAGCCTCAGATACTCAACCGATAACAAGACTTATCGATGCGATTCGGCGAGATCGAAACCTTCCGGGCTCTCATGCGCGGCAGCTCCACCCGCAAGGCCGCTGCATTGCTGCATGTGACGCAGCCCGCCATCAGCCAATCGCTCAAGCGCCTCGAGACGCAAGCGGGGATGCTGCTGTTCCAGCGCACCGGCGGGCGGCTGGTGCCCACGCCCGAGGCACGCGCGCTGTGGGTCGAGGTGGAGCGGGTGTTCATCGGCATGGACGCCATCGAGCACCGCGTGCGCAGCCTGCGCGACTTCGGCGTCAGCCAGCTGGAGCTGAGCAGCTTTCCCGCCTACGGCCTGGGCTTCATGCCGCGCGCATTGGCACGGCTGAAGGCGCACCGCGGCGCGAGCCCCTGGCCGCAGGTGTCGCTGCAGGTGCTGAGCTCCAAGGACGTGCGCGACCGCGTGGCCATGGGCATCTCCGACTTCGGGCTGATGGCCGACGAGCTCTCGCTCGAAGGCATCGACCACTCCACCTTCTCGCGCTTTCCCGGCGTGGTGGTGATGCCGGCAGGCCACGCGCTGGCCCGCTTCAAGACCATCAAGCCCGAGCAACTGGCCGAAGCGCCCTTTCTCTCGCTCAACCCCGAAGACCCTTCGCACCAGCGGCTCGAAGCCGCATTGGCCCCGCACGGCGTGGCGCTGCGGGTGCTGGTGCAGACGCCCTATGCGGCCAGCGTGTGCGAGATGGCGCTGCGCGGCCTGGGCGTGGGGTTGGTCAACCCGATCACCGCGCTCGACTACGCGGAGCGCGGGCTGGTGGTGCGCAAGTTTTCGGTCGACGTGTACTTCACCTGCCTGCTGGCGCTGCCGGCAGGCAAGGTGCTCTCGGCCACGGCGAGGGACTTCATTTCGCTGATGCGCCAGCAGCTGGCCGAGGACGAGAAGCGGATACAGCGCTACCTGCGCTGATCCCCCACGGTTCACTTCCAGGTGAACTCGTGGTTCAGCCCGATCACGAAGCCGCGCACGCCCTGCGGCCCGGTGCGCGATGTGCTCACGTCCACGCTGATCAGCGGCGTGATGCTGAAGCGCCCGCCGATGCGCGAGGTCCACAGGCCCGCCGCCCGGTTGCGCTCCGCGATGAGCGATACGGTGTCGTTCAGCGCCCATTCGACGCCAATGCCGCCGCGCGGCGTGCGCGCACCGGTTCCGTTGGCCCAGTCGGCGCCTGCGTTGGCGTGGATCTGCAGGCTCTCGAGTGGCCGCCACGTCAGAGGCACCACGAACTGCCCGCCCGCGCGGCCGCCGCGCTTCAGGTCGAACACCGCGCCCATCGACACTGCGGCGCTGAACGGCGCGTCGGCCGCCTGTCCGTAGAAATTCCACTTGAGCTGCGGTCCGCCGGTGACCGAATGAACGCCGCTCACCGAGGTGCGGTCGAAGTTCAGGCCCAGCTCGACCGGCCCGACGCGGCAGGCGGGCCCGAAGTGAAACCCCGTGACAGGCTCCACACCCGTGCGGCCCCACCAGGTCTCGTACTGGCATTGGCCCGGGTCGAGCGTGCTCGCGTCGTCCACGTCGAAATGCCCTGCGGCGTGTGCGCCCGGGCTCGCGGCCAGGTTCGCGAACAGGCAGGAAGCAGCAAGCATCCAGCCGCTGCTTGGCGGTCGGGTTGTCGTTCTGTCGTGCCTGTTGTTCTTCATCGTGCGCATCCCGGAGCCCTCGAACCATTCTAGGGACGCCGAAAGTAGTCGCCATGACGCAGGCGGCGCCGGCCGCAATCAGCCGGCCTTCTTCAGATTTCGAACTGGGGCTGCAGCTCGCGGATGCGCTTGATGGCCACGCCGGCCGCGGCCGTGCGCGTCTCCACGCCGAGCTTCACGTACACCCGCTCCAGGTGCTTCTTGGCGGTGGCCGGGCTGCTGCCCAGGATCTCGCCGATGTCCTTGTTGGTCTTGCCCTTGACCACCCAGTAGAGCACTTCGGCCTCGCGCGCCGTGAGCTTCAGGCTCAGGCTCATGGCTTCGATGACGGCGGTGTCGGACACCTCGCGCATGATGATCATCCACTCGTCGCCGTCGTCGTCGCTGCTGGTCTGCTGGTGCAGCCGCAGCGTGAGGCTGCTCGCGCCCTGCACGATGGACAGCGCCGGCGGTTCGATGCCGCGCTGGCGCGCATCGGGCGTGTGGCTGCGCAGCCATTCGAGCACGGCGGGCGGCGTCTCGGGCGCGCGCGTGTCGCAGTAGCGCTGCAGCAGGTCGCGCGCCAGCGCGGTCTGCCAGATCAGCCGGCCTTCGGGCAGGCGCACGGTGATGCTCGCGTAGCCGAAGGCATCGAGCGCATTGCGCGCCTGACCGGCCTGCCGCGCGTCCTGCCGTGCGCGGCGCGCGCCCTGCAGATGCACGTTCATGCGCGCCAGCACTTCCTTCGGCTTGATGGGCTTGGTGACGTAGTCGACGCCGCCGGCTTCGAGCGCGGCCACAAGGTGCTCGGTCTCGGTGAGTCCCGTCATGAACACGATGGGAATGTGCGCCGTCGCCGCATCGGCCTTGAGCCGGCGCGCGACCTCGAAGCCGTCGATGCCCGGCATCATCGCGTCGAGCAGCACGATGTCGGGCCGGGCCTGCGCAGCGCGCTGCAGCGCCTGCTCGCCATTGGTGGCAATGAGCACGGTGTAGCCCGACTCGTCGAGCGCGTCGTGCAGCACCGCGAGGTTGTCGGGCACGTCGTCGACGATCAGCACGAGGTCGCTGTTGGCGCCCTGCTGCTCGCGCAGGGTCTTGGCGAGCGGTGATGTTTCCATGGCGGGAGGTGGCGTCGTCGAAGTCATGCGGCGCTTTCGACGGCTTCGGCCAGTGCACGGCTCATGGCCTCGAACTGGAACTGGCGGGCCAGCACGCGCTGGGCTTCAGTCCACGACGCGCACTCGGGCTGCGCGGCGTCGATGTCGTCGAGCTGGTTCATGATGCCGCGAAAGTAGCCCAGGCTCACGGCCTCGTCGAGCGCACGCAGGCGGGCCAGCGAAGGCGCCTGCATCACGCGCGGCGCCACGGCGGCGACGGGCTTCGCGGCGGCATCGGTCCATTGCAGCCCGAGCCGGCGTTCAAGCCAGTCGAGCAGCTCGGTGTGGCGCACGGGCTTGACGAAGAAATCTTCCGGCGCAATGCCCACGTCGTTGTCGAGCCCCTTGTCGAAGGCGTTGGCCGAGACGATGGCCACCGAGGCCTCGGTCAGCCCCAGCTTGCGCGCGCGGCGAATGGTCTCCCAGCCGTCGATGCCGGGCATCGCGAGGTCGACGAACATCGCGTCGGGCCTATAGCCGGCTGCGATGAGGTCGAGCGCATCGTGCCCGCTCGCCGCGCTGCGCAGCTCGAAGCCCAGCGGCGCGAGCACATGGCCCAGCAGGTCGCGGTCGGCCTCCTCGTTGTCGACCACCAGCAGGCGGCGGCGCGGGCCCTCGTAGCCGCGCCGCGCGCGCTGCACCGGCATCGGGCGGCCGGTGCCGGCCACCGTGTCGTGCACGCGCGGCAGGAACAGGCGCACACAGAAGAGCGAGCCCTCGCCCGGCGTGCTCTGCACCTTCATCTCGCCGCCCATCAGGTCGGTGAGCATCTTGGCAATGGTGAGCCCCAACCCCGCGCCCGGTGCGGCCGACATGCCCGCCGCATTGCCGCGCGCAAAGGGCTCGAAGATGCGCTCGATGTCCTCGGCCGGCATGCCGGGGCCGGTGTCCTCGATCTCGATGGACGCGAACTCCCGCGCATAGGCCAGCCGCAGCGTGACCTGCCCCGCCGCCGTGAACTTGATCGCATTGCCCAGCAGGTTGATGAGGATCTGCAGCACGCGCTTTTCATCCGCACGCACCACCTCGGGCAGCGGCCCCGCCGCCTCGAAGCGAAACTGCAGCCCCTTCTCCGCGGCCTGCAGCTCGAACATGTCGGCCAGCTCGCGCAGCGTGTCGGCAAAGCGCATGGGCCGCGCATGCAACGTGAGCTTGCCGGCCTCGATGTGCGCGATGGCCAGCGTGCCTTCGATGAGCGACAGCAGATGCTCCCCGCCGCGCTTGATGACCGCCACCGCCTGCTGGCGGTGCGGCGGCACCGAATGGTCTTCGCCCATCAGCTGTGCATACCCCAGGATGCTGTTGAGCGGCGTGCGCAGCTCGTGGCTGATGGCGCTGATGTAGCGGCTCTTCGCCTGGTTGGCCTGGTCGGCCGCCTGCTTGGCCAGCTCGGCCGCGAGCTTGGCCTGCTCCGCGATCTCGCGGGCTTCGTCGGCCGCCTGCTTGGCGGCCTGCAGGGCGCGGTCGGTCTCGCGGTGCAGCTCTATTTCGCGCACCAGCAGATGAGTCTGGCGGTTCGATTCTTCCTGCGCCACCTTGCGGCTCTGGTGCGCCAGCACCAGCCACCACGCGACGATGCCCGCGATGACCAGCAGCGCCATGTACGCCTTGAGGAAGCCCGAGCGCAGCGACAGCTTCTGCACGCCAGCCAGCGCCGCGGCCACGTCGGCCTCCGACGCCAGCTCCAGTGCGCCTTCGCCGAAGGCACGCAGCTCCTGCTGGTAGAGCACGCCGAACACCACGGCCAGCAGCGGCACGATGACGAGCATCAGCAGCAGGAAGTGCCCCAGCCCCGTGTCGAGGTAGCGCCAGCTGCGGCGCGGCAGCAGCCAGCGCAGCACCGTCGACCATTGCGAAGACAGGCTCGCATGCGGCTTGCACAAATCGCCGCAGCGCGCGTCGAGCGTGCAGCACAGCGAGCAGATCGCACCCTGGTACGCCGGGCAGTGCGCCATGTCCGGCCCCTCGTACTCGCGCTCGCAGATCACGCAGTGCTGCACCTTCAGGCGCTGGTAGCTGCCGGTTTCGACCTTCGCCCAGCGCACCGCGCGCGGGCCCTCGGCGGGCGCGAAGGCCACCGCGCCATGCGCCTCGTCGGTGCCGCGCGCAAGGTAGTACTTGCCGCCCGTCGCCCAGGCCAGCAGCGGCGATGCCACCAGCGCCGTGCCCAGTGCGATCAGCGCCGAGAAGGCCTGCGCCAGCGGCCCGAACACGCCCAGGTGCGCGGTGATCGACAGCACCGACGCCAGCGCCATCGCGCCCACGCCCACCGGGTTGATGTCCCACAGGTGCGCGCGCTTGAACTCGATGCCCGGCGGCGACAGCCCCAGCGGCTTGTTGATGACGAGGTCGGCCACCACGGCCATCATCCAGGCGATGGCGATGTTGGCGAACAGGCCGAGCACGTCGCCCAGCGCCTCGAACACGTTCATCTCCATCAGCATGAAGGCGATGAGCGCGTTGAACACCACCCACACCACGCGCCCCGGGTGGCTGTGTGCCACGCGCGAGAAGAAATTGCTCCAGGCCAGCGAGCCCGCATAAGCGTTGGTCACGTTGATCTTGAGCTGCGAGATCACCACGAACAGCGCCGTGGCCGCCACCGCCCAGCCATAGTTCGGAAACACGTACTCGTAGGCCGCGAGGTACATCTGGTTCGGATCGACCGCGCGGTCGGCCGGCACCATGTGCGTGATCGCCAGGTAGGCCAGCAGCGCCCCGCCCAGCATCTTGAGCACCCCCAGCACCACCCAGCCCGGGCCGCCGGCCAGCACCCCGGCCCACCAGCGGCGCGCCGTGGTCGCGGTTCGCGCGGGCATGAAGCGCAGATAGTCGGCCTGCTCACCCATCTGCGTAATGAGCGCAATGCCGACCGTCAGGGCAGCGCCAAACAGGTGCAGATCGAAGCCTTTGGTGCCGGAGCGAACCCCGTTGTAGTGCATGATGCCCGCGAACGCACCAGGATCGCGCACCAGCACGTAGGCAAAAGGCACCACCAGCATCAGCAACCACAGCGGCTGCGTCCACAACTGCAGCCGGCTGATGGCCGACACCCCGTGCGTGACCAGCGGAATCACCACCAGCGCACACACCAGGTAGCCCCAGACCGGCGGGATGCCCAGCGCCAGCTCCAGCGCGTAGGCCATCACAGCCGCCTCGAGCGCGAAGAAGATGAAAGTGAAGCTCGCGTAGATCAGCGAGGTGAGCGTGGAGCCGATGTAGCCGAAGCCCGCGCCACGCGTGAGCAGGTCCATGTCGACGCCGTAGCGCGCCGCGTACACGCTGATCGGCACGCCCGCCAGGAAGATGATGAGCCCCGTCGCCAGGATCGCCCAGAAGGCGTTGGCAAAGCCGTACTGCACCAGCAGCGTGGCGCCCACCGCCTCCAGGATCAGGAACGACGCCGCCCCGAAGGCCGTGTTGGCCACCCGCCATTCGGACCACTTGCGAAAGCGCTGCGGCGTGTAGCGCAGCGCGTAGTCTTCCAGCGTCTCGCTGGCCACCCAGCTGTTGTAGTCGCGCCGAACCTTGACGATGCGCTGCGGCGCGTCGTCAGGGGTGGTGGGTACGGCGTCGGGGTTCACACCGTTTCGGTGCATCTTTCATGCCACCCGTACGGCTTTTGGCGAACAGGGCACGACTGTTGCAAAGAAGCCGGCTTGCCCATAATGGCCGCCACTCTCTGCCACCCGATGCCGATCCCATGGAACTGACTCCGCGCGAAAAAGACAAGCTGCTGATCTTCACCGCGGCGCTGCTCGCCGAACGCCGCAAGGCCCGCGGCCTGAAGCTCAACTACCCCGAAGCCATCGCCCTGATTTCGGCCGCCGTGATGGAAGGCGCCCGCGACGGCAAGAGCGTCGCCGAGCTCATGAGCGACGGGCGCGCCGTGCTCACCCGTGCCGACGTGATGGACGGCATCGCCGAGATGATTCCGGACATCCAGATCGAAGCCACCTTCCCTGACGGCACCAAGCTGGTCACCGTGCACCAGCCCATCGTCTGAAATTCAAAGAACAAAAGGACTTTCCATGCGCCACAACGCCTCCAGAACCCTCGCCCTGCTCGCCCTCCTGCTGCCACTCGCAGCCAGCGCCCACACCGGCGTCGATGGCGGCCTGCACCACGGCTTCACCACCGGCTTCCTGCATCCGCTGACCGGCGCCGACCACCTGGCGGCGATGGTTGCGGTCGGCTTCTGGAGCGCACTGGCCGCGCGCCGTGCCTGGCCCGATCTGCTCTGGGCGCCCCTCGCCTTCGCCGGCATGCTGCTGGTGGGCGCGCTGATGGGCCTGGCCGGCGTGCAGCTGCCGGCGGTCGAGCCGATGATCGCGGCCTCGCTGCTGGTGCTGGGCCTGCTGGTCGTCACCCGCGTGCGTCTGCCGGCGGTGGTGGCCATGGCGGTGGTCGGCGTGTTCGCGGTATTCCATGGCGTGGCCCACGGCTACGAGCTGGCCAGCGAACAAGGCGCGGCCCTCACGCTGGCCGGCATGGTCTGCGCCACGGTGCTGCTGCATGCCGCCGGCATCGCAATGGGCTGGGCGCTGCGCCGCGCCAACGCATGGCTGCCGCGCGTGGCTGGCGCCGCGGTGCTCGGCCTGGGCGCGACGCTGCTGGCCCAAGCCATCTGAGGCCGGCCATGATTCCCGGCGAACTCTTCACCGACGACGGCGAGCACGCGCTCAACCCCGGCCGCCGCACCCTCACGCTGGTGGTGCAAAACACCGCCGACCGGCCGATCCAGGTCGGCTCGCACTATCACTTCGCCGAGACCAATGGCGCACTCGGCTTCGACCGCGAGGCCGCGCGTGGCATGCGGCTGAACATTGCCTCGGGCGCAGCAGTGCGCTTCGAGCCTGGCCAGCAGCGCACGGTCGAACTGGTCGATTTTTCCGGCGATCGCATCGTCTACGGCTTTCGCGGCCTCGTTCAAGGGAAGCTCTGAAACATGGCCACCATCGGGCGACGCGCCTATGCAGAAATCTTCGGCCCCACCGTGGGCGACCGCGTCCGTCTTGCGGACACCGAACTGCTGATCGAGGTTGAAGCCGACTACACCCTGCGAGCCGGCGGCTACGGCGAAGAGGTGAAGTTCGGCGGCGGCAAGACCATCCGCGACGGCATGGCGCAATCGCAGCGCACCCGCGCGCAAGGCGCCGTCGACACCGTGCTGACGAACGCGCTCATCCTCGACCACTGGGGCATCGTCAAGGCCGACATCGGCCTGAAGGACGGCCGCATCGCTGCCATCGGCAAGGCCGGCAACCCTGACGTGCAGCCGGGCGTCGACATCGTCATCGGCCCCGGCACCGAGATCATCAGCTGCGAGGGCAACATCGTCACCGCCGGCGGCATCGACAGCCACATCCACTTCATCTGCCCGCAGCAGATCGAAGAGGCGCTGTCTTCCGGCGTGACCACCATGCTCGGCGGCGGCACCGGCCCCGCCACCGGCACCTTCGCCACCACCGCAACGCCCGGCCCCTGGCACATCGAGCGCATGCTGCAGGCGGCCGACGCGTTTCCGATGAACCTGGGCTTTCTCGGCAAGGGCAACGCCAGCCTGCCGCACGCGCTGCACGAGCAGATCGAAGCCGGCGTCATCGGCCTGAAGCTGCACGAAGACTGGGGTACCACGCCCGCGGCCATCAGCAACTGCCTGGACGTGGCCGACGCCACCGACACGCAGGTGGCCATCCACAGCGACACGCTCAACGAATCGGGCTTCGTCGAGAACACGATTGCGGCCGTGGGCGGCCGCGCCATCTGCGCCTTTCATACCGAAGGCGCGGGCGGCGGCCATGCGCCCGACATCCTGCGCGTGGTGGGCGAGGCCAACTTTCTGCCCTCCTCCACCAACCCCACGATGCCCTACACCGTGAACACGCTCGACGAACACGTCGACATGCTCATGGTGTGCCACCACCTGGACGCCGGCATCGCAGAAGACCTGGCCTTCGCCGAGTCGCGCATACGCAAGGAAACCATTGCCGCCGAAGACGTGCTGCACGACTTGGGCGCCATCAGCATGTTCAGCTCCGACAGCCAGGCCATGGGCCGCGTCGGCGAGGTCATCATCCGCACCTGGCAGACCGCGCACAAGATGAAGCTGCAGCGCGGCAAGCTGCCCGAAGACAACGAGCGCAACGACAACTTCCGCGCCAAGCGCTTCGTCGCCAAGTACACGATCAACCCTGCCATTGCGCACGGCATCGCGCACGAAGTGGGTTCGCTCGAAGTCGGCAAGTGGGCCGACATCGTGATCTGGAAGCCGGCCTTCTTCGGCGTGAAGCCGTTCACCATCCTGAAGGGCGGCACCATCGCAATGGCGGCGATGGGTGACCCGAACGCATCCATTCCCACACCGCAGCCGGTGCACTTCCGCCCGATGTTCGGTGCGTACGGCGGCTCGCTGGCAAAGAGCTCGCTGACCTTCGTCTCGCAGGCCGGGCTGGCATCGGGCATCAAGGAGCGCTACGGCCTGAGCAAGCACCTGAGCGCGGTGAAGAACATCCGCCACGTGCGCAAGAAGGACCTGATCCACAACGGCTATGCGCCAAAGATGGAGATCGACGCGCAGACCTATGCAGTGCGCGCCGACGGGCATCTGCTGACCTGCGAGCCGGCGAAGCTGCTGCCAATGGCGCAGCGGTATTTCCTGTTTTGAAGCCGGGGTATGCGCCTGCTTGACAGGCTGCGTATCCTCGAAGGTATTCATCCAGCCAACGAGCGCCCCGGGGCGCTCCCTTCGCACCATGCTCACCGCCAACAAACTCATGCCCCAGGGCCGCGGCCTTGCGCCCGTGCTGCTCAAGCGCGCCGCCACCATCGAGCTCGACTGGGACATCCGCCAGAAGAGCCGTTTCGACGCCACCGACTCGCAGGGCCGCCAGATCGGCGTGTTCCTGCCGCGCGGCACCGCCGTGCGGGGCGGCGACGTTCTCGTGGCGGAAGACGGTTCGCTGGTCCGCGTGATCGCTGCGCCGCAGCCGGTGCTGCGCATCACGCATTGCACGGCCCACGGCACGCCCTTCGACCTGACGCGCGCGGCCTATCACCTGGGCAACCGGCACGTGCCGATCGAGTTGAAGCCCGACCACCTCAAGATCGAGCCCGACCACGTGCTGGCCGACATGCTGCGTTCGATGCACCTGATCGTCGTGGCGGTCGATGAGGCTTTCGAGCCCGAGGGCGGTGCATACGGATCGCATGAGCATTCGCACGGCGGTGGTCACAGTCATGACCATGGGCACTCCCATGGCAGCAGCAAGGGGCCGAAGCCGCTCGTGCTCGCGCCGGAACTGCTCGACGCGCATGACCACTCGCACGATCATGGTCACGACCACGGCCATCACGGCCACTCCCACTGAATGAAACAGCTTCGGCGTGTTGCGGGCTATTCGGGGTGCGATCACGCCGACGGGGTACCTTGCTCCGCGAATGTCCTCCGGCCTGCGGCCTCCTCCTTTATTTCGCTGCGCAAGGCACCCCATCGACGTGATCGATGGGCGCGGCGCTCATGCGGCCGGCACAACGACTCCGCTCATGTGCGAATGGCACCGGGTGCTCCCCGCAGCGAAATAAAGGAGGAGCCGAAGGCGGGGGACATTCGCGGAGGGGAGCACCCGGTGTCATTCGCACGCACCCCGGACACGCAAATACAGCGCGCGCTGAAAAGCTGACATTCCAGCCAGACCCAGCCGCTCAAAGGAAACCTTCAGCTGACATGCCAGACCCAGCCGCTCAAAGCCTTCTCCAGCTAATCTGGCTGGCCTCCCCAGCCCTGCCCGTAGGCGGCTTCTCGTACTCCGAAGGCGTCGAGGCCGCAGTCGAATGGGCCGGCATCGACTCCGAACCGCGCGCCGCCGAATGGCTCGCCGATCAGTTGCACCTGAGCTTCGCGCGCGGCGACCTCGCCGTCTTCGCGCAAGCCGTCATGGCCTGGCGCGCCAACGACACGCAACGAATCCGCCAGCTCAACGAGTGGGTGCTGACCACCCGCGAATCCGCCGAATTCTTCCTGCAGACCGAGCAGATGGGCCGCTCCTTCGTCGAATGGCTCAAGCTGCACCACGCCGACACGGCTCAAGTGTTCGCCGACCTGCCCGCCAGCTACCCCATCGCCTTCGCCTTCGCGGCCAGCCGCACCGACGCCAGCGTGCACGACTGCTGCCTGGCCTTCGCCTTCGGCTGGGCCGAGAACATGGTCGCCGCCGCCGTCAAGGCCGTGCCGCTGGGCCAGAGCGCGGGCCAGCGCATCCTCGGGCGGCTGGCGCAGGAAATTCCCGAGGCCGTGACACGCGCCATGGCCCTCGGCGACGACGAACGCCAGGCCTTCGCGCCCCTGCTGGCTGTGTTGTCGGCCCGCCATGAAACACAATATTCCCGCCTCTTCCGAAGCTGAACCGGACACCTCCTCCATGACCTCCGCCCTGCACCACATCCCCCATCGCACCAAGAAATTGCCCCCGCTGCGCGTTGGCATCGGCGGCCCGGTCGGCTCGGGCAAGACCACGCTGCTCGAAATGCTCTGCAAGGCGATGCGCGACAAGTACGACCTGATCGCCATCACCAACGACATCTACACCAAGGAAGACCAGCGCCTGCTGACCGTGGCCGGCGCGCTGCCGGCCGAACGCATCATGGGCGTGGAGACGGGCGGCTGCCCGCACACCGCGATCCGAGAAGACGCCTCGATCAACCTCGAAGCCATCGACCGCATGCTCGAAGACTTTCCGGATGCCGACATCGTGTTCGTCGAGTCTGGCGGCGACAACCTCGCGGCCACCTTCAGCCCCGAGCTGTCGGACCTCACGATCTACGTGATCGACGTGGCCGCTGGCGAGAAGATTCCGAGAAAGGGCGGCCCCGGCATCACCAAGAGCGACCTCTTCGTGATCAACAAGACCGACCTTGCGCCCTACGTTGGCGCCAACCTTGACGTGATGGAGCAGGACACGCAGCGCATGCGCCGCCAGCGCCCCTACGTGATGACCAACCTCAAGACGCTCACGGGCGTGGCCGAGGTGGTCGCGTTCATCGAAGAGCGCGGCATGCTCGCCGCGGGCTGAGGCCTCCGGAAAGAATCAAGGCAGGCCGAAGTAGACCCGCAGGTCGTCCTTGCCGGTGCCCGCCGAGGCCACTGCGATGCGCAGGCGCTCTTCGCTCACGCCGAACCACTGGGTCCAGTAGTCGACCTCCTTGAGGTCCGTGACGTCGATCCGTTCATCGTCCTGGGGAATGCGGATCTCTGTGTCTTCGCGCATCGTCTTCTCCTGAAGAGCCAAATTAAGAAGGAAGGGGCGGCGGGAGCCGGTAAGGCAGTTTCTCCATCCGCCCTACCCGGCCAGCCGGACGATTCCGCTGCCCCGTGCAGGACATTTCCCATAGTCGCTCCCCGTGGCGCGCCACGCGGCGCCGTCCTGCACGCGGCCCCACGGCTTCGATGTTTGAATTTGGCATTGACCTCATTCACTCATGGAATGGAGAAGCCACCATGGAGCCTGATCACCAGCGACTGCTGAGCGTGGGCGTACCGGGCCTGAACGACGTGCTCGGCGGCGGCCTCGAGCCCAACCGGCTCTACCTGCTCGAAGGCACGCCGGGCGCCGGCAAAACGACCATCGCGATGCAGTTCCTGCTCGAAGGCGCGGCGCGCGGCGAGTCGGTGCTGTACGTGACGCTGTCCGAAACCGAGCACGAGCTACGCGGCGTGGCCGTCTCGCACGGCTGGGACATCTCCGGCGTCCACGTGCGCGAGATGCTGCCCACGCAGGACAGCCTGCAGCCCGAGGAGCAATACACCATGTTCCACCCCTCCGAGGTGGAGCTGAGCGAAACCACGCTGCGCATCCTGAGCGACGTGGAGGCCATCAAGCCCTCGCGCATCGTGTTCGATTCGCTCTCCGAGTTGCGGCTGCTCTCGGGCACCTCGCTGCGCTACCGCCGGCAGATCCTGGCGCTCAAGCAGTTCTTCGCGGGGCGCCAGTGCACGGTGCTGCTGCTGGACGACATGACCGCCACCGAGCACGACCTGCAGGTGCAGAGCATCGCGCACGCAGTGGTGAGGCTGGAGCAGTCGAACTCCGACTACGGCTCCGCGCGCCGCCGGCTGCTGGTCGTGAAATACCGGGGCCAGTCGTTCCGGGGCGGCTACCACGACTACAAGATTCACCGCGGCGGCCTGCAGGTGTTCCCGCGCCTGGTGGCGGCCGAGCACGTCAACGACACCGCGCTGACCAAGCTGCCCAGCGGCATCGAGGCGCTCGACGCGCTGCTGGGCGGCGGCCTCGAGAAGGGCACCAGCACCCTGTTCGTCGGCGCGCCAGGCACGGGCAAGTCGTCCGTGGCGGTGCGATTCGCCATTGCGGCGGCCGAGCGCGGCGAGACGGCCGCGCTCTTCGTCTTCGACGAGAGCGTCAACACCCTGCGCACGCGCAGCGCCGGCCTGGGCATGGCGCTGGATCCCCACCTGCAATCGGGCCGCATCCGCATCAAGCAGGTCGACCCGGCGGAACTCTCCCCCGGCGAGCTGGTGCACGAGATCCGCCAGGCCGTGACGCAGCACGGCGCGAAGGTGGTCGTCATCGACAGCCTGAACGGCTATCTCAACGCGATGCCCGACGAGCGCTTTCTCATCGTGCAGCTGCACGAGCTGCTCACCTACCTCGGGCAGTCCGGTGTGGCCACGCTGCTGGTCGGCGCGCAGCACGGGCTCATCGGCATGCAGATGCAGACACCTGTGGACGCCAGCTACCTTGCCGACGCCGTGGTGCTGCTGCGCTACTACGAGGCCGAAGGCGAAGTGCGCCAGGCCATCTCGGTGCTCAAGAAGCGCGGCGGCGCGCACGAGCGCTCCATCCGTGCGTTCTCGATGGACCGGCGGGGCCTGAACGTAGGAGAGCCGCTGCGCCATTTCAGAGGCATCCTGACTGGCGTGCCCGTGCCGATCGACGGCATTGCCACGCCCCCGCAGTGACCGACGGCCCCACGATCCAGTTGCCGCAGCTGCGAGACCCGCAGCTGCGCGTGCTGATGAGAACGGCCACCGCGAAGGACGCCGTGATGGCCGCCGCCGTGCTCCTGCAGGCGGGCATCGAGACGCAGGTGTGCGCCGACCTCCCCGAACTGCTGCGCGAAACCGAACGCGGCGCCGGCGCGCTGCTGGTGTCCGAAGAAATGCTCACGGGCAGCGGCGCCACCGAACTCGCCGCGGCCGTGGCGACCCAGTCCCCCTGGTCCGACCTGCCGGTGCTGATACTCGCGCGGCAAGGCGCCGATTCGCGCGCCATCACCACCGCCATGGAAGGCATGGCCAACGTCACCGTGCTGGAGCGCCCGATCCGCGTGGCCTCGCTGGTGAGCGCACTGCGCAGCGCGCTACGCGCACGGCGGCGGCAGTACGAGCTGCGCCGCATCCTGGAAGACCTCAACGAGGCCGACCGGCGCAAGACCGAATTCCTGGCCACCCTGGCGCACGAGCTGCGCAACCCGATGGCGCCGCTGAGCACCGCGCTGGCCATCCTCAAGCGCAAGCCGCTCACGTCGGAAGCCGCCCGGCCCTACTACGACCTCATGGGCCGCCAGCTCGACCACATGGTGCGGCTGGTGAGCGACCTGATGGAGGTCTCGCGCATCACGCGCGGCAAGATCGAACTGCAACTGGACGAGCTCGCGCTCGACCAGGTGATCCGCGGCGCGGTGGAGCTCAGCCGCCCGCTGATGGACGCCGGCCGCCACACGCTCGGAGTGCACGTCGCCGATGCCTCGCTGGCCTTGAAGGGCGATGGCGTGCGCCTCACGCAGGTGTTCGCGAACCTGCTGAACAACGCCGCCAAGTACACGCCCGAGGGCGGACGCATCGACGTGTTCGTCGAGCACGACGGCCACGGCCATGCGGTGGTGCGCGTGAAAGACAGCGGCGTGGGCATTCCATCCGCCATGCTGGGCGCGATCTTCGACATGTTCGTGCAAGTGAGCGGCACCGCGCGCGCCGCGCAGGGCGGCCTGGGCATCGGCCTCACGCTGGTGAAGAGCATGGTGGAGCTGCACGGCGGCACGGTCAGCGCCAGGAGCGACGGCGCGAACCAGGGCAGCGAGTTCACCGTGTCCCTGCCGCTGCTCGACCACGGGTTGCGGGCCGGCGCGAAGGCCGGAGCCTCGGAGGCCACGATGGCGGTGCAGCACCGCATTCTGGTGGTGGACGACAACCGCGACGCGGCCGAGTCACTCGGGGCGCTGCTGGGCCTGCTCGGCGCGCAGGCGACCGTGGCTTTCAGCGGCCTGGATGCACTGGCGAAGGCCGAGCACTTCCAGCCTTCGGTCGCCATCCTGGACATCGGCATGCCCGGCATGGACGGCTGCGAACTGGCGCGCCGCCTGCGGACGCATCCGCGGTTGCATGGCATCGGGCTGATCGCGCTCACGGGCTGGGGCCAGCCCGACGACCGGCTGCGCATTGCGCAGGCCGGCTTCGACCATCACCTGCTGAAGCCGGTCGATGTAGAGGAACTGGCGGTGGCGCTGCAAAAGCTCGATCAGCGCGGCGCCGCCTGAGGCACCCCGTTCAGAGCTCGCTGCCGTCCCGCAGCTGTCGCGCCTTGTAGACCAGCCGCACGCTCGCACGGCGCGGGTCGCTGACCTGCTGCACGTAGACGTCGGTGTCGTTGCTCACCCAGGCGGCGTATGCGCTGCCCGGGTCGCGCGATGCGAGTTCGTTGCCGAACGCCCCGCGGCCCCATTGCACCAGCGCCGCGAAGGCCGCGGCGCCGTTGTCGGGCGTGGCCTGCGCCGCCGCGACGTATTCGACGCGCCGCAGCTCCGAGGCGGCGAAGAAGAAGGTCGGCTCGAACAGCAGTCCTGCGATCTCGACGGGCGCCGCGCGCCAGTTGCCGACGAGGCCACCGCCGAGGCGCTGCGGCCGCTGCACGCGCTCGGCTGCGGGCAATGCGGCCTGCAGCTCTTCGGCTGTCATGCCCAGCCGCACGCCCGGCGGCAAGGCCTGCGCATGCAGCGCACCGGCGGCGAGAAGGGTCGCGCTCGCGGCGAGCGCACGGAGAAAAGTCGTCAGGGAGGCAAGAGATCGCACGTCTGGCATCGGGGAAAAGCGGCGGCACCGTGGGACCGCGAGTATGACGCGGAGTTCCACGAGGCCCGTCCCTGCCGGCCTTGCGTCGATCAGTGAGCGCGCTCGTCGGCCAGCAATGGCAGGCGCAGTGTCAGTCCCAGCACGCCGCCGGCATCCGGGGCTGAATAGATGCGTCCACCATGATGGCCGGCAATGCGTTCGCAGGCCTTGGCGCTGGCCCCCGCAATCGCGGCCTGCGCGGTGTCGAAAAACCGCGCGAGCGGAGGGCGCACGTCGACGGCATCGAGGTCGCGCCAGTGAATCACGGCCTGCGTGCCTTCCGCATGCGCGCGAACCTGCAGCGTGGCGCCCGCGCGCATCACGCTGGCCGCGTAGTCCGTCACCTTGGCGAGCAGCTCGCGCAGCTCGGCCTCGATCGCCAGCACGGGCACGGCTTCAGCCGGCAGCTGGATGTCGAGACGGATGCCCTGGCAGTCCGGGGCGGCATCGAGCAGCGGTCGCAGGTCTTGCACGCGGCTCGCGCTCATTCTTTGCCGCGCCTCGCTGCGGGCCTGTGCCGCGAGCTCGCGCGCCTTTGCGCCGTTCCGCATGTTGGCGATGAACAGCGAGGCCATCAAGCAGACCACGCCACCAAGGCCGAGAAGGATCACGCCGGCGATGATGACGCCGAGGTTGCCGGAATGCAGTTGTCCCCCGCTCATCAGCGTGCTCCCGGGGCTTGTTGCATCCCGGGTTCGCCCGGCATGCCGCGCGCGCAGCCGTCCCGTACGCCATCGCAGGCGTCCCATCCTGGAGGGGGCGGCCTGCGGGCGCCATAGAACATCGGCGGCGGCCCTTCACCGCGAAAGCCCGGCGGTGGCGGACGGTAGGGCATGGGCGGCGGGGGCAGCATGATGCAGCCGGTCAGGCCGGTGGCAGCCAGCACGCCCGCGAGGAGTGCAATTCGGTTCATTGGAAGAAGCTCACTGCTGGGTAGAAACGAAAAAGCCGCGCGGGAGAAAAAGAGCACTGAGGCCCCTTTCTCCCGCGCGGCGCGCGTCCTGCATCAGAACGCGTGGCGGATACCGAAGTCGTAGCCGGTGGAAGAGCGCGGCAGGCCCGTGTAGCTGGTGCCCGTGCTGCCGTAGCCCGTGGTGCTGGCCGACACCAGGCTGCCCGTGTAGTTCACGTCGTTGCGGTTGTTCACGCGCGCCACCGTCGCATACAGCGCCGTGCGCTTGGACAGGTTGTGCACGTAGCCAACTGCGAACTTGCGTGCCATCGGGTCTTCGCCCGTGATGCCGGCCGTGCCTTCGTTGTAGCGCACTTGCGAGTACGCCACGCGGATCAGGCCTGCGCCCACCGGCACGGTCGCACCGATCAGGTAGCCGTTGTAGGTGTCGTGCGTGTCAGCCGCTGCCGCGTAGTCGAACTTGTTCTTCACGTTCGACAGCTCGCCGAACAGCTTCACAGGACCGAAGTCGTACGAAGCGCCCAGGTTGATGGTCTGCACCCTGCGCTCCAGCGCGGTGGTGTCCACGACGGTGCTCTGGCCCACGGCCAGCGCCACGTCCAGGGGACCGTTGGCATAGCCGAAGCGGCCACCGACGTAGCGCCCAGCCGTGCTGCTGGAAGCTGCCGTGGTGCTGGTGGCGTCGGTGCTGGCGTTCTCGTGCAGGCTGTACTGCACCTGGCCGTAGAAGCCGCCCAGGTTCGGCGGCAGGAAGTAGCCGATCGAGTTGCTGGCACGCACGTAGTTGGCGTTGTTGATGGTGGTGTTGCCGCTGACGGTACTGATGACGTTGGTGCCCGAACCGTTGGTGCCGAACGGGTCGAACACGGTGTCGTTCCAGAAGGTGGCGGTGTAGTCGCGGCCCAGGCGCAGCTCGCCGAAGCCACCCGACAGGCTCACGGTGGAGCGGCGCGCGAAGGTGGAGATGCCGGTGGCGCCGTCGTCGTTGGTGATGGGCGCTTCGAGCCAGAAGCTCGCTGCCAGCCCGCCGCCGAGGTCTTCGGTGCCGCGGAAGCCGATGCGGCTGGAGTTGTAGGCCGAGTTGCCCAGGCTCGTCTTGCTTTGCTTGACCGACGCGCCGGTGGTCGTGTCGCGCGAGGTGCTCGACTGGTAGGTCAGGCCAGCGTCCACGACGCCGAACAACGTGACGGACGATTGGGCAGAAGCCAGGCCGCAGACGGCCAGGGCAGCGAATGCCGTGAGGGTTTTCTTCATTCAGGGTTCTCCAGTTGCAGCGGCTCTCCATCGAGCAGCAGGCACGCATCGTCTCGTTCAAATTCGGAGGAATCTTGTGAATGCCTCTGCTTTGCGTGAACTGTTGTTTGCGTGCACTGCGCCGGGAGAAGCCCCGCACAACCGGAGGAAACACCTCACACAAGAAGTCTCCCAAAAGCAGCGCAATGCTCGGCGACCGAAGGAGTCATCCATGACCATTGCCATGCCAAGCACCGTCGCCACCTCGCTGGGTGTGCAGCAGCTGACCAGCGCATTCAGCCCCGCCTTTTCCTACCTGCGCATTCTTCGCAACCTCATCATTCCGATGCCCGAGGGGCATGCGGTGCGCACCGCGCGCATCGACGCCGTGGTGGTGTGCGAAACCGGCCTCTACCTGTTCGAGATCAAGGCCTGGCGCAACGCCTTTGTCTATCGCAAGAAGTCGGACCAGTCCCCGCCGCGCTGGTTCCTGCGCCTGAACGGCGGCAAGAGCGCGCGCGAGGTGAAAGACCCCGCATGGCAGGGCGGACGCAAGACCACCCAGCTGCGCAGCCTGCTGCCCGACGACCTGCGGCTGCAATACTTCGTGCTGCTGCCGTGCGAAGGCATCGAGCTCGAAGGCGTGATGCCGGCGGCCGTCATCACCCAGCAAGACCTGCCCTACATCGCGCGCCTGGTGCGCAACAACGGCCGTACCGCGCGCACCTACCGGCTGCTCGACGAAGAGGCCGTCGACCGCACGGTGGAGCGCCTGCTGCAGATACAGGGGTCCCTGTCGCTCGAAGAGCATCTGCAGAACTGCCGCGAAAGAGCCGGGTTCGTCGCGGGCGAACAGGCGGCGCCGGCATGGCCGGTCTCAAACGCCATGGGGTTGCAGTAATGTAAAGACCAAGGTAAAGACCCCGAGTGGCCCGGGGCAGCCGGAGAAAAGTCCCAAATTTCTCCGACATTGGCAAAGACCATCCGTCGATGCACTTTCCCAAGTCCCTCGCAGCGGCCAGCGCGCTGCTTGCCTCTCTCGTCGCCCCTCTCGTCGCTCTTCCCGCCTGGGCCGTCGAACCGTTCACCGTCAGGGACATCAAGCTGGAGGGCCTCCAGCGCGTCGAGCCCGGCACCGTCTTCGCCACCATGGGCCTGCGCGCCGGCGACACCTACAGCGACGAGCGCGGCAGCGCCGCCATCCGCGAGCTGTTCAAGCTCGGCCTCTTCAAGGACGTGCGCATCGACGTGAACGGCAACGTGCTGGTGGTGGTGGTGGAAGAGCGCCCCTCCATCGCCGACGTCGACTTCGTGGGCACCAAGGAGTTCGACAAGGCCGCGCTGCAGAAGGCGCTGCGCGAGGTGGGCATCGCAGAAGGACAGGCCTACGACAAGGCACTGGCCGACCGGGCCGAGCAGGAGCTCAAGCGGCAGTACATCAGCCGCAGTCTTTACAACGCACAGGTCATCACCACCGTCACGCCGCTGGAGAACAACCGCGTGAACCTGACCTTCACCGTGACCGAAGGCGAGTCCGCGCGCATCAAGGAAGTGCACGTGGTCGGCAACAAGGCCTTCAGCGAAAGCACGCTGCTCGACCTGTTCGACCAGGACACCGGCGGCTGGCTCGACTGGTACACCAAGTCCAACCAGTACTCGCGCACCAAGTTCAACGGCGACCTGGAGACGCTGCGCTCCTACTACATCACGCGCGGCTACCTGGAGTTCCGCATCGAGTCGACGCAGGTCGCCATTTCGCCGGACCGGCAGACGCTGACCCTCACCATCAACATCATCGAAGGCCAGAAGTTCGTGGTGGCCGGCGTGAAGCTCGCGGGCGACTACGTGGGCCACGAGGACGAGTTCAAGACGCTGGTGACCATCCGCCCCGGCGCGCCCTACAACGGCGAAGACGTGGCCGCCACCACCAAGGCCTTCACCGACTACTTCGGCACCTTCGGCTATGCCTTCGCACGCGTGAAGGCCGAGCCCGAGATCGACCGCGAGAACAACCGCGTCACGCTGGTGCTGAAGGCCGAGTCCTCTCGCCGTGCGTACGTGCGGCGCATCAACATCGGCGGCAATGCGCGCACGCGCGACGAGGTGATCCGCCGCGAGTTCCGCCAGTACGAGGGCGCCTGGTACGACGGCAACAAGATCCGCGCCTCGCGCGACCGGGTCGACCGCCTGGGCTTCTTCACCGAAGTGAACGTCGACACCGTCGATGTGCCCGGCTCGCCCGACCAGGTCGACCTGGTGGTGAACGTGGCCGAGAAGCCGACCGGCTCGCTGCAGCTGGGCGCGGGCTACTCGTCCACCGACAAGGTCTCGCTGAGCTTCGGCATCACGCAGGAGAACGTGTTCGGCAGCGGCAACTACCTGGGGCTGAACGTGAACACGAGTTCGTACAACCGCACCATCTCGGTCACGGCGACCGACCCGTACTTCACCAAGGACGGCATCTCGCGCACGATCAACGTGTTCCATACCACCACGCGGCCGTACTACGAGGCCGACGGCAACTACAAGCTCGCGAGCGAAGGCGGCTCCATCCGCTTCGGCTTTCCGGTGGGCGAGCAGGACACGGTGTTTCTCGGCATCGGCCTGGAGCGCTGGTCCTTCACGCCCGGCACCAACGGCACCTACACGCTGGTCGACGGCTCGTACGTGTACACCGCCACGCCGCAGGCCTACCTCGACTATTTCAAGTGCACGGGCACCGCGCCGAGCGTGACCTGCGCCAAGTCGAGCGTGGTGGGTATCCCGGCCACGCTGGGCTGGTCGCGCGACGACCGCGACAGCGCACTGGTGCCCACGCGCGGCCGGCTGCAGAGCGCCAACCTCGAAATCGGCGTGGGTAGCGAACTGCGCTACCTGAAGACCAACTACCAGTACCAGCAGTACTTCCCGCTGTCCAAGCAGTACACGCTGGCCATCAACGGCCAGCTCGGCTATGCGCGGGCGCTGGGCGACAGCACCTACCCGATCTTCAAGAACTTCTACGCCGGCGGCCTGGGCTCGATCCGCGGCTTCGAGCAGAACTCGCTCGGCCCGCTCGACTCGGTCACGGCCGGTGCGCTCGGCGGCACGCGCAAGGCGATCTTCAACATGGAGTTCAGCACGCCCTTCCCCGGCGCGGGCAACGACAAGACGCTGCGCCTGTACACCTTCTTTGACGCGGGCAACGTGTTCGCCGACCGCACCGCCAGCATGACGGACGCGCAATGGAAGGCGCAGAACCGCATTCGCGCGTCGACCGGCATCGGCATCAGCTGGATCTCGCCGCTCGGCCCGCTGCGACTGGCCTACGCGGTGCCGCTGATCTACCAGAAGGAAGACACGGCCAACGGCATCTCGGCCGACCGCACGCAGCGCTTCCAGTTCCAGATCGGAACCTCCTTCTGAGCGGAGTACCCTGGCCATGGCTCGCATCCTGCTGGTGGAAGACGGACGCGACAGCAGCGCCCCGCTGCTGCTCGGCCACCTGCAAGGCGCAGGCCACGAGGTCGAGCAGGTCGAAGACGGCTCGGCGGCGCTGGAGCGCATCCTGAGCATGCCGCCGGCGCTCACCCTGCTCGACATCGTGCTGCCGCGCATCGACGGCATCCAGGTGCTGGAGACGGTGCGCTCGTACGGCAACCACCCGATCATCATGCTGACGGCGCGCGCGCAGGAAGCCGACCGGCTGCTGGCGCTCGACCTGGGCGCCGACGACTATGTCTGCAAGCCCTTTTCGCCGCGCGAGGTGGTGGCGCGCATCCACACGGTGCTGCGCCGGCATGCGCAGTGGCGCGATACGGCCGCCCGGCCCTCGACAGCGGTGCGCTTCGACGATCCGCGCGGCAACGCCTGCCTGGAGGGTCGCGCGCTGAGGCTGACGCGCCGCGAGCTGCTGTTGTTGCGGGCGCTGTCACGCGACCCCGGCCGGGTGTTCACGCGCTCCAAGCTGCTCGAAGCCGCGTTTCCGGAGGCGTTCGACGTCAACGAGCGCGCGGTCGACGGGCACATCAAGAACCTGCGCAAGAAGCTCGCGGCCGCCGTGCCTTCGCACGACTGGATCCGCTCGGTCTACGGTGTGGGCTTCAGCTTCGCGGAGCGGCCGGCCTGAGCCCGCACGCCCGCTGCAAGCGTGGCTTGCGAGAGTCAGCCTTCGGCGCGCGGCGGCACCAACGCGCGGGCGCGCGCCGTGCCTTCCAGCGCGCGGGGCCGCACCGGACGCATGCCACCGCCACCGGGGGGCGGCATACCGCCGGGCGGTGGGCCACCAGCGCCCCCAAAGCCAGCACCCGGCCGCGGCGGCCGGTCGCCCCCCGGGCTCGCCGCCGGGTCCACCACCAGCGCGAGCGTTGCAACGTAGCGCTGCCGCTCCTCGCGCACCGCGCCGAGCACCGTTGCGCCGGCCTTCAATGCGATGCCGTCCACGCTGTTGAGCGTGTCGCGCAGCCGCGCGCGCTGATAGAGCGGCATCTGCGTGTAGAGAAACTCGCTCAGCGCATCTGGCAGGAAGAACTGCGAGGTGAGCACGGCGTGCGCGCCCTTGATCACCTTGAAATGGATGTGCGTGGTGCGCCCTGCATACCAGCCCGGGTACACGGTGCCGAAGGACACGGCGCCCTCGCTGTCGGTGTGCTGGCTGCCGCGCAGGAAGGTCTTGCCTTCGAACGACTGGGCGCGGTCGTCGCCCTGCTCGCCGAAGCCCGAGTAGCGTCCCTGCGCGTCGCAGTGCCACAGGTCCACGCGCAGCCTGGGCAGCGGCCGGCCGGCCGCGTCGCACACAGTGAAGCGCACGTCCAGCGGCACGCCGTCGAGCCCTTCGGTGATGTCGCGGCGCTCCAGTGCGAGGTCGAGGTAGTACGGCCCTTCGGTGGCCTGCGCAGTCAGCGGCAGGCGGCGCGGCGCGGCCAGTGCCGGGCGTGCCGATGCCGACAGGCCCGCGGCGCCGAAGGCGGCCAGCAGTCCGCGGCGCCCGGGGAGCAGCGAATCGGGGGGTGTCATGGCGTCTTTTCCTTGTCGATCGGTCCGGCGCCGGACGCGGAGGGCTGCGTGGCGCATCCCTCCGCCCAGAAAACGAACAGCGTCCACGCCTGGGCGATCAGCCAGAAAAAAACCGTGATCGCCAGCTGCAGCGGCAGGCCCATGTGAGGAGGGTTCATGGCCTGCATCGTGCGGGCCGATTCAGGAGAAATGGTGGAGAAATTTCCTCCCAATTTCCTCCACATTCGGCCGCAATGATCGGCCGCTTGCCCATGAAGTACCCCTTCGCCTGCCCGCCATGCATGCCGCAGAATGCGGCCATGCCTCCCCCCAGTCCATGCCTCACCTGACACTTTCCAGGAAGATCTTCCTGGCGCTGGCCGCCCTGTTGATCGTGCTGTTGATCAGCTTCGCGGGCCTGTCGATCATCGCGCTGCAACGCGGCCTGGGCTCCTACGTGGCCGAGATCGAGATCCGGCGCATGGACTGGCTCACCGACCTGCTGCTGAAGCACTACGTCGCCAACGGCGACTGGAAGAGCCTGCGCGACAACGACGACGCCTGGCGCCGCCTGCAGATGGGCCGGATGGCTGCCCTGCTCGACAGCACCAGCAACGGCAGCAACGCCGGCGACGAGCGGCGGCTGCCGCCCTGGTACGACTACCGCGCCATGCGCGGCGGCAATCCTTCCGCCCCTCCACAGCACGACAACGGTGCCGACGGCAGCCCGCCGCCCCCGCCGCCCTCGGAGACGACGCTGTCGTCGCCACAGCTCGACCTGATGCCGCGCCGGCTGCCGACCATGCCGCCGCCGTGGTTCTTTCGCGATCCACGGGAATCGCCCGACTCCATCTTCCAGCGGCTGGCCGTGCTCGACGCGCACGGCGCGCGCGTGGTGGGCGCCGACGTCGACCTGGCGAACGCCGCGCGCACGCCGATCCGGCGCGACCGCACGGTCGTCGGCTATCTGGCGCTCACGCCGCTGCAGGGCCTCGAAAGCGAGGCCGACCGCGCCTTCGTGGCGCGGCAGTCGGGCGTGATCGTGCTCACGGGCCTGTGCGGCCTCGGCTTCGCACTGGTGCTGTCGTGGCTGCTGGCACGCCGCTGGTTCAAGCCCATCGACGAACTCACGCAGGCCGCGCAAGACCTGGCGCGCGGCCGGCTCTCCACCCGCGTCGCGGTGCAGGGCTCGGACGAGCTGGCGCTGCTCGGGCGCACCTTCAACGACATGGCACAGCGCCTGGACACGGTCGAGGCCTCGCGCCGCGCCTGGCTGGCCGATGCGGCGCACGAGCTGCGCACGCCGCTGGCCGCCATGCGCGCGGAAATCGAGGCGCTGCAGGACGGCGTGCGCACTTTCGACGAACGCACCGCGCTGCGGCTGCACCGGCAGGTGATACGGCTCGGCCAGCTGGTCGACGACCTGCGCAGCAGCATGCGCGAGCCGCAGAGCGACCTGCTCACGGCCACGGTGTTTCCGCTGTCGCTGCTGAAAGAAGCGCTCGACCACACGCGCGACCGCTTCGCCGCGCGTGGCATCACGGTGGACCGGCGCGCCATCGACCTCATCGGCGCCGCCGCGCAGCCGACCATCGACGGCGACGCGCACCGGTTGCACCAGGTCTTCATGAACCTGCTGGAGAACACGCTGGCCTACACCGACCAGGGCGGACAGCTGCGCATCGACGTCACGGTCGAGGGCGCATGGACCGGCAACTGCCTCACCCTGCTGTTCGACGACAGCGCGCCGGGCGTGCCCGAGTCCGAGCTGCCGCGCCTGTTCGACCGCCTGTTCCGCGGCGAAGCCTCGCGCAGCCGCGAACACGGTGGCTCCGGGCTCGGCCTTTCGATCTGCCGCGCGACCATCGAGACGCACGGCGGCACCATCGATGCGTCAGCCTCGCCCCTGGGCGGGCTGCGCGTGACCATCACCCTTCCACTGGGGACATCCTCATGACACGCATCGTCATCGTCGAAGACGAAACCGACATCGCCTCGGTGGTGCAGGACTACCTGCGCCACGCGGGCTACGAAACCGAGCACTTCACCGACGGGCAAAGCGCGCTGGAAAGCATCGTCGCCGCACCGCCCGACCTCACGCTGCTCGACATCATGCTGCCGCGGCTCGATGGCATCGAGGTTCTGCGCCGCGCGCGCGAGCACACGGCGCACCCGATCATCATGCTGACCGCGCGCATCGAGGAGGTCGACCGGCTGCTGGGCCTGGAGCTGGGCGCCGACGACTACGTGTGCAAGCCCTTCTCGCCGCGCGAGCTGGTGGCGCGCGTGCGCGCCGTGCTGCGTCGCACCGCACCGGGGCTGGCGCAGGGCTCGGCCTCGCAGAGCGACGCGCCGGGACTGGTGCTCGACGACGTGCACTGGCGCGCCTCGCTCGAAGGCACGCCGCTGAACCTCACGCGGCGCGAGTTCGGGCTGCTGCAGGTGCTGTCGCGGCACCCGGGGCGCATCTTCTCGCGCTCCCGCCTGCTCGAACTGGCCTACGACGACACGGTTGACGTGACCGAACGCGCCATCGACAGCCACGTGAAGAACCTGCGCCGCAAGCTCGGCTCGGTCACGCCCGAGCACGACTGGATACGGTCGGTGTACGGCGTCGGCTTTGCGTGGGAAGTGCCGGGCTAGCCGGTGGCTATCGGCTGGCGAGAAGAGTCTTGAGCTCCCCGCTGTCGATGAGCTTCTGCAAGTCCGTGGCGCCGCCGACCAGCATGCCCTTGACGAACACCATCGGAAAGGTCGGCCACCCGGTCCACATCTTGAGCGCGTTGCGGTCGCGCCATCGGCTCAGGTAGCTGCCGTACCCGAGGTACTTGTACGGCTGCCCGATCCGGTCGAGGGCCTGGCGCGCTTTCTTGGGGAACGGGTTGATGCCCATGCCGACCACGACCACGTCGTGCTCGGCAACTGCCGCCATGACTTCGCGCACGAAAGTCTGGCGGCTGTCGGCCAGCCTTGCGCGGATGGCGGGGTGGATGCGGGCTTCTTCGAGAACGGGGCGGGGCATGGGGAGCTTTCAGTGGTTCGTGTGAATGTAAGGGCCCGGGGCGGCGCTTCCTGACTGCCAGCCAGCCAGTCAGTAATCCATCGTTGCAATGGCAAGCTTCTTGCTCGATTCCGCCGTGACTTGCTCATTCCGAGGGATCGCATATCGGCATCCGCCGTCGTCGAAACGACGAGATCGAGTGTTCTTTCGACGATCTGGTCTCTACCTTCGGTCTCCTGTCGTACCTACGATCACACCCACCGAAGACTGTCATCGCTTCAAGTCGAAGCCGATGCCTTGTTTTTTCCTTCCCCCCGAGCCCTGAAAACGGAGTATTCATCATGAAGCGTCGCGATTTTGTTGCTGGTTCAATGTTGGCGGCGGGTGCCGCTCCGTGGGCGACCGCGTTGGCGCAGGCGAGCGAATCGACATGGGAGCGCGTAACGCGCACCAAGGTCATGCGCGTCGGCGCGGTCGATGGCGGACTGCCCTATTACAAGAAGGACATGGTGAGCGGGGAGTGGCTCGGCTGCATGGCCGATTTCTATCGCGGCCTGGCCAAGAGCCTGGACGCAAAGCTCGACATCACGCCCACCAGCTGGGGCAATTCCGTGCTCGAGTTGCAATCGCAAAAGATCGACATCTTCTTCGGCCTGAACCCGACGCCCGCGCGCCTGCAGGTGATCGACTTCACTGACCCGGTTTTGAACATCGCCTTTGCCGCGGTCTGCAAGAAGGGCTATGCGCCCAAGACCTGGGCAGAGCTCGACCAGCCCACGATCCGCGTCGTGGTCGACAAGGGCTCTTCGCACGACACGCTCGCCACGCGCCTGCTCAAGAACGCGGGGATCACCCGGCTGGACAGCGCCGTCGATGCAACGCTTGCGCTGCAGGTCGGGCGCGCCGACGCCCAGATCCTCGTCCTGCCGCTGGCCCTGAGCCTGGCCAGCAAGAATCCCGCGGTGGGCCAGGTGGTCATCCTGACGCCTGAAGAAGTCGCAACCTCCAATGGCGGCGTTCGCAAGGAGGCCGACACACGCTGGCTCAAGCACGTCAACGGATGGCTCGCCAGCGAACGCGCAAGCGGAAACATCCGCAAGACCTTCATCTCGAACCTCAAGTCCGTCGGGGGCGTCAGCGAAGACAAGATCCCGCCGCAAATCAAGGTCTGACGATCACTCCCGGGCACCATCATCATGAAGATCCAGAACATCGAAGTTCATCTGCTCGAATCGCCCATCAAGATGAAGCGGTCGCAGGGCGTGGGAAGCATCCAGGCCTCCATCAAGCGCGTGGTGGTCCGCGTGCGAACCGACCAGGGCATCGATGGCATCGGCGAGGGGCAGGCTTGGGAGGTGTTCTCGGGCACCAACGAGAACCTGTTCCACGGCATTGCGCAATACCTGCGCCCCGTGCTCCTGGGCACAGACCCGCGCGACATTCCGCAGCGCATGGCCGATTGCGACCGGGCGCTGGTCGGCAGCCCCGAAGCCAAGGCCGCGGTGGAGATGGCCCTGTTCGACCTGTGCGGCAAGGCGGCCAACCTGCCGCTGTATTCGCTGATCGGCGGCAAGGTGCGCGACAGGATTCCCTTTTCTTTCTCCATCGCCAATCCCGACATCGACGCCGACATCGAGCTCGCCAAGCAGATGCTCTCCGCCGGGCATCGCATCTTCAAGGTGAAGACGGGCTTTGCCTCGCATGCGGAAGACATGCGCCGGCTCTCGCTGCTGAGAGAGCATCTGGGCTTCGAGTTCGATTTGCGCATCGACTACAACCAGGGCCTGCAGCCCTACAACGCGCTGCAGCAGCTGCGTGACGTCGAGCAGTTCAAGCCCACCTTCATCGAACAACCGGTGCCGCGCGATGCCATCGCGGCCATGGCGCAGATTGCAGCGGCACTCGACACGCCGATCATGGCCGACGAAAGCGTGTTCTCCCCGGCCGAGGCGCTGCGCACGGTGCAGGAGCGCGCCGCCGACATCATCAGCATCAAGCTCATGAAGGCCGGTGGCATCGGCAAGGCCATGAAGGTGAACGCGATCGCCGAGGCGGCGGGTCTTCCCTGCTACGGCGGCACGCTGTGGGAGGGCGGCGTTGCACTGGCGGCCGCGTCGCACTTCATTGCGGCAAGTGCCAACGTCTCTCTGGGCTGCGAGTTCTACATGCCGAAGTATGTTTTCCAGGAGGACATCCTGGTCCGCATGACGCCAGCGGAAGCGGGGCACGTGCATGTACCGAGCGGTCCGGGTATCGGTGTCGACATCGACTGGAAGATCGTCGAGAAGCAACGCATCGCGTTCTCGGCCTGAAGCGCCGGCTTTGGCATGAACACCGTCATCGTGACCGGTGCAGGCTCGGGTATCGGCGCCGCGACCTGCCGGCTCCTTTCAGCGCAAGGCATCGACCTTGTGATCCACACAGGCAGCAACCGCGCGGCGGCCGAAGCGGTGGCGCAGCAATGCGGCGCGGTGCGAAGCACCGTCGTGGTTGGGGATGTAGGCACGCCGGAGACGATCGACACCCTGCTGGATGCCGCGCAAGCCCAGGGCGGCCTGCGCGGCGTGGTGGCCAACGCCGGCTTTGCCGACCGGCGCTCGCTCGCGGAACTGGACGACGACAGCGTCGAGCGTTCTCTGCACGTCATGGTCGTTTCGCTGGCACATCTCCTGCGCAGAAGCCTGCCTCTGCTGGAGGCGAGCGGGCAGGGCCGCTTCGTTGCGGTGAGTTCGTTCGTCGCGCACCGCTTCCGGCTGGGCAGCTCCACATTTCCCGCGACGGCGGCTGCCAAGGCCGGCGTGGAAGCTCTGGTGAAAGCCGCGGCCGCCGAAATGGCGCCGCGCGGCGTGACCGTCAATGCAGTGGCGCCGGGCTATGTCCGGAAAGACAGTGCGAAGGCAGGCGCGCTCAACGAGCAGCAATGGAAGACGGCCCTGGGACAGGTGCCCATGGGCAGGCTCGCAACCCCCGACGACATCGCGGCCCCGATTGCCTTCCTGCTGAGTCCGGCGGCGGCCTTCATCACAGGGCAGGTGATTCATGTGGACGGGGGAATGACGCTGTAAAGGCTAGAGCCGGGTCCCGAGGCGCGGATCTGCGTCGCGGTCTTCGCCCAGGTCTTCTCCAGCATCCGCGACAGGTACGAGCCCGACTCCCAGCCCACCTGCAGGGCGATGGACAGCACCGACTCCCGCGTGTGCGCCAGCAGGTAGGCCGCGCGCTCCAGGCGCCGGCGCTGCAGCCAGGCCAGCGGCGATACGCCGTACTTCGCTCGGAAGATGCGCTCCACCTGGCGGCGCGAGAGGCGGTGCTGCTGGGCAAAGGCTTCCAGCGACAGAGGCTCTGCCAGGTCGCTTTCGATGGCTTCGGCCAGCAGTTCGGCCACCAGCAGGGCCGATGACGGATCGCCGTCCGACAGGGGGTTGCCGCTGAGCCGCGCCGCCTCCATGACGAGCGCGCCGCACAGCGCGTAGTTTTCGCCAGCGCCGGTCTTCGCGGACTCGAACATCCGCTGCGACAGTGCTCGCAGCGCAGTGCTGCCCGCGCGCATGCCCTGCGGCGGCCCCGAGACACCCTGCGCCTGCAAGGCGGTGGCCCACAGCGCGGGATCGACATAGACCGCGATGTGCGTCTGCCCTGCGGTGAGCGTGGTCGTCGAATGCGCGCTGCCGGCGGCAAACCACACGAAGTGCCCAGGACCGAGTCGCTGCGCCTCGCCCCGCGCATCGCCGACGCTGAAGCGCCCCGCGAGGGGCACGAACAGCATGTCGCAATCGTGCACATGGGTGTCGGTGGCATAGCGGTCGCGCGTGCTCGCAACCATGGTGGCGTGGTGCGAGAGCCGTTCGACGAACAGCGACTGGCGGGGCGTCGAGGGCGCGTTGTTCAGCTGCATGGCCGCTCCTTGTCGCATTTGAATTCGTGCATGTCGCAATCGGTCGCGCGCATTTGCGCACGCTCAACAGAATCGGGAAACACCACTCCCGCAAGCAAGAAGCATGAAACCCCAACCTCTGCGCCGCGCGCTCCTCGGTCTGGCAGCCGCCGGGCTTCTGTACGGCCCTGCAGCCTCCTGGGCGGTCCCGGACTATCCGGGCAAGCCGGTCACGATCATCGTACCCTTCCCCGCCGGCGGCGGCACGGACGTGATCTTCCGCTCGGTGCAGCAGCGGCTGCAGGCCGCGCTCGGCGTGTCGGTGATCATCGACAACCGCTCCGGCGCGGGCGGCACCGTGGGCACGGGCTTCGGCGCAAAGGCGAACCCCGACGGCTACACGCTCGTGGCCGCCACCACGTCGACCATCGCATCGGCCGACGCGGTGTACTCCAAGCTGCCCTACGACCCGATCAAGGACCTGGTGCCGGTCGGCACCATCGGCACCACGCCCTTCGTGCTGGTGGTGACGCCTTCGCTGGCGGCACGCGACGTAAAGGGCTTCATCGACTACGCCAAGGCGCATCCACAGGCGCTCAACTACGGAAGCATCGGCAACGGCAGCCTGAGCCATCTGACAGGTGAACTGTTCAAGCAGCGCACCGGCATCGAGATGACGCACGTGCCCTACCGCGGCGCAGCGCCCGCGCAGGCCGACCTGATGGCGGGGCAGATCCAGGCGCTGTTCGACAACCCGCCCGCGCTGCTGGCGCAGGTGCGCGGCAGCCGCATGCGGGCGCTGGCGATCAGCGAGCCCTCGGCCGGCTTCGACGGCGTGCCCACTTTCGAGCAGGCCGGCATCAAGGACTTCAAGCCGCAGCTCTGGTACGGCCTGATGGCCCCGGCAGCCACGCCGCAGCCGGTGATGCAGCGCCTGCGCGCCGCGCTCGACACGGCAATGAACGACCCGGCCCTGCGCGCCGACATGCTCGCCAAGGGCGTGACGCCGTGGAACGTGCAGCCCGACGCGTTCCAGGCGCAGATCCGCGGCGACATCAAGCTCTGGGGCGGCATCGCGCGCTCGGTGAACGCGAGGGCCGATTGACGATGGCCAGCGTTCACAACATCCGCGTCTTCGTGGGGCCCGACCCGAAGGTCGGCGGCAACCCCGCGCCGGTCTGGCTCGATGCCGACGACCTCTCCAGCGCGCAGATGCAGGAATACACGCGGCGCAGCGGGCATGAATCGGTCTTCGTGCTGAAGCCCGCGACGCCCGCTCATGCCCTGCGCATGCGCTACTTCGTGCCGAACCACGAAATGGAAATGTGCGGCCACGCCACGGTCGGCGCGCTGTGGCTGCTGCACCAGCGCGATGAATGGAACGGCGCACCGGTCGCCATCGAGACCCTGAGCGGCACCGTGACGGGACGGCGTGTCGATGGCACGGTGCAGATCAGCCAGCCGCGCGCGGTGGTGCAGGAGGTGACGAAGCAAGCACTGGTCGAAGAGATCGCGCAATGCCTGGGCATCGACGCATCGCAGATCGCGGGGCCGGTGCTCAATGCCGCCACCAGCCGCGTGAAGACACTGGTGCGGCTGGCGGACACGGCGCAGCTGCATGGCTTGCGCGTGGATTTCTCGCGCGTCGAATCGCTGTGCGAGCGACTCGGGTCCACCGGGCTCTATCCCTTCGCGATGTCACAGGACGCAGCCGACACAGTCAGCGCGCGACAGTTTCCAAAGTCTTCGGGCTATCCGGAAGACGCTGCCACGGGCATCGCCGCAGCCGCGCTCGCGTGGGGGCTGCGCCATCTGGGCCTGGTCGGCCGCGGCGCGCTGTCGGTGACGGTGCGCCAGGGCGAGGCCATGGGGTCGCCCTCCGCCATCCACGTCGGGCTGCCTTCGGAGGCGATGGCGCAGGAAGGCTGCTGGGTGGGCGGCGACGCCGCAGCGGACCGCCCCTGAAGCAGCACGGCTGGTCCCGCCTTACTGGTACGCCGCCAGCTCCTGCTTGGCAATCGCGTTGCGGTGCACCTCGTCGGGACCGTCGGCCACGCGCAGGTGCCTCTCGTAGGCGTAGAAATGCGTGAGCAGCGTGTCCTGGCTCAGGCCCATGGCGCCAAAGGCCTGCATCGCCCAGTCGATCACCTTCACGCAGTTGTTGGGCGTGAGCACCTTGATCATCGCGATCTCCTTTGCGGCGACTTTGTTGCCCACGGTGTCCATGCGGTAGGCCGCGTTGAGCACCATCCAGCGCGACTGCTCGATGAGCATGCGCGACTCGGCAATGCGCTCGCGCCACACGCCCTGCTCCGACAGCGGCTTGTGAAATGCGACACGCGACACGAGGCGCTGGCACATCATTTCCAGCGCAGCCTCGGCCATGCCAATGGCACGCATGCAGTGATGGATGCGCCCCGGCCCGAGGCGGCCCTGCGCAATTTCGAAGCCGCGGCCTTCGCCGAGCAGGATGTTCTCGACCGGCACGCGCACGTTGTCGAACACGATCTCGGGGTGGCCGAACGGCGGGTCGTAGACGCCGAGCAGTGCCATGTCGCGCACGATGGTCACGCCGGGCGTGTTCTTCGGCACGAGGATCATCGACTGTTGCTTGTGGCGATCTGCGTTGTCGGGGTCGGTCTTGCCCATCAGCACGAAGATTTCGCAGCGCTCGTTCATCGCGCCGGTGATGTACCACTTGCGCCCGTTGATGACGTATTCATTGCCTTCGCGGCGGATGCTGCAGCGGATGTTGGTGGCGTCGCTCGACGCCACCTCGGGCTCGGTCATCGCGAAGGAAGAGCGGATCTCGCCGGCCAGCAGCGGTGTGAGCCAGCGCTCCTGCTGGGCCTTGGTGCCGTAGCGCGCCAGCACTTCCATGTTGCCGGTGTCGGGCGCAGAGCAGTTGAAGATTTCGGAGGACCAGTAGCGCCGGCCCATGATCTCGCACAGCGGGGCGTATTCGACGTTGCTCAGCCCCGGGCCGTGCTCCGACTCGGGCAGGAACAGGTTCCACAGCCCGCGTTCGCGCGCCTTGGCCTTGAGGCCGGCCATCATCGGCAGCTCGGCGTAGGGGCGGCCCGCGCGGGCGTTGGCGGCCAGTTCTTCTTCATGGCGTTTTTCGTTCGGGTAGACGAACTCGTCCATGAACTTGAGCAGTTCCTCGCGCAGCGCGGTCACCCTGGGTGTGAATTCGAAATGCATGGTGCGTCCTTCAGCAACAGTCGATGTGCCTTGAAGGTACGTCGCGCACCGCATTCCGGACGGTCTTCCGCGCGACAGCCGGGGCCCCTGCTGTCGCCTTCGCAGCAGCCACCGGCGCGACAATGCGTGCATGACAGCCAGCACTCCGGATGCCACGCCACAACCCGCTTCGCCGCCGCGCCCCGTGCGCTCGGCGGCCACCCTCATCGTTCTGCGCGACGCAAGCCACGGCCTCGAAGTGCTGATGCTGCGGCGGGCCGAGAAGGCCAACGACCAGAACAGCGGCGCCAGCGTGTTTCCGGGCGGTGTGATCGATGCGCACGACCGCGGCCTGCACGTGCACTGCGCCGGCATGGACGACAGGGCCGCGAGCGAACGCCTCGCGGTGCCTGATGGCGGGCTCGACTACTACGCCGCCGCGATCCGCGAATGCTTCGAGGAAGCCGGCGTGCTGTTTGCGACCGACGGCGGCACCGAACGGCTGGTGTCGCTGGACAGCCTCCCGCCCGACCAGCTCGCCGCCATGCGCCATGCGGCGGAGCAAGGCACCGATGCGCTGCTCTCGCTGTGCGAGCGGCACGGCTGGCGGCTCGCGGCCGACCGGCTCGCTTATTTCGCTTACTGGCTCACGCCGCCAGGCATGCCGCGCCGCTTCGACACGCGCTTCTTCATCGCGCCGATGCCCGAGGCGCAGAGCGTGCAGCCCGATGGCCGCGAGACGGTCGAGCACATGTGGCTGCGCCCCGCCGAGGCCGTGGACCCGGCGCGCGGGCTCAAGCTGATGAACGTGACGCGCCGCATCCTCGAGCAGCTCGCGCAGTTCACAAGCACGGCCGAGCTCATGGACCATGCGCGCGGCCTGCAGCACATTCCGCGCGTCATGCCCCGGCTGGCGGATGGGCCCGCGGGACGACGGCCGGTGAACATGGACGAGCCGGCATACGAAGAAGTCGCGCATCTCGACCCGGACGGCAAGGGCGGTGGCCGCTATGCGCACGAGGCCGGGCTGGTGACGCGGCTGTCGGCGCGGGTTCTGCGGGTTACGGGCGAAGCATCGGGCGAACTGGCGCACAGCTACTTCGTGGGAGCTGAGGGCGGCGATTGCGCGCTGGTCGATGCGTTGCCCGCGAGCCCCGGGCACACCGCGGCCCTCGTTGCAGCGGCACCCGGGCGCGTGCGATGGATCCTGTCGACGCAGGCGTTATCGGAAGAAGCCATGGGCGCTTTCGACGGCCTGCGCGATATCTGGCCCGATGCCTCCACGGTGCTGCCCGCACCGGGCGAACGGATTGACCTGGGCGGCGCCACGCTGCGCGTGCTGCCGGGTACGGACGGGGCGCAATCCCGCCAGTTCCTGCAGGTCGAGGACGAGATGCTGCTCACAGGGGTTGCCCCCGCAGCCGACGACGCCCGAGCCCGGTGGATCGCCCCGCGCCACGGCTTCCTGCGCAGCCGGCCTGCGCCCTAGCCACAAGGCGCCACACGGCCGTGGCATGCATCGTGCAAGATCAGCCCATGCTTCCCCTGTCTCCCGACGCGCTGCGCCAGCGGCTGCGGTCTTTCGCTTCCCGCGCGCAACCCGTTCGCATCCTTCTCACCCTCGGCAGCCTCATGGCGGCCTGCGCCTGGACCGGCCATCCTGATGCGGTGATTCCCCTGTTCCTAGGCGCCATCGCCAGCGCGCTCGCCGAGACCGACGACAGCTGGCGCGGCCGGCTGCGCGCGCAGGTGGTCACGCTGGGCTGCTTCGCGGCCATCGCGTTCGCGGTCGAGGCGGCGTTCGGCCTGCCACTGCTGTTCATCACCGGGCTTGCGCTCGCGGCCTTCTGCCTCACGATGCTTGGGGCGGTGGGGGCGCGCTACAAGGCGATTGCCTATGCGACGCTGATCCTCGCGATGTACGCCACGCTTGGCATCGAGAACATGGGCGCGCACGGCGTGATGCACCGCGGGCGCGAACCGCTGCTGCTGCTGGCGGGCGCTGCGTGGTACGGCGTGTTCTCGGTGCTGTGGTGCGCGGCCTTTCCGGCGCAGCCGGTGCAGGCGCGGCTCGTGACGCTGTTCGCGGTGCTGGGCAATTTCGTGCGCTTCAAGGCCTCGCTGTTCGAGCCGCTGCGCGGCATCGACATCGAACGCAAGCGGCTCGCACTGGCGCAGCTCAATGCCGAAGTGGTGGCGGAGCTCAACGCGGCGAAGGAAAGCATCTTCCTGCGCATCGGCGCGCGCGCGCCGACCGGGCGCCTCTCGCGCTACCGCGGGCTCTACCTGATCGCGCAGGACGTGCACGAGCGCGCCAGCTCCTCGCACGACGACTACAACGCGCTGGCCGACGCCTTCTTCCACAGCGACCTGCTCTACCGCTGTCAGCGCCTGCTGGGCCTGCAGGGCCTGGCCTGCCAGCGGCTGGCCGATTCGATCGCTCGGCGCGAGCCCTTCGAGGTGGGCACGGAGACGGTGCAGGCGCTGGCCGACCTGCGCAGCGCCATCGAGCATGAGCGCGCGCGGGCCGATACGCCCGGGCGGCTGGCGCTGCTGGCGTCCGTCGAGGCGCTGGCGCGCAACCTCGCGCTGCTCGACGGGCAACTCGCCGGGGCCAGCCAGCCGTCGGCGCGCGCGGGCCGTACGGAGATGGGCCTGTTCGACCGCTCGCCGCGCTCGTGGCGCGATGCGGTCGAGCGCGTGCGGCGGCAGCTCACCACGCGCTCGCCGCTGTTTCGCCATGCGCTGCGCCTGTCGGTGGCGCTGGTGGCGGGCTACGGCGTGATGCGCGCCATTCACCCGGCGCAGGGCTACTGGATCTTGCTGACCACGCTGTTCGTCTGCCAGCAGACGTATGGCGACACCATTTCGCGCATGGGGCAGCGCATTGCCGGCACCGCGCTCGGCGTGGTGGCCGGTTGGGCGCTGCTGCAGCTGTTTCCGCAGCCGCTGGTGCAGTCGGTGATCGCGGTGGTGGCGGGCGTGCTGTTCTTCGCGACCCGCGCCACGCGCTACCTGCTGGCCACAGCCTCGATGACGCTGCTGGTGCTGATGTGCTTCAACCAGGTCGGCGACAGCGGCGTGCTGCTGGTGCCGCGGCTGGTCGACACCGCCATCGGCAGCGCGATCGCCGGGCTGGCGGTGCTGCTGGTGCTGCCGCACTGGCAGGCGCGGCGCATCAACGAACTGGCGGCGGCCGCCATGCGCGGCCATGCCGGCTACCTGCGGCAGATCGTCGGGCAATACCGCACCGGCGCGCGCGACCACCTCGACTACCGGCTGGCGCGGCGCAACGACCACAACGCGGATGCAGCGCTGTCCACGGCCGTGTCGGACATGTTCCGCGAGCCGGGCTACGTGCGTCCGCGCGCGGGGGTGGCGCTGCGCTTCCTGATCCGGTCGCACACGCTGCTGAGTTACCTCTCGGCCCTGGGCGCCCACCGTGCGGCGCTGCCAGACTCGGCGCAGATGGCGGTGCTGCGTACTGCCGCTGAAGGGGCGATCGCAGCGCTGGAAGGGCTGGCGGCCGGGCTGGAAAAGGGCGTGATCGAGGCGCCGGGCGATGCAGTTGCGGAATCAACCGCGCGCGCCGCACTGACGCAGGCCGTTGCCGCCAGCGGCGAGAACGGGGACGGCGGCGACCCGCAGGCGCGAACTTTTCATACCGAACTCGGTCTGATCTGGCTGCAGATAGACGCGTTGCGCACCCATGCACGCGAATGGCTGCAGTCCGAAGGCAGCGAAACCACGACCGCGCCAGCCTGAGCGAACATCCATGCGATCCGGTCGGTTGAAAGCACCCGCCGTGAACACCCCACGGCGCGGCAGGTAAGATTACCCCTACATGTCCCGCTGGTTTGTCGCCACTGTCCTGTCCATCATGCTGTCCTGCTACGGCTTTGCCGTGCTTGCCCACAGCGTGATCGGTGGCGGCCATTCGCACGGCGAACAGCAGGAGTCCGCGCTGGTTGTCAGTGCTGACTTCTCCGATGCAGCAACGCCGGCAAGCGATGCCGACAAGACATCGGACGACTCCCTTTCCGTCGACGAAGCCGGCTCCGAGCATGCCGAACTGGTCGACGCACGCAACGGCGCCCCCGCGCTGCTGCGCTTTACGGAACAGCCGCCGAAGCTCGGCCTGACCACCTCCGTCGCGCCGTTCCTCGCGCGACCCAAGCGGCCACCCCGCGCCGCGTCCTTCGTCGCCTAGGCCCCTCAAGGCCTTGCGCGACCGGGAGCCGCCATGGCTCCCACCCTTTCGATCCAGGCTCCCCGCCATCCGGCGGCCCCCGCATCGCAGCAACGACATCTCTCATTTCCGGCCCTGTGCCCCTTGCATGCGCCATTGCGTGCAGCCGGCACCGGTCCAGCTTCAAGGAATCAACACAATGAACAACAGTCCCTCCACCTATCACGACGGCTTCGACCTCCCGCTCGCCTCGCCGCAGGAACGCAACCGCGTGCTGCGCAACACATACTGGCTGCTCGCGCTGTCGATGGTGCCCACCGTTCTGGGCGCCTGGATCGGCGTTTCCACCGGCTTCTCGCGCGCCATGTCGCCGGGCATCGGCCTGATGGTGTTCCTCGGCGGCGCCTTCGGCTTCATGTACGCCATCGAGAAAACCAAGGAATCGGCCGCCGGCGTGCCGGTGCTGCTGGCCTTCACCTTCTTCATGGGCCTGATGCTGTCGCGCCTGGTGGGCTCCGTGCTCGGCCTGGCCAACGGAGCCAGTCTGGTGATGACGGCGTTCGCCGGCACCGGCGCGATCTTCTTCGGCATGGCCACGCTGTCGTCGGTCATCAAGCGCGACCTGTCGGCCATGGGCAAGTGGCTCTTCATCGGCGCCATCCTGCTGCTGGTGGCTGGCATCGCCAACTTCTTCATCCAGTCGAGCGCGCTGATGATGACGCTGTCGGTCGCGGCCATCGGCATCTTCTCGGCCTTCATCCTGCACGACCTCAAGCGCGTGAAGGACGGCCTGGAGACCAACTACATCTCCGCCACGCTGGGTGTGTATCTCAGCATCTACAACGTCTTCCAGTCGCTGCTGGCCCTGCTGGGCATCGCGGGCGGCCGGGACGAGTAATTCCCCACGAAGGAAGGAAAGGAACATCCCATGCGTCTCACCACCAAGGGCCGCTTCGCGGTCACCGCGATGATCGACATCGCCCTGCACGGCCGGTCGGGCCCCGTCACGCTGGCCTCGATCAGCCTGCGCCAGCGCGTGTCGCTGTCGTACCTGGAGCTGCTCTTCGGCAAGCTGCGGCGCGCCAGCCTGGTCGAATCGACCCGCGGCCCCGGCGGCGGCTATTCGCTCAGCCGCAAGGCGGCGGAGATTTCGGTGGCCGACATCGTCCTCTCGATCGAGGAACACGATGCCGAATCCACCCGCCGGCGCGACGCCGACGCCCCGGGCGAGACCGGCCGCTGCGAAATCGACGAACTCTGGGCCACCGTGAACCTGCGGGCGGTCGAGTTCCTCAAGTCGATCTCGCTGCAAAGCCTGGTCGACGAACAAAAGGCCAAGGGCGTGCAAGCCGCAGTACGGACCGAAACCCGGCGCACGCCGACCGGTCAGCCGGCCACGCGCAAGCCTTTTGTGGTCGACGCGCCGAACTCGGTGTTCGCACTGGGACGGCGTCAGCAAAGCGCCAGCTAGCCTCAGCCGGTCAACGCCATCACGGACCATGCGGTCGCCCGGCGCGGCCGCACGCGACGACGTCCTGACTCAGCGCTCTTCGGTGGCGGGCGAGCGCCTCGGCACGCCGGGCAGGGTCCATCCGAAAGTCATGCCCGCCGCGGCGATCAGGATGGCCGCGGCGCCCACCACCTGCAATGCGCCCAGCCGCTGGCCGAAGGCAACGTAGTCGACGCCGATGGCCACCAGCGGATAGATGAACGACAGCGCGCCGGCCACGGGCGTCGACAGCTTCTGCAGTGCCCCGTACAACAGCACGAACACCAGCCCCGTGTAGACCACGCCCATGGCCAGGTGCACGCCCCACGTGGCCGCATCGCTGGGCAGCGTCTTCAGATGCGCGAACGGCGCGAGCATCACGATGCCCACGCAGACCTGGATCAGCGCGATGAGATGCGGGGCGATGCCGTCGAGCTTCTTCGCAATGATCGCGGCCACCGCGTAGCAGAAGGCCGCGCCCAATGCCATCAGCACGCCGACGAAATAGGCCGAACCGTCGGCCCCGCCGCCCGGCTTGGCCTGCGCCACCAGCACCACGCCGGCGAACGCGATGCACAGCCACACGGCCTTCATCGCGGTCAGCCGTTCCGACAGCAGCAGCGCGCCGAGCGCGACCAGCATGAAGGGCTGCGTGTTGTAGACCGCCGTGGCAATCGAGATCGACGCGCGCGAGAAGGAAGCGAAGATCAGCACCCAGTTGACGACCAGCGCCACGCCGCCCAACGCGGCCAGCGCAAAGCTGCGCAACGTCAGGCCGCGCCGCAGCAGGCCCAGCGCAAGGCACACGATGAGCAGCGTGGCCGCGCCGAACACGCAGCGCCAGAACAGCAGGTCGGGCAGCGGCTGTCCGGATCGCACGACGAACCATCCGATGGTTCCGGAAATCACCATGGCCACGCTCATTTCCAGCGCACCGCGAAGCTCTGTCTGCATGTCTGTCTCGAATGGCAGAAAGGAAGGAGCAAGCGTGCCACGTCCGGCGCGCATTGGATATGCTTTGAATAAGGCAATTACCGCTGATGACCTTTCAAAACAAGCCATCGCAGCCTATTCACCGGAGATCGGCAACATGCTCGACGCAATCGACGAAACCATCGTGCAGGCATTGGCCGGCAACGCGCGGATGTCCCTGAAAGAACTGGCCCACCACGTGGGGCTGTCGTCGCCCAGCGTGTCGGAGCGGCTGCGACGACTTGAAGAGCGCGACGTGATCCGCGGCTACACGCTGGACGTGAACCCGAAGGCGCTGGGCTACCAGTTCCAGGCCATCGTGCGCATCCGCCCATTGCCGGGGCAACTGCAGGCGGTGCAGAAGCTGATCGAGGCCACGCCCGAGTTCTGCGAGTGCGACAAGGTCACAGGCGAAGACTGCTTCGTCGCGCGGCTGTTCCTGCAATCGCTCGAACAGCTCGACGGCATTCTCGACCGCATCGCGAGCAAGGCCGAGACCAACACCTCCATCGTGAAGGCGCAGACGATCCGCAGGCGGCTACCGCCCTTTCCGGCTCAGTGAAGGTCAGGGCCAGAACTGCTTCAGTATTTCCGGCAGCATGCTCTCGACAAAATCGTTCGTGCAAGCGCTGCCGGCCTGCTCGCCGAACTTCTCGTCCAGCGCAAGATGCGCAAAGCCGTGCACGACGGACCAGGCGCCGAGCGCGGCGGCCTGCATCGCGCGGTTCGGCGGCTTCTTGCTGCTCCAGCCGTTGTAGTCGCGCACTGCCTGCTCCAGTTCGGCGAATGCCGCATCGCCGGCCGCCTGCAGCCGGAGGTCTTGCGTCAGCCGGTCCTTGCGGAACATGAGCTGAAAGCGCGCCGGGTAGGCCAGCGCGAATCGCACATAACCCATGCCCTGCCCACGCAAGCGACGCGCGGGGTCAGTGCCACCCGTTTCCGTGCCGGTACGCAGGCAGCGTGTGAGTTCCTCGAAGCCCAGGATCGCCACCTCGGTCAATAACCCGGCTGCGCTGCCGAAGTGATGCATGGGCGCAGCCGCCGACACGCCGGCGCGCCGCGCCGCCTCGCGCAGGGTGAAGCCCTCAATGCCGCGCTCGGCCAGCAGGGCTTCGGTCGCCCCGATCAGCGCCGCGTGCAGATCGCCGTGGTGATAGGGCGCGGGGGCTTCCTCTGTTTTCTTTGCCGCCATGGCTGGTTGCTGCTTTCGGTCTTCAAAGGGGCGACTCTACCTTCTAAAGAATCTGCTGGCGTTTTTATCTAAACAGTGTAAAGATTATGCCATGCCAATCCCGGCATGCCTTTTTTGAACGCGAGGCTCTTCCATGTTCGACTCACTTTTCAGCGCAGGCAGCACCGTCGCCCTTCCTGCCTGGGCCGCGCTCGGTGCAGCCCCGTGGCTCGGGCGTGCCAAGCCGGTGATATGGGCAACGACGGGCATCGTCATTCCCGTTGGCCTGGGGCTGGCGTACTGGTGGCTGATGGCGACGTACTGGTCCGCGGCCGGTGGCGGCTACAGCTCGCTGTCGGCGGTGCATGCGCTGTTCCAGCATCCGGGCCTGCTCACCGCCGGATGGTTCCACTACCTCGCCTTCGACCTGTTCGTGGGCACGTGGATCGCACGCGAGGGAGAGCGCGCGGGCATCGCGCCAGTGCTGCTCATTCCTTGCTTCGCTCTCACCTTCCTGTTCGGGCCAGTCGGCCTATTGGCCTTCCTGGCGCTGCGGGTCGCGCCCGCATGCATGGCGCTGGCGCGCGAAGTGCATCGGCGACAACCGCAGCTGGCGTGGTTCGGTGGCCTGCTGCTCGCGGTGATGGTGCCTGCCCTCGTGGCTGCATGGCTCGATCCGCGCACGCTGAACGGCGTAGGCGTATGGGTCAAGCCGCTGAAGTTCATGGCTTCGGTCAGCCTCTACGCGCTGACCACTGCATGGCTGCTCGGCGACCTGCCGCGCGAGCGACGCGGCAGCCGCATCGAACGTGCCATCGTCGCGGTGGTGATCGCCACGGGCGTCTTCGAAGTCGGCTACATCACGCTGCAAGGTGCCCTCGGGCAAGCCTCGCATTTCAATGAAGACTCGACCTTCCACATCGTCATGTACAGCCTGATGGGTGTGGGTGCGCTGTCGCTCAACGCCACGGCATTGCCGCTCGCGTGGCTGTTCGCGCGCCACGGCGACGCGCTGGCGGCGCCTTACCGGCTGGCCGTGGTGCTGGGGCTGGTCCTGACCTTCGTCGCCGGAGCGGGCGCGGGCATCGCGATCAGCCAGCACGGGGGATCGACCATCGGCGCCATTGCAGGCGGCACAATGCTCCCCCTGTTCGGCTGGTCAGCCACCGGCGGCGATCTGCGCGTGCCGCACTTCCTCGGCGTGCACGCACAGCAGCTGCTGCCGCTGGCGGGCGCGCTCATCAGCGTGTCGCTCATGCCATGGGGCCGTGCGGCAGTCTGGCTCCTGACGGGCCTTTACGCGGCGCTGATTCTGCGGATGTTCAGCCTGGCCTATGCGGGCGTTCCGCTGATTGCGCTCGGCGTTCAGGCCGCGGCATAGCTCTCTCGGTCAGTCGCTCTTCGTGCGCAGCGCCTGGCCGGGCTCGGGGCCAGTCTCGGGCGCATTGCCCGTCATCATCTGGCTCAGCAGGCTCGAGAGCACGTCGCGCTGCGGCGCATCGAACATGCGCAGCAAATGCAATTCGGCGGCCGCGTGGCGCGGCATCGCTTCATCGGCCAGGCGAATGCCCTTGGCGGTTAGCTTGACCAGCACGCCGCGGCCATCGTTCGGATCGATCGAGCGCTTGATCCAGCCCTCCTTCTCAAGCCGCTTCAGCAGGTTCGACAAGCCACCCGAAGTGAAGAGCAGCGTGCTCTGCAGCCGCGACGGCGACAGCCTGTAGGGCGCGCCCGCCACGCGCAAGGTAGCGAGCACCGCGTACTCCTGGTACTTCATGCCGAAGGGCTCCAGCACCTGGTTCAGCGTGCGCAGTACCACCTCTTCGAGCCGCAGCAGCCGGCCGACCACGGACTTGCCGCTGCTGTCGATGTCAGGCCGCTCGCGCCTCCATTGCTGGATGCCGCGCTCGACCAGGTCTGCGCCGCCTTCCATCGGCGCTTCATCGGCCGGTGCAACGGGCTTGGCGGCCTCAGCGGCCTCAGCGGCATCGTCGCGATGCCTTGCATCGCCTTGGGGCGGACGTCGATTCGACGCTTCTTTTTTGTGCGGCATGACGTGCTTTCCATCCAGGTTGATGCCCCATGCGCTGCCATTGTGGTGCGGCGCGATGGCGCGGGTTGGTCCCTATCTTAAATGCCTTGCATTTATCTTTTGCGAAAGATAAAGTGAATTCCAACGCAGCCATCCGGCCCTTCGTTCCGGGTTTTCCCCACAGGAGCTCTTCATGAAAACCATGTTCTCGCGCTGTCTCGTTTCCGGCTTGGTGGCCGCTCTTTTCGCAGGCGCTGCACAGGCCGAGGAGCTGGTGGTCGGCATCTTCGGCGGCTCGTTCGCCGACGACTCCAAGACCTGCCACATTGCGTCGTTCGAGAAGAAAACAGGGGCCAAGGTCGCGCTCAAGCTGGGCAGTTCCTCGCAGTTCGCGGCCGCGATCCGCGCGACCGGCGGCAAGTCGGACTTCGACGTGGTCTACATCGACAACTCGCTCGCCGCTCAACTCAAGAACGAGAAGCTGCTCGAGACCATCGACAAGAGCAAGCTCACGAACGCCGCCGAAGTGTCGCCGCGCGCACTCGACAAGGACGGCCAGTACGTCGTGTTCATGACCGGTGCGACCGTCATCGTCTACGACACCAAGCAGATCAAGACACCGCCCACCTCCTGGTCCGACCTTGCAAAGCCCGAGTACGACGGCAAGCTCGCCATCGGCGACATCAGCGGCACCTCGGGCTCGCAGTTCCTGATGGCGCTCAACCGCATGAAGGGTGGCACGCTCGCGAACATGGACGCGGGGTTCACGGCCATCAAGCCGATCGCGAAATCGTCGGTCACGCTCTACACGCAGGCCGACCAGATCGTGTCGCTCTTCGAACGCCAGGAGATCGCCGCCGCCGTGTGGTACCCCGACCGTGCCGGTTCGGCCATCGACAAGGGCCTGCCGCTGGCCATCGTCTATCCGAAAGAAGGCGCAGTGGGCATCCTGCCTGCGCTGGTGATCCCGAAGGGCGCGAAGTCGCCTGCGCTGGCGCTCAAGTACATCGACGAGGTGCTGTCCAAGGAAGGCCAGACCTGCTTCGCAGAACGCAAGTACGCGGGTCCGGTCAACACGCAGGTCAAGCTCAGCGACAAGGCCGCGAAGATCGTTCCCTACAAGGAGACTTTCGACAACCTCTGGTTGCCCGACCTCGAGGCCGTGGCCAAGTCGCTGCCGGAATGGACCAAGCGCTGGCAGCGCGAAGTGGCTCGCTGAGCCGTCGCAACCTCCAGGACCGAACGACATGCCGGCACTCACGCTCGACCGCCTCGAGAAACGCTACCCGGGCCACATTGCCGCACAGTCCGTGTCGCTGTCAGTGCACGACGGCGAGTTCATCTCACTGCTCGGCCCTTCGGGCTGTGGCAAGACCACCGTGCTGCGCATGGTGGCCGGCCTGATCGAGCCGACGGGTGGGCGCATCCTCGTCGATGGCCGCGACGTCACGGCGCTGCCCACCAACAAGCGCAACATCGGCCTGGTCTTCCAGTCGTACGCACTTTTCCCGCACATGAGCGTGTTCGAGAACGTCGCGTTCGGCCTACGTCGCCAGGGCGTACAAGGCAGCGAACTGAAGCAGCGCGTCGACCAGGCGCTGGCCAGCGTGCGGCTCTCCGCGCTCGGCGATCGCCTGCCGCGCCAGCTCTCCGGCGGCCAGCAGCAGCGCGTGGCCGTGGCACGTTCGATCGCGCCGCGCCCCAGCATCCTTCTTTTCGACGAACCGCTGTCGAACCTCGACGCCTCGCTGCGCGACGAGATGCAGATCGAGCTCAAGCGCCTGCAGCGCGAAGTGGGCATCACCACGCTGTTCGTCACGCACGACCAGGGCGAGGCGATGTCAATGTCCGACCGCGTGTGCGTGCTCGCGCACGGCCTGGTGCAGCAGTTCGACACGCCCGAGGCCATCTACCACCGCCCCGCCACCGGTTTTGTCGCGAGCTTCATCGGCCGCCCCAACCGTCTCGCGGGCCGCGTGGTGCGCTCGCCCGAAGGCGCGGCTGCGGTGCAGTTGAACGATGGCCCGGTGCTTGCGGCCACGGCTGCCGATGGCATGACACAGGGCACGGCGGTCGACGTGGTGGTGCGCCAGGAAGACATCCGCTTCGCCGACTCGGCGGCGTCGAACGGCCCGACGCTTTCGGGCCGCGTGGCCATGCGTTCCTTCGTCGGCTCGCGCGTGCAATATCTGCTGGCCTTCGGCAGCACCGAGCTCATCGCCGAGGCGCTCACCAATGGCCCGCACGCCGGCCTGGCGGTCGACGCACCGGTTCGGGTGAGCGTCGAGCCGCAGCACGTGTACGTGACACCCACGGCAAGCCAGGCCACCGCATGACGCCGCGCAAGATCACCGGCACTCTGCTGGCGTCGCCGCTGCTGCTGCTCCTGCTGCTGGCATTCGTCGCGCCGGTGCTGCTGATGGTTCCGCTGAGCCTGCACCCCTACGTGCCCGGCACCGGCATCGCCGCCGGCTGGACGCTCGAGAACTACACCAGCATCCTCACCGACGAGTACTACCGCGAGGTGGTCGTGCGCACACTGGTACTGGGCTTCGGCGTCACCGCCATCTGCCTGCTGCTGGGCTACCCACTGGCCTACTACATCGCGAATGCGGGCCCGAAGATGCGCCTTACGCTCACCATGCTCGTCATCTTCCCGATGCTGCTGAACCTGGTGGTGCGCTCGTTCGGCTGGATCGCGCTGCTGGCCAACCGCGGGCTGGTGAACAACCTGCTCATCGACATCGGCCTGATCGAGCGGCCGATCAAGATGATGTTCAACCTGTTCGGCCTGCTGGTCGGCATGTCGCACATCTTCCTGCCGTTCATGGTGCTGATGCTGGTGCCGGCGATCCAGGCAATCTCCAAGGACGTGCAGGCGGCCGCGTACACGCTGGCCGCAAGCCGGCTGCGCGTGTTCTGGTCGATCACGCTGCCGATGAGCGCGCCGGGCATCCTGTCGGGCTCGATCCTGGTGTTCGTGCTGACCATCAGCGCACTGGTCACGCCGCGCATGCTGGGCGGGCCCACCTACAAGGTGATGGCCACGCTGATCTACGACGACTTCCTGCAGACGCTCGACTGGCCCGCAGGCGCCGCGATGTCCTTCGCGCTCACCGCGCTCACGCTGGTGGTCATCGGCCTGTCGAGCCGCGTGCTCAGGCGCTGGGGAGGCAACGCATGAGCATCGAAGGCAAGAAGGCGCCGTTCCTCGCGGCCACGGCCATCGCGGTGGTCGTGTTCCTGCAGATTCCCGTGCTGGTGGTGATGCTCGCGGCCTTCAGCAAGACGGCCTACCTCACGATCCCGCCCAAGGGCCTGACCTTCCATTGGTTCGAGGTGGTGCTGCGCGACCCCGAGTACCTCAGCGCCGCCTGGACCAGCCTGTGGCTCGCCGCCGCATCGACCGCCGCCGCGCTGGTGCTGGGCCTCATTGCCGCCTACGCCATTCACCGCCGCATGGTGCCAGGCGCGGGTGCGCTCACCTCGCTCTTCATGGCGCCGCTGATCCTGCCTTCGGTGGTGCTCGGCGTGGCGCTGCTGCAGTACTACACGATGACCGGCCTGCGCGGCAACTCGCTGGGCCTGTGGCTCGCACACGTGGTCATCACCGTGCCCTACGTGGTGCGCGCGAGCCTGGGCAGCCTGTCGGCGGTCGACGAGTCGCTCGAGGACGCGGCGCGCGTGCTGGGCGCCGACGGCTTCACGAGCTTTCGCCTGGTCACGTTGCCGCTGGTGAAGCCCGGCCTCGTCGCTGGCGGCCTCTTCGCCTTCATCACTTCGCTCGACAACGTGCCGGTCTCGGTGTTCCTGCTCTCCGCGAGCCAAACGACGCTGCCCGTGAAGATCTTCACCTCGGTCGAGCAGGGCGTGGACCCGAGCGTGGCAGCCGTCTCCACCCTGCTGATCGTGACCACCGGCGTCGTGCTACTGCTGGCCGAGCGATGGACAGGCTTCCACAAGCACGTCTGAGCACACCCCCTTTTCACCTCATTCGCCAAGGAGTTTCTTGATGCCGACCACGAGCAAAGGCTTCCCGCTCATGCTGACCTTCGACCTCGACGCGGAGACCATGTGGACCGGCCGCGACCCCGCCAACGCGCAGCGCCCCATCCTCATGTCGCAGGGCGCCTACGGCTGGAAGGTCGGCATGCCGCGCATCCTCGCGCTGCTGGCGCGCTATGACATCAGCGCCACCTTCTTCATTCCCGGCGAAGTGGCCGACAAGCACCCGGACCTGGTGCGCGAAGTGGTCGACAAGGGCCACGAGGTGGCGCACCATAGCTACAGCCACCGCTGGATCGTCAACCTCAGCCCCGCCGAGGAGCGCGAGGAGATGGAGCGCGGCATGGAGACGCTCACCCGCCTGGCCGGTACCCGCCCACGCGGCTGGCGTTCGCCGGCGGCGGAGTTCAGCAGCATCACGCTCGACCTGCTCAAGGAGTACGGCTTCGACTACTCGTCGAACTTCTTCGATGACGACTCACCCTACCTGCTGGAAATCGGCGGGCGGCGCACCGACATCGTGGAGCTGCCCTTTCGCTGGGTGCTCGACGACGCGCCCTTCTTCCAGTACTCGATCACCCTGCCGGGCCGCACACTGCAGGCGCCCTCTGCCGTGCTCGAGGCGTGGACGAGCGAGTTCGACATGCTGTACGCCGAAGACCGGATGATGATGGTCGGCATGCACCCGCAGATCATCGGCCAGCCATCGCGGCTCAAGGTGCTCGAAGGGCTCATCGAGCATGCGCTGGCGCACTCGGGTGTGTGGATCGACCGCTGCGACCGCATCTCCGACGACATGCGCCCGCGCCTGAAGGCGGCGGTCAAGGCATGACCGCCGCCTTGCGTTTCGTGGTGAGCGGCGGCGCGAGCGGTATCGGCTTCGCGGTGGCACGGCTCGCGGTGGAACGTGGCGCACGCGTCGTACTGCTCGACCTTGATGCGCCACGGCTGCAGGTATGCGTCGCGGCATTGGGCGACGCAGCGCTGCCGCTGGTGTGCGACGTGACCGACGCACCGGCCGTGAAGGCCGCGGTAAACCATGCCGCCCAGTGGCTCGGCGGCATCGACGCGCTGGTCAACTCGGCCGGCGTCGATTCGCTGAAACCGCTGGAGCAGACCGACGACGCCGAGTGGGCCCACACGCTGGCCGTCAACCTCACGGGGCCGATGCTGATGTGCCGCGCCACCATGCCGCACCTGCGCGCGGCGGGCGGCGGCAGCATCGTCAACATCGCGTCGGGCGCAGGCCTGCGGCCGCTGCCGAATCGCACCGCCTACTGCGCCACCAAGGCGGCCGTCATCATGTTCGGCAAGGCACTGTCCATTGAAGCGGCGGCGGACGGCATCCGCGTCAACGCTGTGTGCCCCGGCGCCATCGACACGCCTCTGTTTCGCACCAGCTACGAGCACAGCGACGACCCGGCGCGCACGCTCGACGAGATCCGCCAGCGCTATGCACTGGGCCGTGTCGCCGCGCCCGAGGAAGTGGCCGAGGCCGTGCTCTACCTGAGCGGCCCGGGTGCCAGCTACATCACGGGCACCGCGCTGGCCGTCGACGGCGGGCGCACCTTCCACTGAAAGATCAGATGCCATGAGCTTCGACCATCGCATCGCCGTCGTCACCGGAGGCGGCCAGGGCATAGGCGCCGCCACGGTGCTCGACTTTCTGGACCAGGGCGCGCGCGTCGCCGTGCTGGATCTCGACTGCAATCCACTCGCGCAGCAACTCGCGACCAGGCCCAAAGTCGCCGCGCGCTGCCTTTGCGTGACGGGCGACTGCACCGATGCCGCCGTGGTCTCGGCCTTCTTCGACAGGGTCGAAAAGGAACTGGGCCCGGTCGACATCCTGTTCAACAACGTGGGCCAGAGCGCGCGCGAACGCGGTGGCCTGTTCACCGAATCGGACGAGGCCGTGTGGCGCTTCGTCATCGAGGTGTCGCTGCTCACGACCATGCGCGCCGCGCGCTGCATCGCGCCTGGCATGAAGGCGCGCGGCTTCGGGCGTATCGTCAACATGAGCACCGACGCAGCCTTTGCCGGCGACGTGGGCCTGGCCGACTACGCCGCCGCCAAGATGGGCGTGGTGGGCTTCACGCGCTCGCTGGCGCGGGAGCTCGCGCCGCATGGCGTGACCGTGAATGCGGTGTGCCCCGGCGCAATTCGCACGCGCGCACACGACAGGCTGCGCCCCGAGGTGCTCGCGAAGATCGTGGACGACACGCCCGCCGGCTTCGTCGGCTCGCCCGAGGACGTGGCCGCCACGGTGCGTTTCCTCGCGAGCGACGAAGCGCGCTTCATCACCGGCCAGACGCTGCTGATCGACGGCGGCCGCTGGATGCTCTGACCTCTTTTCAAGGACACGACCATGGACCTGATGGACCACAGCGCGCGCGAACTTGCCGCACTGATCCGCACCAAGGAAGCCTCGCCCGTGGAGGCGGTGCGCGACGCGCTCTCGCGCATCGAGGCACGCCGCGAACTCAATGCCTTCATCACCGTGACGGGCGAGCAGGCGATCGATGCCGCGCGACGCGCCGAAGCCGCCGTGATGGCCGGCGAGACGCTCGGTCCGTTGCACGGCGTTCCGTATTCGGTGAAGGACCTGACGCTCACGGCCGGCGTGCGCACCACCATGGGCTCGGCCATCTACGAAGACTTCGTGCCGAAGGAAGACGCCGTGGCGGTGGCGCGCGCCAAGGCCGCCGGCGCCATCCTCATCGGCAAGACGACCACGCCCGAGTTCGGCCACAAGCAGGTGGCGACCGCACCGATCTTCGGCCGCACGCTGAACCCGATCGACGCGCGCTACACGCCCGGTGCGTCGAGCAGCGGAGCGGCGGTGGCGGTAGCGGCGGGCCTCGGCTCGCTCGCGCTCGGCACCGATGGCGGTGGTTCCATCCGCATTCCGGCTTCGTGCTGCGGCATCGTCGGGCTCAAGGCCACGCTGGGCGTGGTGCCGAACCTGCAGGCGCCCGACCTGTTCTCGGCCAATTCCTTCACCGGTCCGATGGCGCGCGACGTGGCCGACACGCAGTTGCTGTTCGATGTCATCAAGGGCTTCGACGCGCGCGATCCCTATGGGTTGGGCGGGCCGGTGCCGCAGCGTGCGATGCCCACGTCGCTGCGCGGCCTGCGCGTGGCGTGGTTGCCCACGGCGGGCAACCCGATCGACCCCGAAGTCGAGGCCGTGACGACGGCCGCCGTGCAGGCGATGGAACGCGAAGGTGCCATCGTCGAAACCGTGCAGCTGAACTTCGTGGCGCTCGAACGCCACTTCCTCGTGGTGCTGCAGTCGATGCTGGCCGCACGCGTGGGCGCCAACCTCGAGCGCTTCGGCGACCGGCTGGACGCCACGCTGATCGACGCCGTGCAAAAGGGCCGCCGCCACAGCGCTGTGGACCTGCACGACGCCACCTTCGCCAAGACCCGCTGTTTCACTGAATTGCAGACGCTCTTCAAACGCTTCGACGTGCTGGTGTCGCCCACCGTCTCGGCGCCACCGCTGCCCATCGACATGGACGTGAGCGGCGAAGTGGAGATCGGCGGCAGGCCCGCCGGCACCATCCGCGGCGCCTGGTATCCGTACACCTACCCGATGAACCTGACGGGCCATCCCGCGCTCTCGATGCCCTGCGGCAAGAGCGCGATCGGCCTGCCCATCGGGCTGCAGCTGGCGGGCCGCTGGTACGACGACGACCACCTGCTGGCCATTGCACGGCTGGTGGAGCGCGCGCTCGGCTGAAGTTTTCTTCTCTTCCGCCTCGCGCACGAGGCCTGGCGGGCGCCAGGTGGGTTCTGTCCTGTTTTTGCGTAGATGCGTACGGTTGGGCAGCAGTTCGCCGTCCCAGAATGAACCGGCCGTGCGGGGTAAGGCACGCGCATTTCTTCATAGAACAAGGAGACCCTCATGATCACTTCCCGTCGCGGCCTGCTGGCCGGTTCCGCCGCCATGGCCACGGGCGCCATTGCCGGCTGTGCATTGCCCGCAGGCGCCAGCCGCACGCAGGCAACGCCTTTCGATGTCGCCGCATCGACCATCCCGATCGTGGGCAGCGAGCAGGTCTATCCGGTGCGCCGCATCTACTGCATCGGCCGCAACTACGAGGCCCATGCGCGCGAGATGGGCTCGGACCCGAGCCGCGAGCCGCCCTTCTTCTTCCAGAAGCCGGCCGACGCGATCCAGGTCGTGACACCCGGCGTGGTAGCCGACCATCCCTACCCCTCGCTCACGAAGAACTATCACTACGAAGTGGAGTTGGTGGTAGCGCTGGCCAAGGGCGGGCGCAACATCCCGGCGAGCTCGGCGCTCGACTACGTGTACGGCTATTCGCTCGGTCTCGACATGACGCGCCGCGACCTGCAGCGCGAGATGGGCGACCAGAAGAAGCCATGGGAAATCGGCAAGAGCTTCGACCATTCGGCGCCCATCGGACCGATCCATCCGGTGGCGAAGGTCGGGCACTTCACCGACGGCGCGATCTGGCTCAAGGTGAACGGGCAGACGAAGCAGAGCGCCACGCTCAAGCACATGATCTGGTCGGTGGCCGAGCAGATCAGCCGGCTGTCGCAGGCCTTCGAGCTGAAGCCGGGCGACATCATCTACTCGGGCACGCCGGAGAACGTCGGGCCCGTGGTGCGCGGCGACCTGATCGAGATCCACATCGACCGGCTGCCGGAGCTGTCGGTGCGGATCGTCTGAGGGCGCGGAGGCCGTCGCACCATTTTTCCTACCAGATTGGTGCCGATCATCGGGGCTCCTGCATCTCCAGAGCCACCATGTCCCAGCCTCCGCAAGCCACCTACATCGACGACCTGCACGCCCCGCAGGTGTTCGCGGACGAAGTCTCGGGATACTGGGTCAACGCGGGCTGTGTGCACATCACCTTCGATGCCAGCCGCGTCGACCACAGCTCCGACCGGTGCCCGGTCCATCGGGCCGCCGTGCTGCGCGTGACGCTGCCGATACCCATTGCGCAGGTGCTCGCGGTCAGCCTCTATGACTTCCTGAAGCAGCGCGGGCTGGCGCCGGCGCCTGGCAACGGGCACTGACGAGGGCGAGCAGCACCCGGCGGCGGGTGGCCTCCAAGATTTCTCCGAGATTCAACTTTAAAATGAGAAGCATTCTTATTTGCGAAGTGAGTCAACGTTGAATCCTGGACGCCAGAACACCGCCGGCACCGTCACGGTCCCCTCCCCGACTTCATTCAGGCGCAGCGCATTCGGCCCGCCCGCGCGCGCCACGCTGCTGGTGCTGTGGGCGGCCGCCCAGATCGGCCGCGCGCATGCACAGGAGGCGCAAAACAAAGAAACCTCCTCGCTGCCGACCGTGACTGTCACGGCCGAATCGCAGGACGACTCGCAGCAGCACCTCGGCGCCAAGGTGAGCAGCGGCGCGCTCGGTGCGCGCTCGCAGCTTGAAACGCCCTTCTCCACCACCGTCGTGACCAGCGAGGACATGGCCGAGCGCCAGGTGTCGAAGCTGGGCGACGTGTTCGCACTCGACGCGTCGGTGTCCGACAACAGCGGCGCCTACAGCAGCTGGGCCAGCTACATCACGGTGCGCGGCCTGCCGCTGGACTGGCAGAACGCTTACCGCATCAATGGCCAGCCCTTCCTCAGCTATGCCATCACCATGCCCTACGAGCACTTCGAGCAGATCGAGCTGCTCAAGGGTTCGTCGGGCTTCATGTACGGCTTCGGCTCGCCGGGCGGCATCGTCAACTACGTGACGAAGAAGCCGACCGAAACGCCGGTGCGCAGCATCGAGGTCGGCTACAAGACCGCCGGCATCTGGAGCGAGCACGTCGACCTGGGCGGGCGCTTCGGCACCGACGACCGCTTCGGCTACCGGCTCAACGCCACGCACGAGGAAGGCAAGACCTACAACGACGGCAACATCCGCCGCGACTCGGTGTCGCTCGGGCTCGACGCGAAGCTCACCGACAAGCTCACCTGGACCTTCGACTCGCTCTACCAGAAGCGCACCTCCACCGGCCAGACGCCATCGATCTACCTGGGCAGCTACACGGGCACGAGCCTGCCGTCCACGATCAGCGCCAACAACACGAGCCTCGTCGGCCCTGGCCAGCACCTTGCCACCGACTTCAGGCTCTATTCGACCGGCCTGCAATACCAGCTATCGCCCGACTGGACGCTCAGCACCAGCTACAGCCACAGCAGCGCCACGCGAAGCCGCAACGAAGGCATCTCCTACCTGCAGGACGCCAGCGGCAGCTACGACGACTACCGCTCCGACAGCGAAGAAGGCCACCGCTTCAACCAGTGGCAGGCCATGGCCACGGGCAAGCTGCGCACCGGCGACTTCGAGCACCAGGTGACGCTGGGCGCGTCGTGGCAGAAGCAGGTCAACTACTACAGCAGCAACGCCGTCTACCAACTGGTGGGCACCGGCAGCATCTTCGGTCAGAACACCAACAGCTACAACAGCGTGACGAACCTCACGCCCTACCGCAACAGCGACATCACACAGCGCGCAATATTCGCGAGCGACACGATGAAGCTGTCCGAGAAGTGGTCGGTGCTGGCCGGCCTGCGCAGCACCACCTACGAACAGGTCGGCTACGACACCACCGGCCTGCAGAACTCCACCTACCGCAAGAGCGGCGTGATCACGCCCACGCTGGCGCTGATGTACAAGCCCGCGCCCGACACCACGCTGTACACCAGCTATGTCGAATCGCTGGAGCCCGGCAGCACGGTGAGCAACCTCTACGCCAACGACGGCGCGCTGCTCAACCCGCTGAAGAGCCGCCAGTACGAACTGGGCGTGAAAACCGAACGTGAACGCTGGAGCGCCACGGCCGCGCTGTTCCGCATCGAGCGCGGCGCCGAATACGCCAACAGCTCCAACGTGCTGGTGCAGGACGGCCAGTCGATCTACCAGGGCCTGGAGCTCGGCGCTTCCACGCGGCTGGGCTCGCAGTGGCAGATCGGCGGCAACCTGATGCTGCTCGACAGCTCCTACGAGCGCGGCAGCAGCTACGTCGGCAACCGCGTGGCGGGTGCGCCGAAGCTGGTGGCAACGGCGCAGGTGTCGTACACGGTGGCGCAGGTGCCGGGCCTCAAGCTGTCGGCCGACATGAAGTACACGGGCAACACCATGCTGAACGCGGCGAACCAACTGACCGTGCCTGGCTACACCATCGCCAACATCGGCGCGAGCTACACGACGCGCATCGGCGGGCGCAACACGACCTTCCGCGCGGCCATCAACAACGTGGCGAACCGGAAGTACTGGGAATACCAGTACGACAACTACATCAAGCCCGGCGACCCGCGCACCTTCAGCCTGAGCGCCAAGCTCGACTTCTAGGCCTTCTCGCAGTCTCTGCTTCCTTGGCCGGCCGCCGTCTTCGACGGCGCGCCGGCTTTTGAATTTCTGCAGCGGCCGATGGCCGTCGGGGGAGCCGTCATCCAATTTTTCTCCCCCTTTGAAGTTCACGATACGGGTCATGAACACCACCCCGCATCGCAAACCGCACGGCGCATCGCACGCGCTGCGCTTCACCGGCCTGCCGGCGTTGGCGCATGCGGATCGCCACTTCCCGGAACTCACCATGCAAGCACGCTGGAGCAGAACACAGCCCGCCCTCGCCGCTGCGCCGCGGCTGAAGAAGTCCTTCTGGCTGCCGCTTCTCGCGGGCCTGCTGGCCTTCGGCACGCTGGCGTTCGGCGTCCTCGTGGCCGCGAGCGACACCGGCTGCGCAGCGCGTGAAGCCGGCGCTTCGGGCAACTACAGCCAATCGACGCTCGCACCGATCACATCGGCCGGCGGCGGTTGCAAGCGCAAGCAGGAGCCCGGCCGCCTCGAGCATCCGAAGACGATGCTCTAACACGCCCCCTTGCGACAGCCCACTTCAGAAGAAAGCACATCCGTGTTCGATACCAAGCTGCCCGGTGGCGCCTCGCGGGTGTTCCGGCCACAGCCTTTCTTCAGTGCGCTTGTAGTGGAAAGCGATCCCGCCGTGGCGAGCCGCCTGAATAGCGTCCTGGGGGTCCTCGCGCCGGGACGGTGCGTGGTGCTTGTGCCCACGCGCGAAGAGGCCGATGCGATGCTGGACACGCTGTCCTTCGACCTGGTGTTCGTCGACATGCAGCTCTATCCGATCGGCGACGGTGCATCGCTGATCGCCGACGTGCGTGCGATGCAGCCACGCGCCCGGATCATTGCCCTGTCGGACACGGACGACCGGGATCTGGCCCTGTCCGCATTCGCCTCCGGGGCGACGGGCTACCTGCTGAGCGAGGCGGAAGACGCCGAGATCGCCTACGCGTTGCGCGCCCTGGCGAACGGCGGCGCAGTGCTGGACCCGCGCGTGGCGCGCCACGTGGTGGCCATGTTCGCCGAGACGCTGGCGGAGCCGTCGACCCACGCCGTCGACTTCCGTGCGGAAAGTACCTTCCGCAAGCTCGAGCTCAGATCCCTGACTCCGGCGATTCCCGAGGGAACACGCCCCGGTCTTCCAGGCTGACACCGACACGAAGGCGCTTCCTCTCGCGCGGCAGCTCGTGCTCGACGATGCAACGCCGGGCAAGGAGGAACGCCAGCCGCCGGGCATCCCAGGCCAGGAACATCGCCAGCAACGCGACGTCGCACACGGCCAGCGCGATCAGGGTGCGCCAGTCCCACAGCCAGTCGAACGAAGTCATGAGTCGGTAGAGGTGATGAATGCGAAGCCCCGAGATTGAGGTCTTCGCATTGCCTGCGAATTTCACCGTGTTACGGTGATCGCGGTTCAGGCTTCGCGCGTGCGCGTTACGGCGGGCACGAACATGTAGCCCTCGTTGCGCACGGTGCGGATCAGGTCGGCGCGCGTCTCGCCGGAGGCCAGCTTGCGTCGCAGGCGGCTGATCTGCACGTCGATGGCGCGGTCGTACGAATCGCTCTCGGCGCCGAGCGCGTACTGCACCAGCTGGTCGCGCGTCAGCACCCGCCGCGGGTGCTGCACCAGCGCGCGCAGCAGGCGGAACTCGCCGTCGGAGAGGTCCACCGGGCGGTCTTGCGGGTCATGCAGCAGCCGGGTTTCGAGATCCATGCGCCAGCCTGCGAAGTACAGCACCTCCGGCTGCTGCGCTTCTTGCGCCGCAGGCGTGCCAGAAGGCGGCGGCACGGATTGTTGCGCCGGCAATCCGACAGCGGCCGCATGCGCAGTGCGGCGCAGCACGGTGCGGATGCGCGCCAGCAGTTCGCGCGGATTGCAAGGCTTGGCCAGGTAGTCTTCCGCGCCGATCTCCAGGCCCACGATGCGGTCGATGTCCGTGCCCACGGCCGACAGCATGATCACGGGCGGCCCGCCGATGCGCTGCAGCTCGCGCAGCGCGCTCAGGCCGTCTTCGCCGGGCATCATCACGTCGAGCACGATCAGCGCGTAGTCGGCCTGCGCGAGCCGCTCGCGCATCTCCGCGGGATGGCCGGCCGCGTCGACATGGAAGCCATGCTTCTCCAGGAAGGACGCCACCAGGCTGCGGATGCCGGCGTCGTCGTCGACGATGAGGATTCGGGTAGACAGGTTCACGTTACGGCGGATCGGGTAGCGGATCATAGGCCGGGCGCGGCCTCCGCCCGAAGCCCCGCGAGCCTTGAAATAATTTGCAATGCGCTGAAATCCGGCTGCAACATCCGCTTCACAGACTCGTGCGCTCGAACGTTTGCGCATGCCCCCCGCCTCGCGCATGCGCGCTGACAGCTGGGAGAAAAAAGATGGGAACGCAAAGATCGAGCCATGCTGGCGTGACATCGCTTCCCGTCCGTGCCAGCATCAACCCATGAACTCCCAAGGTACCGCGCGCCGCTGGTCGGGCCCGCCGCTCGCGTGGCAAATCATGGGCCTGCTGCTGGGCGGGCTGGTGGTGGCGCAAGTCGTGACACTGGCGCTGACCGTGCTGCTCCCGCCGCAACCACAGCGCCAATGGGAGATGGGCGACATCGCGCGCGTGCTGTCTGGCCGGAGCGCCGAAGGCCGCAACGCGAACCTGCTGCAGCGCACGCTGCAGGCGAACGCGCCCCAACCCAAGGGACAAGGCTGGCTGACCTCCGAACGCTCGCGGCGCGACCTGGCGCAGCTGCTGACGCGCGACGAGGCAGAGGTACGGCTGTACTTCTTCACGCCGCTGCCGTTCGCGGGCACCACAGGGCCTGTCGCGGCGACGGAGAACGGGCATGACGCAGCGCAGCCGGTGCCGCGCCGCATCGCCGATACCTTCGCCGGAGCCGGCTTTCTGCGGGTCCAGGCGAGGGGTGGGCCGGGGGGTGGCGGTGGCGGACCGGGAGGTCCCGGTGGACCTGGAGGCATGGCGTTTCCGGGTGGGATGGGCCCCCCGGGCGGCGGCTTCGGCACTGACAGGGGCCCGAGAGGAAACACCACAGGCACTCCACCGCCGCCTGGCGGCACGACAACGAATTCCGCGCCGGGCAACGCGCCGGCCACTGCACCGGATGCACCAGTCGGTACATCCGCCCCCACGCCCGCGGCCGGAAACCCTCCAGGCAGCACGGTAGCGGCGCCCCCTGGCAGCGGCGCAGGCCCCGTCGGCACACAACCATCGCCCGGGCCGGCAGCACCGAACACGGCGACCGCGCCGGGCGCGCCCGGTGCCGCCCCTCCACCGGGCCTCTCGTCCACGGCGCCGCCATCGGGTCCCGCCCAAGGCCAGCCCGGAGCCCCTTCCATTCAGTCGGGCCCCTCCATGCGAGCCTTGCCGCCGGTCATCGAAAGCCCCCCGCGCCGCGAAGCCCCTGCCAGGGCTGAAGCACCAGTTGCGCCCCCTATCGCGCAGTCGCCGCGCGCCGAGCCCGCTACGCGCCCATCCTCGGCCAGCACGCCACCGGCGACTGCGGCTGCACCGCCACGCGTCGTCACCCCCGCCGAACCGCCCCGTGCGTCCAGAGACACCGACACGACGATCACGACGCCCATTGCGACCACCGACAACGAACGCCCCGCCGCGCGCGGCCTCTTCGGGCTCGCTCCCGCGCCGTTCGTCGAAGGCGACTTCATCGCCGCGGTCTACACGCCCGAAGGCAGCTGGGTGGTCGTGCAGCCGGTGCCCGAGTCTTTTCCGAACGCATGGCAGCGCCGCGTGCTGCTGTGGTTCCTGATCGCCGCGGCAATCGTCGCCCCTGCGGGCTGGCTGTTCTCGCGCCGATTGGTGCGGCCGATTGCCGGCTTCGCACGCGCGGCCGACCAGCTGGGCCGCGACCCGGCAGCCCCGGTGCTGGCACTGGAGGGCCCCGCCGAGATCGGCCGCGCAGCACAGGCCTTCAACCGCATGCAGGCGCGGCTGCGCAGCTTCGTCGACGACCGCACGGTGATGATCGGCGCCATCAGCCACGACCTGCGCACGCCCCTCACGCGGCTGCGCTTTCGCATCGAGGACGTGCCCGACGACGTGCGCGCCGGCATGCTCGAAGACGTCCAGGAGATGGAGCTGATGATCGGCTCCGTGCTCAGCTTCATCCGCGATGCCTCGGTGGTGAGCGCGCGAGAGCGCATGGACCTCGCGAGCCTTGTCGAGGACGTGGTCGAGCAGGCCATCTTCGTCGGCAAGAACGTGCAGCTGCGACGCGTCGAGAGCGCGCAGGTGGAGGTTGACCCCATCGGCATGCGCCGCGTGCTCGACAACCTGATCGAGAACGCCGTCAAGTACGGGCACCTGGCACGCGTGCGGCTGTTCACCGATGGGCACGACGCCGTGGTCGAGATCGGCGATCGTGGGCCGGGGCTGCCCGCAAACGAAATCGAGCAGGTGTTCAAGCCGTTCTATCGCACCGCGCAGGCGCGGTCCTCGCGTGCTGCGGGCAGCGGCCTTGGTCTGGCGGTATGCCGCTCCATCGCGCGCGCGCATGGCGGTGACGTGGTGCTGAAGTCAGGCTCACACGGGCTTGTTGCGCAGGTTCGCGTGCCGCTGGCGCTCGAGGCGCAACGGCTGGCGTCTGCGGCGCACTGAGCAACGCCGGCGCATACGCGCGATGACACCACCCTTCAGATGCCATGGCACGCGCCGCCGCGCGTCATAACGAAGCGGCACGAACGGGTCCGCGCCTTTACCTCCTGAAACACCTGTCGAAACACGCATGAACCACCGCAGGACGGGTGGCATGCGGACTGCAGAAAGAAGCTCGTCCCGGTGAGTTTTTCCGGGCGCACTTTTCTCAACAGCAGGAGTTTCACAATGAACCATCGTTCCTTCGCACGCAACGTGCAAAAGGGTTTCACCCTCATCGAGTTGATGATCGTCGTGGCGATCATCGGCATTCTGGCTGCTATTGCGATTCCGCAGTACCAGACCTACGTCGCGAAATCACAAGTAGCCCGCGCCATGGGGGAAACCGGCGCCCTGAAGACGGCGTATGAAGATTGCCTGAACAATGGAATGACTGCTGTGGCTGCCTGCGACCTTGGCGCCACCAGCTCCGGCATCTTGAGCTTGACCTCGCCCCTGGTTTCGACGGCTGGCACGTCACTCGGCACATCCACCACAAATACTGTCGCTCTGACTACCACCGGCACCATTGCAGGCAGCTTCGCCGGCCAAGCGGCTGCAATCCTGAAAACGACCCCCTTCACGATCACCTGGACTCGTACCGCCGAAGGCAGCTGGAGCTGCAAGACTACGGCTGACTCGAAGTACGCACCGGCGGGCTGCCCTAACGGCACCTGATTCAGCCGCATCGCTTAACGCAAGCCGCCTTCTGGCGGCTTTTTTGCGTCTGCGTCAGGGCGACGAGATCTGTTGCGCGCTGGCCTTGCGGTATGCGGCCTCCACCAGCGCCTCGCACTGCCCCGCACCCGTGGTATCGAGACAGCCTCGCTGAAAGAGCCGATACATATCGAGCGCCGCGCGAGCCGCCAGTCGCTCACCTGTTGACGAAGGCGGCGCTTCAGCACACTCGTAGAGATCCGGCACTCCCGCCGCATTGCATTTCTGCTGCGCGACGATCATGCTGCGCACCGCGACATCCGCACCGAAATCGGCCGGCTCATCACCAGGCCTACGTGAGCCTCCGCAAGCTGCCAGTGCTGTGAGCACGAGTGCAGGGCAAACAATCCATGCAGACAACCGCATGCCTACGGTTCGCCGCATCCCGCCCTCATGCCCTGAATCTGCTGGCAAGCCACCGGATGCCCCAACGACGCCGCCTTGGCAATCCACATGATGGCGAGGCTGTCGTCCTTCGGCACGCCCAGGCCCGATGCATGGCAGTTGCCGAGCCACTGCATGGCGTCGGCATTACCTTGCGCGGCCGCCAGATCGAGCCAGTAGACGGCCGCATCGAAGCGGCCCGCGACGAAGAACATCTCGCCGACATCGGCTTGCGCGTTCGCATCGCCGCTGTCGGCCTTCACGATCATGTGCAGATCTTCATCGGACAGCTCGAGCTTGATCAGACCGGCGATCTGCGCAAAGGCGAGCATCGCCCGTCCCCGCGCGTCTTCCTTGTGCTTGGCGATGGTGCCGTCGGACACGCGACGCCACAGCGTGCGCTTGCTGATGCCGGTCATCGCGATGGCGGCCTCGAGGCTGATGGCGTCCGACCTCAGCTCCGGGCCGCCCTCGGGTGCGAGGCCGTCGTGCACATGCGGCAACGTCTCGCTCTCAGTCGCCTTCCGTCGTCGGCTGCTGCGAGGCAACCGCTGCCGTACCGTCATTTCCGGGGTGCACTGCCAGGGGGTGCTGGTGGCCTGCCGCCGTCCTGCGCGGGCTTGGTGAAGCCCGCCTTGGTCATGCACGCGGTCATCGCGGTCTCGTCGGGGCCGCCGTTCGAATCCTTGGCCACGCTGGCCGCGCAGGCCTTCAACGCAGCATCAACAGCTGAATTGCCGCCAGTGCTGCCGGTGCTTGCACTGCTGCTTTCCGTGGTCGTCGACGCAGCCCAAGCCGCGGCCGAACATCCCACCAGACACGCCATCCCAAGGGACAGCAACATCTTCTTTTTCATCGATCACTTCTCCTGAACATCGGTCGATCCGATACAGCAGTGATGCTGGGCAACAAAGTCGGAGAAACGTCGGATTCACTGCACCCACGCGCACACAAACCCCAACGCATCAGCCAGCTTTCTCCCAAATTGCATGTTCGACTCGGCGTCCAGGAAGTTTCTGATTGCTTCCGGTACACGAGGAGAAGAACCACCATGACGCGGCTGCAGAAGAAGCCTCCAGAGCTCCGTGCGCGAGCACCCGGCTTCACCTTGATCGAGGTGATGGTCACCGTGGCGATCGTGGCGATCCTGGCGTCCCTCGCCCTGCCCTCCTACACGGACTACGTCCGGCGCGGCCGCATCCCGGAGGCGACCTCCAATCTCTCTGCCAGCAACGCAAAGATGGAGCAGTGGTTCCAGGATGCCAAGAGCTACTACGCCACCGGGTCCACCAGTGCATGCGGCGTGAGCATCTCGAATACCAACCTGAAGTACTTCACGCTCACCTGCTCGCCCAGTTCGTCCACCAGCTACACCATCACTGCCACCGGCACGTCCACCATGGCCGGCTTCGTCTACACCATCGACCAGGACGGCACGCGGACTACCACCATCACCGGCGTGTCCGGATGGACCGCAACCTCGTCGAGTTGCTGGATCACAACCAGGGGCGGGAGTTGCTGATGCGCATGCGGCAGCCTTCGACGGCGGGGTTCAGCTTGATCGAGTTGATGGTGGCTATCACGCTCTTGGCGATCCTGACTTTGCTGGCCGCACCCGGGTTCAGTGACTGGACACGCAACAACCGCCTGCGCAGCACGGCCGAGTCGCTGCGCTCCGATCTGCAGACGGCCAGGGCGGAAGCCATCCGCCGCAACACTGGCACGCGATTGCAGTTCGTCAGCTCACTGGACGCCAGTTGCGCGTTGAGTACCAGCGTGGCGATCTGGGTGGTGAACGCCGGCATCTCCCAGACACCGGCCGGCGCCTGCGGCAATGCCCCGAGTGCCACCAGCACGCCCTACCTGATCAGCAAGAGCCCGATCGAATCCAGCAAGAGTTCGGATCTGGTGCTCACCGCAACGCGCAGCACCGTGGGCTTCGATGCATTGGGCCGCCAGTCGGCCACGAGCAACCCGACCACGTCGGTCGCCACGCTGACGGTGCAGCTGACCAGCGCCAGCAGCACCTGCGTCGCCTCCGGCGGCTCGGTGCGCTGCCTGAACGTGATCGTCTCGCCGGGCGGTGATGCCCGCATCTGCGACCCCGCGCGCAGCGGGAGCACCGACCCCATGACCTGCTGACCATGCCGCGCCGCCAAAAACCTTCATCCGCCACGGACGGCTTCACCCTCATCGAGGTGATGGCCGCGCTGCTCATCTTCGCGATCGGCCTGCTGGGCATCACCGGCCTCTACGCCAGCGCAGCGCGCACCGCTACCGGTGCCGAATTCCGTACGACCGCCGCCATGCTCGCCAGCGACCTGATCAGCCGCATGTGGATGAGCGACCGCACGGCGGCCACCCTCCAGGCCAACTACGGGAGCACGGCCGCCGGCACGGGCTACACAAGCTGGAAGGCCACCGTCGACAAATCGAACCTGCCGGGCATCAGCAGCCTGCCGCCGACCGTCACTTTCAGCACGGTAGCCGGCGGCGGCAGCTCGGCCGTCAGCAGCAGTCTGGCCACCATCACCATCTACTGGAAAGGCCCAGGCGACAGCAGCGCCCACCAGTACGTGGCCATGGCCCAGATGAAGCCGTGAGAACCTTCATGCCCGCCCCACGCCCCATTCGCAGCCAGCACGGCTTCAGCATCATCGAACTCATGGTCGGCTTGCTGGTCGGCATGCTGGCGGTGCTGATCGTTGTGCAGTTGCTGTACTCCACGAGCACACAGCAGCGGCTGACCAGTACCAGCGGCGACGCTGAAATCAACGCCGCCACGGCCACCCATATCCTGACGCGTGAACTGAGCCAGGCCGGCCTGGGCATCAGTGCCTACACACTGCTGGGCTGCAGTCTCACGTACACCACGACCTCCGACAGCAAGAGCGTCACGCTGTCGTCGCTCGCCCCGGTCACGGTCAATCCCGGCACTTCGCTCGTGCCCGCGGGTGACACCGGCACCGACACGCTGCTGGTCGTCAGCGGCAGTTCAGCCAGCCCCACCGAGGGGGACGCCCTCGCGGGCACCAGCACCGCCACCAGCTACACCGTGACCACCCCGTCGTCCTTCGCCACGGGTGACTGGGTGATGGCCGCCTCGACCACGCGCGACAGCACCTCTTCATGCGCCATGACTCTGGGCAAGGTGACTGCCATTGCGAGCTATGTGCTGACTGTGTCCAGCGGCACCGCGGGCCTGGCGTCAGCGGAGGCCGCCGTCTACAACCTGGGGGCTGCCCCTGTCATCCATGCCTATGCGATCCGCAACGGCAACCTCACTGTGTGCGACTACGCGGCCTACAACTGCGGCGACACCAGCTACACCACCACGCTCAACAGCAGCGTCTGGGTCCCGGTGGCCAGTCACGTCGCCAGCCTGCGGGCCCAGTACGGCCGCGACACCAGCGACCTGAGCACACCGAAGATGGACGGCGTGGTCGACAGCTACGACCAGACCACCCCCGGCAGCACGAGCGATACCTCGGGCCTGTCCAGCTACTGTGGCTGGCTGCGGGTGGTTGGCCTGCGGCTCGCGGTGGTCGCGCGCAGCCAGCAATACGACAAGGACTCGGTCACCACCACCGCACCCACCTGGTCCGGCAGCAGCGCCAACACCAGCACCACCAGCACGCTGACCACCGTGACGCCCACCGCCCTGGCGATCGACCTCAGCACCAACTCGGATTGGAAGCACTACCGCTACAAGACCATCGAGACCACGGTGCCGCTGCGCGACATCATCTGGAACGGCAACCAGGTCACCTACCAGAGCGGAGACGTCGCATGCTGAGCCCGCAGCGCAGGCAACGCAGGCAGAGTGGCTTCGTCATGATCATCGTCCTGATTGCGCTGGCGATCATGAGCATGGCCGCAATCGGCCTCATGCGCACCGTCTCCAGCTCGGCGAGCATCGCCGGCAACCTGGCCTTCGAACAGGCGGCTGCCACCTCTGCCGACCAGGCGGTGGAGACGGCGGTGACCTGGCTGGAGAACAACAGCGGACAGACCAGCTCCAGCACCGCCAGCACCTGTTCGACAGGAACCTCCGTGCTGGCCTGCGACCAGGCGAGCCATGGCTACGCCGCCACGCGCACCGACCCCGGCAGCACGCAGTCCTGGTCGCAGCTGTGGACCCAATTGGCCAGTGCGGGTTACACCGCCATCCAGCTGAGCCAGGACAGCTCGGGCAATACCGCTGCCTACCTGATCCAGCGCATGTGCGCCAGCACAGGCGATGCGTCATCCACCAACGGTTGTGGCAGTTCACCCCTGACCGTGAACACCGGTGGAAGCAAGAAGTCCGGCAGCACCCAAACGTCCAGCACCCAGGTCTATTACCGCATCACCGTCAAGGTGAGCGGGCCGCGCAATACCGTCTCCTTCACGCAAGCCATGGTCGCCCTATGAATATGTTCCTTCCCGGCCGCAGGTCGATCGCCGGCCGCTGGCGTGCCTGCATGGGCGCCCTGGCGCTGATCCTCGGAGCACCCGCCTTCGGTGCTCTCACCGACCTGGCCACGGCCCCGCTGGAAACGTCCTCGGCCACGCTGGTCAAGCCCAACATCATGTTCATCCTGGACAACTCCGGCAGCATGGCCTCCGCCTACCTGCCGGACTGGGCAGACGACTACAGCGCCAGCAGCTATCCGTACCTCTACCGCAACAGCCGCTTCAACGGCATCTACTACGACCCGTCGGTCACCTATTCGCCGCCTGTCAACTACGCCGGCACCAGCTACACCAGCATGACTTCGGCCAACACGTCGGCATGGGCCAAGGTGCCGACCGACGGCTTCGGCATCATCTCCACGGGCACGACCGACCTCACGGGAACAACCACCCCCGCCACGTACTACACCTTCATTCCGGGCGAGTACTGCTCCTCGGCCAACCTGCGCACTTGCAACAAGCAGAGTGCGGCCACCACTGCCTATGCCTACCCGGCCTACCTGCGCTGGTGCACCACGTCCGCACTGAGCACCTGCCAGGCCGCATACATCGACAGCACCTCCGCGCCGGCCACCTACAAGTACCCGCGGTATCCGGGCATAAGCTCCACCGCAACGATCGTCATCAGCGGATCGAGCAGCACGAGCATCAGCGGCATCACTGTCAACGGCGTGCAGATTCTCTCGGCCACGACCACGGCCAGCACGTCGTCCACCACGGTGGCCACCAACATCGTCACGGCCATCAACAACTGCACCAGCAGCAAGACCGGCAACTGCGGCATTGCCGGCTACAGCGCCAGCCGCAGCGGCAGCACCGTGACCATCACCTCGCCCAAGGGCACCGATGCCTATGGCTATTCGCCCGTGGTCACGCAATCCGGCAGCATGACGGCCACCGTCACCGCCTTCAGCGGCGGCACGCCGGGCAGTTGGGTGCAGACCACCATCAGCAGCAGCACATCGACCTATGCCTACCCCGGCACAAGCGCCCGCTCCACGACGCGCACCGACTGCACCACCAACAGCACCACCTGCACCTATGCGGAGGAGATGACCAACTTCGCCAACTGGTGGGCTTACTACCACACCCGCATGCAAACGATGAAGAGCGCCACGACGCTCGCCTTCAGCGGGCTGACCTCCAGCTACCGGCTGGGCTACATGACCATCAACAAAGTCAGCAGTTCGACGGATTTCCTGAACATCGCCGACAACACCACCACCAGCGGCGGGCAGAAGTCGCTGTGGTACGGCAAGCTCGTGGCCGCCCAGGCCAGCAGCACCACGCCGCTTCGCACTGCATTGTCGAATGCCGGGCGCTACTTCGCCGCCAAGGTTTCCTCCATCAATGGAGTCACAACCACCGATCCGATGCAGTACGCCTGCCAGCGCAACTACACGCTGCTGTCGACCGACGGTTACTGGAACGAGACCGCGACACCCTACAAGGCCGACGGCTCCACCGCAATCGGCGACCAGGACAGCAGCGAGTCCCGCCCCTATCTCGATGGCAACAAAGTGTCCAACACGCTGGCCGACGTGGCGGAGTACTACTACGTCACCGACCTGCGCTCATCCTCCCTGAGCAACACGACGAATTCGAGCGGCACGGATGTCTCCAGCAACAGCTATTCCAACAAGCGCCAGAACATGGTGACATCCACCATCGGCCTGGGTGCCTCGGGCTACATGCTGTTCGATGCGGACTATGCAAATGCCACGAGCGGCGACTACTACGACGTCGCCAACGGAACCACCACCAGCAGCACGACGCAGACTTCCGGAGTGTGCGGCTGGCAGAGCTCCGGCAGTTGCAACTGGCCCACGCCGGTCAGCGACACGCAAACCGCCATCGACGACCTGTGGCATGCCGCCGTCAACGGCCGGGGCAGCTACTACAGCGCGTCCAACGCGGCCGATATCAAGACCGGCCTGACCAACTTCCTCAATACCGTGGACGCCACGACCAGCAGCTCCGCAGCCGTTGCGCAAAGCGCGCCCGTGCTGACCTCCACCACGGCCGGCTACACCTTCTCGACCACCTATTGTTCCGGCAAGTGGTTTGGTGAATTGGCGCGCTACGCGGTCGATTCCAGCACCGGAGTCACCTCCACCACCGCCGACTGGGCCGAGTCGGGCGCGGGCTCCGACTGCTCGAGCACTTCGGGCAGCCTCACCACCACGGCACTGCTGGACAACGTCGGCTATGCCTCGCGCACCATCTTCACCTACGACCCCAGCACCGCGACGAAGCTCAGTTTTTCCTGGGATGCGCTCACGACGACGATGCAGGGCTACTTCAAGATCGCGTCGATCAGCTCGCTCTCCCAGCTGTGCAGTTCGGGCAGCGCCTGTCTGGCGACGGCATCCCAGGTGAACAGCACCACCGCCGGCACCACCACCGGCGCGGGCGCGGTGAACCTGGTGAACTACCTGCGTGGCGACCGCAGCAACGAAGGCTCCACCAACACCAAGTACTACCGTTCGCGCACCCACGTCCTGGGCGACGTCGTCAACTCCACGCCGGTGTACATCAAGGCCCCTTCGCGCAGCTACAGCGACTCGGGTTATGCCACTTTCAAGTCAACCTACGCCTCGCGCCAGGGCATGGTCTATGTGGGTTCCAACGACGGCATGCTGCATGCCTTCAACGCCGACACGGGCGCCGAGACCTGGGCGTACATCCCCTCGGTTCTGCTGCCCAACCTGTACAAGCTGGCAGACAAGAACTATGCGTCCAACCACGTCTACTTCGTGGACGGCCAGATCACGCAGGCCGACGTCTACTACAACAGTGCCTGGCACACCATCATCGTGGGCGGCCTGGGCGATGGCGGCCGCGCGTACTTCGCACTGGACGTGACAGACCCGGCCTCCCCGACGGTACTGTGGGAATTCAGTTCAAGCAGCACGCTCACGCCCAATCTGTACGACGTGGACCTGGGCTACACCTATGGCGCCCCGGTGATCACCAAGCTGTCGGACGGGACCTGGGCAGTCATCCTCAGCTCCGGCTACAACAACGTCTCCGACGGCGACGGCGAAGGCCACCTGTGGGTGAGAAACGCCATGACCGGCGCGCTGATCAAGAAGGTAGACAACGGCATGGGCACCACCTCCAGCGGTGGCACGGTGACCGGCTGTTCCGTCGCGCCTTGCCCCAGCGGCCTGGCGAAGATCAGCGGCTGGACCAACAGCTCCACAGACAACACGACCACACAGCTTTACGGCGGCGACCTGTTCGGCAATCTCTGGCGCTTCGACATCAGCGCCCTGGCCTCCAGCAGCGGCAGCGCCACGGTGCAGCTTCTGGCCACGCTGTCGGACAGCTCGGGCAACCGCCAGCCCATCACCACCGCGCCGGAACTGGGGCTGGTAAGCAGCCAGCACGTGGTCTTCGTCGGCACCGGCTCCTACCTGGGCGTGACCGACATCACGACGACACAGGTGCAGTCCATGTACGCCATCAAGGATTCGCTGAGCGGCAGCTCCACCACCAGCGCCATCTACAGCAACCCGCGCAGCAATGCGTGCAGCACGGGAACGGTGACCAACTGCTTCGTCAAGCTGACGCTCACCGACACCTCCGGGGTGCGCACGGCTGCCAGTTCAGTGAGCTACACCACCAATTTCAGCACCATGTACGGCTGGTTCGTGGACATGCCCGAGTCGGGCGAACGCGTCGACGAGGACCCGGTGCTTTCTTCCGGCACGCTGGTCTACGTCTCCAACACGCCCAGCACCTCGGGCGCCTGCAGCACCGGCGGCTCCAGCTACATCAACTACGTCAACTACGCCACCGGTCTGGCGGTGTCGGGCGCCAGCAATACAGGTGTGCTGCTGTCGAGCTCGGGCTTGTCGAGTTCGGCTGCGCTCGCAGTGACCAGCAGCGGCAAGACCGTCGCCACCACCAAGGACTCCACCGGTACCGTGACGACGACCACCATTCCGGTTTCCTCTTCAAGCAGCACACGCCGCATCTCGTGGCGGCGGCTGACCGATGGGCAGTGAGGAAGGGCACAAGGGCATTGCCTACCTGACAGTCGGCGTTGGAAGACAACGCCGGCTGCACACAAGGCGCTCCCCTCAAGATGTCTCCCACATCGCCGCGCAGACTCGCCGGCATGTGCACTCCCGCAGCTTCGCGCCCATGGATCCGCCTGCGCTGGCGATTGCCGTGCGTGGGCCTGTTCGGGCACCCCGTCGAGGGCCACTGGCTGTGGGAGCCTGACACGCCGTTGGTGCGCGCCGCATTCCAGGCGGCCGTGGAGGCCGGCAACAAGGCACATGGCGCCGGGACGCACTGGATGGAGCAGGAAGAAGCCGAGGCGGCGCCGGACAGGACGGCCATCCGGCAGGCGCCAGGGGCGGATCACATGATCGGGTGATTGCAGCCGGACGGCACTCTTCGAGAATCGCGAGCGGGACGACGGCCTCCATCGCACTTCGAGGAGAACAGCGATGCCACCCTATGTTTGCAGCTGCGGTCTGAAATGCTGGGACCCGCACACTCCCCCGGTCTATTGCACCCAGCGGTCGGCCTGCTGTCGATGCCCGTGGAAATACATCACCTGATCCTGACCAACATCGGGCCCGGGAACCTGGAGGCCCTCAAGGCGCTGGTGAAGAAGCTCACTTTGCTGCGCAAGGAATGCCTGTTCCTCATCACCCAGCTGGAAGGCCTCTTGTCGGGCATGGAAAACGTGTGCCGCCTGATCGACGGAGCCGACACCGTGCGCCGAGCCACCATCACGGCGAATCTCGTCGCGCTCAGGGACCGGGTGAGGGCCCTGAGAGACCAGATTGCAGCACAGGCGACAGCGTTGGGCCTGAGACTGCAGGCCGCGAAGAAGGCCGAGAGCCAGAAGCGATCCCTGATGCGCCTGTAGATGCGCCTGTGGCGATCCGCCTCAACGCGCCGCGTTCCGATCCGAAATCATCTTCGGGCTGATGAAGATCAGCATCTCGGTCTTGTTGTTGACCCGGCTGCGGGTGCGGAACAGCGCGCCGACCATCGGCAGTTCGCCCAGCACCGGCACGCGGGACTCCGAATTGGTGTCCGTCAGCTCGAAGACCCCGCCGATGACGACGGTGCCGCCGTTCTCCACCAGCACTTCGGTCTGGATGTGCTTGGTGTTGATGGCGTAGCCCGCTGTGGTCGATTGGCCCACGGTGTCCTTGTTGACGTCGAGCGCCAGGATGATGTTGCCCTCGGGCGTGATCTGCGGCGTTACCTCGAGCTTGAGGTTGGCCTTGCGGAACGCGATGGACGTGGCGCCGCTCGATGTCGCTACCTGGTAGGGCAGCTCGGTGCCCTGCTCGATCAGCGCCTTGGTCTGGTCGGCCGTCACCACGCGCGGGCTCGAAACCACCTTGCCTTTGCCGTCCGCCTCCAGCGCGGAGATTTCGAGGTTGAGCATCTTCGTCAGGCTCGAATTGAACAGTGACAGCGCGAAGGTGCCGACCGCGTCGCCGGTCGTGCTGGTAGCCGGCAGGTTGACGAAGCTGGTGCTCGAGTAAGTGTTGGTGCTGGTGGTGGTGGTCACGCCGCCGGTCGTGGTCGAGCTGACGGAAGGCGTCACGCCCACCGACGAGTTCGAATTGACGGAGCCGCCGCCGAGCTTGACACCCAGCGACTTGCTGAAGGTATCGGTCGCCTCGACGAAGCGCGCCTCGATCAGAACCTGGCGCACCGGCACGTCGAGCTTCTGCAGGAGGTCAGCCACCTGCGACAGCCGCGAGGGAATGTCGGTCACGAAGAGCTGGTTGGTGCGAACCTCGGCCAGCACGCTGCCGCGCGAACTCAGGATGCGAGTGGTCGAGCCCGAGCTGCCACCGCCGCCTCCACTGCTTCCGGTGCCCGTAAGGCCCTGCGCCACGGTAGCGGCCTTCGCATAGTTGAGCTGGAAGGACTGCGTGCGCAGCTGCTCCAGTCCCTGCAGCGTGGCCTGCGCCTCGTACTTGATCTTTTCCTTGGCATTGAGCTCGTCTTCCGGCGCGATGCGCAGCACGCTGCCGCTCTTGCGCATGCCGAGGTTCTTCGCCTCCAGGATGATCTCGAGCGCCTGGTCCCACGGAACGTCCTTGAGGCGCAGCGTGAGCGTGCCGCTGACGGAGTCCGAAGTGACGATGTTGAAGTTGGTGAAGTCCGCAATCACCTGCAGCAGCGAGCGGATCTCGATGTTCTGGAAATTCAGCGACAGCTTCTCGCCGCTGTAGCCCGTGCCTTGCGCGAGCTTGTTGGGGTTTTCCTTGCGCGGACGCACTTCCACCACGAACTGGCTGTTGCTCTGGTAGGCGCTGTGCTCCCATTCGCCGCGCGGGTCGATCACCATGCGCACGCGGTCGCCGGACTGCTGCATGCTCACCGACTGGACCGGCGTGCCGAAGTCGGACACGTCGAGCCGGCGGTTCAGCCCCTCGGGCAGCGACGACTTGGTGAACTCGACCACGAGGCCCTTGCCCTGCTGGCGGATGTCCACGCCCACCTGGTCGTTGGGCAGCGACACGATCACGCGGCCGGCACCCTCGGTGCCCAGGCGGAAATCGACGTCGCGCAATGGCAGCACGTCGCGGTTGCGGTTCTCGGCAAACTCGAAGGGTGTGGAAGCCACCAGCGCGGGGCCCGCCGCGGGTTGCAGCACCACCAGCAGCGACTTGCCACGCAGCTCGGTCGTATAGGCGGTCGCCTGCTTCAGGTTGAGCACGAGGCGCGAGCGCTCGCCCGCCTGCACCACGTTGACGGAGCGCAGGTTGCCCTGGCTGATATCGATGGCTTCCCGGCCCAGGCGGCTGGTCATGCCAGGAAAGTCGAGCGCGATGCGCGCCGGCGACTGGATGGCGAAGCCGTTGGGCGCTGCGGCCAACGGTTCGGAAAAATCGACACGCAGCACTTCGCTGCCTGCCTGCACGGAGCCCGTGACTGATTCGATTCTGTTCTGTGCCTGTGCCTGCGCCGCTGCGAGCGCCCCGAAGGCAACGAGCAAGAAGACGGACGCGCGCAACCAGCGCGCGAGCACGAATGACTGTTTTTTCATTTCACCTGCCTTGAAACTGCGGCTCCATCTCCTCGCTGCCCTGAGGTCCCTCCCGAGCGCAGCGATGCCCCGGCGCCGCGCAGTCCATGCTGCGCAGCGGGGGCGAGCAGCGCGGCCGCTTGCTGGCCGCGCTGCCCCCTTCACGTCCTCACGTCATCAGAACGCGTGGCGGATACCGAAGTCGTAGCCGGTGGAAGAGCGCGGCAGGCCCGTGTAGCTGGTGCCCGTGCTGCCGTAGCCCGTGGTGCTGGCCGACACCAGGCTGCCCGTGTAGTTCACGTCGTTGCGGTTGTTCACGCGCGCCACCGTCGCATACAGCGCCGTGCGCTTGGACAGGTTGTGCACGTAGCCAACTGCGAACTTGCGTGCCATCGGGTCTTCGCCCGTGATGCCGGCCGTGCCTTCGTTGTAGCGCACTTGCGAGTACGCCACGCGGATCAGGCCTGCGCCCACCGGCACGGTCGCACCGATCAGGTAGCCGTTGTAGGTGTCGTGCGTGTCAGCCGCTGCCGCGTAGTCGAACTTGTTCTTCACGTTCGACAGCTCGCCGAACAGCTTCACAGGACCGAAGTCGTACGAAGCGCCCAGGTTGATGGTCTGCACCCTGCGCTCCAGCGCGGTGGTGTCCACGACGGTGCTCTGGCCCACGGCCAGTGCCACGTCCAGGGGACCGTTGGCGTAGCCGAAGCGGCCACCGACGTAGCGCCCAGCCGTGCTGCTGGAAGCTGCCGTGGTGCTGGTGGCGTCGGTGCTGGCGTTCTCGTGCAGGCTGTACTGCACCTGGCCGTAGAAACCACCCAGGTTCGGCGGCAGGAAGTAGCCGATCGAGTTGCTGGCACGCACGTAGTTGGCGTTGTTGATGGTGGTGTTGCCGCTGACGGTGCTGATGACGTTGGTGCCCGAACCGTTGGTGCCGAACGGATCGAACACGGTGTCGTTCCAGAAGGTGGCGGTGTAGTCGCGGCCCAGGCGAAGCTCGCCGAAGCCACCCGACAGGCTCACGGTGGAGCGGCGCGCGAAGGTGGAGATGCCGGTGGCGCCGTCGTCGTTGGTGATGGGCGCTTCGAGCCAGAAGCTCGCTGCCAGCCCGCCGCCGAGGTCTTCGGTGCCGCGGAAGCCGATGCGGCTGGAGTTGTAGGCCGAGTTGCCCAGGCTCGTCTTGCTTTGCTTGACCGACGCGCCGGTGGTCGTGTCGCGCGAGGTGCTCGACTGGTAGGTCAGGCCAGCGTCCACGACGCCGAACAACGTGACGGACGATTGGGCAGAAGCCAGGCCGCAGACGGCCAGGGCAGCGAATGCCGTGAGGGTTTTCTTCATTCAGGGTTCTCCAGTTTCAGGTCTGATGCGGCCGTTCGGTATCGACCGGCTGTACGCATGGTTTCGCCCAAATCAGGAGGAATTTGGTGGTTCCGTTTTCTGCGGCTTCGAGTGTTGTGCGCGTACATCACACACGCGCAGGCCTCATGCGGCAGGGCCATTGCGGCGTCCTTCAAATTTCTCCCAGATCGCCTGAAAAGATCCACGCATGACGAAGCTGGAGACTCACAGGTGAAGCGCTCACGAATCCTGATAGCGGCGATTTGCGGCGCCTTGGCCATCGCATGCGCCAGCACGAGCATCGCAATGGTTCACTCCACCTCCGTGCTTGCGGCGAGCATGTTCGTCGACCACAAGGTGCGCACGCAGGCGCCGGCAAACACGCAGCAGCAACACTGGTGGGCCAGCTTCGAGGACACGGCGATGAACCGGCTGATGGCCGCATCGGGCGGCGCCAACGAATCGGGCGTGGCCGCGACCTACATCGCGCTCAAGGTAAAGACGCTCGAGCTGCTCTATCTGGAGAACACGCGTTCCGCCGTCGTGCGGCAAACCCTGCTCATCCAGGGCACCACGCAGCCGTACGACGACTTTGCGAAGCAGCTCGCGGCACGGCACGCCAGCGCGGAAACGACCATCGGCAAGCTGCAGGCGCAACGCGCGAGCTACATCGCCTATCTGGCGAAGCAGTGCCACATGTCGGAAGCTGCATTGAACGAAATGCTCGCCGACGCATTGCAGGACAAGTCGCTGCCCCGCTTCGCAGCCGAGGTGCCGCGCGAGCTCCCGATGGCGGTGCTTGCCAACAGGAACGACGTCAACCTGGCCGCCGCACTCTACGGCGCCGACGCGAGCGTGATGCCCGACGGCGTGATCGAAGCGACGAACGAGGCAACGAACGAAGAGCAACAGAACATCGACGTGCCCGGCAATCCCTTCTACGTGCACGCGGTTGCGCAGGCACGAGAGCAGGTTTCAGAGGCACTGCGCCGCCTGCAGGCGCAGAGCGACATCGCGAACACCGCGTACGCGCGCGTCGCGAATGCAAGGGCCGAATTCGAATCGTCGAAGCAGCGCCGCGACCGCGGTGAAATCTCCGAAGTGCAGCTGATGGAGGACTTCCAGGGCCTGCTGCTCGACCTGCACGTGCTGGCCGCAGCCAACGGCGAGCTGGCTCTTGCGTGGGTCGTCTTCATGGGAAGCATCGGAAACAACCCGTCGATCGACTCGATCGCGGGCCCGCAATCCGCGCAGGCCGAACAAACGGATCAATTGCCGTTTCTGCACAAAGTCTCCCGAAAGTTGCGCAATCCTTGAAGTTCGAAGGAGCCTTACATGACCACTGCCTTGCATAAAGTCCCCACCCGCCCCGTGCTGAAGCTGGCCGGCCACGGACACCCGAAGCCCGACACTGCCGCACCCGTGCGCCGCGCGTGCCCGGCGGACGGCGAGCAAGCGAACAACACCACGGCGACCACGCTGGCCATCCAGCAACTCGTCAGTGCGTTCCAGCCCGCATTCGATCGGATGCATGTGCTTCGGGACCTCGTCATCCCCATGTACGAAGGCAGCGCCGTGCCTACGGCCCGCTTCGACGTGGCACTGGTGTGCGAGGCCGGCGTGTACCTGTTCGAGGTGAAGGGCTGGCGCAACGCGGTGGTGTATCGCAAGACCGCCGCCCAGGCGCTGCCGCGCTGGTTCCTGCGCCAGAACGGGCATTCGCTGGCGCGCGAGGTGAAAGACCCGGCCTGGCAGTGCGGTCGCAAGACCACGCACCTGCGCAGCCTGCTGCCGCCCGACCTGCGGGTGCAGTACTTCGTGCTGCTGCCGTTCGAGGGCGTGGAACTGCAGGGCGTGATGCCGTCCGTCGTCATCACGCCGCAGGACCTGCCCTACATCGCGCGCGTGGCGCGCAACAACGGGCGCACCGAGCAGGGCTATCCGATGCTCGACGACAACGCCATCGACCGCACGCTGCGGCTGCTGACCGGCCTGCAGGGCAACCTGACGGTCGACGACCACATGAGGAACAGTCGCGAAAAGAGCGCGCAGGCCCCGGTCAGGCCGGCGCATCCGGGCGTCCTGAAGCTGCAATGACGCGATGAGCCGGATCCTGCTGGTGGAGGAAGGGCGCGACGCCGCGTCGGTGCTGCTGGACGAATTGCATCGCGCCGGGCACGAGGTCGACCACATCGACGACGGCGCGGTCGCGCTGCATCGCATCCTGACCTCGCCGCCCGCGCTCACCCTGCTCGACGTTCAGCTGCCGCACGTCAACGGCCTGCAGATCCTGGAGAAGATCCGCGCGCGCAGCGACCACCCGATCATCATGCTGACGGCGCTTGCGCACGAAGCCGACCGGCTGCGCGGCTTCGAGCTCGGCGCGGACGACTACGTGTGCAAGCCCTTTTCTCCGAGGGAAGTCGTGGTGCGCATCCACACGGTGCTGCGGCGCTATGCGCAGCGCCGCATCGTCGCGCGCCCTTCGGTGCCGATCACCTTCGGGGCCGTGCGCGGCTGCGCGATTCTCGACGGGCACTACCTGCCCCTGACGCGCCGCGAGTCGCTGCTGCTGCGCGCGCTTTCGCAGGAGCCCGGGCGGGTACTGACGCGCTCGAAGCTGCTCGAAGCCGCGTTCCCGGAGGCGCTCGACGTCAACGAACGCGTGGTCGACACCCACATCAAGAACCTCAGAAAGAAGCTCGCCACCGTCTCGACCGAGCACGACTGGATCCGCTCGGTCTATGGCGTCGGCTTTGCATGGGAATCGCAGGCCAGGCAAGACGCCTGACCCGACGCCGGCTTGCTTCCTGGAAATCCTCTCACATGAAATTACGCTGGCGCGGTTTTCCGCGGCCGCCGATGGTGTTGCTGTCGCTGCTCCTGCTGCGTGCACAGACGGCCCCGGCACAGGAAACATGGACCGAGGCGCCGATGACGCTGCGCCGCACGCCAGAGCTCGCGGAGACCATCGCACCAACCGAGCGCAGCACGCGCCCGAGCCTGGTCGACGGCGACAAGCTCAGCGGTCGGCCCGACCTCGAAGTGGTGGTCGAAGGCAATGCTTCGCTGCGGCGCGGCGACACGCGCATCACGGCTGACCGGCTCGAATACCAGCCGCCGGGCGACCTGGCCACGGCCACAGGCAACGTGCACCTGAACCAGGCCGGCAACGTGTACGAAGGCCCCGAGCTGCACTTGAAGGTCGAGAGCTTCGAGGGTTTCTTCAACCACGTGCGCTACACGCTGCTGGCCAACGGCGGGCATGGCGAGGCCGATCGCATCGACTTCGTCGACCCGAAGGTGTCGATCGCGCGGCACGCCACCTACACCACCTGCCTGCGCGAGAACTACTCGAGCTGGGTGCCTGCGTGGATGCTCACGGCGGTCACGATGACCACCGACACCGATACCAACCTCGCGACCGCCACCGATGCGCAGATCAGCTTCCTCGGCGTGACCACGCCCTCGATACCGTCGGTGAGCTTTCCGCTCAGCAACGCACGCCAGAGCGGCCTGCTGCCGCCGGTGATCGGCTACGACACCACCAACGGCTTCGAGTACCTGCAGCCCTACTACTGGAACATCGCTCCCAACCGCGACCTCACGCTGTACCCCGAGATCATGACCAGCCGCGGCGTGAACCTGGGCACCGAGTTCCGCTACCTCGAGAAAACCTACAGCGGCCAGATCCGCGTTGACGAGATGCCCAGCGACAGCCTGCGCGGCATCAACCGATGGGGCCTGTGGGCTCAGCACAACCAGCAGTTGGATCCCAAGCCCTTCGGGCTCGATTCGCTCAGCACCGCGTTCAACATCAACCGCGTGAGCGACGACGACTACTGGCGCGACTTCTCGCACACACCCACGCTGACCTCGCGCACGCTCACCAACGAGTTCGACCTCAACTGGACCAAGGGCGACTGGAGCGGCCAGGCGCGCACCCTCGCCTACCAGACGCTGCAGTACGCGGCCTCGCCCATCACACCTTCGTACAACCGCGTGCCGCAGATCACGGCCAACTACAACAAGTACGACTGGCACGGCTTCGACGTGTCGGGCACGCTGGACTACACACGCTTCGAGATAGATTCCGCCTACTCGCCCACGCTCAACGGCATCAAGCAGCCCAACGGCGAGCGCATGGTCGGCAACCTGCAGATCAGCCGGCCGTGGGTCACACCAGGCGGCTACGTGATTCCGAAGCTGCTGCTGCACACCGCCGCCTACCAGCTCGATTCGGCGCTGGCCAGCGGCGCGACCTCCATCACCAGCGTGGTGCCGACCGTGAGCCTCGACAGCGGTCTGGTGTTCGAGCGCGACACCAACCTCTTCGGGCGCGCATGGCGGCAGACGCTGGAGCCGCGCGCCTTCTACGTGCACACGCCCTACCGCGACCAGAGCCAGCTGCCCGTGTACGACACGGCCGCCAATGACATCAGCTTTGCCACGCTTTACACCGAGAACGCGTTCTCGGGCAACGACCGCGTCTCGGACACCAACACGCTGACCACGGGCGTGAGCACGCGCCTGATCGACCCGACCACCGGCGCCGAGTCGGCGCGCTTCGGCATCGCGCAGCGCTTTCGCTTCAGCGACCAGAACGTCACGCTGCCCAGCGGCACCGCCGTGACCGACCGCACGGGCGACTTCATCGTCGGCGGGCTGGTGCACTGGAATCCTAAGTGGAGCGTGGACGGCATCGCGCAATACAACATGGATACCGGCAAGAGCTCGCGCGACGCGCTCACCCTGCGCTACACGCCCGCGCCGTACCACACGCTCACCGCGGCCTTCCGCTACCAGGCAGACAGCAGCTCGACCGCGGACGACGGCACGAAGACGGTGGACTTCAACTGGCAGTGGCCGCTGAGCGAGCTGACGAGAGGCCTCTTCGGCAACAAGTCGCCCACGGACCCGGGGCGCTGGTATGCGGTGGGGCGGCTGAGCTACAGCCTGCACGACCACGCGATGTCCGACAGCCTGATCGGCGCGGAGTACAACGCCTGCTGCTGGGTGGGCCGCGTCGTGCTCGAGCGCCTCGTGTCGGGCCGCACGACGCCCGACACACGGCTGATGTTCCAGATCCAGTTCAACGGCTTCGGCAACGTCGGCTCGAACCCGACGAGCACGCTGCTGCAGAACATTCAGGGTTATCAGCCGTTGAATGCCCCTACGCAGGAGCCGAGCCGGTTCACGAACTACGACTGAGGGGCTTCAGGTCGGTTCAGGGCAGCAGTTCGAACTTCAGGTCAGCCAGCGGCGTGACCTTCTCTTCGCGCACCATCTTGTATTCGGTGTTCGGGCCCAGCCACTTGGCCCAGAGGCGGTCGAGCTCGCCCGACTTCTCCAGCGCGTAGAGGGCAGCGTTCACCTTGGACAGCAGCACGGGCTCGTCCTTCTTCATGCCGATGCCGATGGGCTGGAGCACCATCGGGTCCTTGATCATCTTCAGCGCGACGCCTTCGGTCTTCGACTGGTTGACCAGCTTGGTGATGGTCATGGTGTTGGCGACCATGCCGACCGACTTGTTCTGCTGCACCGCCATGAAGGCCGAGCCGGTGTCCTGGAACGTGACCGGTTCCGAGCCGTTCATCTTGATCGACATCTCGGAGGTGGAGCCCTTGGTCGAGCTCAGGCGCTTGCCCTTGAAGTCTGCCTTGGCCGTGCCGGGGTCGGAGGCTTTGACGGCCAGCATTTCCTTGGCCACGTAGTACGGGTCGCTGAACTGGATCTGCTCGCCGCGGCTCTTGGTGTAGGCCAGGTTGGCGATGGTCACGTCGACGCGGCCGAGCTTCACTTCGGGCACACGCGCCTCCACCGACAGCGGCGTGACCTTGGCGGTGAGGCCCAGTTCCTTGGCGAGCGCATTGCACAGGTCGACGTCGTGGCCCACCATCTCGCGCGTCTTCGGGTCGGGTGCCGCAAAGGGGGGCACGTCGGCGAAGGTGCCGCACTTGAGCTCCTTGCGCTGGCTGATGTCGCTCCACTGGTCGGCGTGCGCGAGCAGCGAGGCCGCGCTGAGACAGGTGCCAAGAATGGCGAGGCGGAAGACGGTCTTGTTCGACATGGTGAGCTCCTGGGAGATTGCGAAAAAGTGAACGACGGGGACTGGACTCAATGCGCGCGCAGGTCCGACAGGAAGCGCTGCGCGCGCGGATGCTGCGGACTGCCGAAGAAGGTCTCGGGGTCGGCCTTCTCCAGGATGCGGCCCGCGTCCATGAACCAGACGCGGTCGGCCACCTCGCGGGCGAAGTTCATTTCGTGGGTGACGCACATCATGGTCATGCCGTCGTTGGCAAGCCCGCGCATCACCGACAGCACCTCGCCCACCATCTCGGGGTCGAGTGCGCTGGTGGGCTCGTCGAACAGCATGGCCGGCGGCTCCATCGCGAGCGCGCGGGCAATCGCCACGCGCTGCTGCTGGCCGCCCGAGAGCTGCGCCGGGTACGCGCCCGCCTTGTTCGACAGCCCGACGCGTTCGAGCAGCTGCCCGGCCTTGGCCTTCGCGTCGCCGCGCTTCACGCCGAGCACGCGCATCGGCGACAGCATGATGTTCTCCAGCACCGACAGGTGCGGAAACAGGTTGAAGCTCTGGAACACGAAGCCGATGCGGCTGCGCAGCTTGTTCAGCGCCGCGCTGCCCATGGGCGCATGGATGTCGTGGCCGTCGAAAAGCAGCTGCCCCGACTTCACTTCTTCCAGCCGGTTCACGGTGCGGATCAGCGTGGACTTGCCGGAGCCCGAGGGCCCGCAGACCACCACGACCTCGCCCTTCTTCACCTCGGCATTGATGTCGGCCAGCGCCTGGTAGTCGCCGTACCACTTGTTGATGTTCGAGAACAGGATCATGGTGTCGTCCTTGGCGGCAGCGGGCCGCCCTGCGGGGTGTGGAGCGGGCGTTGTCATGGCTGGGTCACCACAGGGGTTGGAAGCGGCACGCCGTCTTCGGCGGCCTTCACCGGCGCGGCGCCGAGCCGCTTGTGCGCGATGCGCCGCTCCAGCCATTGCGCCAGTTGCGTCAGGCTGAAGCAGACCACGTAGTACGTCATCGCCAGGATGAAGAACACCTGGAACGGCTTGGTCAGCAGCTGGTTGTTGATCTGGTTGGCCGCGAAGGTGAGTTCCTGCACGTTGATCACGTAGCCCAGCGTGGTCTCCTTGATGGTGGAGATGAACTGGCTCAGCATGCTCGGCAGCATGTTGTAGAGCGCCTGCGGCAGGATCACGAACCACATGGTACCCAGGTGGCTGTGGCCGAGCGCGCGCGCCGCCTCGCTCTGGCCCTTGGGCAGCGACTGGATGCCGGCGCGCACCACCTCCGAGAGGTAGGCACCTTCGTAGATCACCAGCGTGCACAGCATGGTGGTGAAGCCCGACACCTCGCGCCCGATGAGGATGGGCACCAGAAAGTAGACCCACAAAATCACCATGAGCAGCGGCACGCCGCGCACCACGTACACCAGCACGGTGGCGGGCCAGCGCAGCAGGCGCCATGGCGAGAGCCGTGCCAGCGCAAGCAGCACCGACAGCGGAAAGGCCAGCACGATGCCGAGCACCGACAGGATCAGGGTGGCGACGATGCCGCCGAGCGGGCCGGTGGGATACTGGCCGACCAGCAGCAGCAGCCAGTTGTCGCGAAGAATTTCGTAGACGCTGAACATCGTGGCTCCTGCTTAACGTGCACCGACGATGCGATAGCGCCGCGACAGCCAGCCGCCCACCGCCATGATGAGCAGCGAGCACACCAGGTACAGCACGGTGGCCACGCTGTAGGCCTCGAAGGTGCGAAAGCTCTGGCTCTCGATTTCCTTCACCGCGTGCGTCAGCTCGGCCACGCCGATGGCCATGGCCAGGCTGCTGTTCTTGAAGAGCGACACGCTGTGGTTCACCAGCGCCGGCACCGCGTTGCGGATGGCCTGCGGCAGCATCACGTGGCGCATCGAGCCGATGTAGCCGTGGCCGAGCGCACGCGCGGCCTCGGCCTGCCCCGACGGAATGGCGCGCAGGCCCGAGCGCATGTCTTCGCTGAAGTAGGCGGCCTGGCACAGGCCCAGCGCGACGATCGACAGCAGCCTCTCTGCGTTGTGCACCGACAGCCAACCCTGCAGCGCATCGGGCAGCAGGCTGAAGATGCCGAAGTACCAGAACATGAGCTGCACCAGCGTGGGCACGTTGCGGTGGTAGGAGACATAGCCGGCCACGATGCGCTCGGCAATGCGGTTCGGCGTGAGCCGCACCACCAGCAGCACGACGGCCATGGTCATCGCCAGCAGCCAGGAGCCGGCCGCGATCTTCAGCGTCTCCAGCAGGCCGTGCAGCAGCATGTCGCCGAACTCCGGCTTCAGCAGGATCGCCAGCAGGTCGAAGTCCTTCATGCGCTGTTCCTTTGCGTGGCGTGCATGGGCCGGGGGCTCAGTCGCGCGGCGTTTCCGGCCGCGTGGTCGAAAGGCCGCCGGGCACCTGCAGCGTGGGCGTGATTTCCATGTGGCCCACGTTCACCGCGATGGGCGCGGCAATGGCGAAGGCGATGGCGTTGGCGATGTCTTCGGCCTGCGGCAGTTCATAGCCTTCGACGAAGCGCTTGTAGGTGTCTTCGGAGTCGCCGTGCACGTGCGCGAAGATGTCGGTGGCCACGCGGCCCGGACAGATTTCGGTGACGCGCACGCGCTTGCCGAAGCAGTCGATGCGCAGCTGGCGCGACAGCATGCTCACGGCCGCCTTGGTCGCGTGGTAGGTGCTGTTGCCGCCGAAGTTGTAGGCCGCCGCAATGGAGCTGATGTTGACCACGTGCCCGCGGTCGCGCGCCGCCATGCTGGGCACCACGAGCCGGCACAGGTGCAGCACGGCGCGCAGGTTGACGTCCACCAGCAGGTCGATGCCTTCGGCGTCGGCCTTGAGGATGGAGCCGGGGCGGTCCACGCCGGCGTTGTTGACCAGCACGTCGAACTCGACTTCCTTCGCGAGGCGCGTGACTGCGGCGAGGTCGCTCACGTCGATGGCGTGCGGAATGCAGCCGGTGCGCGCGGCCAGGTCGGCCAGCTTGTCGGCGCTGCGCGCAAGCGCGTGGACCTTGAGGCCTTCCTTGCTCAGGCGTTCGACGACGGCGGCGCCGATGCCTGAAGAGGCTCCGGTCACCAGCGCGGTCTTGTAGTCGGAAAACGGCATATCGGGTTCTTTCGTTAAGGGGCAGATGACTGCCTGGATTTCACTGTAGCCAGCGCCTGCGGGCGGCGCCAAGACGGATTGACTGTGGAGCGATAAGCCCCCCTTATGTCGCCCGGCATCTGTGCATATGAGTAAGGGTAAGCACCATGTTCGTGCCCCGATGCATCAGGTCGATTGTTTTGAGATGGGCACCACGCGCCCCGCCTGCTCGACCACGCCACGCACGGCGCGAGCCAGGTCGACGGCGCCTGGCGTGTCGCCGTGCAGCAGGATCGAATGCACGCGCATCGGGATCTTCTTGCCGGTGCTGCTGGTGACGGTGCCTTCTTCGAGAAGCTGGCGCACGCGCGCCAGCACCGCGTCGCGCTCGTGGATTACCGCGCCGGGCAGCTTGCGCGGCACGAGCAGGCCGTCGTCGCCACAGGCGCGATCGGCCAGGAAGGTGGTGCGCACGCGCAGGCCGCAGCGCTCGGCCGCGCCCTCGATGGCGCGGCTGGCGGAGGTGCTGACGGTGAGCGAGGGATCGAAATCGGCCACGGCGCGCACCAGCGGCTCGGCCAGCGCGGCGTCGGCCGCGGCCATGTTGCCGAGCGCTCCGTGGAAGCTCATGTGCGTCATGCGGTGGCCGGCGGTGCGGGCCATGCCCTCCAGCGCGCTCAGCTGGTAGAGCACGTATGCCACCAGTTCCTTCGTCTCTATCTGCATCGGCCGGCGCCCGAACCCCATGAGGTCGGGAAAGCCCACGTGCGCGCCGACATCGACGCCGCGCTGGCGCGCCATGCGCACGGTGCGGTCCATGATGACCGGGTCGCCCGCGTGGAAGCCGCAGGCCACGTTGGCGGAGGAGACGATGTCGAGCAGGGCTTCGTCCTCGCCCATGCGCCAGGGGCCGAAGCCTTCGCCGAGGTCTGCATTCAGATCGATGTCCATCGTGAATCCTTGTCTCGTTCGTCAGAGGGGGTGCAGGTCGAACAGTTGGGCGCCGTAGCCGACTGCGAGGCCATCGGCCGCGTGGATGCTGTCGACGATGCCGGCTTGCGGTGCGGTCACGGGTAGCAGCAGCGGGCCGATCTTCAACAGGCCGATGGTCTGGCCGGCTTCAACGCGCCGGCCGATGCGGACCAGCGGTACAGCAGCCAGTGGATGGCTTTGCAGGAATACGCCGAGCGAAGGGGCGCGGATCGACAGGATTTCGGGCTCGGCTTCTTCATCCGGCAGTTCGATGATGTCGTCGCCCTGTCTGCCCAGGCGCAGGGTTCCGTTTGGCGTGCGCAGTTCGAGCAGGCCGATGTCTGTGTTGGCCAGCCAGGCGGCTAGTTGGGGGGTGCGCAGTGCTGTGTCCTGCATTTTTCAGGCCTTCGCTTTTTGGTGCTCTTGTTCGGGGTGATGCACAGGCCGCCGGGTACTCCCCTCCGCGAATGTCCCCCGGGCTTCGCCCTCCTCCTTTATTTCGCTGCGGGGAGCACCCGACGGCCTGTGCACGAGGCACGCTGCTGGCGTTCGGCGGATCAACCTGCGCTCAGTCCAACGATCACGTCGATGGGGTGCCTTGCGCAGCGAAATAAAGGAGGAGGCCGCAGGCCGGGGGACATTCGCGGAGCAAGGTACCCCGTCGGCGTGATCGCGCCCCGAACGACAACAACGCTCAAACACGAGGCGCCCCCCGATGAAGAGCCACCACGCGCGCCACCTTGTCGAGCCACGCGCGCACTTCGTCGAGTGCGGTCAGGGCTTCGTCCCAGGTGGTTTCGATGAAGCGCATGCGGCTGCCGATGGGTGCCTGGCCGAGGCGCCACATGTCGGCCTCGATCACGGTGCCGAACTTGGGGTAGCCGCCCGAAGGCTGGGCGTCGCGCATCTGGATGATGGGCTGCCCGTTGTGCGGCACCTGGATCACGCCGGGCACGATGCCGTGGGAGCGCAGTTCCATCGGTGCAATGGGCCGCAGCGCCTCGCCGTCGAGACGGTAGCCGTAGCGGTCGCTCTGGGAGGTGATTTTCCATTCGCCGACCCAGAAGGCTTCGCGCGAGGCCGGCTCGAAGGCCAGGTACTCGGCAGCGGGCAGCACACGTACGGCGGCAACGCCATCGCGCTCCAGCGGCAGTGCGAGCGCGGGCGGCACCAGGCCGAACCCGGTGCGGCACGCGTTGCCTGCGTCGACTGCGCGGAGCACGTCGCCACGGCGCAGCGCGCGCCCTTCATGCCCGCCGAAGGCACCGCGCAGCTGGGTGCTGCGCGAGCCCAGCACCTCGGGCACGTCGACGCCGCCGGCCACGCACAGCACGGCGCGGCTGCCGCGCTGCGCACCGCCTTGCGGCAGGCCCAGCGTGAGCACCTGGCCGGCGCGTGCCTGGTGCACCCACCAGGGCAGCAGGGGCTGCTCGTCGAGCTTGGCTGCGCAGTCGGCGCCGGTCAGTGCGAAGGCGCAGTCTTCGTCGAAGCGCACCTTGAACGGAAACACCGGCACCTCGATGGCAGCCGCGCCAAGCGCGTTGCCCAGCAGCAGGTTGCCAGCGGCCAGCGCGAGGTTGTCCATGGCGCCCGAGGTGCCGACGCCCCAGCGCAGGCTACCGGTGCGGCCCAGGTCCTGCACGGTGGCGAGCGCGGCGGACGAAAGGATTTCGATCATCGGACGATGCCCTCCACGCGAAAACGGATCATGTCGCCCGGCTGCAGCATGGCGGGCGGATCTTGCGCGGGGTCGAAGAACACCATCGAGGTGCTGCCGATGGTGTTCCAGCCGCTGGGGCCGGCCGATGCCGACACGCCCGTCTGCGCGCCGCCGATCGACACCGCGCCGCCCGGGATGCTCAGCACCGGCGTCTTGCGCCGCGGCGTGGCAATGCGCGGGTCCATGCCGCCCAGGTAGCAGTAGCCGGGATGGCTGCCGAGTGCATACACCGGATAGAGCGGCGCGCTGTGCAGCTCGACGATGGCCTCGACGCTCAGGCCGGTGTGCGCCATCACGTCGGCCATGTGCGGGCCGCCCTCGCCGCCGTAGACCACGGGAAGCTCGACCACGCGGCCTTCGCGCGGCACGGCGGTGGCAGCGCTCCAGGCGTTGCACAGGCGCTCGCACAGCGCATCGAGATGGCGCGGCGCGCGCGTGAAGGTGAGCATCAGGTTGTTCATGCCCGGCACGGCCTCGCGCACTTCGGGCCAGCTCTCGGCCTCATGCGCCAGCCCCCAGATGCGCTGCTGCGACGGCAGGTTCATGGCGCCGGGCGCTTCGAACAGCAGCGCCGTGGTGCCCAGAAGACTGATGGACGGTTCGGTACGGGATGCCTGTGCGCTCACGCCGCGCTCCTTTGCTGCAGCCAGCGTTCGAGGTGATGGATGTCGACGCCGCCGGCGGCAAAGCCGTCGTCGCGCAGCAGCGCGCGGTGCAGCGGCACGTTGGTGGCAATGCCTTCCACATGCGTCTCGGCCAGCGCCAGGTGCATGCGATCGAGCGCATCGGCGCGGGTGTCGCCGTGCACGATGAGCTTGGCGATCATCGAGTCGTAGTACGGCGGCACACGGTAGCCGGCGCCCGCGTGCGAATCGACGCGCACGCCGAAGCCGCCAGGCACCTGCCAGCCGGTGATGCGGCCAGGCGCGGGAGCGAAGGTGTCGGGGTTCTCGGCATTGATGCGGCACTCGATGGCATGGCCCTGGCAGCGCACGTCGGCCTGCGCCAGCGACAGGCGCTCGCCGAGCGCCATGCGCAGTTGCTGCTGCACGATGTCGATGCCGGTGGTCATCTCGGTCACCGGGTGCTCCACCTGCAGGCGCGTGTTCATCTCGATGAAATAGAACGCACCCTTCTCGTAGAGAAACTCGAAGGTGCCTACGCCGCAGTAGCCGATCTGCCGGCACGCGGCCGCGCAGCGCTCGCCCACCTCGGCCATCAGCGCGTCGTCGATGCCGGGCGCGGGCGCCTCCTCGATCACCTTCTGGTGGCGGCGCTGCAGCGAACAGTCGCGGCTGCCCAGCCACACGGCGTTGCCGTGGCTGTCGGCCAGCACCTGGATCTCGACATGCCGCGGATGCAGCAGGAACTTCTCGATGTAGACCTCGGGGTTGCCGAAGGCCTGGCGCGCTTCTTCGCGCGTGAGCGCCATGGCGTCGAGCAGCGCGGCCTCTTCGTGCACCACGCGCATGCCGCGCCCGCCGCCCCCGCCCGCGGCCTTCACGATCACCGGATAGCCGATGTCGCGCGCCAGGGCCAGCACTGCGGCCGGGTCGTCCGGCAGCGCCTCGTCGGGACCGGGCACGCAGGGCACGCCGGCCTTGCGCATCGCGCGCTTGGCAGAAACCTTGTCGCCCATGGTGCGAATGCAGGCGGCGCTGGGGCCGACAAACACGAGGCCGGCCTGCTCGACACGCGCGGCGAAGCCCGCGTTCTCCGAGAGAAAGCCGTAGCCGGGATGGATCGCCTGCGCGCCGCTCACCTCGGCGGCGAACAGGATGGCGGACTGGTTGAGGTAGCTCAGGCGCGGCGCCGCGGGCCCGATGCACAACGCCTGGTCGGCCTGCGCGACGTACATCGCGTCGCGGTCGGCCTCGGAGTGCACGACCACCGTTCGCAGGCCGAGGCCCCGGCAGGCGCGCTGGATGCGCAAGGCGATTTCGCCCCGGTTGGCAATGAGCACGGTGTCGAACATCGCGCGTGCCTCCTCATCCGAAGCGGAACAGGGACTGCCCTGCTTCCACTTCCTGGCCCGAATGCACGAGCACCTGCTGCACGGTGCCCGCACGATCGGCGCGGACTTCGTTGAACATCTTCATCGCCTCGATCACGCACAGCAGCTGGCCGGCTTCCACAGCCTGACCCGGTTGCACGAAGGGCGGCTCGCCAGGCGCGGGCTGCAGGTGCACCACGCCGAACAGCGGTGCAAGGCACTCGGTGCTGGCAACCGCCGTTGTTTCTTCCAAAGCCTGTCGCGGAGCCTTGCGTGCAGCGGACGGGCTTCGCACGGCAGTTGCGACGCCCAGCGCCGACAGCTTCACCAGCCGCAGCGTGCTGCCGTTCTCGCTGTACTCCAGTTCCGCCAGGTCCGATGCGGCCAAAGCGTCGATGAGCGTCTTGATCTGTTCCTGCTTCATGCCGATGGCTGTGATGGCCGACGCATTCCGCGAACGCGTGACGGCATGCATGAAAGGTAACGGGCCGCGGGCCCGAAGCCAAAGACGGATTGGCTGTGCCGGGATAAGGGCGCCTTATGACGGGCGGCCCATCAGTTCAAGACAAGGCGGCGAGCTCGGGTTCAGGCGTCGATGCGACGGTGCGGGCCAGGTCGACCACGAGTTCGAGCAGGATGTCTTTCACCGCCTGCGCGGGCTCGGACAGCGGCAGGTGGTCGGACTGGCACAGCGCCAGCGGCGCCTCGATGACCGGGTCGACGATGGGGAATTGCCAGGCCCCGCAGCTCGCGACCACCTCGCGCGCCATCGACGCCGGCAGGATGGTGGCGCCCAGCCCATCGGCAATGGCCGCCGTGAGGGTAAAGGCCGATTCGATCTCCGCCACCACGCGCGGCACCATGCCCGCACGCACGAAGGCCGCGTCCACCAACTTGCGCACCACGTTGTACGGGCGCGGCAAAAAGAGTTCGATGTCGCGCAGGTCGGCCAGCTTCACAGGCTGCGAGGGCGCCGGCATCGATGCGGGGCCGACCAGGAACAGCGGCTCCTTGAGCAGCGGCAAGAACGTAAGCCCGTGAATGGCCTTGTCGCCGTAGAGCACGGCGAGGTCCATGCGGCCATTCATGATGAGCTCGCTCAGCGTAGTGCCGTAGTTCTCGTTCAGGTAGAGCAGGATGCCCGGGTGGCGCGCACGCACGGTGCGCAGCAGCGGCAAAGAGAGTGCCGAGGCCGCCGTGCCGGGCGCGAGCCCCACGGAAACCTGACCGGAGAGCCCTTCGCCCGCAGCCTCCATGTCGACGCGGGCCTGCTCGCACTGGCGCAGGATGATCTGCGCATGGCGGTACAGCACCTTGCCGGCTTCGGTGGGCGTCACGCCGCGCTTGGTGCGCACCAGCAGTTGCTGGCGCACTTCGCCCTCGAGCGTGGCCAGTTGCTGGCTCAGCGCAGGCTGGGCGATGAAAAGGACCTCGGCGGCCTGGGTCAGGCTGCCGATGTCCACGATCTTCACGAAATATTTGAGGCGTCGCAGGTTCACGCCTTGTCCCCAAGCAAAAGCCAAGCCTAGCACCGGCCCTGCACAGCCGGTATCAGGGCTCACCATAAGCTGCGCCTATACAACCAGTGAAAAGTCGTCTTGGCCTCGGCTGTTCGATGTGCGTACCGTTCGGTCCATGCAAGCCTCTGCACAGCAAGAACAGGAAGTCATGTGACCACGTCCCGCATTGCCGCCCGCGTGCGGCGCATCAAGCCCTCGCCCAGCACCTCGGCCGCCGACCGCGCCAACGAACTGCGCAGGCAGGGCAAGTCGATCGTGAATCTCGTAGTGGGCGAGCCCGACTTCGACACACCGCCCCACATCCGCCAGGCCGCGGCCGCCGCCATCGAGCGCGGCGCCACGCGCTACACGCTGATGGCGGGCACGGTGGAGCTGCGCGAAGCCATCGTCGCCAAGCTCGAACGCGAGAACGGCCTGCGCTATGCGATGAACGAGATCATCGCCACCAGCGGCGCGAAGAGCGCGATCTACAACGCCTTTGCGATCACTCTGGAGCCGGGCGACGAGGTGATCATTCCCGCACCCTACTGGGTGTCGTACCCCGACATGGTGCTCGCCTGCGAGGGCACGCCCGTTACCGTGGCCTGCCCCGAATCCCAGGGCTTCAAGCTGGCACCCGCGCAGCTCGAGGCCGCCATCACGCCGCGCACGCGCTGGCTGCTGATCAATTCGCCGAGCAACCCGACCGGTGCGAGCTACACGGCCGCCGAATACCGCGCGCTGGCCGAAGTGCTGGAACGCCATCCGCACGTGATGGTGATGACCGACGAGATCTACGAGCACATCCGCTTCGACGGCGAGACGACGCCGCACCTCCTCGTGGAAGCGCCCGCGCTGCGCGATCGCACGCTGATAGTGAACGGCGTCTCCAAGACCTATGCGATGACCGGCTGGCGCATCGGCTATGCGGCCGGCCCGGTGGACCTGATCAAGGCGCTGGACACGCTGCTGTCGCAGTCCACCGGCAACTGCTGCTCGGTGAGCCAGGCGGCTGCGGCTGCTGCATTGAATGGCGACCAGGGCTTCGTGGCCGAGAGCGTGGCCGTGTACAAGCAGCGGCGCGATCGCACGCTGGCGCTCATCAACGACATTCCCGGCCTGAGCTGCGCGACGCCGCCCGGTGCCTTCTACCTGTACATCAACTGCGGCGGCCTCATCGGCAAGACCACGCCCGAAGGCAAGCGCCTGAACGAGGACGGCGACGTGGTGATGTACCTGCTCGAAAGCGAAGGCGTTGCCGCGGTCGCGGGCACCGCGTACGGCCTGTCGCCCTACTTCCGTCTTTCCATTGCCACGTCGATCGAGACGCTGGAAGAAGGCTGCACGCGCATCGCCCGTGCAGTGGCCGCACTGCGCTGACGCGCGCCGAAGAACTCACAAGGACCAGTCATGCCCTACAAAGCCATCCGCAAGAACCCGTCGGCCCCGCAAGTGGCGCCGGCCATCATCGCCGCGCTGCAGGACATTCCGGTGGCCGCGCTCAGCGACAACCTGCACCGCAACATCGGCAGTGTCGGCCTGCAGCCCTACCACCGCCCCGGGCACAAGACCATGGCGGGCACGGCAGTCACCGTGAAGACGCGCGGCGGCGACAACCTCACGCCGATGCGCGCCTTCGAGTTCTGCCGGCCCGGCGACGTGCTGGTGATCGATGCGGGCGGCGACATCACCAACGCCGTGATCGGCGGCATCCTGTCGTTCTATACCGCGACCATCGGCACCGCGGGCCTGGTGCTCGACGGCGCCATCCGCGACGTGGCCGAGATCCGCGAGCGCGACTACCCGGTGTATGCGCGCGGCGTGAACCATCGCGGCCCCTACAAGGACGGCCCCGGCGAGATCAACGTGCCGGTGTCGGTCGGCGGCATGATCGTGAACCCGGGCGACATCGTGGTGGGCGACCAGGACGGGCTGCTCGCCTTCTCGCCCGACGAGGCCGAGTTGCTGATCGAGAAGGCCCGCGCGCACCTGGAGACGGAAGCGCGCACGATCCAGGCGATGAAGGAAGGACGCTGGGACCGCTCGTTCCTCGATGCTCTCGAGGCACGCTGCGCCAATTGAAGCGGTCAGGCGCCTGAGGCGCCGCCGCTGACCAGCGCCCACAGCGCTTCCGCCACCGGCGCCATGTGCGCCTGCTGGCGATACAGCCGGATGTCCACCGGCACGCGCCAGCCGCCCGCGCCGGCATCGACCAGCGTGCCGCTGCGCAGGTCATCAGCCACCAGGCTCATCGGCAGCCAAGCGAGGCCGCGGCCTTCGAGTGCCATGGTGCGCAACAGCGCGGCATGGTGGGCCGTGAAAACGATCGACAGCGACGCAGCGAAGTCCTTGCCAAACTCGCTGTCCTGCATGGCCCGCATGATGCGGCCCAGTCCCGAGGCATCGCTGTAGGCCAGCACGGCGGGCGACTGGCCTGCACCCAGCGCATGCAGCGGAGCGCCGTTCGCATCGGGCGCGCTCACAGGCACCAGCACGTCTTCGCTCAAACGCTGAACCGGGTAACCGGTGTCGTCGAGTCGCCCCGGTGCGCCTGCGTGTCCGTGGCACAGCACGAACTGAACGCGGCGCTGCAGCATCAGGTCTTCGCAGGCGTACGAGCTGTCGGAAACGGTCTGGATCGGGCCCATGCTCAGGCGCGATTCCACGCTGCCCAGCCAGCGCGGGAAAAAGGTGAGCGACAGCACGTGCGTGGCGGCGAAGCTCAGGCTGGCGGCGTCCAGGTCGTGCGCGGCGCGGGCCTTGATGCGGGCGGCTTCGAGGCCGGCGAGCACTTCCTGCAGCAGGGGCTGAAAGCGCTTGCCCGCCGCCGTGAGCGCGGTCGGGTGCCCGCTGCGGTCGAACAGGTCGACGCCCACCCACTCCTCCAGCGAGCGGATGTGGCGGCTGAAGGCGGGCTGCGCAATGGAGCGCGCCTGCGCGGCACGCGAGAAATTGCCGGACTCGGCCAGGGCCAGGAAATCTTCCAGCCATTCGAGGTCGAGGGGTCGGTTGCCGGGGCCCATGCGCAGCGCAGTTGAATAGTTGTATGCGATTCGAGTATTGGACGGCTCGCGCCCCGCCGGCAAAAGATGCACCCATTCCTGCACCTTGAACCACAACGGAGACACAGCATGCCTTCCATCGCGAATTATCGCGGGATCATCCCCGCCATTTCCTGCCCCTTCACGGCCGACCACCGCATCGACGAGCCGGCGCTGCGCAAGCTGGCCTCGTGGCTGGCCGGCCATGACGGCGTGGTGGCGATCATGACCAATGGCCACACCGGCGAAGTGTTTTCGCTGACGCCCTCTGAACGCGCCGAGGTGACGCGCATCGTGGCCGATGAACTGCGCGACCGCACGCCGGTGATCTCGTCGATCGTGTGCGAAGGCCTGGCCGAGGCTGCCGAGCATGCACGCGCCGCGCAGGCTGCCGGCGCGGTGGCGCTCGACGTGATGCCGCCGCACCACTGGCTGCGCTTCGGTTTCACGCCCGGCCATGCGCTGCAGTACTTCGAGGCCATCCACCGCGCCGCGCCGGAGCTGGACCTGGTCTGCCACGTGTATCCGGCCTGGACGCGCGCCTCTTACTCGTCGCAGCTCCTGGCCGAGCTGGCGCGCCTGCCCTACCTGCAGGCCTTCAAGGTAGGCCAGCGCGACATGAACAAGTACGCCCGCGACATCCAGGCGATCCGCGAGGCCGATGCATCGAAGGCCATCCTGACCTGCCACGACGAGTACCTGCTGGCCTCGATGGTGCAGGGCGTGGACGGCGCGCTGGTCGGCTTCGCGACCTTCATTCCGCAACTGATCATCGACCTGTGGAACGCAGTGAAGGCCGGCGATTTGAAGAAGGCGATGGCGGTGCAGGCGCTCATCACGCCGCTGAAAGACGCGGTGTACGGCGGCGGCGAGCCGACCGGCGAGGCGCACGCGCGCATGAAGGGCGGCATGTTCCTGGCCGGCGTGCTCGACAACGCCACCGTGCGCCCGCCGACCGAAGCACCGAATGCGCGCGAGATGGATGCGCTGCACGCCGCCGTGCAGCAGGCCGGCCTGTCGAAGCGCTGAGCCCGCGGGGCCGCGACACCCGCGATGCCCCGATGAAAAAACACAAGGAGACAAGAGACATGCAACGCAACCATTTCCTGCGGGCCACGCTGGCCGCCCTCGCGCTGGCCGCGGCATCCACCGCCGGCTTCGCCCAGACCTGGCCCAGCCGCCCGGTGCGCATGGTGATTCCGTTTCCGCCCGGCGGCACGCTCGACACCATCGGCCGCCTGCTGGCGCAGAAGCTCGGCGAACAGACGGGCCAGAGCTTCATCGTGGAGAACCGCGCGGGCGGCAATGGCGTCATCGGTGCCGACGTGGTGTCGAAGGCACCGGCCGACGGCTACACGCTGCTGTTCAATGCATCGACCTTCACCACCGCGCCGATGACCATGAAGGCCGTGCCCTACGAGGTGGTGAAAGACTTTACCCCCGTGGCCCTGGTGGCCAAGGCGCCGCTGTCGGTGGCCGTCAACAAGAACCTGCCGGTGACGGACGTGAAGTCGCTCATTGCGTACGCCAAGGCGCACCCGGGCAAGATGACCTTCGCAGTGGGCTCCATCGGATCGGCGGGCCACCTGTCGACCGAGCTGCTCAAGCGCGCGGGCGGCGGGCTCGACTACCTGATCGTGCCGTACAAGGGCACGGCGCCCGCGTTCCAGGACCTGATCGGCGGGCAGATCGACGGCTTCATCGACCCCATCCTCGGCTCGCTGCAGTATCACAAGAGCGGCATGGTGAAGGTGATTGCCGTGACCTCGGCCACGCGCGCCACCAGCCTGCCGAACGTGCCCACGGTGGGCGAGAGCATCCCGGGGTACGAGTTCTACAGCTGGTATGGCCTGTGGGGGCCGGCGAAGCTGCCGGCCGCCGTCACGCAGCGGCTGAACGCCGAGGTCAACAAGGCGCTGGGCACCGACATGCGCGAGACGCTGGGTGCGCAGGGCCTGCTGCTGACACCGGGCAGCGTCGAGGACTTCGCGAAGTTCCAGGCCGAGGACATGGCGCGCTCGAAGAAGATCATCGTGGAGGGCAACATCCATGTCGAATGAAGCTGCCCCGCATGCAGTGGTGACGGGCAGCAGCGGCGGCATCGGCCGTGCCATTGCGTCGCAGTTGCTCGAAGCGGGTTGGCGCGTGAGCGGGCTCGATCTGGCCGCGCCCACGTTGTCTCACGCGGGCTTCGTGCACGTAGCCGTCGACCTGTGCGATGCCGACGCCATCGCGCGCACGGCCTCCGAGCTCCAGGACGCCGACGCGCTGGTGCATGCAGCGGGCGTGCTGCGCGTCGGCCCGCTGGGCGCGCTCGACCACGCGGGCGGCGAACTCATGTGGCGCCTGCACGTCGACGCCGCCACGCGGCTGGCCGATGCCCTCGTGCCCGCGATGGCTGCGCGCGGACACGGCCGCGTCGTGTTCGTCGGCAGCCGCGTCGCACAGGGCCTGCCCGGTCGCGGCCAGTACGCAGCGACCAAGGCCGCGCTGATCGCGCTCGCGCGCAGCTGGGCGGCGGAGGTCGCGGCACAGGGCGTCACTGTCAACGTGGTGTCGCCCGGTGCCACGCAGACCTCGATGCTGCAGGACCCGGCCCGCGCGGGCAGCGCGCCGCGCATGCCGCCTATCGGCCGGCTGATCCAGCCCGAGGAAATCGCCGCGCTCGTGGGCTTTCTTCTGTCGCCGCCAGCGGCGGCCATCACGGGGCAGGACGTCGCCATCTGCGGCGGCTCGTCGCTGCACCGCTGAACGTCTTTCGCTTTCTCCATCCCCCGAACCCAATCATGAAAATCGTCGACATCCTCGAATCCACCCGTCCCATCAAGTCGGACATCCGCAACGCCTACATCGACTTCTCGAAGATGACCCTGAGCCTCGTGGCCGTGGTCACCGACGTGATCCGCGACGGCAAGCCCGTCATCGGCTATGGCTTCAACTCCAACGGCCGCTATGGCCAGGGCGGGCTGATCCGCGAGCGCTTCCTGCCGCGCCTGCTCGAAGCCGAGCCTGCGTCGCTGCTCGACGAAACCGGCGAGAACCTCGATCCGCACAAGATCTGGGCCCGCATGATGATCAACGAGAAGCCCGGCGGCCACGGCGAGCGCTCGGTGGCGGTGGGCACCATCGACATGGCGGTGTGGGACGCCACCGCCAAGATCGCGGGCAAGCCGCTCTACCAGTTGCTGGCCGAGCGCTACGGCAACGGCACGCCGAACCCGCGCGTGTTCGTCTACGCAGCGGGCGGCTACTACTACCCCGGCAAAGGCGTGGAAGGCCTGCAGCGCGAGATGACCAGCTACCTGGAACGCGGCTACTCGGTGGTGAAGATGAAGATCGGCGGCGCCACGCTCGCTGAAGACTGCGAGCGCATCGAGTCGGTGCTGAAGATCCTCGGCCCCGGCCAGCAACTGGCGGTGGATGCCAATGGCCGCTTCGACCTGAAGACCGCCGTCGACTACGGCCGCGCGCTCTCGCAGTACCCGCTGTTCTGGTACGAGGAAGCCGGCGATCCCCTCGACTACGAGCTGCAGGCGAAGCTCGGCGAGGTGTACGCCGGCCCCATGGCCACGGGCGAGAACCTGTTCTCGATGCAGGACGCGCGCAACCTCATCCGCCACGGCGGCATGCGGCCCGACCGCGACTGGCTGCAGTTCGACTGCGCGCTGAGCTACGGGCTGGTGGATTACCTGCGCACACTCGACATGCTGAAGGAGAACGGCTGGTCGCCCTCGCGCTGCATTCCGCACGGCGGCCACCAGATGTCGCTCGCCATTGCGGCCGGCCTCGGGCTCGGCGGCAACGAGAGCTACCCCGACCTGTTCCAGCCCTATGGTGGCTTCCCCGATGGCGTGAAGGTGGACAACGGCTACGTCACGCTGCCGCCGCTGCCCGGCATCGGCTTCGAGGGCAAGGCCGATCTCATTGCGGAGATGCGGGCGCTTGCGAGCTGACGAAAGAAAGTCTCAGGGCTGGAAGCCGGAGCGCCGAACCACTGGCTCCCACTGCGCGCGAAAGGCCTTCAGCATCTGAGCCGTCTCGGCCGCATTGCTGATCACGGGCGTGATGTAGAGCGCGTCGGCCGCCTTCTGCAGGCCCGGGTCTTTCATGACGTCGCGGATCGCGTTGGCCAGCAGCTGCACCTTGGCGTTCGGCATGGTGCTGGGCGCGAAGAAGGTGTTCCAGCCGTCGGCATCGATCTTCATGCCGGCCTCGCGGAAGATGGGAATGTTGGGCGCGAAGCTCGCGCGCTTCTTGCCTGAGGTGGCCAGAATGCGGATCTTGCCGGCCACGTGCTGGGGATAGAGCGAATCGAGCGTGTCGATGGCAATGGGCAGGCTGCCGCCGCTCAGGTCGGCCGCCAGAGGCGCCGAACCGCCGTAGCCCTTGATCTGCGGCTGCACGCTCAGCGCATCGCCCACCATCAGGCCGAAGAAGTGAGGCAGGCTGCCAGTGGCGGGCACGCCGAAAATCGCCTCTTCCGGATGTGCCCACAGCCGGCTGACGAGAAACATCGCGCGGTCGAGCTGGAGCTTGTTGCCGACCGCCAGCGCAAAGTCGTAGCTGCTGACTTGCGACACGGGCACGAAGTCCTTGTCGGGGTCATAGCCCGCGTCCTTGAAGACCAGCGGCGCGACCACCATCACGGCGGGGTTGCCGAGCATCAGCACGTTCTGCCCCGCGGGGGCGCGCTTTACTTCCTTGGCCGCGAGCCGGCCGCCCTCGCCCGGGCGGTTTTCCACGCTCACCTGAACGCCGAGCTTGGGCGTCAGCCGCTCGGCGATCAGGCGCGCGATGCGGTCGGTGCTGCCGCCCGGCGCATAGCCGACCACGAGGGTGAGCGGCCCGCCGTCCAGCGCCTGGGCGTGGACCATGGGAGCGCAAGCGGCCAGGGCAATGCCCCACGCCATGATGAGCTTGCGCCTGGAAAGGAATGCGGGCATCGGATCTCCTGCGAGCGGTTGTCGTGAACGGGGGCGCGCGAGTTTTCACGGCGAAAATCGCGCGCCAAGACTGTTTCCGTTCGTTCAAATTTGTTACCGGTTTATACGTATGGGCAAACAGTTGATCTAATCAACTACCAGTGCTCCGAGGCGGGCGAACCACACTCCCCATCCCATTTTTCATACGTATGCAACAAGCTTTTCCCGATGCAGCAGCGTTGCGCGCGCCCCGTTCCCTGAACGACCTGCTGCTGTACCGCCTGGCACGAGCCATGCGCTCGGGCAACGGCATGGCGACCCGCCTGGTCGAAGGAGGCTTCGGCATCACGCGCCGCGAGTGGGGAATGATCGCCACACTGGCGCAGGAGGGCGAGATGACTGCGTCGACGCTGGCCACGCACCTGCACCTGGATCGCGTGCGCACCTCGCGCGGACTGCGCAGCCTGGTCGAGAAGAAGCTGGTGGTGCGGCGGCAGGACGCTCAGGACCGCCGCGAAGTGCACGTGCGGCTGAGCGCTTCAGGCCAGCAGTTGTTCGGCAGGCTGTTTCCCCGGATCGCGGGGCTGAACACCGAATTGCTCGAAGGCATCGAGCCTGCGGATCTCGACGTCTTTCTTCGCTGCCTGCAGCACCTGGAGCAACGCGGAGAGCAGTTGCTCGTGCAGGGCGTTGTCATGGAGAAGGCGGACCGGCGCTCGGGGGGCACGCGGCACCGGTGGCCGGAACGCGGAGGCTGAGTCAGGCCTTCACGTCCAGCATGCTGCCGATCGAAGTGCTACCAGCGTTGGCGCGCTGCGATGTGCTGCTGCTGCCGCTGCTGCTCTCTTCCATTGAAGCCATCGCGCTCTTTTGAACGCTGGCCGTGCGCAGCGCGTTCATCTGCTGCTGCAGCATGGCAAGCCGGGCCGCCAGCGCTTCGAGCTGCAGCCGGATCGCATCGCGCGCGTCGCCCTCGGGCGTGCCGAGCAGTTGGCCCTGCGTTTCCGCGATCTGCTTCTGCGTTGCCGTGATCTGGCGCTGGATCTTCGCGAGCTCGGCGTTGACGTCGCCCCCGCTTCTGGCGCTGCCGGTCGCAGCGATGGCATTCAGCATCTGGGTCCCCTGTTGTGTCCTCAAGAGGGTTATCGGCAGTTCAGGCGAAAAATGAAGGGCCTTGCATGACCGCAATCGCGAACTAGACTGAACATGAGGGCACCCGCGGTGCCGGGGGCCAAGGAGCCTGCCATGTACAAGCGTGTTCTTGTCGCAACCGACGGCTCCGCGCTGTCGGAGCAAGCGGTCAACGCCGCCGTCGACCTGGCCCTGTTGACCAACGCGGAACTGGTGAGCGTCACCGTCGCGCACATCGAGCCGGTCGGCTACTTCGAAGGCTCGATGATGCTGAGCCAGCGGGACATCCAGGCCTCCCAGGAGCATACGGACCGCGCCGCGCAGCAACTGGTCGACAAAGTCGTGGCCACTGCGGTCGCCAAGGGCGTTCGCAATCCGCAGGCCATCGTCATGAAGTCGAACCAGGTGGCCGAGGCCATCATCACGACCGCGAAGAACCAGCAGTGCGACCTGATCGTGATGGCCTCGCACGGACGGCGCAGCCTGGCGCGCCTGCTGATGGGCAGCGAGACGCTGCACGTGCTGACGCACTCGCACATTCCGGTGCTGGTGCTGCGCTAACGCGGCGGCGCAACCTTTCGCAGGCATTCCATAAGTAGCTGACTGGCGGTCGTCTGCGAACGCCCCCGCAGCGTGATGATGCCCACCGGCGGAAGCTCGATCGGCACGTTGATCTTCAGGATGCACAGCTGCCCCTGCTTCGCGAAGTGCCGTGCGACGCTTCGCGCGAGGAACCCCACGGCCGGTCGCTCATGCATGACGGACAGCGTGACAAGAAACGACGCTGTCTCGACGATGTCCGCCGGCGGCACGAGGCGGTGCTTGTAGAACATCTGGGCCAGCTTCGAGCGCGATGAAGCCCACGGCGGGGGCACCACCCAGGGCAGCTCGGCGAGCATCTTCCAGCTTGGCCTCGAAGCCTCCGCCAACGGGTGGCCAGGGCTCACCACGATGCACATCGGCTCCGTGTAGAGGGCTTCAGTCTCCAGGTCCGGCGAGGCATAGCCGGGCTCCAGCCGGCCGACGATCAGGTCGAGTTCGCCCACGCGCAGACGAGGCAGCAGCCGCGTGAGATCGCCCTCTTCCACCATCACGGTGGTCAGTGCCGACTGCTTCTTGAGCTGCTGGATGGCCTTGACGAGCAGGCTCGGCGTGGCCACCACCATCGCGCCCACGCTGGTGCGGCCGGCACCGCCGCTGGACACGGCGTCGATCTCGTCGCGCGTGCGCTGGTAGTCGGCCAGCACCGAGCGGGCAAAGCGCACCACCGTGACGCCGAAGGGCGTGGGCTCGGTGCCGCGCGTGGAGCGCGTGAACAGTTTCAAATCGAACATGCGCTCGATCTCTGCCAGCATCTTCGAAACGGCCGGCTGCGTGATCGAAAGAAACTCCGAGACCCGCCCGAGGTGGCGAAACTCATCCAGCGCCACCAGCAGTTGCAGATGACGCAGCTTGAGGTTGGAACGAAGAACGCGATCGATCTGGCTCATGGCGCCTTGAGCGGGCTTTCTTCTTCATAACCTGGAGCTCATGAAGAGAGTCCGCCATTTCATTGGATGGCAATGATTGTCTCCGGAAGAATCCGCTGTGCTTGCCGAACAACGATTTCTGGAGACAACGATGAAAACCCCTCGCAACATGGCGCGGCGCCAGCTCGTGCTGGGCGGCCTCGGCGCCGCAGCTCTCGCCACCGCCCCCGCTCGCGCGCTGGCCGCCGACTACCCCGAACGCCCCCTCACGTTCATCTGCCCGTGGCCCGCGGGCGGCACGGCCGACCGGTCGATGCGCATCATCTGCCAGATCGCCGCACGCGAACTCGGGCAGCCCATTGCGCTGGAGAACCGCGCAGGTGCCTCGGGAATGATCGGCACCAAGGCGCTGGCCTCGGCGCGGCCCGACGGCTACACGATCGGCCAGATACCGATTTCGGTCACGCGCTTCTCCCAGATCGGCACAGTGCAGCTCGATCCACTGAAAGACCTCACCTACCTTGCGCGCACTTCGGGCCAGACCTTCGGCATCGCGGTGCCGGCACACTCGCCGTTCAAGTCGCTGCGCGACGCCGTGGCGCAGGCCAAGGCCCATCCCGGCACCGTCACCTACGCACACGCCGGTATCGGCGGCGCAACGCACGTGGGCATGGAGCAGTTCGCGCAGGCCGCCGGCGTGAAGTTCAACGCCATCGCCTACAAGGGTGGCTCGGCCGCGCTGCAGGACGTGCTGGGCGAACAGGTCGACATGCTGGCCGACAGCAGTTCGTGGGCGCCGCACGTCGAAAGCGGCAAGCTGCGCCTGCTCGCCACCTGGGGCGAGGCGCGCACGCCGCGCTTCAAGGACACGCCCACGCTCAAGGAGCTCGGCTTCGACGTGGTGGTGGAAGCGCCCAACGGCATCGGTGCGCCCAAGGGCCTGCCTGCCGCAGTCGAAAAGCGGCTGCGCGATGCGTTCCGCACGGCCGTCAACAGCGAAGAGTTCCGCAAGGTGGCGGAAAGCATCGATGCGCCGGTCATGTACCAGGACGGCCCCGAATACCAGAAGTACGTGCAGACCGTGTACCGGCAAGAGACCGACCTGATCCGCAAGCTCAACCTCAAGGAGCTGATGGAAAAGGGCTGATGAAGCCCTCGCCCACCGGTATCCGAACCTGCTCGAAGCAACCCCAAGCCACGCCATGAACGACAGCCCCCTGCTTCGCCTGCACTCGAACGACAACGTGCTGGTCGCCAAGAGCGCCATTGCCCTGGGCGAAACGATCGCCGAGTTCGGCGTGCGCGCCAGGGCGCAGATTCCCGCCGGCCACAAGATCGCGTCGCGCGCCATCGCGGCCGGCGAGGAAGTGAAGAAGTACGACACGGTGATCGGCGTGGCCTCGCGCGACCTGCAGGCCGGCGACTACGTGCACAGCCACAACCTCACGCTGGTCGACAGCTACCGCGACCCGGCCTTCTGCCAGGACGTGCGCCCGGTGGATTTCGTGCCGGTTGCCGAACGCGCGACCTTCATGGGCTTCGAGCGGCCCGGCGGCGGCGTCGGCACGCGCAACTTCATCGGCATCCTGTCGTCGGTGAACTGCTCGGCCACGGTCATCAAGCGCATCGCCGCGCACTTCACGCCCGAGCGCATGGCCGCCTTTCCCAACGTGGACGGCGTGGCCGCCTTCGCGCAGACCAGCGGCTGCGGCATGTCGTCGCCGAGCGAGCATTTCGACGTGTTGCGCCGCACGCTGGCGGGCTATGCGCGCCACCCGAACCTGGCCGGCGTGCTGATCGTCGGCCTGGGCTGCGAACGCAACCAGGTCGACGCGCTGGTCGATTCGCAAGGGCTCGAAACGGGCCGCCTGATGCGCACGCTGGTGATGCAGGAAGTGGGCGGCACGCGCCAGACCATCGAGGCCGGTATCCGCGCAATCGAAGAAATGCTGCCCGAGGCCAATGCCGCACGGCGCACGCGCGTCGGCGCGCACCATCTGAAGATAGGGCTCGAATGCGGCGGCTCCGACGGCTTCTCGGCCATCACCGCCAACCCCGCGCTCGGCGCGGCGATGGACGTGCTGGTGCGCCACGGCGGCACAGCCATTCTTTCGGAGACGCCCGAGATCCACGGCGTGGAATTCATGCTCACGCGCCGCGCCGTAACACCCGAGGTCGGGCAGAAGCTGCTCGACCGGCTGGCCTGGTGGGAGCGCTACGCGGCCGGCCAGAACGCGCAGTTCAACGGCGTGGTGGGCCACGGCAACCAGGCCGGCGGACTGGCCAACATCTTCGAGAAATCGCTGGGCTCTGCGATGAAGGGCGGCACCACGCCGCTTCGCGCGGTGTACGAATACGCCGAACCCATCGACGAGCCTGGCTTCGTCTTCATGGACTCGCCGGGCTACGACCCGGTGGCCGCAACGGGGCAGATCGCCAGCGGCGCGCAGCTGATCTGCTTCACCACCGGACGCGGCTCGATGTTCGGAAGCAAGCCCGCGCCGACGATCAAGCTCGCGAGCAACACGCCGATGTTCCGCCGCCTCGAGGAAGACATGGACATCAACTGCGGCGTGGTGATCGACGGCGAACTCTCCGTGCCCGAACTGGGCCAGCAGATCTTCGAGCAGATCCTGCGCCACGCTTCGGGCGAGCCGACCAAGAGCGAGACGCTCGGACTGGGCGACCACGAGTTCGTGCCCTGGCACCTGGGCATCGTGAGCTGACCGCCTTCTTTTCTCCTTTCTCCTTCTCTCCATGCCCCTGACCCTTTCGCGCCCCGACCTGCAACGCACGGCCAACTTCATCGCCGGCGAATGGTTGCGCTCCGCTTCCGGCGGCACGCTCGACGTGACCGACCCGGCCACCGGCGCCCTCATCGCGCAGGTACCCGACTCCAATGCAATCGACTCGCGCGCTGCCGTCGATGCCGCGCATGCCGCCTTCGCCGCCTGGCGCAAGACGCCCGCCAAGCAGCGCGCGCAGATCCTCAAGCGCTGGAACGATCTCGTGATGGCGCACCAGGAAGACCTGGGACGGCTCATCTCGCGTGAGCAAGGCAAGCCGCTGGCCGAAGGCCGCGGCGAAGTTGCCTATGCGGCCAGCTACATCGAGTGGTTTGCCGAGGAAGCCACACGCGCCAACGGCGACGTCATTCCGGCGCCCGTGCCGGGCCGGCGCATGTTCGCGCTGCGCGAACCGGTCGGCGTGGTCGCTGCGATCACGCCGTGGAATTTTCCCGCCGCGATGATCGCGCGCAAGATCGCGCCGGCGCTTGCCGCGGGCTGCACCGTGGTGTGCAAGCCGGCCGAGGACACGCCGCTGACTTCGCTCGCGCTGGTGGCCCTTGCCGCGGAAGCCGGCGTACCGCCGGGCGTGCTGAACATCGTCACCGCATCGCGCGAGCGCACGCCCGAAGTGGTCGATGCCTGGCTCGACGATGTGCGCGTGCGCAAGATCACTTTCACCGGCTCCACGCCCGTCGGCAAGCACCTCGCGCGCCGTTCGGCCGACACGCTCAAGAAGCTGTCGCTCGAACTCGGCGGCAATGCGCCCTTCATCGTGTTCGAGGACGCCGACCTCGAGGCCGCAGTGGAAGGCCTGATGGCCGCCAAGTTTCGCAACGGCGGCCAGACCTGCGTGTGCCCGAACCGCGTCTTCGTGCATGAGGCAGTGCACGAACGTTTTTCCGAACTGCTGGTTGCACGCGTGGCGGCATTGCGCGTCGGACCTGCCGCCGACGCGGCCTCTCAGATCGGGCCAATGATCAATGCACGCGCGGTCGAGAAGATCGAGCGCCATGTGCAGGACGCAGTGGCGCGTGGCGCGCGCGTGCTCACCGGCGGTACACGGCTGCCCGAGCTCGGCTCGAACTACTTCGCACCGACCGTGCTCGCCGATACAGATGCCACCATGGCCTGCGCCTGCGAAGAGACCTTCGGCCCGGTCGCGCCGCTGACGCGCTTCTCGAACGAGGCCGAGGTGATCGCGCAGGCGAACGACACGCCCTTCGGCCTGGCCGCGTATTTCTATTCACGCGACGTGCGCCGCATCTGGCGCGTGGCCGATGCGCTGGAGACCGGCATCGTCGGCATCAACGAAGGCGCGCTGGCAGCCGAGGCCGCGCCCTTCGGCGGCGTGAAGGACTCGGGCTACGGCCGCGAGGGCTCGGTCCACGGGCTGGACGACTACCTGCACACCAAGTACGTGTGCCAGGGGCAGCTGGACTGACGGCCGGCGCCCATCCATCACCACTCTTCGACAGATCCCACATGCCCGCTCATAGCCCCTTCAAGGCGGCCCTGGCCGCAAACCAGCCGCAGGTCGGCCTCTGGCTCTCGATGGCCGATCCGTACATGGCCGAGGTCAGCGCAACCGCCGGCTTCGACTGGCTGCTGATCGACGGCGAACACGCCCCCAACGACTTGCGCTCGACGCTCGCCGCGCTGCAGGCCGTGGCGCCGCATCGGGCCCAGCCGGTGGTGCGCGCCGTGCAGGGCGACACCGCGCTCATCAAGCAGCTGCTCGACATCGGCGCGAAGAACCTGCTGGTGCCGATGGTCGACACCGCCGAGCAGGCGCGTGCGCTGGTGTCGGCCACGCGCTATCCACCGCGCGGCATTCGCGGCGTGGGTAGCGCAGTCGGACGCGCGTCGCAGTGGAGCGCGCGCACCGACTACCTCGACGCAGCCGACGACGAAGTCTGCCTGCTGGTGCAGGCCGAGACGGTGCAGGCGCTGGACAACCTCGCGTCGATCTGCGAGGTCGACGGCGTGCACGGCGTGTTCATCGGCCCGGCCGATCTCGCGGCCTCGATGGGCCATCGCGGCCGGCCTGGTCACCCCGAGGTGCAGGCGGCCATCGAAGGCGCGATGCGGACCATCGTGGCTTCCGGCAAGGCTGCCGGCACGCTGACTTCAGATCCGAAGCTGGCGCGCCGCTACCTCGAACTCGGCTGCACCTTCGTCGCCGTGGGCGTTGACGTGCTGCTGTACGCGGGCGCCGCGCGCAAGTTGGCGGCCGACTTCCTCGGTGCGCCGGTTTCTACTCCCGTGCCGCCTGAATCGCGCGGGGCGTACTGAGTCACGGCGGCAGCTAGCGAGATAGAGAACCCCCCGCTACGAGGAAGCAGAAGCCACGCGCGCAGTCCCCGCCCGAAACGCGTCCTCGACCGCCGCCGCGTTCGGCGCGCCATCGAGCTGCGCCCGGAAACGATGCTCGGAGAACAGGCGGGCCATCAGCGCGAGCAACTGCAGATGATCGTCCTTGGCGCCATCCTCCGGCACCATGATGGCCAGCATTTGGGAGACCGGCCTGCCGTCCGGGGCATCGAAGGCAATCGACCGCCTGGTGCGAATGAACAGGGTGATCGGCCGTTCGATGCCGCCGATGCGTGCGTGCGGAATCGCGAATCCGTCGCCGAGCGCGGTCGATCCGGCCTGTTCACGTCGACACAACGCGCGAAAGACCGGTGCCGGGTCGAGGCCGCGAGCACCGCAGATCGTCGCCGCAACGAGCTCAAGTGCGTGCGTTCGATCCCGGACATCGGCGTCGAACAGGATGTCCTGCGGTTGCAGCCAGACGGCAATCTGCGCGATGTCGTGTGTCATCGAAATCGTCTCCTCGAATTTCATGAAGACGCTCTCGGCCAGAGCGCATCTACCGCAGTTCGTCCAGACGCAACACGTAGCGGTGCGACCCGAGGTAGCGCAGTTGCGGCGAACGGTGCACCAGCCCTCGATCACCGCCTTGCCCATCCACGCCACGTCCCTGAAGGAGCGCGACGGCCTGGAGCGGCATGCGCTCGAAAGGTCCCGTAAAGCACTTCGGCATCCGCAGTGCCGTGTCTGCGTGCGGAGATGCCACCCACTCCGTGCCCAGGCCGCTGTAGCTGCACAGCAGATGCAGCCCGGCATGGTCAAGGTGCCAGTTTTCATCGATGTCACAGCCGCGAACCTGCAGCGTAAGGGTCATCCGGGGGCTGCCAGTGATCAGCGCGAAGCGTGTGGCGAGCATGTCGATGTCTGCCAGCAGAGCGTCTCGCCCGGGCCCACGCGGCGTGCGGGAGGTCTTGCATGCCGCCTGCAGCGCAGCCGCCACATCGGCCGCGCGCAATTGCAGTTGCGCCGTGGGATGCCTGGCCGGAGGCAAGGCATCCAGCCATGCAGCAATCGGAGCCTGCGGTTCGCGCCGCCACAGCGCCAGGTCGATGCCCGGTTCGAGAATGCGTTCGAGCACGTCGATGTCCTGGCCGAGCAGGATCTCCGGCGGGAGCCGCAAGGGCGCTGGCCGACTCAGGCAATCGTGGACGAAGGTCTTGCCGGAATCGACCGTCGCATCGGCGACCACGCTCTCCAGGTCAGCCGCCATTGGCCAGGCCACAACGCTGGAGATGCTCGCGCCAGCTTGTGAGGTGGCCGATCTCGCCATCGGGCGCGCATTCGAGCAGACAGTGCACCACGGAGGCATAGCTCTCCAGGGGCAGACGAATCATGAGGCGGGCGCGCGGAGCGCCATTTGCGCACGCTGCATTCACACGCACCAGGGGCTCGCAGCGCAGCACGCCGGCACCCTTGCATGCGGCGATGCCGCGCCGCACGCGGCACGCGTCGACCGACGGCACCGTGACGTCGAGCACCTTGAAAACCGTCTCGCTCTTGGCACGCACAGTGCCTGCGTATTCCCGATAAGCGGCGTAAGCCATGAAACTCCTGCAATGGAAAAGAACACGGTGTCAGTATCGGCAGGCGCGTGTGAAAACGGTGTAAACAATGCACCCTGCGGTGGAAATGCCGCGTAAATATGCTGGCTTCAGCGCTGGCCCGAACTGGAACCGGCCGTGGACGAGCAAGAGATTTCCCAGTAACCCGGGCAGCCCTCTTGCGGAACAACGCTCAACCAGCGCGCTCCGCAATGACCGCAGGAAGCCAGGAGAACTTCGGCGCCGTCCTGGCTTTCCAGGCTCTCCTGCGCGGGATCGAGCATGGGCGTGCCGCAGCAGGACCAATGCAGGCTCATGTCAGGCAAGGCGCGGGCCGCCCGAACCCACGCTGCAGCGCGGGACCAGAGCGTTTCTCCTGGAGGCATGGTGTGCACGAAGGCGGGCCGCGGCCCGCCTGTCGCCTTGAGGATCAGAGCGTCTTCGTCAGCGTGAGGATGAAGCGCGCCTTGTTCGGCGAGTAGGTCGTCTGGCCGAAGGTGCCGAAGCCGAGGTCGACGCCCGGGTTGGCCACTGCGAGGTACGAGCTCTGCTTGTTGGCGCCCTGCACCGAGCCGGTCAGCGACAGGCCGTTGCCGAAGTCGTAGCTCGCGCCGACGTTGTAGTCGA